>CAZGTM010000012.1:0-60567 GCA_964528595.1 uncultured Rhodospirillaceae bacterium
GTTCCTTTAAAACAGAAACCACTTTAGAAATTAGCCAATACTCGAACGAATGTTCGAGTAGTTATTGAGAGGGCGCAATCGAACGCCCTCTCTTTTTTTGTTGCTATTCTTCGCGATTTGTGAACTTGTACGGTTTGAACGAACGTTCTTGTTATGGGAGGTCACCATGGCAAAGGGAGATGACACCCGAAACGCCATTTTACGGACGGCCATTGGGGTGGCCAGCGTTTCGGGCCTCGAAGGCTTGACAATCGGCGCTCTGGCCAAGGAAATGGGCTTGTCCAAGAGCGGTCTAATCGCTCATTTCGGCACCAAGGAAGCGCTGCAGCTTGCCGTGCTGCAAGCCGCCGCGGCGATGTTCGCCAACCGGGTGATGATCCCGGCACGGCGCCAGCCGGACGGCGAGGAAAAGCTGCGCGCCTACTTCGACCGCTGGATCGCTTGGTCGCATGCCGCCGAACTTCCGGGCGGTTGCCTGTTTACATCCGTATCAATGGAACTGGACGACCGTCCGGGTATCTGCCGTTACTACCTCGTCAAGGTCCAAAAGGAGTGGGCCGGGGCTTTGGAGGGGGCGGCGGTCGAGGCCGTCAAGGCGGGGCAGTTTCGGCAAAACCTCGATGCCGCTCAGGTCGCCTTCGGCACCATATCGATCCTCCAGGGACTCCACCTTTACGAACGGTTGTTCCGCGACCCGGTCGCGGAGCCCAGAGCCAGAGCCGCCTTTGAATCCCTGATGGCCCGCGCGCAGCGGCCGGAAGAGGAAGAGGAAACCGAAGCTGAGGCCGAGGCGCCAACCGGTGAGGCCAATCAGCTGGCGGAGATGAATCCCCAGGGCACGGCCTAGGCGCCGCCGCAGTCCGGTTACCGGACGTTCGGTTATGATGATTTTCGGAAAATTTCCGCAGAATTCAGCCGTTCTGTTTTATCGTTCACTTGCAGATCCAGACGACTTTGGAGCACGGTTCCATGTTGATTGACATCATCATGGAACCGGCCATGATGATGGCCGCCGGGCTCACCATCCTGGCCGGCTTGATCCGTGGCTTTACCGGCTTCGGCTCCGCCATGGTTATGGCACCACCGTTCGCACTATTTTTCTCGCCGGCCGAAACGGTGGCCATCGTTCTGTTTCTTGAGCTGATCGTCTCCGCTCAGCTCATTCCGGGCGCCTGGCGCAACGTCGATTGGCGGCTCTTAATACCTTTGGTCATTGGCGCCTGGATCGCCACGCCACTGGGGGTTTGGACCCTTTTAGCGGTCGATGAAAGCATTATGCGCCGGGCCATCGCCGGAACCGTGCTGACGTTCGTTTTAATACTGTCGACGGGTTGGCGCTATGAGCGCACCCCCCGTCCCGCCATCACCTTCGGTTTCGGTATGCTGAGCGGCATCTTCGGCAGCGCCACGGGCATGACCGGCCCACCGGTTGTTCTTTACCTGCTGTCCGGCGCCAAGTCACCGGTGCAGGTACGAGCCACCATCATCATCTTCTTCGTCTTTGCCGACATTCCACCGATCATCGGCCTGGCGGTCAACGACGTGATCGACCAGACAATTATCCTGCGCAGCTTGGTTCTGGCGCCGGCGATCATCTTGGCCGCCTGGTTGGGCGGCATGGGGTTTCGTTCGGCAAACGCAACGACCTATCGGAAGGTGACGCTGGCCTTTCTCAGCATCATCGCCGTCACCGTGCTGGTGATCTGACGCGGTCGCCTAGAAATCGCTGAGGATCCCTTTGCGTTCCCAGTCGCCGTACCGGGTCGGATCCGGCCCGTCGCGGCCGCCGATCTCCTCAACCGTTTCAGCCGGCTTTTCCGCCTTGGTCTTTTCGTCTTCGCCGTCCGGCTTTTTTATCGCCGGCCGTTTGTCGATCTTTCCGGCTTTGTCTTTCGTCATGTGCTGTGGTCCCGGCGCCAAAATGGAGTTCGACAGGTCAGGGCGGGTAAGATAAACGTGCCGGATGAAAAGGCCAGCCGGAAAACCACAAAACCGCACGGTACCGACCGCCCGCGCCGCCGCCCTGCAAATCGTGGCCGGCGTGCTCGACAAGGGCCGGCCGCTCGACGACATTTTGGCCGAAGCCGGACGGCCCGGCGGTATTTTTGCCGACCTCGAGGCCCGGGACCGCGCGTTCGCCCGCCTGCTCAGCGTCACCGTGCTGCGCCGCCTGGGCCAGATCGATGATCTGCTGGGCCACTGCCTGGACCGGCCCCTGGCCGAAGCCAAGCCGCGGTTGCGCAACATCCTGCGCCTGGGCGCGGCACAACTCGTCTTCATCGAGGTCGCCGGCCATGCCGCCGTCGATGAAACCGTTCGGTTGGCCGGCCGTGAAAAATCGTCCCGCGGCCTGGTCAATGCCGTGCTGCGGCGGATCATCCGTGAAGGCAAAACCCTGGTCGAGGCGCAGGATGCCGCCCGCCTGAATACGCCGGATTGGCTCTGGCGGTCGTGGGCGCAAGCCTTCGGTGAGGCACAGGCCAGGGCTGTTGCCGTGGCGCACCTGGCTGAACCGCCGCTGGACCTGACCGTCGCGTCCGCAAACGCCACCGCCTACTGGGCCGGACCATTGGAAGCCGAAGCGACATTCGAAACGTCCCTGCGCCGGGGAGGCGGCGGGCGCATTGAGGACCTGCCGGGTTACGGCAACGGCGCCTGGTGGGTGCAGGATGCCGCCGCCACTCTGCCGGCCCGGCTGCTGCTGTCGGCGCTCGACGATCCGACCGACGCCAATATCATCGACCTCTGCGCCGCCCCGGGCGGCAAGACCGCCCAGCTCGCCGCCGCCGGCGCCCGCGTCACCGCCGTGGACAGATCCGGCAAGCGGCTCGGGCGCGTTCGCGAAAATCTCGGCCGGCTCGGACTAGAGGCCGACCTGGTGACGGCCGACGCCGCCGTCTGGCGGCCCGATGTTCCGGCCGACGCCGTGTTGCTGGACGCGCCGTGCACCGCCACCGGAACGCTGCGCCGGCATCCCGATGCCGCTTACCTGAAATCGCCCAACGACGTGGAACGAATGGCGGCGGTGCAGGCCCGCCTGGCCGAAGCGGCGCGCGACATGCTGCGTCCGGGCGGCGTGTTTGTCTTTTGTACCTGTTCATTGCAGGCGGAGGAGGGCGAGGCCCAGGCCGCCCGGCTGGTCGGCGAGGGGTTTGAGAGACTTGCCGTCTCGGCAGCCGAAATCGACGGTCTCGAAGCCGCCGTGACGAGCGCAGGGGACCTCAGGACTTTGCCATCGTTCATGGCTGAAAAAGGGGGCATGGACGGCTTTTTCGCGGTCCGTCTGCGCCGAGTTTCCTGATCGGGCGAGGGCTTGTGGACCGACGCTTGCCCGACGCCGCCGAAGCTGCTACGACATCCTCCATGCAGCAGCGTACCCGCATCTCCCCGTCCATATTGTCAGCCGATTTTGCACGCCTCGGGGAGGAGGTCGCCGCCGTTACCGCCGCCGGCGCCGACTACATCCACATCGATGTCATGGACGGTCATTTCGTTCCCAACATTACGATCGGTCCGGATGTCGTTGCCGCCCTGCGGCCGCATTCGCAACAAACTTTCGACGTGCACTTGATGATCTCGCCGGTCGATCCCTACATCGACGCCTTCCGCAAAGCCGGCGCCGACATCATCACCGCCCACGCCGAGGCCGGGCCGCACCTTCACCGCACGCTGCAGCACATCAAAAGCACTGGCGTCAAGGCCGGGGTTTCGCTTAATCCCTCAACGCCCGCGAGCGCCGTGGAACCGGTGCTTGGCGACGTCGACCTGATCCTGGTGATGAGCGTCAATCCGGGCTTCGGCGGGCAGGCGTTCATTCCTAGCCAGTTGGAGAAAATCGCCGCCTTGCGAACCATGATCGACGCCAGCGGGCGAACCATCGACCTTGAGGTCGACGGCGGCGTCACGGCCGATAATGCCGCCGATATCGTGGCCGCCGGCGCTGACGTGCTGGTAGCCGGCAGCGCCACGTTCAAGGGTGGGCCGGACGCCTACGCCGACAACATCGCCGGCCTCCGCGGCAAGGGCTGAGAGCAACATGGGGGCTGAGGCCAGCAGTTCCGGCGGCGGCGGCGGGCGGCTTAAACGCATCCTGGCGAACGGCCTTTACCGCACGAACGTTTACGACCTAACGTTGGGCAACGCCGAACCGGCCGCCTTCGTCGCCCATGTAAACGATCCCTGGCCGGGACGGACGGAGACCGCCAACGCGCTGTTCCAGGGCCGCTATGAATTCGCCGGCGAAAAGCGCGTGGCCCTGAACGAACCACCCTGGGATATCGGGGGCGGAGAAGGCTGGCGGGCCGAACTGCACGGCTTTTCCTGGTTGCGCCACTTTCAGGCCGCCGGCGGCGAAGCGGCCCGCCTGGGCGGACGGGAGTTGATCCGCACCTGGATGGACCGGCATTCAAAATGGCATGCCCTGGTCTGGCGCGGCGATGTGCTGGGCCGCCGCCTGGCCGCCTGGTCGGCTCACGCCGCCTTTCTGCTCGAGGGCGCCGACCCGACTTTCCGCCGGCGCTTTCTCACCAGCTTCGCCCGCCAGGCCAAACACCTGCTGCGCGATGCCGGCGCGACCCCGGACGGCCCCGCCAGGATCGCTGCTATCTTAGGATTGGTGACGTCGGCGCTGGCGCTCGGCGGGGGCGGGCGGCAACTGGCGCGCGCCCTGGCCATCCTGGACGAGGAGTTGCCGCGCCAGATTCTGGCCGATGGCGGCCACGTCTGCCGCAATCCGCAAGACCACATGGCGGTGCTGGCCGATCTTCTTTATGTGCGCGCCGCCTTGCTCGACGGCGGCGCGGGGGTGCCGCAACGATTGGACCAGGCGATCAAGCGCATGACCCCGATGTTGAAGTTTTTTCGCCATGGCGATGGCGCCCTGGCGGTCTTCGGTGGCGGCAACGAATGCGACAAAGCCGGGATCGACACCGTTTTGGCCGCAGCCGCCAAGGTCAAACCCAAGCCGGCAGACGATGCGCGGCCGGTGCGCAGCGATATCCCGGAGCGAATGCCCGATAGCGCCCCGCAGACCGGTTTCGAGCGTTTGGAAGCGGGCCCGACGCTGGTTCTGATGGATGCCGGCGGATCACCGCCGGCGATTTTTGCCGCCAGCGCCCACGCTGGTCCCCTCGCTTTCGAAATGAGCATGGGGCGGGAGCGCCTCATCGTGAATTGCGGCAGCCACCACCATACGGATTGGCGCGACGCCAGCCGTTCGACGGCCGCCCATTCGACCCTAACCCTGGCCGATACCAACGCCCTTGAATTGGAAGAGGCCGGCGGCATCGGCAAGCGGTCCGCCAAGGTGACTTGCGAGCGCAATGAGGACGGCGGCAGCATCTGGATCGAAGCCGCCCACGACGGCTATGCGCCGTTCGGCGTGATTCATGGCCGACGCCTCTACCTGGGATCCGGCGGCGGCCTCAAGGGGGAAGATTCTCTCTCCTGGCAAGGCGGCAAGCGGCACGCCGGCCACGCCTTTGCCGTCCGTTTCCACCTGCATCCGGCCGTACAGGCTTCGAAAACCGGTGACGGCGGCGGCGTGCTGTTGCGCTTAGCCAGCGGCAAAGGTTTTACCTTTCATGCCGGCGGCGCGCGCATCGGGTTGGAGGAAAGCGTCTATCTTGGCGGCGGCGACATCCGCCGCTGCGAGCAAATCGTGCTGTCCGGCGACCTGGCGCCCACCGGCGCCATCGTCAAGTGGGCCTTCGTACCCGTGGAGAGTTAAACTGACATCCGGTATACTGCCCCTATCGGATTGACGGAGCGCTTTTCGCACATGGCATCTTCCAAGAACAAAGGGCTGGCCAATTCGCTGACGCTCGTCAAGGGCGCCAAAGAGGCTTTGCAACGGGATGATCTCCCGCCGCAAGTTCGCGCCCGCTTGGAAAAAGCCATGAAGATCGGCGAAGCCGGCCTTAAAAAAGAACTCGAAAAAACCGACGAACCCGCCGGCAATGCCTGATTTCGGCTAAAGCTGCCAACGCCGAATTCCCTCCGGCAATTCGAGATTGCGCCACATGCCCTTGATATCGGCGACAACGCCGCCCGGCGCCACGAGATTAGACAATTCGTCGGCACCCAACGCGCGATAGGCGTCGTGCGGCACGGCGCCGATCACGCAAGCGTAGCCGCTTCCCATATCCGGCTTCAGTTCAACGCCGTAAAACGCCTCTGCCTCGGCCGGGTCGGCCATCGCGTCGTGAACGTCGACCTCTAGCCCGCGGTCCTTAAGCCCGGCGATCACGTCCACCACTTTGGTGTTTCGCAAATCCGGTACGTTTTCCTTGAACGTCAATCCCAGCAACAGGACCGGCCCGCTGGCGCCGGCCGCCTCAACGGCATCGGCGATGGCATCAGCGACAAAACGACCCATGGAATCGTTGATGCGCCGGCCGGCCAGAACAACCACCGGATCATGACCGACCTCCTTGGCGCGGTGGGCCAGATAGAAGGGATCGACGCCGATGCAGTGTCCGCCCACCAGGCCCGGCTCGAAACCCAGGAAGTTCCATTTCGTCCGCGCCGCGTCCAGTACGTCGTGGGCCGAAATACCCAGCTTGTGAAAAATCGTGGCGACCTCGTTGACGAAGGCAATGTTGATATCGCGCTGCGCGTTCTCGATCACCTTGGCGGCCTCTGCCGTCTTGATGTCCGCGGCGATGAAGGTTCCGGCGGTAATCACGCTGCCATAGAGGTCCGCGAGCAGACGCGCGGTTTCGGGGGTTTGTCCGGCAACAACCTTGGTTATCTTGTCGACCGTGTGTTTGGTGTCGCCGGGATTGATGCGCTCAGGACTGTAACCAAGCAGAAAATCCACGCCACATTCCAGGCCGGAAGCCGCCGCCAACGCCGGACCGCAGATTTCTTCCGTCACGCCGGGATAGACGGTGCTCTCGAAAACGACGATGGCTCCGGGCGCCATGACCGAGCCCACGGTTTCGCATGCCGCTCGAACCGGCGACAAATCCGGCACGTCGTTCTCGTCGACCGGCGTTGGAACCGTGACGATGTAAATATCGGCGCCCCGGATTTCCGCCGTATCGTCGGTAAGTCCGAGACGGCTCGCCTTCAAGGCATCTTGGGTAACCTCACCGGTCCGATCATCACCACGGCGAATTTCATCGACCCGGCTGCGGCTGATATCGAAGCCGATTACCTCGAATTTCGAAGCCAGCAGGACGGCAAGCGGCAAGCCGACGTAGCCCAAGCCGATCACGGCAATTTTTCTCGATTCCGGCATTGCCCTACATCGCCATCCCGACAGTCAATCAAATAACGGGAATCCCACTGATTCCGCGCACGGGTTCGAACGACCCGTCCAAAGCGCCCTACTGTCTCCCCGAAATGGTCTCGCGTTGCAAGCAATTTTCATCCTTCGGGGCCCGGTCGGGGACCAATTTTCCCATAATCCATGCAATGTTCATCTTTTGAACATAACTTGACGTTCAAACCGTGAACAGGGTATGTTCACGTCGCGAACACGGCGCGTTCACGCGGCGAACGCTGGACGCTTCGAACGGTCCGTAGCCGCCGTCCGCGAAAGTGGGGAAAACGACAGTGAGCAGCGATTCGACCTCGCCGACACAAACTTCGGATGCCGAGACGCGCATTACGTTGGAACTGCTCAACGCCGTTCATGAAAATGCGCAGGTTTCACAGCGTTCTCTCGCCGGCGAGCTCGGCATCGCACTGGGCTTGACCAATGCCTATCTGAAACGCTGTGTCCGCAAGGGCCTGGTCAAGGTGGCCCACGCTCCGGCCAATCGTTATGCCTACTATCTGACGCCTAAGGGGTTTGCCGAAAAAAGCCGCTTGACCGCCAGCTACTTGAAACGGTCATTCAACTTCTACCGCGAGGCGCGTAGCCAGTGCGACGCCGCGCTGGCGCTTTGCGCTGCTCAGTCGTGGCGAAATATCGCTCTCGCCGGTGCCGGCGAATTGGCTGAGATCGCCTTGCTTTGTTCCTTGCAGCACGACGTCGAGATCGTTGGCTTGGTTGATGCCGGCGGGACCGAAAATTCATTCATGCATATACCTCTGGCGCGTGACTTCGCGGGCCTCCCGGATATCGATGCGGTTTTGCTGACCGATTCGGCCCATCCTCAACGGACTTTCGACGGCCTTGCCCAGTCGATCGCGCCGGAGCGCGTATTGACGCCGCCATTGCTCGGCGTGTTGCGCGATGCCGCCGTAGCGGACGGGCACGCGGCGGAGGACAGTCCATGAAACGGTGGTATGCGCTCCGCACGAAAGTCCAGCAGGAAGTCTGGGCCGAGAACAATCTGATCGAACGGGGACTCGAAGTTTATTTACCCCGCTACCTCAAACGTCGCCGCCATGCGCGCAAAACCGATTACGTCCAGGCGCCGCTCTTCCCGCGCTATCTATTTGCCCGGGCGGATGTCGACTTGGGCGAACGTCCGACCATGGCATATGCGCCGGGCGTTGATTACGTCGTCAACTTCGGCGACAGGCTGGCCACGGTCGGCAACGGCATCATCGACGAAATTCGCGCCCGCGAGGACGAGACCGGCATGATCGCCTTCGGTAATGACACGAGTTTCAAGCCCGGCCAGAAGGTTCGCGTGTCCGAAGGCGTGCTCTGCGACCATGTCGGTATGTTCCAATGCATGTCGGACGATCAACGGGTTTTCGTGCTGCTCGACATGCTGGGACGCCAGGTCCGCGTGCGCTTGTCCCAAGATGCGATAATCGCCGACAGTTAGACAGCGACGACGTCGGTGAAATGAACATCAAATTTCGCCGGGGCGCGCCTTAACCGCACCTTGGCTACGGCAGTTTGGACAGCTTAAGGAAACCGGTCGACATGGCGTTGAGTTCGACATCAGAGAAGGCCCGGATGCTGACCCGGTTGCTGGCCAATCATGCCGGCGCCGCGACCGTCCTCATGGTGATGATGTTGATGGCTGCCTTGGCGGAAAGTTTCGGACTGTCGCTGGTCCTGCCCTTGATCACCACCCTGTCGGGGCTGGAAGCGGGCATCACCGGCCCCCTGGCCAACATCACCGCCTTGCTTAGCCGGCTGATGCCGGCCGATGCCCAAATCGACGGCCTGTTGGCGCTGCTGGCCATCGCCTTCTTGGTCAAGGGGGTGCTCATGGTCAGCACCAAGGCGCTTTCGGTCAATTTCGCCATGAAGCTGCGGCAGAATTGGGTGGCCCGCCTGATGGATCACTATCTTTCGGCCAACTATGCCTATCTGGCGGCGCAACGCCACGGTACCACGGTCCACAACATCACCGTCGAACCCTACCGGGCGGCGCTCAGCATCATCGTCATCTTTGATTTTATCAACCGGTTGATGCTGGCCATCGTATTGGCTGCGGTGCTGCTGGTGGCGAACTGGCAGGTAACGTTGACGATTACGGCGTTCGGCTTCCTGGTATTTTTCGTCATCCGCCGTGGCCTGTTTCGCTATGCGGCGAAGTTCGGAAAACAGCGCATCAAGCTGCAACAGGAAATCTCCGCCATCGCAACCGAGTCCGCCGGCAGCGCCCTCCAGATCAAACTGTTCGGCGCCTATGCCGCCACCCTGGAGGCGTTGGAGGAACGGCTGGCCAAACACCGGCGCATTGAAACCGTGTTCCAGGCGTTCAACACGGCGCCCGCCCAATCGACGGAATTCGTCATTATTCTTTTCCTCAGCGTCGGCATGATGGTGCTGTCGCACGGCTTTGATCTGGAACCGGCCGCCTACCTGGCGCTGATCGGTTTCTACGTCGTGATCGGTCAGCGCCTTCTGACCACACTCAATTTCCTGGTTTCGCGCCGCATGAAGATCGCCGCCATGATCCCGTCGCTGGTGTTGGTCGACGATCTGCTAGAGGCGGCCCCGTCGCGGGAGGCCCTGGACGCCGGTGAAACCTTCGAAGGCCTGAAGCAGGACATCGAGGTCCGGCAGCTCGGTTTTTCCCACGACGGCGTACCGGTTTTCACGAACCTGAACATGACGATAAAGCGCGGCGCCACGACCGCCATCGTCGGCCCTTCCGGCGTGGGCAAATCGACCCTTGCCGATATGCTGTTGGGGCTGCACCGGCCGGAAAGCGGCCGGATCATGATCAACGGCCACGACATCCGAACCTACAGCCTCGCCAGCCTGCGCCAGCGCATCGGTTATGTCAGCCAGGAGCCGGAACTTTTCCATGCCGGCATCGGCGAGAACATCCAGCTCGGCCGGCTCGACGCGACGCGGGCCGACATCGTCGATGCGGCGAAGAAGGCCAATATTCACGACTTCATCAAAAGTCTGGCCGACGGCTATGAGACGGTCGTTGGTGACCGCGGCGTTAAACTTTCCGGTGGACAGCGACAACGCCTGACGATCGCGCGCGTCATCCTGCGCCAGCCGGACGTCTATATTTTCGATGAGGCAACCAGTTCTCTGGATACCGAATCGGAACAACTGATCCAGCAGGCTATCGAGGAACTGGGCAGGGAAGCCACGGTGGTGGTTATCGCCCACCGCCTGACGACGATCAAGAACGCCGATGTTATATACCAGCTTGACGGCAGCGGCGGCGCGAGAGAGTCGAGTTACCGCGAAGTCAGCGCCCAACCTGAAACGAGTTCCCCCATGAACCGCCCCAACGTTGCACCATGAGCGATAAATTCATCACCATTGCCGGCCGGGACATCGGCCCTGGACATCCCGCTTTCGTCATCGCGGAAGTATCACAATCCCACGACGGCTCCTTGGGCCTGGCCCACGCCTTCATCGATGCCGCGGCCGAAGCCGGCGCCGACGCCGTGAAGTTTCAAACTCATATCGCGGCGGCCGAAAGCACGTTCGATGAGCCGTTCAGGGTGCGCTTCAGCAAACAAGACGAAACCCGCTACGATTATTGGCAACGCATGGAATTCACGCCCGCGCAGTGGGCGGGTCTGGCGGACCACGCCGCGGAGCGGAAGATCATCTTTCTGTCTTCGGCTTTTTCGGTCGCCGCCGTCGAACTGTTGGAAGAAATCGGCGTGCCGGCTTGGAAAGTCGGATCGGGTGAGTACAAGTCGAGCGATCTGTTGGCGGCGATGACGGCAACGAATAAGCCCGTGCTGCTGTCAACCGGAATGAGTAACTGGGATGAAATTTCCGCGTCCGTGGAAACGCTCCGCGGTCTCGGCGCGCCGTTGGCGATGTTTCAATGCACCAGCCGCTATCCCACGGCCCTGGCCGACGTCGGTCTCAACGTGATCGACGATATGCGCGACCGTTACGGCTGCCCCGTCGGCCTGTCGGATCACTCCGGCAGCCCGCATCCGTCGCTTGCCGCCATCGCCAAGGGGGCCGACATGATCGAAGTGCACTTCGCCCTCGACATGAACATGTTCGGCCCCGACGTGCCGGTTTCCCTCGACCCCGCCAACCTCGCCCTGCTCTGCGGCGCCCGCGACGCAGTGGCCGAAATGGCCGGCCATCCGGTCGACAAGGACGCCGCCGCTGAGGCATTAAGCGAAATGCGGGGTCTGTTCACCAAGAGCCTCGCCCCGGCCAGTCCTTTGAGCGCCGGTACGGTGCTGACGGCGGACATGCTGACGGCGAAAAAACCCGGAACCGGCATACCCGCCGACCGGTTGGCCGAGGTGGTCGGGCGCGAACTGGCGGCCGACGTCTCCCCCGACCGGCTTTTGAAACTTGAGGATTTGGTATGAGCGGCCGCCCCCGCAAGATCTGTATCGTCGTCAACAGCCGGGCGAACTACGGTCGTATAAAAACCGTCATGAGCGCCGTGCGGGATCATGCCGATCTCGAACTGCAGCTCATCATCGGCGCTTCGGCGCTGCTCTACCGTTTCGGCAACGTCCAGGAATTGATCCGCGAGGACGGTTTCGAGCCCATCGCTACCGTGCACTCCATCGTCGAGGGCGAAACGCCCACCACCATGGCGAAGTCCACCGGCATGGCGATCATGGAGCTGGCGACGCAATTCGAAAACATCAAGCCGGATATCGTGCTCACGGTGGCTGACCGCTTCGAAACCATCGCCACCGCCATCGCCGCCAGTTACATGAACATTCCGCTGGCCCACACCCAGGGCGGCGAAGTCACGGGCTCGATCGACGAGAGCGTGCGCCACGCGGTTACCAAACTCGCCCACCTGCATTTCCCGGCCACCGACTTGTCGGCGCGAAATTTGGTGCGCATGGGCGAGGATGCCGCCAGCGTTCACATGACGGGCTGTCCCGCCATGGATGTGGTCGCCGGTATCGACCTGGCGCTGCCCAAGGATATCTTTTCGCGCTATCGCGGCGTCGGCGCCGATCTCGATACCGACCAGCCGTATCTGGTGGTGCTGCAGCACCCTGTCACGACGGAATACGGCCAGGGCTTCGACCAGATCAACGAAACGCTCAGGGCCATCGAACGCCTCGGCATGCAGGCCGCCTGGCTGTGGCCCAATGTCGACGCCGGGTCCGATGACGTCTCAAAGGGATTGCGGGTTTATCGCGAAAACCACGATCCGGACTGGCTGCATTTCTACCGCAATTTCGGGACCGAGGATTACGCCCGGCTGATCGCCAACGCCGCTTGCCAGGTCGGCAATTCAAGCTCGGCGCTACGCGAGGGCGCGTTTCTGGGCTCCCCCACGGTCAATATCGGTACCCGCCAGCAGGGCCGCGAACGCGGACCCAACGTAATTGACGTGGACTACGAGGCCGACGCCATCGAAGCGGCGATCCGCGAACAGTTGGCCCACGGGCCTTACGGACCGTCTCCCATGTTCGGCGACGGCAAGGCCGGGAAACGCATCGCCGACATTCTGGCAAGCTGCGAAATCACCGTGCAAAAACGCCTGGCTTACGTGGATTGAACCGCCCATGTCCGATGCCCTTTCAGCTTTTGAACCTTGCGAGATTTGCGCCGGCAACGATTGGCGGCCCGTTCATGAGGGTCCGGTGCGCGACGGCGCGTTCGGCAACCTGACGGAAAGGTCGGTCGTCGCCCGCTGCCAGACCTGCGGCGCCGACCGCCTGGACGAGGGAAGCTGCCGTGACGAGGCATTTTATCAGGGCACGGATTACCGCCAATCGCTCGACGAGAGCAGCGATGCCGAAGGCTTCTTTGCCGCCCACGACATCCTGCAAGGCGAACGCCTCGGCGTGCTATGGCCCGAAAGCCTGCGCGGCAAGACGGTCGCCGACGTCGGCTGCGGCGGCGGCAGTTTTATCGATCATGTCAGCGGCCTGGCCGCCGAGTGCGTCGCCGTCGAACCCGGCGAGGCCTACCACGCCTCACTGGCGGAGCGGGGGTACCGGGTCTTTCCCTTCGCCGCCGAGGCGGCTGCGGATCTGGGTGGCGCGGTCGATTGGGCTTTCAGTTTCGACGTCATCGAACACGTCGGTGACCCGCGCGCGTTCCTGGAAGACATCGCGGCGCTGCTAAAACCCGACGGCCGCTTGCTGATTTCGACGCCCAACCGCGACGACGCCCTGATGGAGCTGGCCTCCGCCGCCTATCCCCAGTTCTTCTACCGGGCGGCGCACCGCTGGTATTTCGACGCCGAGAGCCTGGCCCATTGCGCCGACCGCGCCGGATTACAGATCGAGACCGTGCGCTATGTCCAGCGCTACGGTCTCGCCAACGCCTCGGCCTGGATGCGGGACGGCCGGCCCTCCGGGCGCGATAGCCTGCCGCATTTGGACGAGCCGATGTTGGACAAGACCTGGCAGGCCCATCTCGAACAACGGGGTGCGGCCGACCGTTTGTACGCCTTCCTCAAAAAGAAAGCTTAGTTAAGAGTATGACGACAATTGCCTACATCGGTGCTCCCGAAGGCTTCGAGGCCTTAGCCGAGGTGTGCGGCGGCCTGGCCGAGACCGTACACGTGAAAGCCGACGCGGATGCCCTGGCATCGGCATTGGCAAGCGCCGATGCGCTGCTTGATGCGTCCATGAAGGTGGCGATCGACGACGCCATGATCGAAGCGGCGCCCGGCCTGAAAATCATCTCCTGCGCCACCACCGGTTCGGACCACATCAGCCGCGCCGCCCTTGACGCCCGCGCCGCCCCGGTCCGGACCTTGCGCGAGGATCCGGAACTGCTGCGCAACATCACGCCGGCGGCGGAACTGAGCTGGGCGCTGGTGCTGGCCTGCGCCCGCAGGCTACCGGCGGCGGTCGGTCATACCCGCGGCGGCGGCTGGGACCGCGAACAGTTTCCCGGCCTGATGCTCAACGGCCGCCAACTCGGTTTGATCGGTTGCGGCCGCATCGGCGGCTGGATGTCGCGATACGCCGCCGCCTTCGGTATGGACGTCGTGGGACACGATCCCGTCATCGACCCCTGGCCCGAGGGCATTCGTCAAGCTCCGCTGGAGGAGGTCTTCGAAACCTCGGACGTTATATCGGTTCACGTCCACCTCGCGCCCGAAACCCAAGGCATGTTGAACGCCGACCTGTTTGGCCGGGTCAAACCGGGCGCCATCTTCATCAACACGTCGCGCGGCGGACTGGCCGACGAACAGGCGATTTTGCAGGCGTTGAAATCGGGACGTCTGGCAGCCGCCGGCCTGGACGTGCTCGACGGCGAACCGGACGTCGCCGACCACCCGTTGCGGCTTTACGCCGAAGCCCACGACAATCTCCTCATCACGCCCCATTGCGGCGGGTTTAGCCCCGATGCCGTGCGCGTCGTCTGCCGGCGGGCGGGTGAAAAAATCCTCGAACACCTAGGTTTGAGCCGTTGAACTCGCCCGCGGATCTCGCCCCTGAAATCGCCCGCGCCGGGGTGCGCCATGCCTTCGGCATCCCCGGCAGCGGCGGCAGCCTCGAGCTGATCGATGCGCTGGAGGCCGCCGGCGTCGCCTTTTACACCAGCCATCACGAGGGGGCGGCCGCCATTATGGCCGGCGCCGCGGGACGGCTGGGCGATGCCCCGGGCGTCGCCGTTTCGATCAAGGGGCCGGGCTTCGCCAACATGGCGGCCGGGCTTGCCGCCTGCCGTTTCGACGATTTGCCGCTCGTTGCCGTTGCCGAGGCCTACCCGGCCGATACGGATTGGCGGTTGAGGCACAAGGGTATGGACCAGGCTGGACTAGCCGGCGCCGTGACGAAGGGTGTCGGCGGCCTGAACGGCGGAAATCCCTTTGCCGCGGCGGCCGACCTGGCGACGGCGGAAGCACCCGGACCGGTGCTATTGGAATTGAACGACCGGGCGGCGATTGAGCCACCCGGATCGGCGGACCGTCCCGCCGCGGACGACGTTATAAGCCGCGCCGAAAGCGCCAGCACCCCGATTGTCATCGCCGGTTCGCTGGCCGCCCGGCGCGGCTGGCGGCAGGCCTTGGATCGGCTGCAGGTTCCGGTGTTCTCGACGGCCGCCGCCAAGGGCATGGTAAACGAGACACTCGACCACGCCGCCGGTGTCTACACGGGCGTCGGCGGGGAGCGCACCCCCGAAACAAAACTGATCGCCCAGGCCGACCTGATTGTCTGCCTTGGGCTGCGTGCCCAGGAAGTTTTGGCGGTAAGCGATTTCGCCGGGCGCGCCGTCAACGTCGACGACCTGCCGGGTGACGCGCCTTTCAAATTTGCCGCCGAATGCGGCGCGGACGGGGGCGATGAAGTTCTGGCCGCCCTCGGTGACAAATCATGGGGAGTCGGGGAGACCCGGGCCATCCAGGCGGACCTTACCGAATTCATGATGCAGGGCTTCCTGCCCGGCGCCGCCTTGGCCGCCATCGCCCGCCGTTTCGGGGGTGCTGCAAGGGCGGTCTTCGATACCGGCTATTTCTGCACCATCGCCGAACACGCCTGGCAGGCGGCGACACCGGATCATTGCCTGATGTCGGGGCAGGGACGCTACATGGGAACCGCCGTCCCCATGGCCATCGGGGCGGCATTGCAAAACCAGGACATGCCGACGGTGTGCGTCGTGGGCGACGGCGGCATCGGCATGTGGGCCGCGGAACTGAAGCTTGCGGTCGCGCAGAAACTTCCCTTGCTGGTCGTGCTCATGACTGACGGCGGTTTCGGATCGGTGCGAACCCGCGCCCTCAACGACGGCCTGACACAATCACCGCTGCTGAGTGCGCAACCCTCGTGGCTCGGCGCGATGGATGCCTTGGGTCTGCCCGGCGAGATCTGCCACAGCGAGGCTACCTTTGCCGAAGCGCTGGCCGCCTGGCCCCCTGCCAACGGGCCGGCGTACCTAGAATTGCCGTTCGAGCCCGACGCTTACCAAGCCATGGTCGAGGGGATCCGCTAATGACCAAGCATATTTTGATTGTCGGATCCGGTTCCATCGGCCAGCGCCATGCGCGCAACCTGGCGGCACTGGGCTGCCGCGTTGCCTGTGTTGATCCGCGGTCCGACCGGCGAGAGGCGCTCTCGGACGAAACACCCACCACAGGCGCGTATGAAACCGTCGAGACGGCCCTTGACGCCGACACCTTTGACGGCGCGGTGATCGGATCACCGACGGCCTTTCACGTCGATCAGGGGATCGCATTGCTCGACGCCGGCGTTGCGCTGTTGTTGGAAAAGCCCGTTGCGCCGGACTGGCAAGGCGCCGAGCGCCTGCGCGCCAAGGCCCGGGAGACGGGCGTTGCCGTCCTGCTGGGCTATACTTGGCGCTGGTGGCCGCCCTTGGGCCAGGTCCGGCAACTGTTGTCAGATGGCGAAGTCGGCGCAATGCGCCATGTGCGCTTCGTGATGTCGGCGCACCTCGCGGACTGGCACCCCTACGAACCCTACAACGCCTGGTTCATGGCCAGCAAGGAACAGGGCGGCGGGGCGCTGCTGGATGAAAGCCACTGGATCGATCTCTGTCTTTGGCTGTTCGGCCTGCCTGAGCGCGTGTTCGCCCGCATCGAAACGATCAGCGATCTCGAGATTTCCTCCGACGACAACGTCGACATGGTTTTGACCTATCCGGACAATCTCCGCGTCAGCATTCACCTCGACCTCTATGGCCGGCCGCACGAAAAATCGATCCGTTTCTCGGGCGAGGGTGGAACGGTCTGGTGGACGGCCGACCCCAACCGCGTCGCGGTCGGTAAGGACTGGTCGGAAACCTGGGACGAGACCCTCTACGACTGCGAGCGCAACGACATGTTCGTCGCCGTCGCCAAGGAGTATCTCGCTGTTCTGGAAGGCAGCGCCCCCGCGACCTGCACGCTGGACGACGGCCTGGACGTCATGCGCGTCATCGAAGCCGCCCGCCTGTCCGCCGCCGAGGGCCGCGAGGTCGGTATCGGCGAGGCGATCCGCTGATGGCGCGGCACGGGCTCAACATCCTGGCCGTGGTGCCGGCGCGGGGCGGCTCCAAATCGATCCCGCGCAAGAACCTCTGCCCGGTCGGCGGCGTATCGCTGGTGGGGCGCGCCGCTGAAATTGCCCGATCGCTGGATTGGATCGACCACGCCGTCATTTCGACCGATGATGAAGAGATCCGCGACGAAGCTGTCGCTCATGGCCTGGAAGCGCCGTTCCTGCGGCCCGAAGTGCTCTCCGGCGACCGCGCCACCTCGGTCGACATGTGGCGGCATGCCTGGACGGCGTCCGAGGAAGCCTTCGACGCGAGCTTCGACGTGTCGGTGCTGCTGGAACCGACCAGCCCCTTGCGTACCGCGGAGGACGTGACGCGGACGGTCGACACCCTGGTCGAAGGCGGACACGCGGCGGCGGCCACCGTCAGCCCGACGCCGGCCCACTTCACGCCGCACAAGACGCTGACGGTGGATGACGCCGGGCATATCGGTTTTTATCTGGCCACGGGCGCACAGCACGCCCTGCGCCAGACCATCCCGCCCTATTATCACCGCAACGGGCTTTGCTATGCGCTGCGGCGCAAAACCCTGGTCGACGACGGGCACATCCTGGAGGATGACTGCGCCGCGGTGATCGTCGAACGTCCCATCGTCAACATCGACGAACCCTTCGAGCTCGACTTGGCGGAATGGCTGTTGAGCCGCCGGGACGGCGCCGAATGACGGAAACGCCGAAGACGCCCATTTTCGTGGGCGGTTTGTTCAAATCCGGCACCAGCTTGCTGCGCGCCATGTTGGGCCAGCATTCCAACATCGCGGCGGGCCTGGAAACCTACTGGTTCGACCTCGATTGGCCGGCGCGCGACGGTGTCGACATGCAGGCGCGCATCGGCCGGCTGGCCGAATTCTTTGATTTGGCCGCGGCCGAGGTTCGGCAAATTGCGGCGGACAGTCCAAGCGCCGAAACCTTCGTGGGCCGATTGCTGGACTTCATCGCCCAACGGGAAGACAAACGCCGCTGGGCCGAGAAGACGCCGGGCAACATCGTGCATGCCGACCGCATCCTGGCGGCCTGGCCGGACGCCAGCATCCTCCACATCGTGCGCGATCCGCGCGACGTTTACGCCTCCCTGCGCCAGGCGGCCAAATGGGACACGGTTGAGGCGTTTAGCGACCGCTGGTGCGACTTCCTGGGAGCAGCCAAGCGGCACAAGGCGGAGCTCGGTCTTAACGCCGGAAATTTTCTGGAAGTGCGTTATGAGGCCCTGGTGACTGAGCCGTTGGAGACCATGCGCGTCGTGCTGGCGTTTCTCGGTGAGCCGTTTGAAGAAGCCGCCGCGCGCTTTGGCGGGAAGGACGGCGAGTTTGAAAAGGTCAAACGCGCGACGGGCAAAGCCAGCACCACCCTCAAACGCCTCGGCGAACCCATGACTAAGGCCCGCGTCGGCATCTGGCGCGATGTTTTGGAGGACGGTGAGCTCGATGAATTGAAGCGGGAGATCGCGCGCCGCGGATTGGGTGATTTGTACGACCGGATTTGCCGAGAGAGCGCCCCCTTCGAAAGCGCCGGCCCATGAGTGCTACAGCCGGGCGCCTGTTGCTGGTCAACTACCACTACATTCGGGATCCCGGGCAGTACCTCCATCCCGGCATTCACCCGATTTCACCCGACGACTTCAAAGCCGAAATCGGCGGCCTGAACGAGCGCTTTCACCTGGCGACGCCCGAGGAGGCGGAAGCCTATCTCACGGGCCACGGCGAACTTCCCGGCGATACCATCCTGATTACTTTCGACGACGGCCTGGTGGACCACCGCGACATCGCCCGCGACTTCCTCGACCCGCTTGGCCTGAAAGCAGTGTTCTTCGTCTCCTCCCAACCCCTGCAGACGGGCCGCGCCGTCATGGTGCACAAGATCCACTGGCTGAGGGCGACGACAGAGCCGGAGGAGTTCCGGCTGGAGTTTCTGGCTGCCCTGCCCCCCGGCGCCCAAACGGAGCTCGATCATGAAACGTCGGCTGAGGCCGGCCGCGTCTATATTTATGACCCGCCCGAAATCGGACAGCTGAAGTACCTCATCAATTTCAGGCTGCCTTATGACGTCGTCGATGAAACCGCCTCGGCGATGCTCGGCCAGCGCGGCATCGACGAGGCGGAATTTTGCCGCGGTCTCTACATGAACGAAGATGAGATCCGCAGCCTTGCGGCGAACGGACACCTGATCGGCTGCCACGGCACCAGCCACAAACCGTTTACGACGTTGGCTCCCGGCGACGATCTCGAGGGAGACGCCATGGGGAACCGGCGGCACCTCGGCGGCATATTGGGCCGCAGGCCGGCCTGGGTTTCCTACCCCTATGGACGGGGCACCGCCATCCCGGACGACACGGCGGATTTCTGCCGCCGCTTCGGTTTTACCCTCGGCCTGACGTTGGACAACGGCTGGAACGAGAGCGCCGCAGGCATCGAGCTGAGCCGCGTCAAACGCATCAACACCAACGAACTCAGCCAATTCGTCAAACCATGAGCGGACCCGCCAACGCCAAACCCTGGCTCATCCTGCCGATGGAAACCAAGGCGCGGGAATTTCACGCCAAGACGCTTCTGGCCGCGACGGCGGCGGCGCGGGGTTATGACGTCCTGCTGGGCGAACAAAACGCCTTGCTGGCCCAACTCACTCACCTGCCGCGTGGACTCTATCTCGACAAAAGCGTCGCCCGCACGAAGTCTGCGCACTTCCGCAAATTACACGAACTGGGCTTCAAGATCGGCGCCTGGTGCGAGGAAGGTCTGGTCTACCGCAACCGCGAGGCTTATCTGAGGGAGCGCGTCGACGTCAAAAACCTCGAGATGACGGAACGGTTTTTCGCCTGGGGTCCCGTGCAGGCGGCCGACATGGCGGCGAAGGCCGGCAGCGCCGACCGCATCGTGCAAACCGGTAATGCCCGGGGTGACATGTTGAGGCCGGAACTGCGCGGCATCTACGAAGATGAAGCCGCCGATTGCCGCGCGCGCCATGGGCCTTACCTCCTGATTAATACGAACTTCAGCCGCTACAACCACTATCTGGGCTATGACAGCTGGATCGACGGCCTAAAGGAACGCGGCACGCTGACCACACCGGAACAGGAGCAGTTCTATTTCGGTTGGCGTGATTTCCTCGGTGAAATCCATCACGGCTTCGTCGCCGTGCTGCCGGTGCTGAGCGAGGCCTTTCCCAACCATCGCATCGTCATCCGCCCGCATCCCTCGGAAGACGCCCGGCCCTGGCATGAGGCTGTTCGGCCGCTGGCCAACGTTTCGGTCATCGGCGAGGGTCCGGTGGTGCCGTGGCTGTTGGGAGCGGAGGCTGTCATCCATAATTCCTGCACCACGGGACTGGAGGCCCACCTCTTGAGTAAGCCTGTCGTCGCTTATCGTCCTGCCACGTCCGAAACCTACGATTCAACCCTGCCCAATGCCGTTTCCCGCAACGCCTATGACGCGGCGGAGCTGATCGCCGCCACCGAAGCCTGCCTGTCGGCCGGCGCAACACAGGCGATCGCGGCGGCGGGCGACTACCTCAGCGGCCTCGACGGGCCGCTGGCCGTCGAACGGATTGTCGACGCCATCGATGGGCTCGACCTGGCGCCGCGGGGATTTGCCGGCGATGGCGCGCCGGCCCTCGGCCGGGCGGCCTCACGCTGGGCCGCGGCCATGCGGCCGCTGGCCCGGCGGCTGTTGCGCGGCGCCAAGGCGAGCGGCTACGTCAAACAGAAATTTCCCGGCATCGGGCTCGCGGAAGTTCAGGATGTGCTGACAGACCTGCAGAAAACCCTGGGCCGTTTCGAGGATGTGCGGGCCGAACCTTTACCGATTCATCATGGTTTCAGGATCTCCGGCCGCTAAGGCGCTAGAGGCCCTTGCGGCTTTTGCGCGAACGGCGCAGAACGGCGCCGGCTTGGCGCATCAGGGCCAGCGAGCGGACGAAGGCGGCAATCCCCTGCAAAGGGACCAGCGCCAGGAGGTACCAATAAAGCCCCCCCGGCACCAACCACATCAACGGCAGCAGCAGGCCGGCGTTGGTCAGGCTGCGCGTCGACCAGGCGATGGTCCCGGCGGCCTTGGCGGCGCGGGCTTCCTCCGCCTCACCCGGCGGCCCGCCCTCGCGCGTCAGCCACTCGCGGAAATGCGACAGGCGGTCGTTCAGCATGTCGGCATAAAGGGTCGCCGCCGCGATTGCCGCCCCGACGGCCACCGGCCAGCCGCCCAACTCCGTCGTCCGCCACAGACCAAGACCGGCGGCGAAGGGCGCGAAGATATAGAAAAACCGGTCGCCGATGCCGTCGATGAACTTGCCCCAGTACGTCACCGTGCCTTTGAGACGCGCAATATTGCCGTCGACCTGATCCAGCACGTAGTTGACGTAGAACAGGAC
The DNA here is from genome assembly GCA_964528595.1 of uncultured Rhodospirillaceae bacterium. GTDB lineage: Bacteria > Pseudomonadota > Alphaproteobacteria > UBA2966 > UBA2966 > CAYFKJ01. The sequence continues at coordinate 21,649 of CAZGTM010000012.1, forward strand.
GGCGGCCGCGATCAGGCTCTCGGCGCTGCTCCAAATCAGGCCGGCGAAGGCCGCCAGGGTGAAACAGAATCGCAGACCCGTGACGGCGTTAGCCGACCAGCCCGTGTTGTAAAAGAACGGCGTCAGGAGGTTTCCCGCCGGCCGGCCGAACCAGATGACGAAGAACTGTTCCCGGACGTTCGGATTCAACGACGCCTTCACATCGGCCAAGGTGACGCGCTCCGGCGGCGCGGCTTTTTCGGATTTTCCGGCGTCGTCATTCATGGCGCGCAGCATACCCCCGGACCACCGCGATGCCCATGCCGGAAAACAAGTGACGCAACCGGCAAAACCCTTATTCTGCGGCCATGACAAAGCTGACCCAGCGCCTCGAACGCGCGCTCAAGACAACGTCGATCCGGGGGTTGCGGCTCAACCAGCGGTTCCGCCGGACGTTCTCAAAGCGCGCCGATTGTTTGTTCATCACCGCCATGCCGAAGTCGGCCTCGACCTTCGTCGTGGCGTCGCTGGCGGAGGCAACGGGGTATCTGCGGTTCTTCCTCGGTCAGGACCATCTGGACGAGCAGGATTTGTATCTTCCCAAGCTCATTGATTCGTGGTCCATGAACATCGTCTGCCACCAGCATACGCGGGCGACCAAACCCAACCTGGAGCGCATGGCGGAGTTCAGCATTCGTCCGGTCGTGCTGACACGCGACATATTCGACTGTCTGGTCAGCCTGCGCGATCATCTGGAGAACGAATCGGCGGCAACGCCCACCTTCATCGCACCCGACGGATTGCTGGCGCGCGACAAATCCGATCAGCTCGACGCCCTGGCGGACCTCGCGGCCCCTTGGTACCTGTCGTTCTACGCCCTGTGGAAAGAGGCCGAGGCTCGTGGTGAAGCGGAGGTTCACTGGCTCGCCTACGATGACGTCATGGCCGATGCGAATTCCGCCTTGAAGGGGGTGCTTGATTTTTATGGCCTCGAGGGCGCAACCGACGCCGTCGATGCCGCCGTCGCGAGCGTCCGCGAAGCCGGCGGCACGCGCAGGAATCAAGGCACGCCGGGCCGGGGCAGGGAACAGCTCTCGACGGAACAGATTGAGCGGATCACCGGTTTGAGCCGCCATTGGCCGCACATCGACTTCGCCCCCATCGGCATCGCGCCTTCCCGATAGACGTAGATCATGTGTGGCATTACAGGTTTTTTCGATCCCGGGCGAACCGCTGACGACCCGACCCTGAACGCCACCGTCACCGCCATGGCCGAGGCCATCCGGCACAGGGGGCCCGACGCCGACGGCGTCTGGACCGACGCGGCGGCGGGCTTTGCGCTCGGCCACCGGCGGCTTTCGATCATCGACCTCTCGCCGGCCGGCGCCCAGCCGATGCTGTCGGCCAGCGGGCGCTATGTCATGGCCTACAACGGCGAGATCTACAATTTCCCGCGCCTGCGCGAGGAGCTCGAAGCAAAAGGCCACACTTTCCGGGGCCGTTCCGATACCGAGGTCGCGCTGGCGGCCATCGACGAGTGGGGTCTCGAGGCGGCCTGCGGCAGGTTCGTCGGCATGTTCGCCATCGCGCTCTGGGACCGGCAGGACCGGACGTTGTCGCTGGTCCGTGACCGGCTCGGAATCAAGCCGCTTTACTACGGCTGGTCCGGCGGCGTGTTCCTGTTCGGCTCCGAACTCGCCTCGCTTAAAGCCCATCCCGCTTTCTCCGCCAAGATCGACCGCGACAGTGTTTCGCTCTTCATGATGCGGACCTGCGTGCCGGCGCCGCATTCCATCTACCGTGGTATCGCCAAGCTGATGCCGGGCGAGATCCTTACCCTGCCGGCGGATGTCGCTCCGGGCGGGGCGCCCGATCTCAAGACCTTCTGGTCCTTTGCCGACGTGGCTGCCCGCGGCGCGGCGGCGCCGTTCGAAGGCGATGAAGCGCAAGCGACGGACGCGCTTGAGGACCTGCTGCGCCAGGCCGTCGGCGACAGGCTGGTGGCCGACCGGCCGCTCGGGGTGTTCCTGTCGGGCGGCGTCGATTCCTCCACGGTCGCCGCCCTGATGCAATCGATCAGCGCGGATCCGGTAAAAACCTTCTCCATCGGTTTTCACGAGAGCGATTACAACGAAGCCGAAGACGCCGCCCTGGTGGCCCGGCACCTGGGAACGGACCACACCGAGCTCTATGTCGATCCGGCAAAGGCCTTGGAGATCGTGCCAGACTTACCCCGGATTTATGACGAGCCCTTCGCCGATTCATCCCAGCTTCCCACCTATCTGGTTTCGGAAATGGCGCGGCGGGATGTTGTGGTCTGCCTTTCGGGCGACGGCGGCGACGAACTGTTCGGCGGCTACAACCGCTACCTCTGGGTCGACGCCATTGCCCGGCGTACCGGGACGCTGCCGGCGCCGCTGCGCTGGGCCGCGGTGGCGGGCATTACGGCGCTGTCGCCGCAATCCTGGGACCGGCTCTTTTCAGCGCTCGGACCCGTGCTGCCCGGTAAACTGCGCCAGCGCAATCCCGGCGACAAGCTGCACAAGATGGCCGGCATCCTGGGTTCCAAAACGCCCGCCGGGATATACCGGGGCCTGGTCGAGCACTGGGAGCCCGGCCACGGCATCGTCCTGGGCGCGACGGCGCACGAAACCGTGCTCGACCGGGACGGCGACTGGCCCAAGCTGGGCAGCTTCACCGAACAGATGATGCATCTCGACGGCGTGAGCTACCTGCCGGACGACATCCTCACCAAAGTCGACCGGGCCAGCATGGCCGTCAGCCTGGAGGCGCGCGTACCGCTCTTGGACCACCGCGTCGTCGAATTCGCCTGGACCCTGCCGCTGGCCATGAAGACGGGGGGCGGGACCGGCAAGCGCATATTGCGCAACGTGCTCTACCGCCATGTGCCCAAATCCCTGATCGAGCGGCCCAAGATGGGCTTCGCGCTACCCATCCACGATTGGCTGCGCGGGCCCTTGCGCGATTGGGCCGAGGCATTGCTGGACGAGAACCGCCTGAACAACGAGGGCTACCTTGCCGCCGGCCCGATCCGTGAGAAATGGCGTCAGCACCTGTCGGGTCATCGCAACTGGCAGCACTACATTTGGGACGTGTTGATGTTCCAGGCCTGGCTGGAGGCAAACTGACGTGGCCGGACGAACCGACCCGTTTGACGGCGTGACGGACATTTCAGGGTTCCTTGCGGCCTGCCTCTCTTCAAATTTGCTCTCGGACGGCGCCCAGGCCACGTTCGACACTTACTACCGGACCTTCCACCAAAACTTTTCGCCGCGCATGCGTCATCACTACGCGGATCAAATCCGGGAAATTGAGGCCATTGCCCTGGCGTCGCCCGGATTGCGGCTGCTGGAGGTGGGTTGCGGATTGGGCACGGAGGCACTTTGGCTGGCCAGTAAGGGTGCCCGGGTGACGGCGCTGGATGTCCGTGAGGACCGCATCGACGTCGCGCGGGCGCACCAAACCGTGATGAAGGAGCGCTACGGCCGGGAACTCGATGTCGATTTTCAGAACCGATCGATCTTGGACCTCGATGAGACCGAAGCCTACGACGCGATTTGGATGGAACAGGCGTTCCACCACCTCGAGCCGCGCCGCGAGGTCATCGGCAAAACGGCCAAATTGCTCAGTCCGGGCGGGTACCTGGCAATCTCGGAGGCCAACGCCCTCAATCCGCTGGTTCAGGCCGAGCTCCTTCACCGCCGCGGGCGGCCGCGCGTGGAAACCATAGCGGGACCGGCCGGCAAAGAGATCGAATACGGCGTCGAACGCATCACCACGGCGGGAAAATTGACGCGGGCCTTCGCCGATACCGGCATCAGGTGCACGGGTCTTCGTTATTTCCGCATGTTCCCCAGCAGCTCCGCCTTCGACGCCCTCGGCGGCGTCGAGCGCGCGCTGGCCCGGCCCTGGCTGGCCCCTTTGCTGACGCACTACAATTGGACCGGCAGGAAGGGTTGAGGGCCATGAAACGCCTGCTGTTCCTGCTCAACGACGCGCCTTTCTTCATCAGCCACCGGCTTTCCATCGCCCTCGCGGCGCGGCAGGCCGGTTGGGAGGTTCATGTCGCGGCGCCGGTCAACGTGAGCGAGGACGAAGCTGCCGCAGCAGCGATCGAGCGGGCCGGGGTGGGCTTTCACGCCGTGCCCCTGAACCGGGGCGGCATAAATCCCCTAGCCGAATTCAGACTAATCGCCGCTTACTGGAGACTGATGCGCCGGTTGCAGCCGGACCTGGTTCACGCCGTCGCCATGAAGCCGGGCGCCTATGGCGGTACGGTGGCCCGGATGCTGCGCGTACCTGGACTTGTCGTCGCGGTGACCGGCTTGGGCTTTCTCTTCCTGCGCGATACCGCGAAGACGCACCTTCTGCGCCACATCGTTCTGACGCTGTACGGTTTTGCCTTCGGTCATCGTAATTGCCGGGCGATTTTCCAGAACCCGGATGACTTGGCCTTGTTCCAGGCGACTAAGATGTTGGGCAAGACGCCCGTGCACATGATCCGGGGCTGTGGCGTCGATCTGGAAACGTTTGCGCCGTCGCCGGAGCCGGACGGGCCGCCCATCGTCGTTTTCCCGGCCCGCATCATCGCCGACAAGGGAATTCACGAGTTTATCGCCGCCGTAAGGAGCCTGAAAGCGCAAGGCACAGCCGCCCGCTTCGTCCTGGTCGGCCGCACCGATCCGGACAATCCGACCGACGTCGGCGAGGACACGATCCGGCAATGGGAAAGCGAAGGTCTGGTGACCTGGCGGGGCTTCGCCGACGACATGCCCGGCGTCTTCCGCGATTGCCACATCGTTTGTCTGCCGTCCTACCGCGAAGGCCTGCCGCGCACGCTGATCGAGGCGGCAGCCTGTGGCCGGGCCATCGTCACGACGGACGTGCCGGGCTGCCGCGAAATCGTCCATGACGGTGAAAACGGCCTACTGGTGCCGGCCCGCGACGGCGCCGCGACCGCGCAAGCGCTCAAGCGCCTGATCGACGACGATAACTTGCGCCGGGAGATGGCGCGGCGCGGCCGGGCCTACGCCGAGGCCGAGTTTTCCGTCGGCAGGTTTGTCGACGATTCGCTGGACGTTTACCGGGAGGTTTCGCCATGACGGCCGGTATGTTGGCGATCGGCGCTTTCCTGCTGGCGCCCGTGTCCGTGTTGGCGCCCAAGGGCACGGTCGTTCTGCTGGCGCTGATCGCCCTGCCGCTTCTCTACCAGGCCGTGCGCGATGGCCGCTGGAGACCGGCGCTACGCCTCGCTGAAACGAAAATTCTTGCAATCTTTCTGGTTTGGGCGCTGGCCAGCTTGGTCTGGACGATTTCGCCCGGTGAAGCCGTGGAATTGTGGGCCTCGATGGCGCTGATCCTGCTGGGCATCGTGCTCGCCCTGGCGGCCGCCGGGGAATTGGACGAAGCTGGCCGAAACCGGGTTCTGATCTGGGCTCTGTTGGGCTTTTGGCTGGCCATCGGCCTGGCGGTGATCGAACTGGCGGCCGGCCTGCCCATCGCCAACGCCATCAGGCCCGACCGCAGCGGTCTCTCAAACCTCGAGCCGACCATGCTGAACGCGGGCCTGTCGGTCATCCTCTGCCTGGCCTGGCCCATGGCGGTCACGTTATGGCGGCGTGAACGCAAAGCGCTGGCCGCCGCCACTCTGCTCGCCGCCGTCGCCGTCACCTTCGCGGGCGAGGGCGCCTCGGCAAAGCTGGCGGCTGTCCTCTCCTGTTTGATCTTCGTCATCGTCCTGGCCGGCGGGCGGCGGGCGCTTGATGCCATCGCCGCCCTTGCCGTCGTGACCGTGGTGACGGCGCCCTTGATCGCCAGCCATATCCTCACGCCCGCCCGCGTCACGGAACTTGCGCCGGGTATCAAGGATTCGGCGCTGCACCGCATCTACGTCTGGGAGTTCACGGCAGAGCGGATTGCCGACAAACCCTGGACCGGTTGGGGACTGGACGCCGCCCGCGCCATCCCGGGCGGAGCGGAGCGCATCAAGGCGCTGGACGACGAAGACGCCATCAAGATGACGTTGCACCCGCACAATGCCGCCCTCCAGGTTTGGCTGGAACTCGGCGCGCCGGGCGCCTTGCTGGCCGCCGGCCTGCTCGCCGTGATCGCCCGGCATATCCGCCGTCGGCAGCGCGACTTGCGCGCGGCCCAAGCGGCGGCCTTTGTCGCCGCCCTGACCGTCGCGGGCCTGTCGTTCGGCATCTGGCAGAACTGGTGGTTGGCCGCGCTGGGCCTGCTTGCTGTCGCCGCCTCGGCGTTGTCGGACGACCGGGAGAACGAGGCCGGCGCTTAACGGCGAGGCTCGATCAGAGTATAAGCAGCCATGCCCTGGTCCAGTCTGCTCATCGCCGGATTTTCAGCCTTCGCCCTGACGCTGATCGCCACGGCGTTCGTCATTCGCGGATTGCGCCGCCGGGCCATTCTCGACCAGCCCAACGATCGCTCCAGCCACGCCGTGCCGACGCCGCGCGGCGGCGGCATCGCCGTCATGATCGCCTTGCTGGCGGTGGGCGGCGGCGTGGCCTATACCCTGCCGGCGGCGGGTATTCCGGCATCGGGGCTGGTCGGCGTCTTGCTGCTCGGAGCAATTCTGGCGGCGGTTTCCTGGATCGACGACCTGCAGACCATTTCGGCGTTCCCCCGCCTGATCGGCCAGACCGCGGCAGTCGCCCTTGGTCTCGCCCTCGTGCCCTCCGACGGACTGATCTTTCAGGGCGTCCTGCCGGTCTGGGCGGACTACGCCGTTGCCGCGGTTTTCTGGCTGTGGTTCGTCAATCTTTATAATTTCATGGACGGCATCGACGGCATCACCAGTATCGAGACGGCCTCTATTGGCGGCGGCTTGATCGCCGTCTGCGCCGTCAGCGGCGTTGCCGTGGCGGCGTTACTGGCACCCATGGGGGCGGCGATGCTGGGCGCCGCCGCCGGGTTTTATTACTGGAACCGCCCGCCCGCCCGCATCTTCCTGGGCGACGTCGGCAGCGTGCCCCTTGGTTACGTCCTGGGCTGGTTGCTGATCGTCTTGGCGGCGGAAGGTTATCTCGGCGAGGCTCTGTTGCTGTCGCTTTATTATTCCGCCGACGCGACGATCACACTGTTCAGGCGGATGGCCCGGCGCGAGGCGGTCTGGCAGGCCCACCGCAGTCATTTTTACCAGCAAGCCGTCCGGGCGCTGGAAGGCGCGGACGGCCAACGCCGCACCGCGGCCCACGCCACCATCGGCGCCGCCATCGCTCTGACGAACCTGGCGCTGATCGCCGCCGCGACCCTGGGGGCGGCCCGCGCCGATTTGCAAATCGCCTGCATGGTGTTCGGCGTTCTGGCGGTCGGCGCTCTGTTGTGGTATTTCGCCTCACGGTCCCGCTCGGCGGAACCGGAGCACGAGGAGCCCTGACGCTTGCATCTCAACCGACGCATAGCCACCGTTGCAATCCACGACATCGTCATGGCGGCGGTTTCGTTCGAGGCTTCCGTGATGCTGCGTTACTACACCTACGGCGCGCCCCAGGAAATCGGTTTCCTCTGGCCGGCGACATTGGTTTTCACCGCCGTCTGTTTCGTGGCGTTTTGGCGCACCGGTCTCTATCGCGGCATCTGGTACTATTCCTCGTTCAACGACTTGGCCGCCATCGTCAAGGCCGTGACGATCTCCATCCTGGTTTTTCTCGCCATTATGTTCGTTGCGACGCGGCTCGAGGACTTCCCGCGCACGGCCCTGCTGATCAACTGGCCCCTGCTGATCATCATGCTGGCGGGGCCGCGCTTCCTCTACCGCGCCTTGAAAGACGGCAATTGGCGCGCGGCGCTGGAGCGCAACGCCGAGGACCGCGTACCCGTCCTGCTGGTCGGCGCCGGCGACGCCGCGGAGATGTTCATCCGCGACCAGTCCCGTTCGCGCACGGCGGGCTACCGCGCCGTCGGCATCCTTGACGACAAACCGAACCGCATCGGACGCGACATCCGGGGCGTGCGCGTAATGGGCGCGTTGAGCGAGATGACGGAAGCGGTGGAGGCCCTGGCCAAACGGGGGCAGCGTCCGCAACGGCTGATTATCGCCACGGAATCGCTCGACGGTGCGGCTGTCCGCTCGCTGCTGGACGAGGCGGAAGGCCTCGGTATGACCCTGGCCCGCCTGCCGCGGCTGACGGACTTCCAGTCGGGCGAGGCCGACACACCCGGCGCCGGCGTCAACGGCACGTTGCGGCCGATCGACATCGCCGATCTGCTGGGCCGGCCGCGCAAGGTGTTGAACCGGCAGGAAATGGCCGGTCTGATCAAGAACCGCCGCGTGCTGGTGACCGGCGCCGGAGGCACCATCGGTTCGGAACTGGTGCGGCAAATCGCCCAATTCGAGCCGGCCAAGATCGTTCTTCTGGACAATGGCGAATACAATCTCTACCGCATCGACATGGAGCTGGCCGAAGACTTCGCCGCGCTGCCGCGCGCCGCCGTCCTCGGCGACGTGCGGGACGCCCAGCGCCTCGCCCAGGTGTTCGCGTCGGAGCGCCCGGAGCTCGTGTTTCACGCCGCCGCCTTCAAGCACGTGCCGTTGAACGAGCAGAACCCCAATGAAGCGGCGCTCACCAACATCATCGGCACGAGCTATGTCGCCGCGGCCTGCCGCGATGCGGGCGTTGATACCATGGTACTGATTTCGACCGACAAGGCTGTCAATCCGACCAACGTCATGGGCGCCAGCAAGCGGGTCGCCGAGATGGTCTGCCAGAGCCACAATCTGGCGCGCGAGGGCCAAACCGGCACCCGCTTCGTCACGGTGCGGTTCGGCAATGTATTGGGCTCGACCGGTTCGGTGGTGCCGCTCTTTCAGCGCCAGCTGGCGGCGGGCGGACCTTTGACGGTCACCCATCCCGAGATCACGCGCTATTTCATGACCACCGGCGAAGCCGTCGAACTGGTTCTGCAGGCCACCGCCATGCCCGCGGACGAGGCGGGCGGCGGGGCTTCGCTCTTCGTCCTCGACATGGGCGAACCGGTGCGCATCCAGGATCTGGCGCAACAGATGATCCGCCTGGCGGGCCGCCGCCCCGGCGTCGACGTCGATATCGAGTTCACCGGCCTCCGGCCCGGCGAGAAGCTCTATGAGGAGCTGTTTCACGACGCCGAGCAATTGGTCGATACCGGCCGCGAGGGCATTCATCTGGCGACGCCCAGAACGGTCGAGTGGCCGGAGCTTTCGCAGAGCCTCGAACGCCTTGCCGCCGCTGCCCGGGCACGGCAAACCGCCGAGACCCTTTCAATTATCAAGGACCTGGTGCCGGAGTTCGAAAACGCAGCACCCGAAAGTAGCCTGGCGGTGGCGTCCGAATAATCAACGCCATCCCAATTATCCCCCCATCGGAGTTCCTACCCAAATGTCCACCGACCTTCGTCCTATCAAGCGTGCCCTTGTTTCCGTTTCCGACAAATCCGGCCTCGTCGAGCTCGGCCAGGCGCTGGCCGAATACGGCGTTGAAATCCTCTCCACCGGCGGATCGGCCAAAATGCTGGCGGAGGCAGGCGTTCCCGTCCGCGAAGTGGCCGACTACACCGGTTTTCCCGAGATGATGGACGGCCGGGTCAAAACCCTGCACCCCAAGGTGCACGGCGGCATCCTGGCCTTGCGCGACAACCAAGATCACGCGGCGGCCATGAACGACCACGGCATCGGCGGCATCGACCTGGTGGTCGTCAACCTCTACCCCTTCGAGGAAACCGTGGCGCGCGGCGCCGCCTTCGACGAGTGCATCGAAAACATCGATATCGGCGGACCGGCCATGATCCGCTCGGCGGCCAAGAACCATGCCTTCGTCACCATCATCACGGATGCCGGCGACTATGGCGCGGTGACGGACGCCATGGCGGCCAACGGAGGCGCCACGACGCCGGAGCTGCGGCGCCGGCTGGCGGCCAAGGCCTACGCCCGGACCGGTGCCTATGACGCCGCCATCGCGGGCTGGTTCGCCGGTGAACTGGACGAGGCGTTCCCCGAGCGGCTGGTGCTGGCCGGCGAACGTCGCGAAGTGCTGCGCTACGGCGAGAACCCGCACCAGGAGGCGGCTTTCTATGCCAACAGCCAGACCCGCCCCGGCGTGGCGACCGCCGGGCAGGTACAGGGCAAGGCGCTGTCGTACAACAACCTCAACGATACCGACGCGGCCTTCGAACTGGTGGCGGAGTTCGATCCCGCGGCCGGACCGGCCGTCGCCATCATCAAGCACGCCAATCCCTGCGGCGTTGGGCTGGGCTCGAGCCTGACCGAGGCCTACGCCAAGGCGCTGGCCTGCGATCCGGTCAGCGCCTTCGGCGGCATCATCGCACTGAACCAGACGTTGGACGGCGAAACGGCGGCGGAAATCGCCAAGATCTTCACCGAAGTGATCATCGCGCCGGAGGCCGACGAGGCGGCGCGGGCGGTTATCGCCGAAAAGAAGAACCTGCGGCTGTTGCTCACCGGCGCATTGCCCGATCCCGCCGCCGCCGGCATGACGGTGAAGTCGCTGGCCGGCGGTTATCTTCTGCAGACCCGCGATGCCGGCCGGGTCGACGAGCTGGATCTGCAGGTCGTCACCAAGCGGTCACCGACGGAGGCCGAACTGGCCGACCTGAAGCTGGCCTTCAAGATCGCCAAACACGTCAAATCGAACACCATCGTCTATGTTAAGGACGGCGCCACGGTCGGCGTCGGAGCGGGCCAGATGAGCCGGGTCGATTCAGCCCGCATCGCCGCCCGCAAGGCCGAGGACGCGGCCCATGAGGCCGGCCGGGCCGAACCCCTGACGCGCGGCTGCGTCGCGGCGTCCGACGCCTTCTTCCCCTTCGCCGACGGGCTGCTGACCACCGCGGAAGCGGGCGCCACGGCCGTGATCCAGCCCGGCGGCTCCTTGCGCGACGACGAGGTCATCGCCGCCGCCGACGAAGCGGGCCTCGCTATGGTCTTCACCGGCATGCGGCATTTCCGGCACTAGCCATGGAGGATATTACCAGTCCGGCCGGTAGAAGATTTTGGCCACGCCCGGCGTCATGAGCCGGGAACTGCCCAGCGGGCATTTACTCGCATCCAACTCGCTGGCCCACTGGCTGTAATTGAACATCGGCTCGGGGCGCATCACGCAGGCCGGATTGCCGTATGGATGGGCCAGGAGCAGCAGCATGTGGCCGATTTCGTGGGCGAGGTACTGTCCGGCCAACCGCACCGCCTGCTCCCGGTCGTAGAGGTCCGCCGTGCCGGGCGGCAGGGAAGCACGTTCGGTGAAGGGGAACGTGCTGAGAAATGAGTGCGTCTTGTAGGGCCCCGATTTGTGGTAGCCCGTGCTGCCGGCGCTGACGCCGCCTCTCAGAGCCGCGTTGATGGCGGCGCTGTCGTACTCGGCGCTCGCCACTAGTTGATTGGTGACGATGACGTCGTAGGGCATGCCGCTGTAGCCCAACAGATCCCAGACGATGTACTCGTTGGCGTAGGTATCGTCGATAATGGGCTTGCCGGCAGCAGACACGAGCTTGCGCCAGTGCTCCAGTCGGTCCAAATGGGTGTGGGTCAAGGCCCGCGAGATGGATTTCCGCCTGGCCCGTACGTCGGATGTCGTCAAATGCGGTTTGACGTAGGCCAGCATCTTCGTGGCGCTGACCCGATCCCGCTTTAGCGCGTTGTGGTATGCCCTGACCAGACGTTCGCGGTTGCCGGCGCCCTGCTTGAAATCGAATATGACGTGCTTTCGGGCGGAAATTATCTCCTCGGGTATGCCCGCCAACAGCGCGGACACCGTCGTTTCCCCCGGTTCCGTAAATTCTATGTCGATGGCGAAATGCTGTTTGACCGTGCCGCGGGCGAATGACAGCAAGCGCTGGAGTTCAGTGTCGCTGAGACGGGGCAAGTTGGGATTGACCGCATGGACGAACCTGAGAGCGACGGGACCGGTTCCCAGGTCCGGCAGGGGGACGATGGCGTTCTTCGTTTCGGCCCAAGCGGCGCCGCCAAACCAGAGCGACAGAAAGACAACGAGCGAGAGCCACCTCATGATCGACGCATCATTCGGCCGCCGCAGGCTCCTTCACCGTCAGCAGCAGCAGGAAACCGACGACAAAGAAAGCCAGCACGGTGGAGAGGCCCCAGCGCTGGCTCTGCATCGAGGCGGTTATGACGGCAACGAGGGCGGGGCCGACGAAGGCCGTGGCTTTACCGGTCAGGGCGTAAAGACCGAAGTACTCCGTCGACTGGCCTTCGGGGGCGAGGCGCGCCATCAGCGACCGGCTGGCGGCCTGTGACGGGCCGACGAAGATCCCGAGCACGGAGCCGAACACCCAGAACCACGTCACGTCCGGGGCCAATATCGCCCCGAGTGCGCAAACCGACAGCCCGCCCAGCGCGATAACGATGGTTTTCTTCGACCCGATCCAGTCGTCGATCCAGGCGAACGCGATGGCGCCGGCGCCGGCGGTGACGTTCAGCACCATGCCGAAGATGATGACCTCCGCCAGTTCCATCTTAAACGTGCCGGCGGCATAGACGCCGCCGAAGGCGAAGATCGTCGCCAGTCCGTCGGCGTAGATCATGCGGGCAATCAGGAAACGCACGATGTTGCCCTGACCCTTGAGACCTTTCAGCGTCTTGCCCAGCAGTTCGAAGCCTTCGGTCACCTTTTGTCCGATGGACAACCGCTTGCCGATACGGTCCGGCGTCCAGACGAACATGGGCCAGGCGAACAGGACGAACCAGATGGCGACGATGGGACCGACAACCCGGACATGTTCGGCGCCGTCGGTGGTCAGCCCGAAAAGCGGTGTTTCCGCCTGCACGAAGCCGAACAATGCCAGGGCCATGGCGGCCAGACCGCCGATGTAGCCGAGCCCCCAGGCCCAGCCGGACCAGCGCCCCAAGCGGCTTTCCGGTACCAGGTCGGGCAGCATGGCGTTGTTGAAGACGATGCCGAACTCGAACCCCACGGTACCGATGACGACCCAGACCATGGCCCAGGTGGCGAAACTGGGATCGGGTTCGGCGTACCACAGCATCCAAGAGCCGATAATGCAGGTGACGGTGAAAATGGCGAGCAAGGGTTTTCGCGGCCCTCCGGCATCGGCGATGGCGCCGAACACCGGGCTGCCGAAGGCGATGATCAGGCCGGCGATGCTGGCGGTGTAGCCCCAAAGCTCCTGGCCGCGCACCTCGTCGCCGATGATGCCCTTGGTGAAATAAGCCGAGAAGACGAAGGTGATGATCAGGGTCGTGTAGGGGGAGTTTGCCCAGTCATAGAGCGCCCAGCCCCAAAGCCCCTTTTTCGACGTCGTCGGGCCTGCCGGCGACGCTGATGCCGAACCTACTCCGTCCTCACTCATTCACCTTCTCCCCCGTTTCACTGAACCAAACGTCAACTCACGATCATGGCGCGGACCTGACGGTTGGCCAGCGCCAGCTGGGCCACGTCGATCGTGCCGGCCGCCTTGAATTCGGCGATCATGCCGGCGCCGCGCTGGATGACGCCGTCGCTGGCGTCGACCCAGCTTGTGATCGCGGCGTCGCCGCTGCGCCGGCCCGCCGCATCCAATACCTTGAGCGCCAGGGCGCGCTGCTGACCGAACAGGTCCTCGACGATCACGGCGATGGCCAGACGCTCCCAATGGCTTTCCGGGTCGATGTGTTCGGCCGCCACGCGCAACCAATCGAGGCCAAGATGGCCGCCGACGCGGAAGTAGATGTCGCCGACCTCGCCGACGCCGCGCTTGGTCATGTTGGCGGCATGCACGATATGACAGGCCGATCGCATGGCTTCCAGGCTGGCCACGCGGCGCGCCAAATCATGCGGCACGCCCGCCTCTATATAGGCCGCTGTCTCGGCTTCCAGCTCTGCCAGTTCCAGCTCGCCCGCCAAGTTTTCAATATTTGCCGCCACCGCAGCGATGCCGGGCGCAAACGCCTTGATGGTCCCGGCAATGTCCAGCGGCTGGGGCAGGTTGTTGAGGAACCAGTTGGTGACGTTGCGCATCAGGTTTTCCGACGCCGCGTTCATGCGGGTCTGCACGTCGGCGGTGACGACATTGTCGAGCGCGGCGATGCCGCCCCATAAATCACGGAATTCGAATGCGCCCCTGGCCACGGCGTAGGCTCGGGAAATGTCGGCCGGCGATACCCCGGTTTCCTCGACGATATCGTTGACGAAGGTAGCACCGACGCGGTTGACGATGGAATTGGCGGCCAGCGTGGCGACGATTTCGCGGCGCAGGCTGTGTTCCGCCAGCGCCTTGGGAAACTTGGTCTGCAGAAGCCCCGGAAAATAGGCCACGAGATCGTCGGCGAAGTACGGGTCCTGGGGCAGGTCGCTCGCCAGCAGGTCGTCGTACAAGGTCATTTTGGCGTAGGACTGAACGACGGCGAATTCCGGCCGGGTGAGGCCGGCGCCGGCGGCCGAGCGCTCCGTCAGCATTTCGTCGTCGGGCAGATATTCGATGGCGCGATCCAGCCGGCCCTGACGCTCCAGGGCGCGCATGAACCGGCCCTGTTCCTCCAGCGCCGCCACACCGCGCGACTGCGCCGTCGTCATGGCCATGGTCTGGATGTAGTTGGTGCGCAGAACGAGGTCGGCGACGTCGTCCGTCATCTGAGACAGCACGCGTCCCCGCTGCTTGTGCGACAACTTGCCCTGCGCCACCACGGAATCGATCAGCACCTTGATGTTGACTTCGTGATCCGAGCAATCGACGCCGGCGGAATTGTCGATGGCGTCGGTGTTCACGCGGCCGCCGGTCATGGCGTATTCGATGCGGCCAAGCTGGGTCATGCCCAGATTGCCGCCTTCGCCCACCACGCGGCAACGTAGATCCTTGCCGTCGACCCGCAGCGAATCGTTAGCCCGGTCGCCGACGTCCAGGTGCGATTCGCCCGCCGACTTGACGTAGGTGCCGATGCCGCCGTTCCACAGCAGATCGACCTCGGCCATCAGCATGGCCTTGATCAGTTCGAGCGGCGTCAAGCTATCGCGGGTGATGCCGAAGCAGGCTTTCATTTCCTTCGATATCGGCACCGATTTGGCCGAGCGATCGAACACCCCGCCGCCCTTCGAGATCAGCTTGGTGCTGTAGTCCGCCCAGGAGGAGCGCGGCTTGTCGAACAGGCGTTGGCGTTCGGCGTGCGACGCCGGCGCATTGGGATTGGGGTCGACGAAAATGTGCATATGGTTGAAGGCGCCCAGCAGCTTGATGTGCGGGCTCAGCAGCATGCCGTTGCCAAAGACATCGCCGCCCATGTCGCCGATGCCGACGACGGTGAAGTTTTGGGATTGCGTGTCGATACCCATCTCGCGGAAGTGGCGCTTGACCGATTCCCAGGCGCCGCGGGCCGTAATGCCCATGCCCTTGTGGTCGTAGCCCTCCGAGCCGCCCGACGCAAACGCATCGCCCAGCCAGAAGCCGTAGTCGATGGCCACGCCGTTGGCGATATCGGAAAAGGTTGCCGTCCCCTTGTCGGCGGCGACCACCAGATAGGCGTCGTCGTCGTCGTAGCGCACGACGTCGTCGGGCGCCTTGATGCCTTTCGGCGTCTGGTTGTCGGTGACGTCCAAGAGGCCCCGGATGAAGGTCTTGTAGCAGTTGACGACCTCCTCCATGACGCCGTCGCGCCCGCCCGCCTCGGGCAGCCGTTTGGTCACGAAACCGCCTTTGGCGCCGACCGGCACGATGACCGCGTTCTTGACCATTTGCGCCTTCATCAGGCCGAGAACCTCGGTGCGGAAGTCCTCGCGCCGGTCCGACCAGCGCAAGCCGCCGCGCGCCACCCGGCCCCCCCTGAGATGGACGGCCTCGACGCGGGGCGAGTAGACGAAAATTTCAACGTGCGGCCGCGGCAGCGGCAATTCGTCGATCTGCCGGCTGTTCAGCTTGAACGATACATAGGGCTTGATGCTGCCGTCGGCGGCCGGCTGGTAGTAATTGGTCCGCAGGGTGTTTTCGATCAGGTTGAGGTAGCGCCTGAGGATGCGGTCCTCGTCGAGGTTCGACACTTGGTCCAAGAGCGCGTTGATGCGCGCGACCAGACGCTTGGCGGGGGCGGCGCGGTCCTTCTTGCCGGCCGGATCGAACCGCATGTGAAACAGGTCGACGAGACGCCGGGTGATGTCGGGATTGTTGGCCAGCGTGGCGCCCATGTAGTCCTGGCTGAAGGTGATGCCGGTTTGCCGCAGATATTTGCAATAGGCCCGCAGCGCCACGACTTCGCGGCAGGTCAGCCGGGCGCTGATCACCAGCCGGTTGAAAACGTCGTTCTCGATGTTGCCGGCCCAAACCTGGGCGAATGTCTCCTCGAATTGATCCTTGGCCGCGTCGATGTCGAGGGCGGCGCCCTGACGCTCGTGCATGCCGAAATCATGAATCCAGATGCTGTCTTCGCGGTGATCCCGGCTGATCTTGTGAGGCACTTCATCGATGACCTGAAGGCCCATATTCTCCAGGATCGGCAGACAGTCGGATAGCGGAATAGGATTGCCGGCGTGGAAGATCTTGAAGCGCATGGCGTGGGCCGGCGCGTCCACCGGACGGTAGAGGTTGAGCGCCAGGTCGCCCTCGTTGACGAGCAACTCCATCTTTTCGACGTCGAGCAGCGCTTCGTCCGCGGAAAACTCGTCGCGGTATCCCGGCGGGAAGGCGTCGCCATAGGCTTCCAGCAGGCGGTGTGCCTCCGCCTCGCCGAAATGGCCGGTGACGGCGTCATCCAGATCGTCGCGCCAGGTCCGGGCGGCCTGGCGCAGGCTGTCATCCAGCTGGTCCGGTTCAGGCGTCAGGGGAACCTTGGTGTCGACGGCGATGATGAAATGGATACGGGCCAGGGGCGATTCGCCAAGGTGCGTATAGAACGCCGAGACATGGCCGCCGAAGGACTCGGCGAGGATGGTACCGAAAGCGCGGCGCAGGTCGGTGCTGTGCTGTTCGCGCGGCACGTAAACCAGGCAGGAAACAAACCGGCCGAACGGGTCGCGCCGGTAGAACGCCCGGATGCGCGGGCGTTCCTGCAGTTCGAGAACGCCGATCGATATATTGAAGAGGTCCTCTTCCGAGATTTGAAACAACTCATCCCGGGGGAAGGTTTCGACGATATTGATCAAGGCCTTGCCGTCGTGGCCGGCGGCGGAAAGCCCGGCGTTTTCGACGGACTGTTTAACCTTGCGGCGCAGCAGCGGAATGGCCAGCGGGCTCTGGTTGTAGGCGGCCGAGGTAAAGAGGCCGATAAATCGCCGTTCGCCCACGACCCGGCCGCGCTTGTCGAAACGCTTGACGCCGATGTAGTCGAGATGGACGGCGCGGTGCACGGTCGAACGCACGTTGGCCTTGGTAACGAACAGGGGCGTCGGCTGCATCATGAGGTGACGGACTTCGTCGGTCATGGCTGCACCACTGCGCTTGCCACCGGTATGCAGCACATGGGTGTTGGGATTTCGCAAAATGCCCAGTCCCGACCCCTTGACCAGCTTCATGGATTTTTCGCTGCGCCCGCCGGAGTAGTCGTATTCGCGCACGCCCAAGAGCGTGAAGTGGTTGTCGGCCAGCCACTCCAGGAAGGACGTGGCTTCCTCGACCTCTTCCATATCCAGCGGCGGCGGCGTCAGTTTGATGGTGGTGATAGCTTCGTGCAGCCGGGCCAACATGGGCTTCCAGTCTTCCACGGCGGCCCGCACGTCAGCCAGGATGCTGGTAATCCGGCGCTCGATTTCCTTGCAGG
Organism: uncultured Rhodospirillaceae bacterium; assembly: GCA_964528595.1. Lineage (GTDB taxonomy): Bacteria > Pseudomonadota > Alphaproteobacteria > UBA2966 > UBA2966 > CAYFKJ01. Next base: position 39,353 of record CAZGTM010000012.1, read on the forward strand.
TCTTGGCCGAGGCCTGGGCCACGATCTCGACGTGCATCCAGGATTCGTTGATGGCGCCGTCGGCGCTCGAACCGATTTCAAGCAACTCCGTCAGTTTGCCCGTGCCGCCCCGTTTCAGGCAGACGACAGGGTGGACCGCGAGGTTGACGCCGTATCCGGCGCTGCCGAGGCCTTGCGTTACGGAATCGACCAGAAACGGCATATCGTCGTTGGCGATCTCGATGACCGTGTGGGGCGAACTCCAGCCATCCTTTTCGGCATCGGGGTTGAAAACGCGGATTATCGGCGTGCCCGGCTTTCTTTTTTCGGCGAATTTCAGAAGGCTCGTGGCCGCGCCGCAAAGGTTTTCGACGCTGATGTCGTTCACGTCCTCGGGCGCCACGCGTTCGTAGTAGCGATGGACGAAAGCAGCCGTCTCGGCTGCTTTTTTCTTGCCCATGGTTTTCTGGAGATGTTTGACGACCTGCTTGATCCGGTCGTCCTTTTGCTTACGCGCCCTGGTCAGCATCCACTACCCCCGTCGCATGATCTTGCCTCTGCCCAATTGCGGCCGATCACTGCCTAGCGCATTGATATTGCCGCGAAATAAGCACTTGCCATCTCTTCGCACCGCTACCATGCCCGCAACGAACCCCGCTGGCAAGAGAAGCCGCGCGGCGCATTTGGTTGACGATTACGCGACGGATGGTAAAACTCTCGCCGCAATTCCATCGGGAATCGTTGGCCGGCGTCAGGCGATCCCGCTCTAACTCGGCGCGGCAGGGACGGGGCACGGTTCGTTGTTGTTCAGATTTTTCGAAATTTTCGGCCTGTTTGCGCTGCTCGTAGCCGCGCCGGCAAGCGCGAAAGAAGAGCTGAAACCCTTGTGGGAGTTGGGTGTGGTGGGAGCCGTGGGTTTTTTGCCAGACTACCCGGCGGCGGCGCAGAGCCATGCCCAGGGGGGCGTGCTGCCTTATGTCGTCTATCGCGGAGATTTTATTCGGGCGGGCGATAAAGGTCTGATCCGCGGACGTTTCATCCATACCGACCGGGTGGAACTGGACATTTCCCTGGCCGGCTCGTTTCCGGTCGAATCCGATCACAACAAAGCCCGCGACGGCATGCCCGATCTTGACTGGATGGGCGAAATCGGGCCGCGGCTGCAGGTGACTTTGGCGCGCGCCGCAAGGGATGCGAAAATCGACCTCGAATTACCGCTGCGGGCCGTCTTTTCCACCGATTTTTCCAATGTGGATTTTCAGGGCTTCGTTTTTGCGCCCGAGATCGCCTATCAGCATGCCGATTTTCTGGGCTGGGCCCTCAATTTGAAACTCGGCCTCAGTGCCGATTTCGCCAGCCAGGACCTTGCCGGCTACTTCTACGATGTCCCCGCCAACTTCGCGACGGCAGCGCGTACGGCTTATACCGCCGATGCCGGTTACATGGGCGCCAAACTGCGCCTCAGGGGCTTGAAGCCGCTGGGCTCCCGCTGGAAGGCGTTTGCCGCGCTGCAGGGTGATTTTCACCACGGCGCCGCCAACGATCCGAGCCCCCTTTTCAAACAAAAATCCAACGTCAGCGTCGGGATCGGCGCCATTTGGTCGTTCTGGCAATCGGACGCGATGGTGCGCAACGGCGAGCCCTAGGTCCGAGCCAAATCTACAGGGCTTGCTTTATTTCGGCTGAATTCCGACAATCGGGCCAACGAATTTGAGTATCGATTGGAGAAATGGCCATGAGCAGCGCCAACGTCAGCGCCCAGATCAGCCGAGTCTTCGACCAAATTCCCGCGGATGTCCGTGAAACGCTCACCGACCAGCAACGCGATGCCTTGGTCGGCGTCCTGCATAAAGCGGGCTGGCGCCGGGATCACGCCGTCAACATCCGCTTGAGCCTGCCGCTGGTATTTATGCGTATATTCATCACGATCGTTGCGGGTGCGGAACGACGTGACGTCAGCCGCCTGGCGACGGACCGCCACGGTCATCCGTTGCGCACCGCCGGTAATGCCTTATTTGTCGTCTCAACGGCGGTGATTATCTACGCCATCGCCCTGGCGGGCGTGCTGGCCTATTCCTCGATCATCGAATTTTAGGAACGGCGGCGCTTTAATCCATCAATTGAAACAGGCTGTCGAGGCGGGCCTTCAGGTCCTCGGTCTCGATCGGTTTCATGAAGAAATAGGTGGCGCCCGTGCGCTTGGCGGCGTTGAACGCCTCGACGTCGGTTTTGGCCGTCAGCATCACGAACGGCGTCCCGGGATAATCGGCCCGGAATATTTCCAGCAACTCGAGCCCGTTCATTTTGGGCATCATCCAGTCGCTCACAACCAGATCGAACGGCTGCTTGCCGTCCTTGACGATTTTCAGGGCGGCCTGGCCATCCTCGGCGACGGTCACATCGGAAACGCCGAGCGAATTCAGGACCGTCTTGACCAATTCAGCCATGGGCGCCTCGTCTTCGACGACGAGAACCTTGAGGCCTTGACGTTGCTGAGCATTGAGTGCCATGTCCGTCCCTAATGCCGCCGCGGCGCCAGGTCCGCGGGTTTCAAACGCATGAGGCCCGGCCTGGTAGGGCCGGGCCTCAGCGTGAAATTGGAGCGGGCGATGAGATTCGAACTCACGACCCTAACCTTGGCAAGGTTATGCTCTACCCCTGAGCTACGCCCGCTTTGCTTTCGAGGCCGGGATAATACGCATCGTGCGCCCGTTTGCAAGTCTTTAACCGCACATCCCGGCCAAACGCCAAATTGCCGGCTTCGCGCCGCCCAGACGTGGCGGAAAAGGCTTGGGCGTGCGCGCCGTCGTGGGTATGTTGCGGACGCTGACCATGCCGCCCGATCGATGGAGCCCAAGAGCCATGCCCGCCACGGAAGAAGATCTGCTGACCCGCCTGGGGGAACTGGGTATCGATACGACGACAGAGCGCCATCCGCCCCTCCACACCGTCGAGGAGAGCAAGGAATTGCGGGGAAATTTGCCCGGCGCACACTGCAAGAGCCTATTTCTCAAAGACAAAAAAGGCGCGTTCTGGCTGGTCGTAGCGGAGGAGGATCGCCCGGTCGATCTGAAAACGCTGCATAAAAGAATTGGCTCGGGCCGGTTGTCGTTCGGCAAGCCCGACTTGCTGATGGAACTGCTGGGGGTGCGGCCGGGCGCGGTGACGCCGTTCGGCTTGATCAACGATACGGATTGTACCGTCAATGTCGTGCTCGACGCGGACATGATGGCCAACGATCTGCTCAACTACCATCCGCTGCACAACGAAGCGACCACCGCCATCGCCTCGGCCGACCTCGTCCGCTTCATCGAAGCCACGGGTCACGGCATCCAGCAAATCAAGCTCGACGGTCCGCTCTGAGGGTTGGCCGACGGCGGCCTGCCCGTGCTATCCTTGTAAGATGCGCCGTGCCCCCCATCTATCTGGATGATGACGGGGCGTTGGTTTCGCCAGAAAATTCCTTCGTCATAAGCCGCCCCAACGATCTAACGCGAGAAGAATAAAAAGCATGGAAGAACTACTCAGCCAGCCGGACGGCCCAGCCGGACTAATCAAGGAATCAAGTGACGCCACGTTCGTCGAGGATGTCGTCCAGGCCTCGACCGAGGTGCCCGTGATCGTCGACTTTTGGGCGCCCTGGTGTGGTCCCTGCAAGCAGCTCGGACCGGCCATCGAAAAGGTCGTGACCGCGGCGGCCGGCGCCGTCAAGTTGGTCAAGATCAACATCGACGAAAACCCCGCTGTCGCTCAGCAGCTGAGAATTCAATCCATCCCCGCCGTCTACGCCTTCAAGAACGGCCAGCCCGTCGACGGTTTCGTCGGCGCCCTGCCGGAAAGCCAGATCAAGCAGTTCGTCGAAAAACTGGCGGGAGAGATCGGCCCCTCGCAGGCGGAAACCGTGATGGCCGACGCCAAGGCGGCGCTCGACGCGGGCGACTACGCCCAGGCCGCCGGACTTTTCGGTGAAGCGTTGCGTCTTGAAGCAGGCAATGCCGACGCGCTGGCCGGGCTGGCTCAATGCTACATCGGCGGCGGTGATTTGGAGCGGGCCCGCCAGACCCTGGAGATCGTCGCGCCGGAAAACGCCGACGATCCCGCCGTGGCCAGCGCCCGCGCCGCCTTGTCGCTGGCGGACGAGGCCCAGGACGCCGGCGACATTGCCCCGCTGGAAGCCAAGGTGGCGGCGGACGACAAGGACCACCAGGCGCGCTACGACCTGGCCCAGGCCCTGGTGGCGGCGGACCGTAAGCTGGAGGCGGTCGATCATCTGCTGGCCATTGTCCGCGTCGACCGTACCTGGAACGATGACGGCGCCCGCAAGCAGTTGCTGAAACTGTTCGAAGCGTTCGGCCCCGAGGACGAGGCGACCCTCGAAGGCCGCCGACAGTTGTCGCTGATCTTGTTCTCCTGAACCGGACACCGCCATGAAACGGCTGGAGCAGAAATGACGGAAGGCCGCCAAGACGTCGGCTTCGATCAGCTGTCCCGTACCATCGCGATTTTTCCGCTGCCGGGCGCGCTGTTGCTGCCGCGCGGTCAGCTGCCGCTGAACATTTTCGAGCCCCGGTATATCGAAATGGTGCGCGACGCCATGAACGAAACCCACCTGATCGGCATGGTCCAGCCGAAGGATCCCGAAACCGCCGAGCCGGAGCCGCCGGTCTACAATACGGGCAGTTTGGGACGCATCGACGCCTTCGAGGAGACCGATGACGGCCGCTTTCTCATCACCCTGACGGGTCTTTGCCGCTTTCATATCGTCGAGGAACTGCCGCAAGCCGACGCGTACCGCCGGGCGCTGGTTTCCTATGACGAATTCCGCCGCGACTTCGAGGCCGACGTCACCGCCACCTTCGATCGCCAGCAGTTGTTCGTGGCGCTGAGGAACTACCTCGATGTCCACGAGCTGGACGCCGATTGGAAAGCCCTGGAACGGATTTCTGACGAGTCGCTGATTTCGTCGCTGTCGATGATGTGTCCGTTCGAACCCCGTGAAAAACAGGCCTTGCTGGAGGCGCCGGGCCTTGGCGACCGCGCCTCGATCCTGACCACGCTGATGAATTTCGCCGGCTCGCCCAGCGGCGGCGACGGTCCGAAATCCATGCAATAGCAACCCTCATGACGGAAAAGAAGTGACCGACCATGGCAGACAACCAAAATACCGTTGACCCCAAGCTCCTGGAAATCCTGGTCTGTCCGTTGACCAAGGGATCGCTGGAGTTCGACGCCGAAGCGCACGAATTGATCAGCCGGGAGGCGGGTCTCGCCTATCCCATCCGCGACGGCATCCCCATCATGCTGGTGGACGAAGCCCGCCGGCTGGAAGATTGAGAAGAGGATGTCCGTGATGACAGACGCAGAACAAGCCAAAATCCCCGCGCCGACCGAAATTCGGCTGAAATCGGAGGAAAAGGTGTTGGAGGTCGACTTTCCCGACGGCAAGTCGTACCGCTTTCCCGCCGAATTGTTGCGCGTCGAAAGCCCGTCGGCGGAAGTCCAAGGCCATGGCCCCGACCAGAAGAAAATCCTGGCGGGCCGGGCGCATGTGGGGATCACCAGCGTCGAGCCCGTCGGGCACTACGCGGTGCGGATCGTGTTCGACGACCTGCATGATTCCGGAATTTACACCTGGGACTACTTTTATGAGCTCGGACCGGTCATGGATGAGGTCTGGAAGGAATACCTTGCGGCACTGGACCGCGAAAGCCTGAGCCGCGAGCCCTAATTCCCACGAATTCCAGAAAATTCAGTTTTTCCAGTCGGTTAGCCTGATATACTGGATTGGAATCGAGAACCCAAAACTGCATTTCAAGCAGATTTCGGCGCTTAATCTGGTGTGCCGCCGGATAAATTTCTCTAATAAATTGAAATTTATGAAATAAATCACGAAATGATTAGGCTTGTCGGAAAATCCGGCGGTTTGTCCGCCAATTATCGCCGTGCGGCGATTTTACGGTGAATTATCAAACCGTTAGAAATTGTTACTCGACTCGAATCTAGCGCTGATTTTTCAGATTCTCCCGCCCTGAAGGAGTTTCGGCAGCTTGCCCACCGTTCCCCGGGCATGGCGCATGAAAAACCGCTTCAGGACGGGCATTTGCTGCACGCCTGCGAGACCGACGTCGCGCGCCAGTTTCACCGCACCGATATCGTTGGAGAACAGGCGGTTCAGCACATCGGTCACCGCCAGCAGGGTCATGTTGTCGAAGCGGCGCCAGCGCTGATAGCGCTCCAGGACGTCCGATGCGCCGATATCGAGGCCCAGCCGGGCGGCCTCCACCAGGACTTCCGCCAACGCCGCGACATCGCGCAAACCGACGTTGAGGCCCTGACCGGCGATCGGGTGCATGCCGTGGGCGGCGTCGCCGGCCAACGCCAGCCGCCGGTCAATGTAGCGCTCGGCCAGTTGCAACGACAGCGGATAGGACCAGCGCGGACCCTCAATCGAAATCTCGCCGAGATAGTCGCCGAACCGTTTGCCGACTTCCGCCAGGAAGGCCCCATCGTCCAGCGCCATCATAGCCGGCGTGAGGTCTTCCCGTTCGGTCCAGACCAGCGAAGACCGGTTATCGGGCAACGGCAGGATGGCAAAGGGGCCCGACGGCAGGAAATGCTCCTGCGCCGTGCCGTTGTGAGGCTCGGCATGCCGCACCGTGCAGACGATACCGCATTGGTGGTAGCTCCAGCCGTCCGTGGCGATGCCGGCAGCTTCGCGGCTGGGCGAACGGCGGCCCTCCGCGCCGACGATCAGGCGGCAGTTCAGGGTGCGGCCGTCGGCCAGCGTAACGACCGCACCGTTGCTCCGCCGGTCGAAGTCCAGCGCGGTCATGGGCGCAATCATCTCAAGATTGGCGACCTCGCCGGCGCGCTGGTGCAGGGCCTGGCGCATGTGGCGGTTCTCGACCATGAAGCCGAACGGCGCGCCGTCCAACGAGCGGTGGTCGTAATGCAGGAACAGCGGCGAGGCGCCGTCCGTCACGCGAATGTCCAGAATGGCTTCGGCCCGGCCGGCCACGTGCCGCCAGGCGCCGATGGCCTCGAGCGCCTGCTGGCTGGCATGGGCGATGGCCGACGCCCGTCCGTCATAAGGCGCCGACAACATGCGCGCGGGATCGTCCGTATCGATGACCACGGTGCGCAATCCGGCATCCGCCACGGCGATGCCCAACGCCAGGCCGACCATGCCGCCGCCGTTGATCAGCACATCGCAATCGTCGCCGGCCGTTGCGGCAGGACCCTCTACGCTCGTATCGGACATGCTCCAAACATTGGGTATGGCGCCGGTCTTGTCCAGTGGGCGAAATTATTTTACACCGCTGACGATTGCCCCTTGTTGCCGGCGGCGATAGTCTTTTGGCCATGAGCAACATCTGGCATGACATGACGGCGCTTGAATTGGGCGCCGGTATCGCGGACGGCGAAATCGATCCCGTCGACCTCACGGAACATTTCCTGGGCCGCATCGAGCAAGGCGATTCCGATCACAGCGTCTTCATTACAGTGACGGCCGACCGGGCGCGCGCCGAGGCGCGCGCCGCGCGCAAACGGGCCGGCGACGAACTGCGCCGCGGTCCTTTGGACGGCGTGCCGATATCATGGAAGGACCTCTTTGACAGCGCCGGCATCGCCACCACGGCGGCGTCGGAGCTGTTCCGCGACCGCGTGCCCGAGCGCGACGCCGTGACGTTGGCCCGGGCGACGCGCGCCGGCATGGTGTGCCTGGGCAAGACGAACCTGTCGGAATTCGCCTTTTCCGGCCTCGGCATCAACCCGGCGTTCGGCACGCCGAAAAATCCGTACGACACGGAAACGCCGCGCTGTCCGGGCGGCTCCTCCGCCGGTTCCGCCGTGTCGGTGGCGCGCGGACTGGCGCCGATTACGGTCGGCACCGACACCGGCGGCTCGGTCCGCATCCCCGCCGTCTGGAACGGTCTGGTAGGCCTGAAGACGACCTCCGGCGTGGTCCCCTCCGGCGGCGTCATTCCGCTGGCCCGGACCTATGACACGGTAGGTCCGCTGGCCAAGGACGTGGCCGACGCCAACGCGCTTTTCGCCCTCATGTGCGCTCGGCCGGCCGCCGATCTAACCGGCGCCGGCGTCCGGGGTCGGCGCTTCCTGGTGCCCACCAACTGCGTCTGGGACATTACCGAGCCCGCCCTGAAGGCGGAGGTCGAAAAAGCCATCGAGGCCATTGGCGCCGCCGGTGGATTACTGGTGCACGCGGCCCTGCCGGAATTCGACGAGGTGACCGATCTGGTCAACGCCGTCGGCAACATCTTCAGCCCCGAAGGCTACGGCGAGTGGCGGCACGAGATCGATACCCAGGGTGACAAGATCCATCACGAGGTCATGCGCCGCTTCAAGATCGCCGAGACCATGTCGTCAATCGACGTCGCCGAGGCATTCCACAAATTGCGCGGCATCAGGGGGCGCTACCTGCAGCGCGTCGCCGGGTATGATGCGGTGCTGATGCCGACGACGCAGAACACGCCGCCGGCCATCGCGCCGCTGGAAGCCGACAGCGAAGCGTATGCCAAGGCCAACCTGACGGCGCTGCACAATACCCGCCTGGGCAACCTCCTGACGCTCTGCGCCATTACCCTGCCGACCGGTCTGGCCGAAGGCCTGCCGACGGGCCTGATGATGTTCGGCACGCCCAAGCGGGAAGCCGCACTACTGCGCTTGGCGGCTGGTGTTGAAAAAGCGATCGCCGCCTCTGAATAGATTTGCCTAATTTTTAGGCGTACTGATAGTGATGCCTATTTTTTAGTCAAATGTTCAATGGAGAAAGCCCAATTCAAAGGCCTTCTCATTCTATTTAATATTATTTTTCAACGGCTTATCCCGAAAAACTGAGTCTGGCACGGTCCTTGTAATACCGGCTGCGGAACATATAACCGCGCCGCAATGACCTGCCGGCGCTCAAAGAGAGAAGGGATTACCGATGAAACTCGTCATGGCGGTCATCAAGCCGTTCAAATTGGACGAGGTGCGTGAAGCACTCATGGAACTCGATGTCCAGGGTCTGACGGCCAGCGAAGTCAAAGGCTTCGGCCGACAGAAGGGACATACCGAGATTTACCGCGGCGCCGAATACGCCGTGAACTTCGTCCCCAAGATCAAGATCGAGGTCGCGGTCAATGCCGATCTCGCCGACCGGGTGGTGGAAACCATCCAAAACGCGGCCAACACCGGCCAGATCGGCGACGGCAAGATTTTTGTCTACGACCTGAGCAAGGTCATCCGCATCCGCACCGGCGAATCCGACGCCGAAGCCCTCTAAGCATCCACCAATCAAGTCCCCTAGGAGACAATTATGAAAACGCTTATCAGAAGGCCGGTACGGGCGGGCATTCTTGGCCTAACCGCCGCCGCCGCCTTGTTCGCGGCGGAACCGGCCCTGGCGGAAGACGCCAAGGTCACCGAGACCGCCTTTATATTCAACACATTCTCGTTCCTGGTGCACGGCTTCATGGTCATGCTGATGGCCGCCGGTTTCGCCATGCTGGAAGCCGGCATGGTGCGCACCAAGAACGTCGCCACCATGTGCATTAAGAACATTTCGCTCTATTCCGTGGCCGGCATTCTTTACTACCTGATCGGTTACAACCTGATGTACTCGGGCGTCGACGGCGGCTTCATGGGCGCCTTCGCACCCTGGGGCGTCGATGACGCGGCTGTGGCCACCGGTGATTTCAACGCCGGCTACGCCTCCGGGTCCGACTGGTTCTTCCAGATGGTCTTTGTCGCCACCGCCGCCTCGATCGTCTCGGGCACCGTGGCGGAACGCATCAAGCTCTGGCCCTTCCTGATCTTCGTTGTCATCCTGACCGGCATCATCTATCCCATCGAGGGCGCTTGGCAGTGGGGCGGCGGCTGGCTCGCCGAAATGGGCTTCGCCGATTTCGCCGGCTCGACCATCGTGCACTCCACGGGCGGCTGGGCGGCTCTCACCGGCGCCATCATCCTCGGCGCGCGGCGCGGCAAATATGGCAAGAACGGCCAGGTCACGCCGATCCCGGCCTCCTCTCTGCCGCTGGCCACGCTGGGCACGTTTATCCTGTGGTTCGGCTGGTTCGGCTTCAACGGCGGCTCGCAGCTTGCCCTCGGCAGCGCCGCGGATGCCGTCGCCATCTCCAACATCTACATCAACACCAACATCGCGGCAGCCGGCGGCGTCGTCGCGGCCATGATCCTGACGCAGCTGGTCTACAAAAAGGTCGACCTGACCATGGCGCTCAACGGCGCCCTGGCCGGCCTGGTCAGCATCACCGCCGGCCCCGATACGCCGACCTTGGGCTCGGCCCTGATCATCGGCGCCATCGGCGGCGTCATCGTGGTCTTCGCCATCCCGCTGTTGGACAAGTTCAAGATCGACGACGTGGTCGGCGCCATTCCGGTCCATCTTCTGGCCGGCATCTGGGGCACCATGGCCGTGCCGATCACCAACCCGGACGCCAGCTTCGTCACGCAAGCCACCGGCGTCGTCGCCATCGGCGCCTTCGTGGTCGTGGCGAGCTCCATCGCCTGGCTGGCGATCAAAGCAACCATGGGCCTGCGCCTCGACGAAGAGGACGAAGTCCTGGGCCAGGACCGCACCGAGTTGGGCCTCGAGGCCTACCCGGAATTCGGTCAGGGTTCGCACACGGTCTAAGGCCGACCGGCAATAAGGGGAAGGCTGCCTCACGCCCCAGCAGCCTTCCCCCGCGGCGGCGGACCCAACATCGATTTACCGCTGCTTAAATTTTGTTCAATTGTCACGGTTCTGCCTAAATCAAAGGCAGAGCCGTGATCATTTGCGTCTGCCCGGCTTTTTCGCCGGATCCGATAAACCTTTCATTTACAGGATCTTAGCTCTCCGACGAGAGCGCCGTACCGGTTGGCACGGCGCTTGATATGAAAGCCCAAAACAATCGACCACGCGGCGGACGCTGAGCAAGCGGCGAAGTCCGGCGGTCGAAGTATGCTTTGGAGGCAACAATGGACGTGATCAAGACGGGCGCAGACGTATTTTTCGTTCTCATCGGGGCCATTCTGGTCCTCGCCATGCACGCGGGATTTGCTTTCCTGGAGGTCGGCACGGTCCGCAAGAAAAACCAGGTCAATGCGCTGGTCAAAATCATGGTCGATTTTGCCGTCTCGACGATGTCCTATTTCTTTGTCGGCTACATGATCGCCTACGGCGTCAATTTCTTTGCCAGCGCCGGCATCATCAGCGGCGCCGTCGAGGGCAGCCCCTTCGCCGGCAGCGGTCTTGATTTGGTCAAGTTCTTCTTCCTTTGCACCTTCGCGGCGGCGATCCCGGCCATCATTTCCGGCGGCATCGCGGAACGCGCCCGATTCTGGCCCCAGGTCGCGGCGACGGTCCTTGTCGTCGCTCTGGTCTATCCGTTTTTCGAGGGCATGGTTTGGGGCGGGCGCTACGGCCTGCAGGGCTGGATCGAAGGCGCCTTCGGCGCCCCCTTCCACGATTTCGCCGGTTCGGTGGTGGTTCACGCCATGGGCGGCTGGCTGGCGCTGGCGGCGGTCGTCATGCTGGGCGCCCGCATGGGCCGTTACCGCAAGGACGGCGGGGTGATCGGCATTCCGCCCTCCAACATCCCCTTCCTGGCGCTGGGCTCCTGGATCCTTTCCGTCGGCTGGTTCGGCTTCAACGTGATGAGCGCGCAGGGTCTCGAAGGCGTGACCGGTCTGGTGGCGATGAATTCGCTGATGGCCATGGGCGGCGGCATCATCGCGGCCCTGGTGATCGGTAAGAACGATCCGGGGTTCGTCCACAACGGCGCGCTGGCCGGCTTGGTCGCCGTTTGCGCGGGCTCCGACATCATGCATCCCCTGGGCGCGCTGGCGACCGGCGCCGCAGCCGGCGCCCTGTTCGTCTGGGCCTTCACGACCTGCCAGAACAAGTGGCGCATCGACGACGTGCTGGGCGTTTGGCCGCTGCACGGCCTGTGCGGCGCCCTGGGCGGCATTCTCGCCGGGGTCTTCGGCCTGGAAGCGCTCGGCGGCATGGGCGGCGTGTCCTTGGGCGCGCAAATAGCCGGAACGGTTGCCGGCGTCGCCGTCGCCACGGTGGCGGGCTTCATCGTCTACGGCGGCCTGCGCCAGACCATCGGCATCCGCCTGAGCCAGGAGGAAGAGCACGCCGGCGCCGACATTTCCATCCATTCCATCTCGGCCTATCCCGAGGATGACGTCCCGGCGCGGTAATTGAAATAATCCGTCGTAAACCGGTCCCGCGGCAAAATTTGATTTGGTTGCAATTCGGACCGGCGGGAGCCAAAATAGGAAATAGGAAGAATAGTTCTAAACTGGCGTTGACGACTGCAGGGCATGACAAACACGGTGTCATTGGGGGAAGCTTTGATAGTCAATTGGCCTCGCGCAATCCGTTTCGGCGGCTTGTCGATGATCCTGGCATTCATGCTGGGAATCACCGGTCCAGCCTGGTCCCAGGAAATTTTCGGCAAAGCGCGCGTGATCGACGGCGACACCATCGTTGTCGGCGGCAAGCGCATCCACATTTTCGGCATCGACGCACCGGAGAAAAAACAGTTCTGCAAGCAGCCCGACGGGCATTTCGGCTGCGGGCTGAACGCCGGCGATGCCATGAAGAAATTCATCACCGGCGATCAGGTGAAATGCCGGCGCCAAAGAAGCGCAAGGCAAGGCGGTATATTCGCCGTCTGCTACGCCAACGGCACCGACGTCGGGGCCAAAATGGTCCGGGCCGGCTGGGCGCTGGCCTACAAACGCCAGTCGAAACGCTATCTCGGCGCCGAAGCGAACGCCCGCAAAAACCAGCGCGGCATTTGGGCAAGTACCTTCGTGCTACCGTGGGACTGGCGCGCCGGCAAGCGTAAAATCGCCAAATAAGCCTCTCCGGATTTGGCTTTTGTTGGAGCCAAGAACGCAATATCCTGATAACTAATACACTTAATACCCACTAGGTATTGTGGGTATGGGCCGGATTAGCCGTCTGCACGTGACGTGCGGAAGGGTCTCCGGCAGCGCCATCGTTTACGTTTTGTACTCAATTTCGGGTCACTATTCGGACGAGTTGAATAATCCCCGCCGGCGGGAAAGTTGGTAAATGCAGAACGACCGTCTCGAGAACCTGGGCGCAGGACCCTTCGACCGCTTGAGAAGCCTGTTGAGTCCGATCGAACCGCCGTCCGGCGTCGACCCCATCGTCATGTCGATCGGCGAACCGCAGCACGACTATCCCGATTTTGTCGGCGACGTGATCGACGCCAACCGGCACCTCTACGGAAAGTATCCGCCCCTGCTGGGGACGGACGAGTACCGCGTTGCCGTCGCCGACTGGCTGACGCGGCGCTACCGGCTCGAAGAGGGCATGATCGATCCCGACCGGCATGTCGTGCCGCTGGCGGGAACGCGCGAGGGGCTTTACCTGATGGCGCCCGTCGTGGTGCCCGAGGCAACCCAGTCCGGCGGCCGCAACGCCCGGCCGGTGGTGGTGCTGCCAAATCCGTTTTACCAGGTCTATCTCGGCGCCTCGGTCTTTTCCGGCGCCGAGACGGTTTTCGCCCCCTGCACCAAGGAGAGCGGCTTCCTGCCCGATCTTTCTGACCTTGACGAGGACGCCCTGGAGCGGGCCGCCATGGTCTTCATCTGCACGCCGACGAACCCGCAGGGCGCCGTCGCCGAATTCGACCGGCTTTGCGGCTACCTCGAGATGGCGCGGCGCCATGATTTCCTGCTGGTGGTCGATGAATGTTACGCCGAGATTTACGACACCCAGCCGCCGCCCGGCGCCCTGGAGGCTTGCCGGCATCTCGGCGGGTCGATGGAGAACGTCGTTGTCTTCCACTCGCTGTCGAAACGCTCCAGCGTGCCCGGATTGCGTATCGGCTTCGCCGCCGGCGATCCCGACATCCTGCAGAAATACCTGCAGGTGCGGGCTTATTCCTCGCCCCAGGTGCCGCTGCCGATCTACGCCGCCGGCACGGCGCTGTGGCGCGACGAGCCGCACGTCGTGGTCAACCGCGGGCTCTACCGCGAAAAATTCGACATCGCGGAACGGATTTTGGCGGGCCGCTTTGATTTTTTTCGGCCCCAAGCGGGTTTTTTTCTCTGGCTCGACGTCGGCGACGGCGAGGCCGCGACGGTCAAATTATGGCGTGAGGCGGGCGTGCGCTGCGTCCCGGGCGGATATCTCGGCCGGGCCGGTGCGGACGGCGTCAATCCCGGCGATCGATACATCAGAGTGGCGCTGGTCAACGACGCGGCGACGACCGAGGCTGCGCTGACGCGGATCGCCGAGACGCTGGAAGGCTAAGGAGGAGGGAGTTATGGCGCGCGACGGAAATACGGCCGGTAAACTGACGATCCTGCCTGCCGGGGCGACGGCCTTCATGTCGCGCCGCGCCATGGAGGCGGTCGGCGTCGCCGTCGTCATCGCCGCTATCGTCCTGGCTCTTGCCCTAATTTCATACAATCCCGATGATCCCAGCGCCAACAACGCCACTGCGGCCGGCGCCACAAACCTGGCCGGCCTGCCGGGCGCCTATGCCGCTGACGTGATTCTCCAGACCATCGGCGCGGCGGGCGGCATTATCTCGCTGACCCTGATCGCCTGGGGCTGGCGCATCCTGTCGCACCGCGGCCTGCCCTGGCTCTGGCTCAATCTCGCCGCCTTGCCTTTGGCCATGACGTTTGCCGCGGTCACGGCGGCGGCCCTGCCGGTGCCGCAGACCTGGCCCCTGGCCGGCGGACTGGGCGGCTGGCTGGGCGATACCCTGTTCCACGCCTTGATCGGCTTCGACCAGCGGCTCGGCCTCGACATACCGGCCACGGCGCATCTCCTGCTGACCGCTCCATTGGCTCTTGGCCTGACGGCTTTGTCGCTCGGTTTGGCGCGGTCGGAATGGTGGGCGCTGTTGCGCACGACGGGGCGCGGCATCGGCCGGACCTGGGCGTTCGGCCGTGCCCTGGGAAATGCGGGCGCTCATCTCGAACGGCGCAAGACGGCCCGGGAAGAAACGCCACCCGAGGCGCCGGCAAGATCCGCCGGTTCGGAACGGCGGGAGCCGACCCTTGGGGGCAACCGCGCCAGCGCGGCGGAGGCGCGTGTCGAAGCCGTTTCCCCGGACGCGGACGCAGCCCCCAAACGGTTGCGGGACAGGATCGCCAAGACGGCGAAAAAATCCCGCAGCGGCAAGCGCGCCGCCGCCGAGCGTCAGCCGACACTCGACCTCGGTCCGGTGGGCGAACATCAGCTGCCGCCGCTGTCGCACCTGGTGGAGCCCAAGGGCCGCCGCCACGGCGAAACCGTCAGTGAAGACGCCCTGGAACAAAATGCCCGGCTGTTGGAATCGGTGCTCGACGATTTCGGCGTGCGCGGCGAGATTACCAAGGTCCGGCCCGGACCCGTGGTCACGCTTTATGAACTGGAGCCGGCCCCCGGCACCAAGACCTCGCGGGTGATCGGACTGGCCGACGATATCGCCCGGTCCATGAGCGCCGTTTCGGTGCGCGTCGCCGTGGTACCGGGGCGCAACGCCATCGGCATGGAACTGCCCAATGTCGAGACCGAATCGGTCTTTTTGCGCGACCTGCTCGGCAGCGAGGAATATGAGAACACCGCCGCCAAACTCACGCTGGCGCTGGGCAAGGACATCGGCGGTGAACCCGTCATCGCTGACCTCGCGCGCATGCCCCACCTGTTGATCGCCGGCACCACCGGCTCGGGTAAGTCGGTGGGCGTCAATTCGATGATCCTGTCACTGCTGTACCGCCTGCCGCCCAGCCAATGCCGCCTGATCCTGATCGATCCCAAAATGCTGGAGCTCTCGGTCTACAACGACATCCCCCACCTGCTGACGCCCGTGGTGACCGAGCCCGGCAAAGCCGTCGTGGCCTTGAAATGGGTGGTGCGGGAGATGGAAAACCGCTACCGCGCCATGTCCCAGCTCGGCGTGCGCAATATCACCGGCTACAACCAGCGCCTGACGCAGGCGGCGGAACAGGGCGAGGAGATCAAACGCACGGTGCAGACGGGTTTCGATCCCGAAACCGGCGAACCGGTTTACGAGGACCAGACCCTCGACCTCACCGTGCTGCCCTACATCGTCGTCGTGGTCGACGAAATGGCCGACCTGATGCTGGTGGCGGGCAAGGATATCGAGGCCGCCGTGCAGCGCCTGGCGCAGATGGCGCGGGCGGCCGGCATCCACCTGATCATGGCGACGCAAAGGCCATCGGTCGACGTCGTCACCGGCACCATCAAGGCAAACTTCCCCACCCGCATCAGTTTCCAGGTGACGTCCAAGATCGACAGCCGGACGATCCTGGGCGAGCAGGGCGCCGAGCAGCTGCTGGGCGCCGGCGACATGCTGTTCATGGAAGGCGGCGGCCGGGTCCGCCGGGTGCATGGACCGTTCGTTTCCGACCGCGAGGTCGAAAAAGTCGTCAAGTTCCTCAAGAAGCAGGGCCGGCCCGAATATCTCGACAGCGTCACCGAGGAAAGCGAAGAGGACGCCGCGCTGGTCGGCGGCGGCGGCGGTGGCGGCGGTGGGGACGAGCTTTACGATCAGGCGGTGGCGCTGGTCTGCCGGGAACAGCGCGCCTCGACAAGCTTCGTGCAACGCCACCTGCAAATCGGCTATAACCGGGCGGCCCGGATTATCGAGCAAATGGAGCGGGAGGGCGTCATCAGCGGCGCCAACCGGGTCGGCAAACGCGAGGTCCTGGCGCGGGATATCGATGCGATCGAGTAAGCCTTCTTTTTTCAGATCCCTGTGGTTCGGCCTGGCGCTGGCGTTTTGCGTTGCCGCCGGCGCACAGTCGGATATGGCCGGCGCCCGGGCCGCCGCTCTGTCGCAGACCGACAAAAGCGACATCGCGCGGGTGGAAAGGTACCTCAACGGGGTCAAGACGATGCGCGCCCGGTTTTTCCAGGTGGCGCCCGACGGCCGCCTGAGCGAAGGCGGTTTCTGGTTGCGCCGGCCGGGCCGCCTGCGTTTCGAATACGATCCGCCGACGCCCTATCTGGTGATCGCGGACGGCTTTTGGCTGGTGTTCTTTGACCAAGAGCTGGACGAGCCGCAGCGCTGGCCGATATCAGACACGCCGCTGGGCGTCCTGGTCGCCGAAAACGTCCGATTTTCGGAAACCTCCGGCATCGAAACCGTCGAGCGCGGGCCCGGCAAGCTCGAAATAACCCTGCGAGACCAAAAGCGGCCCGATGACGGCACCCTGACCCTGGTCTTCAGCGACCGTCCGCTGCAGCTTCGCCAGTGGCACGTGGTCGACGGCCAGGGTCAAATGACCTCGGTGACCTTGGACAAGATCGAAACCGGCATGCCGCTCAAGATCGATCTCTTCGTGCCGCCGGACCAAACCCGCCTGGCGCCCCAAAGCCAGTAAGGCGAGCGAGCCTTCGCATACATTGGCCTGTGGTTCGTGTTAGAATTGTCGCGACAGGCCGAAGGGGGAGACAACGGCGGGGAGATGTCCGAGATGCACCTTGTTGCCATCGATGACGATGGATTGTTCCTGCAGCTATTGAGCGGGGCGGCCGAGGCCGCCGGATTCGAGTGCACCGTGACGCACGAAGCTGATCGGTTTTTCGAGGCGCTTGAGGAAGCGTCGCCGCAGGTCGTCGTCGTGGACCTCGTTATGCCAGATCACGACGGTATTGAAATTCTTCAGCAAATGGCAGACCGGTCCGTGAAGGCGAAGGTTCTGTTGATAAGCAGTTCCGAGGCCGCCATCGTCGAACGCGTGACCTCCCTTGCGGCCGCCTGGGGATTGGACGTCGCGGGCTATCTGCCAAAACCGGTTTCCATGGAGCAGGTTCAAGACCGGCTGGTTCAAATCAAAGCGACGGTGTGATGGCCGGAAGCCCGCCGGCGTCGCGGTTTGTCTGCAATATTCGTAGGGACGGCGGGTCAGGGAAGTCCTTAAGAATTATCGCCGGTTTCGGTGAGGCCGCACCGGCCGCTGAGGTCAGCGGGCCGTCATGCGTTTGAGCATGCCGACGAGCGTCTCGACTTCCTTATCGCTCAGGTCCTTCGCCATATCACGCTCAAGCCCCTGGACCAGCGGAACCAGTTTTGCCAGAAGCTCGTTGCCCTCATCGCTTAGTCGAAGCGCATAGGACCGCCGGTCCATGGGCGAGGGGTCCCGGACGACCAGGCTGCGTTTTTCCAGACGGTCGATAACCGCCACGACGGTTGAGCGGTCGACGTTCATGGCGTTGCCAAGCTCGCTCTGGTTAAGGCCCGGGTTGGCATTGATGATAACGAGCACGCCAAACTGTCCCGGCGTGATGTCGTAGGCGCCGACGGACTCGCCGATCATCTGGAAATTTCGCACCTGCGCCCGGCGCAGATTGTAGCCGATCAGCTTCGGCAGGATGCCGTAATCCACTGCCCGCTTGGGCCGTCGGCGCCGCGTTTTAGTCCCCGTTACGCCGGCGCCCGTTTCGCCGCCGTCCGGCTCGTTACTCCCACTCACCCCGAATATTCCTTAATTGTTGAGCTACCAAACTATTTCAATTTGAGCTGCCGTCAAAGCACTTTCGCTTGGTGCGTTCAACCTTTGCGATATAGATGGTAGCGCCCATCCGCGACGCCCTTAGGCAGATCGAGAACCTGCCATCCCGGAACGTGCAGCGCCTGATCCGACACGATCACCGCGCCCGACGCCAGCAAGGCATCGACCGGCGTACCCAACCAGTCGGCCAATTCCCGCGTTGCCACGCGGTCGCCGCTGCCCGTGTCGCAATGGGCGAGGACGGCCGGCGCACCGATGGTCGGTGCCGCTGTCGGCAGAGTTTCGCGAAAATCACCGATCAGAGCGTGTTCATCGTCCGGAATACAGTCGGGGTGGGCGGCGATATGGCGGTCGAAGACGAAAATCTCGCGATCCGGCAGAAGGGTGCGCAGATGGTCATAGGTCCGGCCGTTGCCGAGTCCCAATTCGATAATCGGGCCCGGCTGACCGGCGATCAGTTCGGCGGCCAGCTGCAGGCAATCCCGCTGCGCTTCCAGACGTCGGATGGCGCTGTCGAGGCGGCTCAAAACAGGGCTTTCGCAGCAGTACGTTCAGGCGGCATTACGAGGTATTGCCCATGGCCCTCAGGAGCTGGTCGTTGGTGCGCTCGAGGCGGTCCGCCAGTTCGCGCATGATCTCGACCGCCATTTGCGGGAATTCTCCGACCATGCGGAAAAACAGATCCTTGGTGATCTTCAGGACTTCCATGTCCTCCGTCGCCACAACCGAGGCGGTCCGCGGCACGTCGCACAGAATGGCGACCTCGCCGACGATGTTGTTGCGTTTGACGGTGTTGACCACCATGTCGCCGGAGTCCGTGGTCAGGATAACGTCGGCCTTGCCGCCGATGACGATGTAGGCGCTATCGCCGACATCGCCCTGATGGAACAATTCCTCGCCGCCGCGAAACGTCAGCCGTTCGCTGGTGAACGCCAGCAACTTGAGCTTCGACGGCTCGATTTTCGCGAACAGCGGGATCTGCCGCAGGAGTTCGACTTCCTCATGGATACTCACCCCGGATGTCCTCCGTGGTTCAGGGCGGTCGCTCTCGGCGCGTCACTCATTGCCTACCAACTCCGTAAAGCGTGTACCATCCTGATCGAGCGCCGAAACCTCACCCTGCTCCGAAATTGCGCCATTTTCAATGACAATGACTCGATCAAATTCCCGCGCCAATGCGGCACGGTGTAGCACCCAGATTAGAGTGCGCCCCTCGAATTCCTTAAGAACATTCTCCATTATCGTAGCTTGCGACGGACTGTCCAGCGCCGCCGTCGCTTCCGACAGGATCAAAACGTCGGGATGTTTGACCACGCTGCGGGCGATGGCGAGCTTTTGCCGCTGCGCGCCCGACAGCCTGGATCCCGCAATGCCGACATCATACCACATGCCGACTTCGCATACCGCATCGTAGAGACCCAACGAATCGATGACCTCGGTGATGAGTTCGCCGATCCGTTCCGCCGCGCGGGGCACGCCGTAAGCGACCTTGCCGAAAAGGATGTTGTCCTGCAGGTTGGAGGCGCTGTTGTAGGCATCCGCGTCGAAAAATTCCACGGCATGGGCCAGGTCTTCCGGCAGATCCGCGTGGAACACCTGCCGGGCCTCCAGGATTTTGGCCTGCAGCGCATCATCGATCAGGCCCAAGCGATGGCGGGCGACGACCAGTTTGAACGGCAACGACATCAGCCGCGCCCGGTCGTCATCGCTGGCTTCCCTCAGGCTTTGGCGGTCCACCCGCGCCAGCAGGGCCTGGAATTCAACGAGTTCCTCGGCGCTGATGAAGGCAAATTGCTGGAACAGTTCATGGTCCGCCGGGACGTCGGCGAAAATTTCAGCCATCGTCGATGCCGCCGCGTGGCCGATCTCCAGGACCTGCTCGGAAAGTCCGACTTTTTCGAGCACGGCGTTGACGTAGTCGTTTTCACCCAGCTTTTCCATGTCGAAGGTGCTGCCCACGACATTGCCGAACAAAAGATTTTCGCCCATCGTCGCATTAAGATTGTAGCTGCCGCGATCGAAGGTTTCGATCAGGCCGGCGATATCGGGCTGCTCCAGCCTCTCGCGTAGCTCCGCTCGCGCGGTCAGAATTTTTGCCGCCAGGTCTTCCTCGCCGCGCGGATCGATGGTGCCGCGCAGGCCGAACTGGTAGACGTCCGCATCGAGGCCGACGATTTTCAGAACCCGCAGTCCCTCGCTGAGAAGATCCTCGGCCCCCGTAGCCTTGGCCGCTTCGTAGTTGGTCCAGTCGGCATTGAAATCATGAACCGAGTTGCCGGCCTCTTTGGCCTCCTCGACAAACCAGGCGCGCTCCTTCTCACCTTCCTCGTCGTATTCGACTGGCTTCAGAGGCCGGTTTTTCAGACCATAGAACAGGTTGTCCGACAGCGTTGCGTTGTAGATAAATCCTTGCGGGCCGACATAGGAGATGCGGCGGCCCGTGACGGATTCGGGCAGATCGGCGATATCGCGGTCGTCAAACGAAATACTGCCCTTGCTGGGATCGAGCAGGCGCGCCAGCAACAGGGCAAGCTCGTTCTTGCCGCTGGCCGCCGTCCCAACGACGCCAATGCGGCCGGGCAGCTCCAGCGAGGCTGAAATGCCGTTGACGATGGGCTCGCCGTGGTCGTCGGAAAGCGTCAGGTTTGACATGCCCACGGACCGGGAAAAGCTCTCGCTGCCGTCGGGATCGTCGCTTTGCGAGGCGGCGG
>CAZGTM010000012.1:60667-75155 GCA_964528595.1 uncultured Rhodospirillaceae bacterium
ACGGACCGGGAAAAGCTCTCGCTGCCGTCGGGATCGTCGCTTTGCGAGGCGGCGGCCCTCATGCCCGGTGGGGCAAACTGGGTGATAACGGATTCATACTTGATGCGGGCGTCTTCGCGGCGCTGGTAGAAACCCAACAGTTCTTTCCAAGGCGCGCCGAGATCCTTATGGGCGGCAATAGCCGCAACCAGCGTGCCGATTTCCAAGCCGCCGGTTATCACGAGATAACCGCCGATCGAGTAAAAGAAGAACGGTCCGAGCTGCTGGATGAAATTGTTGAGGAACTTGATGAAGAATTTTTTGCGGTAGATTTGGTAGCGCACCACAAAAATTTCACCGAGGCGGTTCGAGAAATCGGCCAATTCCAGCTGGGCTGTATCGTGGGCGTGAATTTCGTTGACGCCCTGGACGGTTTCGCCGATGCGGTCGGACAGCCGGCGGACCAGCTTGACCCGCTCCTTGCCCAGCAGGTTCACTTTGCTCTGCAGCCGGGGAATGATGTAGAGCTGGATGGGATAGAGGGCGACGGCCGCCAGCGCCATCATCCAATTCTGCACCATCAGAAAACCCAGAATGACCAGCAAGGTGCCGCCCTGGAAGGCCGGCAACGAAAAAGCTTCGCCGACAAACCCGCCCAAGGGCTCCACTTCCGCCGTCACCATGGGGATAATTTCGCCCTGGGACATGTTGCGGAAGGTCGGCAGCGGAAAGCGCAAAACCCGGCTGAAGAGGTCGAAACGCAGCCGGCGCAACATGCGCTCGCCGGTCAGGCCGCGGTAAACGTTGATGTAATATTTGAAGCCCTGGTTGACGACGACCAGAATCAAGAAGCCGACGCACAAGGCGAACAGAAACGGCACATGGTCAAGTTCAACGCCGAAATATTCCTGTGGGAAATCGCCCGGATCGCCCTGAATCGCCTCATTAATGACGAGCTTCGGCAGTTCGTAAAATGCGTACAGGAACGGAAAAGAAAGAACGGCCAAGATCGTCAGCCAGATCTGCTGCCGTTTGCTGTACTTCAGTATGTATTTATATACCGTCGGTTCCATTGCCACTCTGCGTAACCGATCCGTTCCCCCGTGGGCAATGCAACACAATAAGCGCCCCACCCGAAATTCCACCCGAACCGTGCCGGAAAACCGCTGTCGGGCGCAATACAAAATTTCAAAATGGCCAAAATAAGCTGTTTTACGCAAACCCACGCCTATGCCATAGTCGGCCAATGCTGAAGGAAGTAGAGGGGGCAACCGGAGGGACTGTTTCCGGTCGCGGGGCCCGTGTCTTGATTTACAGTCACGATACCTTTGGGCTTGGCCATTTGCGCCGGGCACTGACCATTGCCCATTCCCTGGTCGATACCCATAAGCAGCTATCGGTCCTGATCCTATCGGGCTCGCCCATCATTGGCAGCTTCGATTTCCGCGCCAGAGTCGATTTCGTTCGCGTCCCGGGCGTGATCAAGCTGCGCAACGGCGAATATACGGCGCTCAACCTGCTGATCGACCTGGATGAGACGCTGTCGATCCGCTCCTCCGTCATCGAACACACAGCCGAAATCTTCGATCCGGACGTTTTTATCGTCGACAAGGAACCGTCGGGCCTGCGCGGCGAGGTACTGCCGACCTTGGAAATGCTCAAATCCCGCGGCACGCGGCTTGTCCTGGGCTTGCGCGACGTGCTCGACGAACCGGCGGCGCTGGCGCCCGAATGGGAGCGCAAGAACGTCATGCCGGCGCTGGAAAACCTTTATGACGAGATCTGGGTCTACGGCCTGCCGCAGATTTGCGAACCCTTGGCCGACATCGATCTGCCGTCCCAGGTCGAGCGCAAGATCACCTATACCGGCTACCTGCCCCGGCGCGTACCGGCGGCGGCGCCCTCGACGCCCCCACCCGATATTACGCGCAATCCGTATCTGTTGGTCACCACCGGCGGCGGCGGCGACGGTGAGGGTCTGATCGAATGGGTATTACGGGCCTATGAATCGGACGCCATGCTGCCTTATCCGGCCTTGCTGGTGTTGGGACCCTTCATGCAACCTGAGCGGCAGAACGAATTTATCGCCCGCGCCGCCAAGCTCAGCCGGGTCGAGGCCATCACCTTCGATCCGCATATGGAAAGTCTGGAAGACAACGCCATGGGGATCGTCGCCATGGGCGGCTACAACACGTTTTGCGAAATCCTGTCGCTCGACAAGAAAGCCATCATCGTGCCGCGCACGGTGCCGCGCCTGGAGCAGTACATCCGCGCCCAGCGGGCCGAAGAGCTGGGCCTCGTGCGCATGCTGGAAGACGACGGCCAATACGACGCCGGGGTGATGGCCCAGGCCTTGCGCGAAATGCCCCGTCAATG
Source organism: uncultured Rhodospirillaceae bacterium (assembly GCA_964528595.1). Lineage (GTDB taxonomy): Bacteria > Pseudomonadota > Alphaproteobacteria > UBA2966 > UBA2966 > CAYFKJ01. Next base: position 63,023 of record CAZGTM010000012.1, read on the forward strand.
GAAGCCATCCGAAGTTGTCGTTCCGGGTCTGCTGGAGGGACTTGTCAATGTCGGCCGGCTGATCGAGCCCTGGCTGGACCGTCACGCCACGCGGGAGAGCGACGACACCGTAACGACGGTGCTGGGCGGTCACCGCTAATCTCCCCGGATCATGGCCAAGACCGCCTTTATCCTGAAAGGCTATCCCAGGCTTTCCGAAACCTTCATCGCCCAGGAAATCCTGGCACTGGAGAAGCACGGACTGGAAATCGAGATATTCAGCCTGCGCTTTCCGACCGACGGCGCGGTCCACCCCGTTCACGAAGCCATTGCGTCTGCTGTCACTTATCTGCCGGAATACCTCTACCAGGAACCGCTAAGGGTCATCCGGGCCTGGTCGGCGGTGCGCAAGCGGCCGGGTTTCAAGAAGGCCTGGGCGACCTGGCACAGCGATTTGATCCGCGATCCCACACCCAACCGGGTCAGGCGTTTCGGCCAGGCGCTGGTTCTGGCCCATGAGATGCCGGCGGATATCGACCATATTCACGCCCACTTCATCCACACGCCGGGCTCGGTGGCGCGCTACGCCGGTATGATCACCGGACTGCCCTGGAGCGTGTCGGCCCACGCCAAGGACATCTGGACCCTGGCCGAATGGGAAAAGCGCGAAAAACTGGCCGATTGCGACTGGGCGGTCACCTGTACGGCGGCCAATCATGCGCACCTCTCGGCCTTGGCCCCCCATGGCCGCGTCGAACTGGTTTACCATGGCCTGGACTTCAGCCGTTTTCCCGCCATCGACGAGAAATCCAGCGGACCGGCGGACAGCGGCCCCGTCACTCTCCTTTCGGTGGGCCGGGCGGTCGACAAGAAAGGCTATTCGATCCTGATAGAGGCCCTCTCGGCCTTGCCGGCGGAGTTGAATTGGCGCTTCGTCCACATCGGCGGCGGTCCCCTGCGGGCCAAGCTGGAAGCCCAGGCCGCGGCGGCAGGCATCGCCGGGCGCATAGAATGGCGTGGCGCCCGGACCCAGGCGGAGGTGCTGGCGGCTTACCGCGAGGCCGATCTCTTCGTCCTGGCCAGCCGGATCTCGCCGGACGGCGACCGCGACGGGCTGCCGAACGTCCTGATGGAAGCGCAGAGCCAGGGCCTGGCCTGCCTCAGCACCGCCGTGTCGGCCATCCCCGAACTCATCGCGGACGGCGAAACCGGTATGCTGGTGCCGCCCAACGATACCGCCGCCTTGGCCGGCGCCCTGGCGCGGCTGATCGGATCGCCCGAGGAAAGAGCGCGGCTGGGCCGCGCCGGCGAGGCGCGCGTGCGGGAACGCTTCGATATGAAAGGCGGCATCGATCAGTTGGCCGCCCGTTTCGGCCTGGCGCCAGGAGACGGATGATGCGCATAGCCTTCTATGCGCCCCTGAAAGCGCCGTCCCATCCAGTCCCGTCGGGTGACCGGCGCATGGCGAAGCTGCTGATTTCCGCCTTGGAACAGGCCGGACATCGCGTCGGCGTGGCCTCCGATTTCCGCAGCTTCGAGGGCGCCGGCGATCGGGCGCGGCAAGCGGCACTGGCCCTGGCGGGAGGAGCCGAGGCCGAACGCCTCATCGAATTTTACCAAGGCCAGGCCGACGACAATCAACCGGAGCTCTGGTTTACCTACCACCTCTATTACAAGGCGCCCGACCATCTCGGGCCTGCCGTCGCCACGGCCCTCGGTATCCCCTACGTCGTCGCCGAAGCGAGCCATGCGCCGAAGCGGGCGGGGGGCGCCTGGCGCGACGGGCACGCGGCGGTGGGCGCGGCGCTCAACCGGGCTGACACCGTCCTTTGCCTGACAAAACTTGACATTTCCTGCGTTGAAGAATTTTTGAATTCGCCGGAGCGCTTGGTCTATCTGCCGCCGTTTCTTGATCCGACGCCCTACACACAGGACGGACGCGGGGAGCGGTCGAATTTGGCCGGCCGGTTGGGCCTGGACCCGCGGAAGGCGTGGCTGGTCGCCGTCGGCATGATGCGGCCCGGCGACAAGCTGGAGTCCTACCGGCGGCTGGCGGCGGCGCTGACCCTTTTGGGCGGCGACGATTGGCAGCTGATCGCGGTCGGTGACGGCGAGGCGCGAGGGGAAATTGAAACGGCGATGGCGCCGCTCGGCCCGGACCGCGTGATTTTCGCCGGCCAGCTTGCGCCGGATGAACTGGCCGCCGCACTCCCGGCCTTCGACATCTGCGTCTGGCCGGCGGCGGGGGAGGCCTACGGCATGGCGCTGCTGGAAGCCCAGGCGGCCGGCCTGCCGGTGGTGGCGGGCCATGTCCGGGGCGTGCCCGAAGTGGTGCGCGACGGCATCAGCGCCGATCTGGTGCCGGAAAACGACGCGGCAGCCTTTGCCGGTGCGGTGCGCGCCCTGCTCGACGATCCCGATCGGCGCCAAACCATGGCCGAAAACGCCGCCCGGTTCGTGCGCCGGGAACGCTCGCTGGCCAGCGCCGCGGCGATCTTCGATGAGGCCCTGGGTAAGGCCACGGCCGCCTACGGAGGGGGCGCATGACCCGGCTCGCCCTGATCCGCCACGGCGCCACCGCCTGGAACGCCGAGGGCCGCGTTCAGGGTCACACCGACACGCCCCTGTCGGCGGAGGGCCACGCTGAGGTGTCGGCCCGCGGCGGGCGCGGCCTGAACCCGGCGCTCTCGGGCTATTACTGGGTGTCGAGCCCGCTGCGCCGCGCCCGCCTCACGGCGACGCTGTTGTGCGGCTTTGCGCCGCCCTGCGAGCCGCGCCTGTTGGAAATGAACTGGGGCAACTGGGAGGGCCGGACGCTGGCCGAACTGCGCGCCGAGTTGGGCGCGGACATGCAGGCCAACGAAGACCGCGGACTGGATTTCAGACCCGAGGGCGGCGAAAGCCCGCGCGAGGTGCAGAACCGCGTGCGGCCCTGGCTGGCCGAGATCGCCGCCCGGCGGCCGGCGGTGGCTGCGGTCACGCACAAGGGCCTGATCCGCGCCGTCATGGCGGCGGCCCATGACTGGGATATGATGGGCGAGCCACCGGTCAAACTGGATTGGAGCCGTGCCCATATCTTTTCCGTCGCAGCGGACGGCCAGCCGTCTCCCGTTGCCATGAACGTCGACATCGGACGGCAGCAATGAGCGAACGGCGGATTTTCTTCTACGTCCAGCACCTGCTGGGCATCGGCCACCTGCGCCGCGCCGCCACACTGGTCAGGGCCATGGACGCCGCCGGCCTGAACGTCACCCTGGTGTCGGGCGGCAGCGTCGTGCCGAAGCTCGAAATCGGCAACGCCCGGCTGATCCAGCTGCCTCCCGTGCGGGCGGTCGATCTTTATTTCAAGGTCCTGGTCGATGAAGACGACCGGGAGATCGACGACGACTGGCGCAGTAAACGCGCGGCCGCCCTGATGGCCGCCTGGCGCGAACTCGACCCCCACGTCTTGATGTTCGAGCTGTTCCCCTTCGGCCGCCGCCAAATGCGCTTCGAACTCTTGCCGTTGCTCGATGCCGCCATTGCCGCACCGAGGAGACCCGCCGTCGTCTCGTCGGTGCGCGACATCCTGGTGGGCCAGCACAAGCCCGGCCGCAACGACGAGATGATCGATCTGATCGACCGTTATTTCGATCATGTCCTGCTGCACGGCGATCCGAACCTTATCCCGTTCGATCAGACCTTTCCCCACGCCGAGCGGCTGGGCCAACGCGCCCGCTACACGGGCTACGTCGTCGACACGACCGGCGTCAAGGGCGGTCCCGGCAGTCCGGGCCACGGCGAGGTCATCGTGTCGGCGGGCGGCGGCGCGGTCGGCGACAATCTGCTGAAGACCGCCATGGCGGCCCGTGCGCTGACGGCATCGGCCGAGCGCACCTGGCGCGTGCTGGTCGGGTATACCGCGCCGGAGGACCAGTTTCAGGCGCTCAAGGCGCTGGCGCCGGACGGCGTCATCGTCGAACGCGCCCGGCCGGATTTCACCTCCCTGCTGGCCAACTGCCTGCTGTCGATCAGCCAGGGCGGCTACAATACGGTCATGGAAACGCTTCACGCCAAAGCGCGGGCCGTCGTCGTGCCTTATGCCGGCGGCATCGAAACCGAACAAACCCTGCGGGCGCGCCTTTTGTCAGCCCAGGGCGTACTCCATGTGGTTGACGAAAACGACCTGACGCCGCAAACCTTGGCTGCGGCGGTCGACCAAGCCGTGACCGGCCCGCCGGCGGGCGCCTTTGTCGACACGGCCGGCGCGGCGCGGTCGGCGGCCCTGGTTTCGGCCTGGGCCGACGAGTTGGCCTGGTCATGACGGCGGCCTGGCAGGCATTGACGCATGAGTTGGATGCCTGGACCGCGGCGGGCCGGCAGGCCACGCTGTGGTGGCGGGACGACGACGCGACGGAGGAAACGCCCGCACTGACGAAACTTTTATCGCTGGCGGCAGAATTCGAGGTCCCCGTGTCTCTTGCCGTCATCCCCGCCTCGGCCAAGCCCGGCCTCGCATCCCTGCTTGAATCGGGTCCGGCAGACACCACGGTTCTGCTGCACGGCTATCGGCACGTCAACCAGGCGCTGCCGGAGGCCAAGAAATCGGAATTTCCGGCAGGGCGAGACCCGGATGAAATGCTCAGTGAGATCGAAAGCGGACTTGCCCGGTTGCGTGATCTGTTCGGCGACCGGGCGCTGGCCGTGCTGGTGCCGCCCTGGAACCGCATCGCCGGGGACCTGGTGCAACGGCTGCCCGAAGCCGGCATCAAGGGTCTTTCGGCCTACGCCGACAACATGTTCGAAATTACAGGTCCGCCACCTGACTATGTCCAGGTCAACGCCCACGCCGACATTATCGACTGGCGGGGCGGGCGAGGCTTTGCCGGCGAAGAAATTTCCCTGGAGCTGCTGCGCGGTCATCTGGCGGCGCGGCGCGATGGCTCCAGCGCGTCGGCCGGCCCAACCGGTCTGCTGACCCATCATCTGGTGCACGACCGGGAGGCCTGGGATTTCATCACCCGGCTGCTGGCCGAAACGACGGGCCATCCGGCGGTGCGCTGGCTCGGCGCCGGGGATGTATTCAAGGCAAATTCCCCTCCGCGCGGAGGTCTTCCGGCATGAACGAAGCGGTCGCGCGCTACCGATATCCCCCGCGCGCCCTGGTGGGCGATTACCTTCGCTCGGCTTGCGGATTGATTCTGACGGCAGGGCCGCTATTCTTGGGCGATATTCTGCTGTCCGTTCGGATCATACTAATCGTGGTGGCTTTTCTTTTTCTGGCGTTCGGCTTGCGTACCTTCGTCCGCCAAGCTGTTACCGTTGAAATGCGCGATCGTGGCATCCTTGTCCGAGGCCCATTGGGGCGCGGCATCGAATGGCGGGATTTGGACGACATGCGGCTGAGTTTTTTTTCGACCCGCCGCGACCGGGAGACAGGTTGGATGCAACTGCGCCTCAGCGCCGGAAAGACGCGAATTCGCCTCGACGGCGCGCTCGACGGCTTTCGTGAAATCGCGGCGGCGGCCACGGAAGCCGCCCGGGCGAGGAAGCTCGAGCTCAACGCCGCGACGGTTGAGAACCTGATGGCCATCGGCATTAAACCGCCGTCGACGCCGGAGGCCGCGCCGAACTGATGAGTAACGTTCTTCTCGTCCGCGATCTGAAAATCGAATTCCGCGTTCCGGAAGGCGTCGTCAAAGCCGTCGACGGCGTCTCATTCCGGGTACCGCGCGGCAAGACGGTGGCGCTGGTCGGCGAAAGCGGATCGGGCAAAACCGTCGTCAGCCAGGCCATCATGGGCATCCTGCCCAAACCCGCTCACATCACCAACGGCGAGATCGTATTTTTCGATCCCGACAAGCCGGGCAATTTCGTCGATATCGCCAAGTTGAAGCCGGACGGCAAAATCCTGCGGTCGCTGCGCGGCGGCCGCATTTCGATCATTTTCCAGGAACCCATGACGTCGTTGTCGCCGTTGCACACGGTGGGCGACCAGATCGGCGAGGCCTGCCGCCTGCACGCCCGCTGCGGCAAAAAGGAAGCGCTGGAAAGGGCGGCCGATCTTCTGGAACTGGTCGGATTTCCGGAACCCCATCAAGCCGTGCACAAGTACCCCTTCGAACTGTCCGGCGGATTGCGCCAGCGCGCCATGATCGCCATGGCCTTGATCTGCAATCCGGCCATCCTGATCGCCGACGAGCCGACCACGGCGCTGGACGTGACCATCCAGGCCCAGATCCTGAAACTGATGAACGATCTCAGGGACAAGCTGGGCATGGCGATCCTGATGATCACCCACGACCTGGGCGTCGTCGCCAACATGGCCGACGAAATCGTCGTGATGTACCATGGCAAGGTGATGGAAAGCGGCTCGCTGCACGACATCTTCCGCGATCCCCAGCATCCCTATCTGCAGGCGCTGTTGCGCGCCGTGCCGCGTTTCGGCATGAAGCCGGGCGAGCGCCTTGTGCCGATCCGCGAGATCAGCACCGAGGGCGCCCACCTGATGCAGGAGCGGCGGTCGGTGCCGCATCCCGAACACCCCGATCCGCTGTTGAAGGTCGAACATCTTTCCAAGCGGTTCGAAACCCGCAAGACCTCCCTCATCGGTTCGAAACCCGGCGGCTCGCACCTGGCGGTCGACGACATCAGCTTTCATATCGAGCGCGGCGAATGTTTGGGGCTGGTGGGCGAGAGCGGTTGCGGCAAGACGACGGCGAGTAAGATGGTAATGCGGGCGTTGTCCGCCGACGACGGCATCATCACGTTTAACGACCGGGGCAACGCCTTCGACGTCCGGGGCCTGCGCGGACCCGAGTTGCTCTCGTACCGCCGCAAGGTCCAGTACATCTTCCAGGATCCCTTCGGCTCGCTTAACCCCCGCATGACCGTGTTCGATATCATCAACGAGCCGTTGTTGATCCATAACATCGGCACGCCGGAAGAACGCTTCGAACGGGTCAAGGAGCTGGTCCAGATCGTCGGCCTGGATGTCTGTTTCCTGCGCCGCTACCCGCACAGCTTTTCAGGCGGCCAGCGCCAGCGCATCGGCATTGCCCGCGCCCTGGCCTTGCGGCCGTCCCTGTTGATCTGCGACGAACCGGTATCGGCGCTCGACGTGTCCATTCAGGCGCAGGTGCTGAACCTTTTGAAGGATCTGCAGCAGGATCTGGGCCTCACCTATCTGTTCATTTCGCACAATCTGGCGGTGGTCGACTACATCGCCGACCGCATCGCCGTGATGTGCGCCGGCCGCCTGGTTGAAATGGCGCGGCGCGAAGTTCTCTTCAGCAATCCGATCCACCCCTACACCAAGGCCTTGTTAAGCGCGGTGCCGAAGACGGACCCCGACGCCCGCCTTGATCTCACGGCCCTGATGGCGGGCAAGGCCTCCGACCCGGCGGCTTGGGACGCCCCCTACACAACAACAGGTGACCTCAAGCCGCATTTGATCGATATTGGGGAAGGACATTTCGTCCGCGCCGCCGTCGAGGAAGATAAAGCCAAGGAGCTTATGTCATGATTTCGTTCCGTTCGCCAAACCGGATCCGCCGCGCCTGCCTCTCCGCAGCCGTCGCCGCTGGAACCCTGGCGCTGACAGTGGCCGCCGGTGCGGTGACGCCCGTGGAAACACCCTATTTCGAGAAGAAGATAAAGGCCGGAAAACGGCCTCCCGTGGCGGAGCGCCTGCCGGCCGAACCGGCCGTCGTGAAATTTGGCGGCGAGACGGCCATCGGCAAACACGGCGGCAACATCAGAACCCTGATCGGCCGGGCCAAGGACGTCCGCTACATGGTTGTTTGGGGCTACGCCCGTCTGATCGGCTATGGTCCGGATTTCACCTTGAAGCCCGATGTCCTGAAAAGTTTCAAGATCGACGACGGTCGCGTCTTTACCTTCACCCTGCGCCGCGGCCACAAGTGGTCGGACGGCAGTCCCTTTACGTCGGAAGACTTCCGCTACTGGTGGGAGAACGTCGCCAACAACCAGAACCTGTCGCCCTCGGGCCCGCCGCGGGTGATGATCGTCGACGGCAAGCCGCCCAAGTTCGAGGTCATCGACGAGGTAACGGTGCGCTATACCTGGGATGCGCCCAATCCGTTTTTCGTCTCGCGCCTGGCCGGCGCCTCGCCCTTGTTCATTTACCGTCCCAGCGTCTATCTCAAGAAATTCCACGCCGACTTCGGCGACGAGGCGGCGCTGAACAAGACGGCCAAGACGGAAGGTCAGCGCAATTGGGCGGCTTTGCATAACCGCAAGGACAACATGTACAAGTTCGACAATCCGGATTTGCCGAGCTTGCAGCCCTGGGTCAACATCACCCGGCCTCCCGCCACCCGCTTTACGGCGCGGCGCAATCCCTTCTATCACCGGGTCGACGAGAAGGGCCGTCAACTGCCCTATGTCGACAAGATCGTGATGAACCAGTCCGACGGCAAACTGATCCCGGCCAAGGCCGGCGCGGGCGAAACCGATCTGCAGGCCCGCAATCTGGCTTTCAAGGATTTTACCTTCATCAAGGAATCGGAGAAACGCGTCGGCTACAAGGTCAACCTCTGGCGCACCGCCAAGGGCGCGCACCTGGCGCTTTATCCCAACCTCAACGTCAACGATCCGGTCTGGCGCAAGCTGGTGCGCGACAAGCGCTTCCGCCATGCCCTTTCCATGTCCATCGACCGGGCTTTGATCAACCAGTCGCTCTATTTCGGCTTAGGGCTCGAACAGAACAACTCGGCCCTGCCCGACAGCCCGCTGTTCGATGAAGATGACAGCCTCAAGTGGACCGAATACGACCCCGACGCCGCCAACGAGCTGCTCGACGAACTGGGTCTCGATGAGCGCAACGACGAGGACGTCCGCCTGCTGCCCGACGGCAGGCCAATGAACATCATTGTCGAGACCGCCGGCGAGGACACCGAACAGACCGACGTCCTGGAATTGGTCAACGACGGCTGGGCCGAGGTCGGCATCAAGCTCTTTACCAAACCGTCCCAGCGCGAGGTCTTCCGCAACCGTATCTTCTCGGGCGAGACCCTGATGTCGATCTGGTCGGGTTTCGAGAACGGCCTGCCGCTGGCCGACATGAGCCCGGCGGAACTGGCGCCGACGACGCAGCAAAGCCTGCAATGGCCCAAGTGGGGACAATACTACGAGACCAGCGGCAAGGCCGGCGAGGCGCCTGATTTGCCCGCCGCCAAGAAGCTGGCCGAGCTCAACGCCAAATGGCTCAACGCCACCGAAAGCGATACCCGCGCCGACGCCTGGCGGGAAATGCTGAAAATCCACGCCGAGGAAACCTTCACCATCGGTATCGTTTCCGGCGTCATGCAGCCCGTCGTGGTCGGCGGTAAATTGCGCAATGTGCCCAAGAAAGGCGTTTACAATTGGGATCCCGGCGCCATGTTCGGCATCTACCGCCCCGACACTTTCTGGTTCGACAACTAGGCCGAACGAGAGAATAGCCGAAAGCCCGAGAGACCGCGCCGATGTTCACCTACGTCATCCACCGACTGCTGGTCATGATCCCGACGTTGCTCGCGATCAGCATCCTGGTGTTCATCATCATTCAGCTACCGCCCGGCGATTACCTCTCCAACCAGATCGAGGAACTGAAAGCCCAGGGCGAAACGGCGGCGCTGGAAAAGATCGAATTCTTGCGCAAACAATACGGTTTCGACCGGCCGATGGTCGAGCAGTACGCCGCCTGGCTGGGTATCTGGCCGGGCAACAACGGCTTCGACGGCATGCTGCAGGGCAACCTCGGCTATTCCTTCGAGTTCAGCCTGCCGGTGGCGGATATCGTCGGTGATCGGTTGTTCCTGTCGTTCCTGGTGTCGTTCACGACCATCATCTTCACCTGGGCGGTGTCCTTCCCCATCGGCGTCTATTCGGCGACCCACCAGTACAGCGTCGGCGATCACACCCTGACCTTCATCGGCTTCCTCGGCCTGGCCACGCCCAACTTCCTGCTGGCCCTGGTGCTGTTGTATTTCGCCAACGTCACGTTCGGCACGTCCATCGGCGGCCTGATGGATCCGCAGTATTTGGAGCAGGACTGGTCGGTGGCAAAGTTCATCTCGGTGCTGGAGCACCTGTGGATTCCGGTCGTCGTGATCGGCACCTCGGGCACCGCGGGTATGATCCGGCGCCTGCGCGCCAACCTGCTGGACGAATTGCAGAAGCAGTACGTCGTCACCGGCCGCGCCAAGGGACTGCATCCCTTCAAGCTCTTGATGAAGTACCCCCTGCGCATGGCGCTCAATCCCTTCATCGCCGATATCGGTAATCTGCTGCCGCAAGTGATCTCGGGCGCCGCCATCGTATCGGTCGTGCTGTCGCTGCCGACCACGGGACCGATGCTGGTCGACGCCCTGCGCTCGCAGGACCAATACCTCGCCGGATCGTTCCTGATGTTCCTGGCGACGCTGACGGTGATCGGCATGTTCCTCTCGGACCTGGCGCTGGCGGCGCTCGATCCGCGCATCCGTTTGGGCGAGAGGACGGGGCGATGACGGATATCTCGCGCGGCGGCGGCGACAAGCCCCTGGAACACTACGTTTCGCAGGAGCCCTTCGATCCCTATTCGGTCGAGAAGCTGACGCCGGAGCAGGAACGCTACTACATGGCGTCCCAGTGGCAGATGATGTGGTGGAAGTTCAAGCGCCACAAATTAGCTGTTTTTTCCGGCCTCATTCTGCTGATCATGTATGCCTCGACCCTGGTCAGCGAGGTGATCTCGCCCTACGGGCTGAACTCCCGCGACACCAAGCACATCTACGCCCCGCCGCAGGGCATTCATATGTTCCACAAGGGCGAGTTCGTCGGCCCCTTCGTTTACGGCTACAAGATGTCGCTCAACATGGAGACCATGAAGCGGGAGTATTCCGTCAACGACCGCAAGGTCCAGAAACTGAGGTTCTTCTGTTCGGGCGACAAATACAAATTCTGGGGCCTGTTCAAGGCGCGCTTCCACATCGTCTGTCCGGCCAAGCGCGGCACGCTATTCCTGTTCGGCACCGACCGGCTGGGGCGCGACATGTTCTCGCGCATCGTCTACGGCACCCGCATATCGCTGACCGTCGGTCTGATCGGCATCAGCGTGAGCTTTATCCTGGGCATCATCGTCGGCGGCTTCGCGGGCTACTACGGCGGCTGGTTCGACACCTTGGCCCAGCGGCTGATCGAGATCATCCGGTCGTTCCCCGAACTGCCCCTGTGGATGGCGTTGTCGGCGGCGCTGCCGGTAACCTGGAGTCCCATCCTGATTTATTTCGGCATCACCATTATTCTCGGCCTGTTGGACTGGACCGGGCTGGCGCGCGCCGTGCGCGGCAAGTTCCTGGCCCTGCGCGAGGAAGATTTCGCCACCGCCGCCGAACTGATGGGCGCGAAACCCGGGCGCATCATCGGCCGCCATCTGATGCCGTCGTTCATGAGCCATCTGATCGCCTCGGCCACCCTGTCGGTGCCGTCGATGATCCTCGGTGAAACGGCGCTGAGTTTCCTCGGTTTGGGTCTGCGCCCGCCGATCACCAGCTGGGGCGTATTGTTGAACGAGGCCCAGAACATCAACGTCGTGGCGCTCTATCCCTGGCTGATGCTGCCGGTCGCCCCCGTCGTGCTGATCGTGCTGGCCTTCAACTTCTTCGGCGACGGCCTCAGAGACGCCGCCGATCCCTATAAGTAAAATTCGTCCTTAAGGCGCCATCACGACGAGGTCGATGTCGTCGCCGACGCCGCCGACGTCGTGGCCGGCGCGGAACTGCTTCGGTTCCGACGGTTCGTAGCCCTGTTCGATCGCCAGGTCATAGGTGTAGCGGTCGGTCAGGCCGTGGACGTTTTCCACTTTGGTCTGTTTTTCCAGCTTGTTGGCGACGTTGCCGGCGTCGCCGATGACGGTGTATTCAAGGCGCGTCTCGTCCCCCACAGCGCCGAACAGCACCGGGCCGGCCGCCGCCGCGAGCACCACCTCGATGGGCTCCAGGCCCTGGGTGCGGCGTTCCTCGGCCCAAACCCCGGCCTCGCGCGCCATGTCGTCAACGCAGCGCAGGGCGTCGGCGGCGAAGGTCGGTGACTTCTTCACGGTGTTGAACATCACCATGATGCCGTCGCCGGGGAACTTGTCGACCACGCCGCCGTGGCGGTTGATGACGGCCACCATGCGGCGCTGGTA
>CAZGTM010000013.1:0-73374 GCA_964528595.1 uncultured Rhodospirillaceae bacterium
GTCGCCAAGCAGGTCCTCGGCCTGCGCGACCACCAATAGCGTATTTGAGAAGGACCCCGGGCAATGGGTATGGTTTTAACCGAAGAACAGGTCTTGCTGCGCGATTCGGCGCGCGATTTCGTCACCGACCGCGCGCCGGTAACGGCGTTGCGCAAGCTGCGCGACGAGGCCGACAAGGACGGCTTCTCCCGTGATCTCTGGCAGGAGATGGTCGAGCTCGGCTGGGCCGGTATTCTGATCCCCGAGGAACACGGCGGCGCCGACTTCGGCTTCCAGGGCCTGGGCGTGGTGCTGGAGGAAACGGGCAAGACGCTGGTGGCCTCGCCGCTGCTGTCGACCGTGGTACTGGGCTCCTCAGCCATTCTGCTGGGCGGCAGCGAGGCTCAGCGCGCCGACATCCTGCCGAAGATCGCCGCCGGTAAATGCCTGCTGGCCCTGGCATTGGAGGAAAAACCGCATCACGCGCCCTACGATATCGCCGCCACGGCGAGCGCCGACGGCGGCGGCTACAAGATAGCGGGCAAGAAAACCTTCGTCCTCGACGGCCATACCGCCGACAAGCTGATAGTCGCCGCCCGCACCTCGGGTGACGCCGGCGACCGCGACGGCATCACGCTGTTCTTGATCGATGCGGATGCGGCCGGCGTGGTATGCGAACGCACCATCATGGTCGATTCGCGCAACGCCGCGAACGCGACGTTCGACAATGTCCAGGTCGGCGGGGATGCTATCATCGGCGCGGCCGATCAAGGCGCCGACATCCTCGACGCCATCCTCGACCGGGCGCGCATCGCCCTGGCCGCCGAAATGCTGGGTTCGGCCACGCAGATTTTCGAATTCACCCTGCAGTACCTCAAGGACCGCCACCAGTTCGGCCAGCCCATCGGCACCTTCCAGGCCCTGCAGCACCGCGCGGTCGCCATGTTCGGGGAACTGGAAATCTGCAAGTCGGTGGTGATGGAGGCCCTCAGCGCCGTCGACGACGGCAGCAACCGCATCCCGGCCATGGCCAGCTTCGCCAAGGCCAAAGTCGGCGAGATCATGCATCTCGTCTCCAGCGAGGGCGTCCAGATGCACGGCGGCATCGGCATGACCGACGAGCACGATTCCGGCCTCTATCTCAAGCGCGCCCGCGTCGCCGAACAAACCTTCGGCAGCCCCGCCTGGCACCGCGACCGGTTTGCGACGGTCACGGGGTACTGATGGCGGATAAATGGGGACAGGTACACTTTTTCGCCAACGTGAAAAAGTGTACCTGTCCCCATTTATCCGGAACCCGTTTGTCAACCAATGCGCATGCGTCATGCCGGACTTGATCCGGCATGCAATTTGTTTTTCTGCACGGGAAAAAGGGACAAATTGGACTCCGGCCTGCGCCGGAGTGACGAGGATAGGTGCCCCCAGCCGCCGCTATTCCTTGTCGCGGTGGTGGGGGGACTTGCCGCCGAGGCGGAGACCGCTGTCGATGATCATCAACTCGCCCGTCACGGGGGCGGAGGTGGTGACGAGGTACATGATGGCGTCGGCGATGTCTTCACCCGTGCTGACGCGTTCCAGGGGGACCATGCCTTCGTAGTTGTCCTGTAGGGCGGCCTGGCTGTCGTCGGACATGTGGCGGTACCATTCCGTCATGACGAGGCCGGGACAGACGGCATTGACGGTAATTTCCGGCGCCAGGGCGCGGGCGAGACCCAGCGTCAGGGAATTGAGCGCACCCTTGGTCGAGACATAAGCCAGCGACGAGCCGTTGCCGACGACGCCGGCGATGGATGAGGTGTTGACGATGCGGCCCTGGCCCGCCGCCTGCATGGCCGGTACGACGGCGCGCGTCATCTGGTAGGGCCCGACCACGTTGGTGGCGTTGAGGTCCTGAAAATCCTCCATTTGCAATCCATCGAGGTCGCCGTGCGGCACGAAGCGGGTGATGCCGGCGTTGTTGATCAGAACGTCGATGCGGCCCCACTTGTCGAGCGCGGCTTGCGCGATGGCCTTACAATCGGCGTCCTCGGCCACGCTGCCCTGCACCGTGATAGCCTCAACGCCCATGGCCTCGCAGGCGGCCGCCACGTCGTTGGCGGCATCGGCGCTGGATCGGTAGTTGATGGCGACGTTACAGCCGTCCGCCGCCAGGCGTTTCGCCGTTGCTGCGCCGATGCCGGTGCCGCCGCCCGTGACGATGGCGACCTTACCCTTGATGTCCATGATCCAAGCTCCCCTCGCGTTAGCCCCAGACGTCGTGGGCCGTTTCCACGATCAGCGTCAGTTTGGCGATCTCATCATCCACGGTTACGGGATTACCGGCAACCGTGCTGGCGAAGCCGCACTGCGGGCTGAGGCCCAGCCGTGCGATATCGACATGCCGCGCAGCATCGTCGATGCGGCGCTTGAGGTCGTCCTTGGATTCGAGCTCCGGCGTCTTGGAACTGACCAGGCCGAGCACGACGCTCTTGTTGTCCGGCACGTACTTCAGTGCTTCGAAGTCGCCGGCCCGCGGCGTGTCGTACTCAAGGAAAAAGGCGTCGACGTTGATGCCGTTGAACAGCCGGTCGGCCACGGTCTCGTAACCGCCTTCCGAAAGGTAATGGCCCTTGAAGTTGCCCCGGCAGAGATGCAGGCCCACGGTGACGCCGTCGGGGCGGTTGTCGATGGAGGCGTTAAGCACGTCGACATAACTCGTCATCAGCCCGTCAGGGTCGTAGCCTTCTGCGGAAACCTTGTCACGTACCGCCGGGTCGCACAGCATAGCGATGGGCACCTCGTCGATCTGCACGTAGGTGCAGCCGTCGGCGGCAAGGGCGGCGATTTCCTCTTCATAAACATTGGCGAGATCGGCGAAATAGACGTCCTCGCTGTCGTAGACGCCGTCTGCGATGCTGGCGCCCAGGCGGTAGAAATGCATGGTCGGCGGCGACGGCATGGTGATCTTCGGCGTTTTGCCGGTCACGCCCTTCAGGTAGCCGAATTCGTCGCCCGAAATCGTCCGGGTGCGGCGCACCGGCGCTTCGGCAACCGGTGCGGTGAAGTCGAGCTCATGGCCGTGGTCATCGTGGAATTTGAACGAAGCGCTGGTGATGCCGAGACCGTCGACTTTCTCAACGAAATGCGCCCAGTAGGAGGAGCGGCGGAATTCGCCGTCCGTCACCAGTTCCAGCCCGGCGTCCTCCTGCAGCTTAACGACGTCGGCGATAGCCTTGTCCTGGATGACTTGGAATTCCTCGTCACCGAGGTTCCCCTCACGATGCGACCGGAAGGCCTGGGTCAGTTCCTTGGGGCGCAGCAGGCTGCCGACGTGTTCGGCGTGAAACGGGGGCTTGGACTTGGCGGACATGTAGGTCTCCTTGCAGGGGCGATAACTCAGGCGGCGTCGAGGCCGCACCATTCGGCGATGAACAACGCCATGGATTGGGTGTTGCGGCGGACGGATTCGAGGCTGACGCGCTCGTCGAAGCCGTGGATGTTTTCAGATACCGGCCCGTAGACCAGGCCTGGGGTATCGGCGTAAAGGCCGAAGAAGCGGGCGTCGGTGGTAGCCGTGGTGGCGATCTCGGAGAGGGCTTCGCCATAGGCTTGCTGATGCGCCCAGCCCAGGGCCGCCTCGGCCTCGTCGGCGTTGGTCAGCACGTAACCTTCGCTGAGGAAGCCGTGGTAGACGATTTCCGGCGGGTTGTTGGCCAGGAAGCGGTCGGCTTGAGCGGCGCCCCGGATGCAGTCCTCGATCTCGTTGCGCGCCTCGTTGATATCCTGGCCCGGGAAGATGGCGACGCGCACGTCGAAGGTGCACCAGGCCGGCACGCTCGACGGCCAGTCACCACCGGCGATGCGGCCGACGTTCAGGTTGATGGGATGATCGACATGCTCATAGGCCTCGTGGCGGCGGTCCGGCGCGTTCCAGCGTTCCTCCATCCCGTGCAGGGCTTGGATGATGGGGAAGGCGGCCTCGATGGCGTTGGCGCCTGAGCCCGCCTCCAGCACGTGGACGGGACGGCCCTGTAGCTTGACCTGGAACCAGATGACGCCGATCTGGGCCCGGATCAACTGTTCGCCAAGCGGTTCGGGAATGAGGGCGGCGTCGGCCTTGTAACCACGCGCGAGACAGGCCAGCGCACCGTTGCCGGTGCATTCCTCTTCGATAACGGACTGGATATGGATGTCGGCGGCAGGGACGTAGCCAAGACGCTTTAGGGCGTCCAGCGCGTAGACGCATTCGCCGATGCCGGCCTTCATGTCGCCGGCACCCCGGCCGTACATCCATCCATCCTCGATACGCGGCTGAAACGGCGGCGTCGTCCACATCTCCAGCGGTCCCACCGGCACGACATCGATGTGGCCGTTTAGGATCAGCGAACGGCCCGTCGACGTTTCCGAACGGTGCGTGCCGACCGTGTTGTAGGCGTTGTCGTAATTGACGTGAACGGGCGAGAAGCCGGGCAGGTGGGCGATGTCGTCAATGTTCACCTTCCAGCGGTCGACGCCGTATCCGCGCTCGCGCAGCTGTTCGGCCATGAAATCCTGGGCCGTCTGTTCGGCCCCGCGCACGGAGGGATACTTGACCAGCTCGGCGGTGAAGTCGGTCTGCTCGGCAAAACCGTCGTCAACGGCTTTCATGATCCGGGTCGCTGTCTGGTCGTCGAGCATCGCGGGCTTTCCCTAACTGGTCCGCGTCAACTGCACGCCGGCGAGGACGACAAGGGACGCGATGATTTGGACAAAATTGAAATCGGCGCCGAAGGCGGCGACCGAGACAATGATAGCCACAATGGGGATGAGATAGGAATAGACCATGGCGCGGGTGACGCCGAGCACCGCAAGGCCCTTGTACCACCAGACGAAGGCGATAGCGGCGGCGAAGACGGTGGAGAACGCCGTGGCGGACCACAGTCCGGCGGTCATGTCCTGCCAGCGCTGATCCGCCATCACCGGCGCCGCAATCAGGGTAAGTGCGATGGCGCCCGCGACCATGCCGAACGCCGTCACCTTGAGCGCGCCCAGGCGATTGACGAACTTGCCGGCCAGCGCCGAATAGAGCGCCCAGACGATGGAGCCCCCCATCATCAGGATATCGCCGGTCAGCGTGCCGCCGCCGACCGTGAATTCCGTCACGCTGCCGTTGATCACGACCGCGACGCCGGCGAACGAGACGAATATCCCGAGCCAGGCCTTGAACGACGGCCAATGGCCCGAGTATCCGGCCAGCAAGGCGCCGAAAATCGGCGCGGTGGCGACCAGGATGGCCGCCTTGGGCGCCGTCGTCAGATCCAGGCCATACGCCCACAAACCCTGGAAAATGGTAATGCCGAGAAGACCCAAACCGGTCAGCGGTAGGATATCGCTGCGGGCGAAACGCAGACTGTCGCCGCGCATCGCCATCACCGCGAACAGCAGCAGACCGCCGGTCAGGTAGCGGATCGAGGAAAAGACGATGGGATCGAGGACGCCCAGCACCTGCTTGGCGATGGGGAAGTTGACGCCCCAGACGATCGCTACGGCAATGACGTAGAAATCACCGCTGCCGAAGGCCCCGCCGCTGCCGCCGCTGAATGGAGATGAGTTGGTCAAAAAGAATGCGCCCGAACCGGAAAAGGAACGGGCGCAATCTATATGGGTATTGAATTATCGTCCAGCGCTACCGCCGCGTCCGGTCAATAGGTCGCCCGGCCGCCCGACATATCGAAGGTGGCGCCGGTGGAGAACGAGCAGTCCTCGCTGGCCAGCCAGGCGATGATTGCCGCCATTTCCTCGACCTTGCCGAAGCGCGCCATTGGGATTTTGGACAGCATGTAGTCGATGTGTTCCTGTGTGCAGTCGTTGAGCATCTCGGTACCGACAGTCGCCGGGGTAATGGCGTTGACGGTGATGCCGGTGTGCGCCAGTTCCTTGCCCAGAGATTTGGTCAGGCCCAGCAGGCCGGCCTTGGCGGAGCTGTAGTGCGAGGCGTTGGGATTGCCTTCCTTGCCGGCGACCGACGAGATATTGACGATGCGGCCGTAGTCGCGCTCCATCATGCCCGGCACCACGGCACGGCAGCACATGAAGGGCCCGACCAAGTCGACGTCGATGACCTGGCGCCATTCCTCAGGCGTATACTCCCAGACCTTCTTGTTGGCCCCGGCGATACCGGCGCTGTTGACCAGGATGTCGACCGGGCCGATGCCGCTTTCGGTCTCGGCCAGCGCAGAGGCCACCGACGCTTCGTCGGTGTGATCGACGCCGACGCCGATGGTGGTGCCGAGGCTGCCGAGTTCCGACGCCGTTGCTTGCGCCTGGTCGGCGTCGAGGTCCCAAAGAGCGACCGCCGCACCCGAATTGAGGAAACGTTCTGCCACGCCCTTGCCGATCCCCCGTGCGCCGCCGGTGATGATGGCCTTACGGCCGTTCAGGTCGATTTTGTTCATAAGTGGTGTCTTTCATCGTTTGCGGATGGGGTCCGGGCGGCAATGTCCACGGTTCCGTCCGCGATGGCAAGTCTTGCGTGGTGGCGAGCGCTGATTTTTTGGGCGGATTTTCCCTCCCGGATCGGTTCGGCCTCATCGAACCAAATCCGGAGTTGGCTAGCTTGATGGCGAGGTAAACACTCTTTCCGGCGGAAACCAAACCGTTGCCTTTGTGCCGACGCCAAAACTGCTTTCCAGCATCAGTTTGCCGCCATGGAGCTCGGCAAGGGAAGACACCAAAGGCAATCCCAGGCCAGTCCCGACGTGGTCCCGGGTCAGGACATTGGCAATCTGACCGAAAGGCGAAAGCACCAGCGGAATATCATCCTCTTCGATGCCAATTCCGGTGTCCGATACGCTGATATCGAGACTACCGTCTTCCTCATGGCGGACTCCGATTTCGATTTGTCCGTCCGGTTTGGTGAACTTGATGGCGTTGGAGAGAAGGTTCAGGAGCATCTGCTTGAACATTCGTTCGTCCGCCAGGATTTCCAAATATTCCCCGGCGTGTTCCGCGTTTAGCAAGAGGCGTGATTCACTGGCTCGGCCA
The DNA here is from genome assembly GCA_964528595.1 of uncultured Rhodospirillaceae bacterium. Classification (GTDB taxonomy): domain Bacteria; phylum Pseudomonadota; class Alphaproteobacteria; order UBA2966; family UBA2966; genus CAYFKJ01. The sequence continues at coordinate 6,982 of CAZGTM010000013.1, forward strand.
GCGACGAGGGAGACGCAGTCCTGGATGGCGTGGTCGACGGGGAATACGATTTCGTTGATGTCCGCCTTGCCGGCTTCGATTTTTGACAGGTCCAGCAGGTCGTTGATTATTTCCAGTAGATGTTCGCCGCTGCCATGTATATCGCCTGCATAGTCGATGTAACGGTCCGTGTCGGCGCGACCGAATGTCTGATCCCGGATAATTTGCGCAAAACCCAAAATGGCGTTGAGTGGAGTTCGCAACTCATGGCTCATGTTGGCGAGGAATTCCGATTTCGTCCGGTTGGCGTATTCGGCCTCCTCCTTCGCCGCAACGATTTGCCTTTCCGCCTGTTTATGCTCCGTAATGTCGAGCACGCACACCGGGACATGGTCGTATTCGGTCGCGTCGTGAGGTATCGGTACCGAGACAATTACGGTGATGTCCCGGCCGTCAAAAGTCTTGTGCGAAACCTCGGTCGAGAAATATGGATCCCCGTTCCACATGGCGGAGAGCACGCCGATAAAAACGAAGATCGACTCCTCGGTCATGATGCCGTCGAGCGATTCGATGAATTCGTTCTTTGTCGCCACGCCGTATAGAGCCAGGGTGGCCTCGTTGACGTCGTTGATTTGAACCAGGGCGGCGATGCGAAAGGCTTCATCAAGATTTTCCGTCAGGTAAGTCTGAAGATCCGTAATTCCCTGGGCGCGCAATTTCGAAAGCTCCTTCATTGCGCCGGTGAAATCTTCATCCCAAATCGAAATCTCGGCGTTGTCGAAGAGCAGCCTGAAGCGGTTTTCGCTTTCCCTTAATGAATCCTCCGCCCGCTTGAGTGGCGTGATGTCCGAAACAACTGTCACAATACCGCCGTCGGCAAGACGTTGTTCGTGAATGAGGTCCCAACCGCCCCCCGACCGTTGCAGTTGAAACGCGCCCGCTGGATTGCGGTGGCGATCCAGCCGTTCGGTCAACCAATCCCGATTGCCTTCCCGCGCAACGGGGGTTAGGCCCCTGGCGGCGGCGGCCCTTGCGAGTTCTTCAAAGGTCGTACCCGGCACGACAAGGTCTGCAATCCGGCGGTTATCCTCCTTGAAGGGCTTGTTGAAGGTAACGAGGCGATCCTGGTCGTCGTACAAGGCGACCATCTCGGTCATTTGGTCCATGGCAGCGGCCAGGCGATCGAGGCGTTCTTCGTCGCGCCTTCGTTTCGTGATGTCCGTGGCGACGCCGCGGTGGCCGACGAACGATCCGTTAGCATCGAACAGGGCCTTGCCGTTGACGCGGGCATAGCGGACATCGCCATTTGGGTTGGCATAGCTGTACTCGAAATCCCGAATGTCGCGGTGTTCATCGATGGCCTGCTGGTAAGTCGCCCACGCCTCTTCCGACATGAGGTTTCCGGCGATTTCCTGCCTTGTCATGCCTTCAATGCGACGGAAGGGAATACCCGGATTAATCTCGGGATTTTCGGATTCCCACCTGATCCGCCCTTCGGTATCCGTCTCCCATAGCCAGTCCGATGCCGACGCGGCGAAGTCTCGGAAGCGCTCCTCGCTTTCCTTCAAGGCTTCGAGAGCGGTTATGCGCGCGGAAATGTCGATAACCGAGACCTGGACTGCGGGATTGCCGTCCCACTGAACGACTTGGGCCAGTTGATCGACCCAAATCTCTCTACCGCTTTTATGCAGAACCAGCATTTCATACATGGATACCGCGTCACCGCCACTCAAACGGACCCGCCGGCGGTCATTCACCACATCCTGGAATGACGGCGCGACGAACTCGTTGACGCCGCGGCCGATGATCTCGTCGGGCTCGTAACCGAGGAGGTCGGCGAACGCGGGATTGACGAAAACCACCTGGTCGCTCTGCAGGATTCCGATGCCCTGAATCGAGCCCTCCGTCAGTTTGCGGTACCGCTCCTCGCTTTCCTTTATCGCGTCCTGGGCTTCCTTTTGTTCGGTGATATCGGTCAGCGTCACAAGCGCTCCTGCGACGTCGCCATGCTCGTCAAGCAATGGTGACGAATTTGCCATCACCCAAAAATAGCTCTTGTCCCGGCGCTGGAGGCGATATTCGGATTGACCGGGGATTCCCTGTGCGCGGAGGTCCAAATTCAGCGCGAGTTGGGCGTGCTGATCCGCCGGCACGAAGTCGGATACTGGTCTTTTGATCATGTCGACGGGCTGGCAGCCAAACATGTCGGCCAATCGCTGATTGACGAACGTGGTACGCCGCTCCAAATCCGACACCCAGACGCCCTCGCTGGTGGCCTCCACGATGGCGCGGTAAATACCTTCGCTTCCGCCGGGGCTGGAGTCCTGTTCGCTGCCGTCGGATTGCGGACTCGGGGATTCACCCCGGGTTGCGGTGAGCTCCTCAATAAGCTGAGCTTTGGTCAACCGCGCGTAGTTTTTGGTGGGGGCCTTGCGGCTCGTCATCAATGATACCTGGCAGTACTTTCAAATCACCCAAATGCGAATAAGAAACATAGCAGGCCCGGCCGCAGGTTGCCCAAGACTTATCAACTATCTGAGCGTTGCCCAATACTCCCCATCGGGGTCACGATTTGACCGGTACCAGCTCACTGTTTGGGGATTGTGCATATCGGTTGCCAAGCGCAATATCTGTTCTAACTAATTGTTACATTGGCGGACTGGATACCTAACGGGGCACGGTATGTTTGCAGCAGCGAAGAAAACCATCTGGAGAATTGGCCGTGCCAGCACGGCGGCGGTTCTCGTTCCCGCGACGATATTGGCGGCGGGTACCGGCGCGATCGCCAAAAGTAAATGGTATCCGCTTGAGGTCGATGTTTGGGACCCGCCCTTCAACACAGAACTCAAGCGACACGTGGAACCCTACGTTGCTTTGGACAAGGCGCAAAAGGCCTGGCGGATTTGCGTTTCCATTCCCCATCTCAAGGACCCCTACTGGAGCACCGTCAATTTTGCTTTGATCGATGAAGCGAAACGCCTCGGGGTCGGGCTGCGTCTGGTTGAGGCAGGTGGCTACAACCACCTCGACGTTCAGCGCAGGCAGATCAGCGAATGCATGGCCAGCGGTGGTGACAGTCTCATCGTCGCCGGTATCAGCGCCGATGGCTTGAATGATCTGGTGGCGCAAATCGTTGCAGATGGAAAACCAGTCATCGACATGATCAACGGGATCTCTTCGGCCAAAATAACAGCCAGATCCGCGGTCAATTTTTACGATGCAGGTCTAGCCGCCGCCAGCTACATCCGAAATCTTCATGATGACAATTCGGCGCTTGTTCGCGTGGCATGGTTCCCGGGGCCGGACGGCGCGGGCTGGGTCAATCAGGGTGATCGCGGATTTCGGGCGGGTCTTGAAGGAAGTTCGATCAAGATCATCGCGAGCGCCAGGGGCGACACCGGCCGGGCCACGCAAGGCCGTCTCGTGGCGGCGGCGTTGGAGCAACACGACAATTTGGACTATATCGTCGGTACGACGGTGAGCGCGGACGCCGCGGTCGAATTGTTGCGGCGCAAGCGGTTGTCGAAAAAAATCAAGGTGCTGGCCTACTATTACGGTCCCGGGGTTCACAGGGGCATAAGGCGCGGGGCGGTGCTTGCCGCCCCGACGGATTTGCAGGCGATCCAGGCAAGGATTTCGGTCGACTTGGCGGTTCGCGCACTGGAAAAGAAGCCGTTTCTCAAACATGTCGCCCCGAAGGTCGTCGTCGTCGACCGCAGCAACATCAAGACTTTCGACGTGGACACCAGTCTGCCCCCACGTGGTTTTAGGCCCATCTTCAGCGTCAACAATTGGTAAGTTCGCCGATGAACCGACCGCGACGCAAACGGAACCGGACAGGGCAGCGATGACGGGTTTTCGCGGAATAATCCTTCTTTTGGCCGCGCTTGCCGGGTTTTTCGGCGTCTTCACCGTCAGCGAGGTGTTCAAGGCGGACGCAAAAAGCAGCTGGGAAGCCGAAGGTAATCAGGTGGCGCAATGGTTGTCGGGCACCTTGTTGGGTTGGCTGGAGGAAAGTTACGCGCCGCTGTCGGGTTTGGCGGCGCTTGCAGAAAACTCCGAGAGCGTCACAGAGTCCGAGTTTCTCAACGCGTTCGACGGCTTGGAGGCCCGTGCCACGGCTTTCTTCCTGGATGCCGCCGCCATGTACCGTCCGGTTGGCGAGGGCACGGACGCGGGATGGCAGGTCGCCTTCACATCGGATCTCTCGGGTGTTTTATCCCACGAAGCCGTACTGGAGGATTGGCCTGCGTTGTTGTCGACGCTGAACGTCGCCCACTCCCGTCCCGGTGAATTCATTATCGGTCCGCCGATCAGGAACAGCGACGATGCCAACACCGTTTCTCCTGTGGCGCTGTCCACCTTCGATTCGACCGGCGATGCCGTCGTGGTGGGGCTGGTCAACTACGACGCACTGGTCAAGGGCCTGTTCGATCTCCATGTCCCGCCGGGCCTGTCGCTTGAATTGACGGCTCGGTTCCCCGCCTTGAGCGATCTGGGCAAGGAACAAAGCGTGATTCAAACGCCCGGACAGGGCACGCTGCACTCGGTCACCACCCGGACCGTCAGCGCCGGCGCCGAGCTTTCCATCAACTGGCTTGCGGACAACCGGTTTTCCGGCGGCCCCGAACACGAGCTGGCAAATTTCATGCTGATCACGGGTGTCGGCGGCGTTCTGGTCGCCGCCTTCTTTATCGGTTTCCTGCTGCAGCGGAACGAAGAGATCAGCCGCCGCGTGGAAGAGGCGACGGCGGAGATCGTCGCCGCCAAGGATTCCGCCGAGCAAGAACGCCTGCGCATGCGCGACGCCATCGAAGCGCTCGAGGTCGGTTTCGTGATCTACGACGCCAACGAACGCCTGGTGATCAACAACCGGCGCTACGCGGAGATGTACCCCGAAGCGGCGGACCTTATGGTCCAGGGCGCCAAGTTCAGGGATATTTTGGCCAAGGGCTGCGAATTGACCGGGGTCAACGAGCGCTATGGCCAGACCGTCGATGAATGGGTCGAAGGCAGGCTTGAATCACACCGCGCTCTCAACAAAGGCACGGTCCAGGAGTTGGAGGATCGCTGGATATTGATTAACGACTTCCGCACGGCCAACGGCGAGACCGTCAGCATTCGCACCGATATCACGGAATTGAAAATCGCCGAACGCACCTTGGAGGAGCGGACCAACCTGTTGCAAGGTGTGCTGAGCGCGATGACCCAGGGCGTCGTCGCCTTCGACAGGGACCTCAAACTGATTGCCTGGAATGACGTGTTTCTCGACATCAGGGGATATCCGGCCGAACTGGCCTCTGTCGGCACGGATTTCGCCGAGTTCATGGAATACGATGTCGAACACGGCGAGTTCACCCAGAATGATCCGGAATTCGACGTGCAGATGCAGGTCGAACGGGCGCGAAAGTTCGAGATGCACGCGTTCGAACGCCAACGCCCCGACGGCCGTCATATCGAAGTCCGGGGCGGCCCCATTCCCGGCGGCGGCTTCGTCAGCACCTACGCCGACATCACCGAACGCAAGCTTGCCGAAACACAAATCAGCAAATTGTCGGCGGCGGTTGAACAGAGCTCCGCCGCGATCGTCATCACCGATCCAGAGGGCCTTATCGAATACGTCAATCCGGCATTTGTCCGGGCCAGCGGCTATACGCCCGAGGACGTCGTCGGTTATCCGTTCCGAATATTGAAACCCGGTGTGCTTGACGAGGAAACCTTTTCGGAATTGTGGGACACCATCAAGGGCGGGCAGGTGTGGCAGGGTGAATATCTCAACCAAAAGAAAACCGGCGAGCCCTATTGGGAGGACATTGCGCTGTCGCCCCTGCTGGGCGAGAACGGTGAAATCACCAACTTCGTGGCGATCAAGGAGGACGTGACCGCCCGGAAGGAGGCGGAACAGGAACTCCGCACCGCGCGCGATGCGGCTGAGGCCGCCAGCCAGGCGAAGGCGGATTTCCTGGCCTCGATGAGCCACGAAATCCGAACGCCCATGAACGGCATCGTCGGCATGGCGGATCTTCTTTCACAGTCCGAGTTGGACGCCGATCAGCGGATCATGCTGGATACCGTCCGGGATTCCGGCAATTCGTTGCTGACGATCATCAACGATATTCTCGACTTCTCGAAGATCGAGGCCGGCAAGCTCGATATCGAGAGCATTCCGATGTCGCTCAACGACGTCCTGGAAGGCGCCGCCGCAACCATGTCGCCCAACGCCAGCCGCAAAGGCGCGCGGATCATCACCTTCGTCGACCCCGACATTCCCCAAACGCTGCTCGGCGACCCGGTTAGGCTACGCCAGATCGTCTTCAATCTGACCGGCAATGCGGTGAAATTTTCGGAAGAGGGCGAGGTTGTCGTCAGGGCCGATGCCGTCGATCTCGAAGCCGATCCGGTCCGCGTCAAGATATCGGTGATCGATCAGGGTATCGGTATAACGGAGGAAGCGCAGGGCAAGCTCTTCGAAGCGTTTTCGCAGGCCGAGAGCTCGACGACGCGCCGTTTCGGCGGCACCGGCCTTGGCCTGGCTATATGTAAACGGTTGACCGACTTGATGGGCGGAGAGATCACGGTCGACAGCCAGATCGGTTCCGGCTCGACTTTCGCCGTCGAAATTCTCCTGAAATTGGCCGATCAGGAAGCGGGGCTGCCTGAAGATGCCGATCTGTCCGGGGTCCGCGCCTTGTGCGTCTCGGACGTCGATACGTTGCGCGATTCGATGGTGCGGTACCTGCGGCATTGGTCGGTCGAGGCCGAGGCCGCGTCTTCCGAAGACGATGCGGCCGACCGCCTCGCGAATGCCGGCGATGCCATCGACGTCGTCGTGCTTGACCTCGGCCTCAGCACCGAACGTCAACAAGCCGCCATAAAGCGGTTTGCCGCGGCGGGGCGGACCTTCGTCGTGTTGTCCGAAGGCCAAAGGCGCAGCGCCCGAATTGAAAAAGGCGATTGCGTCACGCTGGACGGCAATCCCTTGAGGCACATGCCGTTCGTCAACGCCGTCGCCGTCGCCGCCGGACGCGCCAGTCCGCTGGTCAAACCCGATGTCGATGACGGGGTTTCGGAATCCGTCGAGGCTTTGTCGGTCGAGGACGCGCTGGCCGGGGGAACGCTGATCCTGCTGGCGGAAGACAACATGACAAACCAACAGGTGATTGGCCGGCAACTGACCAAGCTCGGCTATACCTGTGAAATGGCGGACGACGGCAAATTCGCGTTGGAGGCCTGGCGGGGCAAGGATTACGCGCTCTTGCTAACGGATTGCCACATGCCGCGCATGGACGGGTTCGAACTGACGGCCGCGGTGCGGGCGGACGAAGAGGGCAGCGGCAAGCGGTCTCCGATCATCGCGGTGACGGCCAACGCGCTGGAAGGCGAGGCCGAACGCTGCATCGCCGCTGGCATGGATGACTATCTCTCGAAGCCGCTGGCCATGAACGATCTCAAGGCGACCTTGAGAAAATGGATGCCGAACGCCGTGTCCGAAGCTGTGGAGGAGAAAGCAGAGGCCACAGCGCAAATATCCGCGACGCCTGATGAAACGCCGCCGCCCGACAAGGGTTCAAAAGCCGTTGAGCCCAAGTTCTTGCGGGAAACCTTTGGTGACGATGACGAACTGATCAAGGAAATCCTGTTGGATTTCGTGGCGCCGGCGGAGGCCACCGTCGGCGAAATCAACGACGCGTTCGACTCCCGCGATGCCGCCGCACTGGGCGCCGCGGCGCACAAGCTCAAATCGTCGTCTCGATCGGTCGGCGCCGAAGTGTTGGCCGACCTTTGCGCCGATCTCGAGAAATCAGGGAAGAGCGCCGATTGGCCGAGCATTGAGGATCACCACCCCAAGCTTGCCTCCGCCATTGCCGCAGTGACCTCGGAAATCGAATCCCTCTGAACGCCCGTAATTAGCACGACGTTCGTGTCATCTGCTTCCAGGAAAATTGCGCTGCTGTCCCCCCCATCCTGTCCTTCCCCCGCGTCGTACCGGTGCACGCTTCGCATGACGGGGGAAGGAACTCACTTTTTAAATTTCGTCCAAATATGAAAAAGCCCTCCCCTTGAGGGAGGGGGGAGGGTTGGGTGGGGGTAGAGCCACAAGGCTGGAAATTAACCTGGGTACACTTGGACCGGTTTTCTAATCTGCCTCCTCGTGGCCGTAGTGCGAGAGGCTGGGGAAGATGTTGCTGCGTTTGACGATGTCCAGAGCAAAGCTTGATTCGATGGAGGCAATGCCGGGGATATTGGTGATCTTTCGCTTCAACGTCATTTCATAGGATTTGAGGCTGTCGGTGACGATGCGCAGGAGATAGTCGAAGCCGCCGGTCATCAAATAGCACTCGACGACCTCCTCGACTTTCGAGATTTCCCGCTCAAAAACGCGCAAGTTTTCCTCGTTCTGCTTTTCCAGGCGGATTGAAACAAAAGTGCTGATCGGTAGGCCGTACATCGCCTGATCGATATTGGCGGTGTAGCCGGTGATCAGGCCTTCCTGCTCCAGCCTTTTGGTCCGGCGCAGGCAGGGCGAGGGCGAGAGATTGACCCGCTTCGATAATTCGTTGTTTGTCAGACGCCCATCCGCCTGCAATTCGCGGATAATACGTCGGTCGATTTGATCAAATGCCATCGGCCTACTCATTTTTAGCAGATTCTGCCAATTTACTATCGCGGATTAGCATTTTTCGCAACCATCTGCCGTCTGATTTTGGGCATACTGCTGATATCCTGCCAATTCCGGGCGGCGCGGCCGGCCGTGCCCAAGATCAAGAGAATTTCCGATGACCCTTCCCCTGACGAGCGCCACGAACGACAATTCGACCATGCCCGATGCACACGCGGAATCATCGGAAATTGGCCCGGCGACGCCGGTTCCGGCCAACGAACTCGTGGTCCTCGATGCGCTCGAGACCAAGGTTCGCTGGTTGTCGTCCTGGATGATCCACCACGCCAACCACATCCGGCCCAACCGGGACGGCGTCAAGGTCGGCGGTCACCAGGCCAGTTGCGCCTCGATTTCAACCATCATGACCGCGCTTTACGGCCGCGTTCTGAGGCCCGAGGACCGGGTGGCCGTGAAACCCCACGCCAGCCCGGTTTTCCATGCCATGAACTACATGTTCGACAAACAAAGCCTGGAAAACCTGAAGAACTTCCGCGCCTTGGGCGGGGCGCAGTCCTACCCCTCGCGCACCAAGGACGGCGAGGAGGTCGACTTCTCCACAGGCTCGGTCGGGCTGGGCGCGGCGCTGACAAACTTCGCCGCGCTGACGCAGGACTATCTCGCGGCCAAAGGGCTTACGCCGGCGGACTGGAAACAGGGCCGCATGGTGGCGTTGGTGGGCGACGCCGAGTTGGATGAAGGCAACGTCTACGAGGCTTTGCTGGACACCTGGAAGCACGACCTGCGCGATGTCTGGTGGGTGATCGACTACAATCGGCAGAGCCTGGACGGCATGATCAACGAACAGCTCTTCCGTCTGATCGGGCGGTTCTTCCGCGCGGTGGGCTGGAACGTGATTACCGTCAAATACGGCCGCAAGCTCTACGAAGCCTTCCAGCGTCCCGGCGGCCTGGCCTTGCGCCGCTGGTTTAACGATTGCGAAAACGACGTATTTTCGGCCTTGGCCTTTCAGGGCGGTCCAGCCTGGCGCCAGCAAATCAAAGCCGACCTGCCGGACGATGCCGACGTCCATGCCCTGATCGACAGCTTCGACGACGAGGGCCTGCACGAGATCATGACTGACCTCGGCGGCCACTGCATGGAGGCGCTGGTCAACGCCTTCGAAACCGTACCCGACGACAAGCCGACCTGCTTCATTTGCTACACGGTCAAGGGGCACGGCACGCCGCTGGCCGGTCACAAGGACAACCACGCCGGCATCATGAACGATCCGCAGATGGAGCAATACCGCGGCGACTGCGGCATTGCGCCAGGTGAGGAATGGGACCGGGCGTCCGGCCTGCCTTTGGAGGAAGCCGAGCTCGACGCCTTCCTCAAGGCCGTTCCTTTCAATGCCGACGAGAGCAGAAAAAAAACCGCAGCCCCTGTGCCTGTGCCCGGCACGCTATCGCTCGAACATGTCGAACGGGGGTCGACGCAGGAGGCATTCGGGCGAATTCTCAACGATCTGGCGAAGACCGGCGGCGTCCTGGCCGACCGCATCGTCACCACATCGCCGGATGTAACGGTGTCGACAAATCTCGGCGGCTGGGTCAACCAGCGTGGTTTGTTCGCCCGCGAAGCCAAGGGCGACGAATTCCGCGACCGCAAGGTGCCGTCGGCGCAGAAATGGGTGCATTCGCCGGACGGCCAACACATCGAACTGGGCATCGCTGAAAGCGACCTCTTTCTCAATCTCGCCGCTTTCGGCCTGTCGCACAGCCTGTTCGGCGTCCGCCTGCTGCCCATCGGCACGTTGTACGATCCGTTCATCGCACGCGGGCTCGATAGCCTCAACTACGCCTGCTATCAGGACGCCCGCTTCATGGTTGTCGGTACGCCGTCGGGTGTCTCGCTGGCGCCGGAGGGGGGTGCCCATCAGTCGATATCGACGCCGATGATCGGCCTCGGCCAACCGGGTCTGACTTCGTTCGAACCGGCCTTCGCCGACGAGTTGGCTGAAATCATGCGCTGGTCGTTCGAGCATATGCAGGACGAAGAAGCGGGCGGCGCGGTTTACCTCCGGCTTTCGACCAAACCGCTCGACCAGCCCAGCCGTCAACTGGACGACGAATTTAAGCGCCAGATCATTCTGGGTGGCTACTGGCTGCACGAACCGGCCGCGGGATCGGACATGGCGCTGGTTTGCAGCGGCGTCATTACCGGTGAGGCGATTGCAGCCCATGAACGCTTGTCACGGAGGGCTCCCGGTACGGGTTTGCTGGTCGTGACCTCAACCGATCGGCTTTACAACGATTGGCAACGCCTGGAACGGGACCGCCTGCATGGCAGTGATGGCGGACGCATGGCGCATGTCGAGGACCTCATGGAACCTTTGGCCGCGGGGGCGCGGATCGTCTCCGTGATTGACGGCCATCCCGCCTCGCTGGCCTGGATCGGTGGCGTCCGCGGCCATGCCGTGGCGCCGTTAGGTATCCGCGAGTTCGGTCAAAGCGGTGACACCATCGATATCTACCGCCATTACGACATCGGCGTCGACGCCATCGAACGGGCGGCCACGCGGTTCGGGGATTAAGGCTTTTTCTGTGGGCCTTCGGGCAGCCAGCGTTTCAACCGCTCCATCACGCTGTTCGGGCTCACCGGCTTTACGAGATAATCGTTGCCGCCGGCGGCAATGGCCTGCTTGACCGCCTTCTCTTCATGATCGGCCGTGAGAAAAACGATTGGCGCCTCATATTCGGTCATTTTTTCGCGGATTTCACGGCACAGTTCGACGCCGTCCTTCCCCGGCATGTGCATGTCGAGAAAAATCAAATCCGGGCGGTCCCGGATGATTATCGGCATCGCCTCTTCGGCGCTCTTGGCGCTGGTGAACGCGTAATTCTCGCCCCGGACGACGGTGGAGAGGAAAGAGATGATCATATGATCATCATCCACCCCCAGCACCAGCTTGCGGCCGGTCTTATCGGAATCCAAATTCTTCGCCACCCGCAATCCCTCCAGAGATTCAATGCGGTCCCAAAGAAGCACCTAGCTCGGACAAAGGATAATAGGATTTATTCAACCAAACGCCAATCCATGTCGGATCGGAGACCGGTTTCGAACTAGGTTCCGACTTTGAGCGCCGATACCATGCCGCGCAGACAGGCGACCGTACTGAGCGCCGTGATCTTGCCGGTGCGCGGATTCTCCTCCGTCGGGACACCCTCGATCTTCAGGGAGAAGCGGGCGGAATCCGCTTCGACGTGAATTTCGTGGCTGTTGCGGCTGATGGTGGGATCGGCCCAGATTTCCAGCATCGTCCTGTCCGGTCCGACGCCCGCCAGGCTGAGCGCCACGGCGACGTTGAGATTGGCCGGAAAGCCGGGGATGGCCTCCCTGGCCGATCCTTCGAACAGCTTCAAGGGCGATGACACGGCGTCGAGATCGATATCGTTTTGGTCGACGAACGGCGCACCTTTCAGGCCGCCGGGGGGTTTGCGCGTGACCATGCGAACACTGGAGATCTCTCCCTCGGCGGCGGCACGGACTGCGTCCAGGCCCAGCAACGCTCCCGTCGGAACAATGATCCGGCCGCCGTAGGTTGACGCCAGATCCACGACATCCCAGTGCTCGAGAAGCTGCCCACAGGAAAGCGGCATGAAGATCTTGCCGGCTTTCAGCGTCGCTTCCGCTATTTCGCGGAAGCAGCCGGCCGGCAAGGCTTCGATGACGAGATCCGCGTGGCCCGCCAACTTGGCGATCGGGATGACGGGCACGGGGGAGCGGAAATCCACCATGTTGGCCTGGGCTTTTTCCCGGTCGCGCGCCGAAACCGCCGACAGCTTGAGGCCCGCTATTCCCTTGTCGAGACGCCGCGCGACTTCCCGTCCCACAGCGCCGAAACCACCGATGGCAATATTCAAGTCGCCAGCCATGAAATTCCTCTCCAAACGGGGACTAAGCATTGATCGCCGCCGATGCTCGCGGCAAGCTAGGCATTCGTCAACCCATCGTTCCTCCCGGAGCAGCGAATGAACGACACCAGCGTGGGCCAACCGGTCGTACGGCTTGAAGACGAGCGCTTGCTAACCGGGCGCGGCAGCTTCAGCGCCAATCTGCGCTTTGAGAGTGAAATGTTCGCGGCCTTCGTGCGCAGTCCCCATGCCCACGCCGATATCGTGCTGTTCGATCCGGCCGAAGCCTGCCGGATGCCGGGCGTTACCGCCATCTATACCGCCGAAGATACCGGGCACTTGGGGGCAATTCCCACCATCAACCCCGTCACCAGCAGCGACGGGTCCGCGATGATCGAACCGGCGCGCCCAGTTCTGGCGAAGGATCGCGTCCGCTATGTCGGCGAGAGTGTCGCCATGGTGATCGCGACAACGGCGGCGCGGGCGCGGGAGGCGGCGGATGCGGTGTTTGTCGAGTATGCCGAGCGTCCGGCCGCCGTCGGCGAGTATGCGGCGTTGCGCGAAGACGCCCCACTGATCTGGGACGAGGCGCCGGGGAACCTCTGCTACGACTGGAGCGCGGGCAACGGCGACGCGGCGGAAGCCGCCTTTGCCGCCGCCGATCACCGGGCCGAGCTGGAGTTTATCGGCAACAAGGTTCACTACGCCGCCGTCGAGACCCGTGTTGCCATCGCCAAGCCGGCGGATGGCGGCATCACGCTCTACTGCCCCTCCCAGGGCGTCCATCTGCTCCAGATGCTCATCGCCGAGCGGGTATTCACCAAGCCCAAGGAATGGCTCAGGGTCGTCACCGGCGACGTCGGCGGTGGCTTCGGGCCCAAATTCTTCGCCTATCCCGAACACGCCGCCGTGGTCTTCGCCGCGGAGGCGTTGAACTGTCCGATCCGCTGGGAATCGGGCCGGGACGAAGCCTTCCTCTCGGACGTCCAGTCCCGGGCGCAATCCGCCAAGGTCGAATTGGCCCTGGACGCGGCGGGCAAATTCACGGCTTTCAGAATATCCGCCGTCGGCGACCTGGGTGCTTATCTCTCGACCTTCGGGCCGGGCATCCTGACGACCGGCATGGCGCGGGTGGTTTCGGGGTCGTACGCCATCCCCGCAATAAGTCTCAGGGTGCGCGGCGCCTTCACCAACACCGTGCCGGTCGATGCGTTCCGCGGTTCTGGCTCGGTCGATCCGGCCACCATGCTGGAGCGCGTCGTCGATGTGGCCGCAGCCCAAACCGCCCGCGATCCGATGGCGTTGCGCCGGTTCAATCTGCTGCCTGAAAGCGCCATGCCGTACACCACGCCGGTCGGCATGGTATATGACAGCGGAGACTATGGCGCGGTGTACGATGCGGCGTTGGACAAGGCCGACTGGTCCGGGTTTGCCGCACGGCGCGCAGCCAGCGAGGCAGCGGGCCGCAAACGCGGTATCGGCATATCCCTCTATGTCCACGGCACCGGCGGCATCGCCGATGAACAGGCCATTGTCGAGGTCCACACGGACGGCTTCGTCAGCGCCCTGGCCGGCGGCCAGGCCGGCGGGCAGGGACATGAAACCATCTTCGCCCAGCTTGTCGCCGCCGAGTTCGGCGTGCCCTACGACGAAGTCCGGGTCATCGAAGGCGATACCGCCGTGGTGCCCAGGGGCGGCGGCACGGGCGGCTCGTCCTCGACCGTGATCTCGGGCGCCACGCTGTCGCGCGCCGCCGAGCGGGCGGCCGACAAGGGGCGCGAACTGGCGGCGCACTATCTGGAGGCCGCGGTTGCCGACATTGAGCTCGAACGCGGCAAATACCGCATCATCGGCACCGACCGCGCGATCGGCCTTTACGACCTGGCCGCCAAAGCCGCCACCGGCGACGGATTGCCGGCGGACCTGCGGGGCGGCATCGAAGGCCAGTCCCGCTTCGAGGACCAGAAGGCGACGTTCCCGCAGGGCTGCATCATCTGCGAGGTCGAGATCGATCCTGAGACCGGAGAGGTCGCGGTTGAGCGGGTCACCTCCGTCCTCGACGCCGGCAACATGATCAATCCCGCCCTGGTTGCGGCCCAGATGCACGGCGGCATCGTTCAGGGCATCGGACAGGCACTGTGGGAGGACGTTGTTCATGCGCCGGATACGGGGCAATTGCTCACCGGTTCCTGGATGGACTACGTCGTACCGCGGGCCGAGGACCTGCCCGAGATCGATCACGTCAGCTTTGTCAGTCCGTCGCCCAACAACCGGCTCGGCGTCAAGGGTGTGGGTGAACTGGGCAGCATCGGTGCGCCGGCGGCGGCGGCCAATGCCGTGTTCGACGCGCTCGGGCTTTCCGCGGCGACGGAACTTTCCTTGCCGCTGACGTCGGAAAAAGTTTGGCGTCTGCTACAATCCGACAACGCTTAGCCTAACCAGAGGATGTCATGACCGAACATGCGATTGCCGTACCCGGAACAGACGATGCCGTGGCGCGCTATGAAACGCTGATGGAAATCGTCCTGTCGCGGCGCACCTCCCGGGCCTTCGATCCCGATTTTGTGGTGCCGCCGGAACACTACGGCATGATCCTGGAAGCGGCCCGCCACAGTCCCTCGGGCGCCAATGCCCAGCCCTGGCATTTCATCGTGGTGGAGGACGACCAGGCGAAGGCGGATCTGGGCGATTACTTCGTGGCCGAGGCGACCCGGCGGGCCAAGATGAAGATGAAATTTCCGACGCCCAACTACAGCGGCATGAAAACGGCGCCCGGCCTGATCGCTATCGTCGCCGACTTCCGCTACGTCAACGCCTTTCCCGTGCTCAACGACGGCTCCGAGCTTGACCGCATGTACCACCAGAACGCCGAACGCATCCTGCTGCAGTCGGTGGCCTCGGCGACCATGGCGGCGCACCTCGCTGCGGCGGCGCTGGGCTACACGGTCTGGTGGGTGACGGCGATCGGCCAGGAGGATGCCCAGAACGACCTGAAGCCGTTGCTGGGCGTGCCCGAAGACCTTTCGGTCATCGACATCATGTGTTTCGGCCCGCCGGCCAAACCGCCCTACGACCGCTGGAAAAAGGAATTTGGCGAAATCGCCAGCTTCGGGAAATACGACATGGCGAACTACCAGTCGCTCGAAGATATCGAGGAATGGGTACGCACGACGCGTCATCGCGTCATGTACAAGGATAAGTCTCAGATCGACTGAGCGGGGTTGAGGGTAACTTGATGAATTTGTTAACAGCGGACGAGGCCCCGGAGGCCTTCGAGGATGAAGAGGCGCTTGAGGATTTCATGACGCTGCCGAGCCAGGCGCTGATCGACGATCTGGCGGCACTGGAGGGCGACATCATGGTGCTCGGCGTCGGCGGCAAGATGGGACCGACGCTGGCCCGCCTGGCCAAACGCGCCGCTCCCGACAAACGCATCGTTGGCGTCGCCCGTTTCAGCGACCCGGCCGTGCGCGGCAAGCTCGAAGCCTGGGGCGTCGAGACCGTCGCCTGCGATCTGCTGGATCCGGACGCCGTCGCAGCGCTGCCCAAATTCGACAACGTCGTGTTCATGGCGGGGCGCAAATTCGGCACTCAAGGCAACGAGGAACTGACTTGGGCCATGAACGTTCATGTGCCGACCGTCGTCGCCCAGGCCTTCACCGCTAGCCGCATCGTGGTTTTTTCCACCGGCTGCGTCTATCCCTTCGTGGATATTGCCTCGGGCGGCGCGACCGAGGAAACGCCGCCCATCCCGCCCGCCGGCGAATACGCCAATTCCTGCCTCGGCCGGGAACGCATGTTCGAATACTTCTCAAGCCTGCACGGCACCGCGGGAATCATGTTCCGGCTCAACTACGCCATCGACATGCGCTATGGCGTACTGCACGACGTCGCCGCCAAAGTGCTGGCGGGGGAGACCATCGACCTCGGCATGGGGCACGTCAACATCATCTGGCAGGGCGACGCCATCTCGCAGGCGCTCAGATGCCTGCGCCATTGCACGGCGCCGATGGGCGCGATCAATGTGTCCGGTCCGGAGACCCTGCTGGTGGCTGAACTGGCGCGATCGTTCGCAGAGCGTTTCGAGGTCGAAGCCATTTTGACGGGCGAACCCGCCGCCAGCGCCTGGCTGACCAACACCTCGAAGTCGGTCTCGCTGTTCGGCCCGCCGGTCATCGGCGTCGAACGGATGATCGACTGGACGGCGGACTGGCTGCGGCGCGGCCGGTCGAGCCTGGGCAAGCCGACGCACTACGAAGCGCGCGATGGCACTTACTGATACCGCCGCTAAGGTTATCTCCGGCCTGCCGCTGGGTATCCTCAAACCCTACCAGGCGGCGGAAGGCATCGTGCTGTCCGAGGAGGCGGGCTGGAACCAGACGGAAGACGACTGGCGTTTGATGATCGAGGCCGGGACCGCCTTCGGCCTGCGCGATGAGGACGATCTCCTGGCGGCCTCCGCGCTGATCTTGCCGCAGGGCGATGAATTCGCATGGATCAGCATGGTGTTGGTGTCGGAGGATTTTCAGCGCCGCGGCATCGCTACCGAACTGTTGCGCCATTGCATCGCCGAGGTCGAAGCAAGGGGGCTCGTGCCGGGCTTGGACGCCACGCCGGCGGGCAGGGAACTCTATGGTCCCTTGGGATTTGAGGACATATTCGCTATCCAGCGGCTGCAAGCCAGCGAAAGTCCGCGTTGGGCGACCCCGCTGGCCGTCCCGGCAGGCATATCGATCCTGCCCATTGCGGCGGATGGCGTCGATGCCGTGGCCAAATTCGATGCACCGCGCTACGGCGGCGAACGGCGGCAAATTCTAGCCCATCTGAGGGACCGCCAGCCCGGCTGTGCCTGGCTGGCGAGGTTGGACCTGACCGGTGAAATCGCCGGCTACGTCATGGGACGTGACGGCCGCGAGAGCAGCCAGGTCGGACCGCTGGTGGCCGTCGACGAAGAGGTGGCGACGGCCCTTGCCGAACGCGCGCTATCCGGGGTCGAAGGACCGGTCTACATGGATGTCGCCGATCACCACGAGGGCTTTGGCGCCTGGCTGGCCAGCCGTGGTTTTACGTCGCAACGCCCCTTCACCCGCATGCTCAAGGGCCGCACCGAACCGTTCGAGGACCCCGCCCGCGTTTTCGCCATCGCCGGTCCCGAGCTGGGCTGAATGTAAAACGGGGACGCGCCCGGCAGCGCGTCCCCGTCTCGATCCCTCACTTAAGAGGTAATATTAAGCTTACTTCGGCATCTTGATGCTTTTGTCGATGAACTCGTTGCTGAAGTGCTTCGACATGTCGAAGGGCTTGTCGAGGAACGGTTTGAATATCTCGTAGGATTTGTTCATCCGCGCCTCATCCATGTAGCCCAGGCCGACGCCGGTCGAGGTAGCGTCGGTCATCAGCTCCTTCACCAGGCCCCAGTTCGTCGTTTCGTTGGCGGCTTTCAGGCCCTTGTTCGCTTCCACCAAGGCGGCAATGCAAGGAGCCGCATCCTTGGCGCAAGCGTGGAAGGCGCGCTGGTTGACTTTGACGAAGGCTGCCACTGCGGACTTATTGGCTCTAAGGAACTCGCCGTTGACGATGATCGAGTTGCCATAGGGATTGACGCCATGCGCCTTGCCCGAGACATACCCCATGTCCGTGCCCAGCAATTTCTGGAAGATGTGGTGAATATTGTAGAACGAGGTGGTGACGTCGATCGAGCCGGCCTTCAACGCCGAAAGCTTGGCGTTGGGTTGGATATTGATCCATTTGACCGATTTTTCGCCGATGCCGACATTGGCGGCGAAAGCCGGCCACATCTTGCGCGCGGCGTCCCAAGGCGGGTTGCCGATCTTCTTGCCGGCGAAATCCTTTGGCCCGTTGATGCCAGAGCTTTTCAGCCAATAAAAGCCGTAGGGGCTGTTGGCGTAGATGTTCATGACAGCCACCAGGTCGGCGCCTTTAGCGATGGCGGCGAAGACGGGCGGCATATCGGCCAAGCCGATCTGGTTCTTGCCCGCGCCGGTGCGCTGGGCGGACATGGACGAGCCCTTGCCCTGCTGGATGTTGAGGTCGAGACCGGCGTCCTTGTACCAGCCCATTTTCTGAGCGTAGTAGTAGGGCGCGTGGTCGCCGCCGGCGATCCAATTCAGGATAAAATCGATTTTCGGAGCAGCGCTGGCCTGGGCCGCGCCGATCAGGCCGACCGCCGTTGCGGCGGCGGCAAAGAGTTTTAATGAACGAATCATGGATTGTCCTCCCTGGTTGGACATTTTCGAATGACCAAGGATTAGAGTATTAATTGACAAAGCCGACGGCGCAAGGCAAAAAATAACTAATTGGTTACTTTTGACGGGCGGAACCCCCAATGGCCCTTCATCGCAGTGAAATTTCCGACGACGTGCTGACGCTGTTGCAGCAGGGCTGCGCCATTCCGGCCCATCCGCTGGCCCTGGACGCTGCGCGATCATTGGACGAACGGCGTCAAAAGGCGCTGACGCGCTATTACATCGACGCCGGCGCGGGTGGATTGGCGGTCGGCGTCCACACCACCCAATTTGAAATCCGCGATCACGGCCTTTATGAACCGGTGTTGTCGCTGGCGGCCGAGACGGCGCGGGACTGGAGCGGAGATCCCCTGGTCATGATCGCCGGCGTCATCGGCCCGACCGGCCAGGCCATCACCGAAGCCCGGACCGCCGTGGGGCTCGGCTATCACGCCGGATTATTGAGCCTTGCCGCTTTCAAGGACAGATCCGAAGACGAGATCATCGACCATTGCCAGGCCGTAGCAGCGGAAATCCCTTTGGTCGGCTTTTACCTCCAGCCCGCCGTCGGCGGCGTTCTGCTGAGCGAGGATTTCTGGCGCCGCTTCGCCGCCATCGATAACGTCATCGCCATCAAGATGGCGCCCTTCAACCGCTACCGCACGCTCGACGTCGTGCGCGGCGTGGTGGCGGCCGGGGCGGAGGACCGCGTGACCCTCTACACCGGCAACGACGATCACATCGTGCTTGATCTCGTCACGCCGTTTGTCGTGCGCCGGGGCGGCGACGCGGCGACGGTGCGCATCAAGGGCGGTCTGTTGGGGCATTGGAGCGTCTGGGTCAAACCCGCCGTCGATTTGCTGGCCCGCGCCCACGCCGCCGCCGGCACCGGCGTCGTCGAGGACGGTTTGCTGGCGCTCGATTCGCGGGTCACCGACTGCAACGCGGCGTTTTTCGATGTCGCCAACGATTTCGCGGGCTGTATCGCCGGCTGCCACGAAGTGTTGCGCCGCCAGGGATTGCTCGACGGCATCTGGTGCCTCGACCCAGAGGAAGGATTGAGCCCCGGCCAGGCTGAGTTGATCGACAGGGTGTATACCGAACACGGCGATCTGGCCGACGACGATTTCGTCGCCGCCAATCTCGAAAGGTGGCTGACATGATCCCACCCAGGGAACAACTCGCGACCTATGCCGATGACGTAGACTTCGACAACCCGGCCTGGAAGTTCGATGAAGACGTAGTCGAGCGGATTTCCTGATGCCACGGAGTAAATAAAGGCGAGAGCGATGGACAAAATTCAAGAACATGCCTGGCGTTGGGCGCTGATCATCATCGCCCACCTGCTGGTGGTCGTCGCCTGGCACGTCTTCGTCGTCTGGGGCGAGGTGCCGGCTTACGTCATGCCCACGCCGGCCGATACCGTGCGGGCGCTGTGGGGCGAATACAACTGGGTCCACAACACTTGGATCACGGCTGGCGAGGTGTTCGGCGGCTATATCCTGGCGGTGGTTGTGGGCGTCGGCCTGGCGCTGCTGTTTTCCTGGTTCGCGCTGTTCGCCGAATTCCTCATGCCGCTGGTGGTCAGCCTCAACATGATCCCCAAGGTGGCGCTGGGTCCGTTGTTCATCGTCTGGTTCGACTATGGCTTGGGTCCCAATATCATCATCGCCTTCACGATCTGCTTCCTGCCCATCCTGATCACCACGACGCGCGGCCTGCAGGAGGTCGAACCCGATCTCCTCGACCTGGTGCGCTCACTTAACGGCTCGCGCTGGCAGATCTTCACCAAGATCCAGCTGCCGGGTTCGCTGCCCTACATCTTTTCCGGCATGAAAGTGGCGGTCGTGCTGGCCGTGGCCGGCGCCATCGTCGGCGAATTCATCGCCTCGGAAGAAGGGCTCGGTTACCTCATGCTGCAGGTCCAGGTCGATCTCGACACACCCGCCATGTTCATGGCCGTCCTGATGATCACCCTGGTCGGCGTCGTGCTCTACGGCATCGTCATCGCGCTCGAGCGCATCTTCGTCAAATCCGACGCCCGGGTGGAGACCGGCGCATGACCCAGCCGTTTATTCATCTTGAGGGCGTCAGCAAGGTCTACCGCAGCCGCGGGCAGGAATTCCTCGCCGTTTCGGACGTAACCCTGGATGTCGAGGTTGGGGAGCTGATTTCGCTCGTCGGCCCCTCGGGTTGCGGCAAGACGACGGTGCTGAAAATCCTGGCGGGCCTGCACGACCACAACGACGGCACCGTGCGCATCGGCGGCAACGGCAACACCTTCGAAGCGGGCCGCGACGTGGGCATGGTGTTCCAGCAATCGCTGCTGCTGAAGTGGCGCAAGATCATCGACAACGTCCTGCTGCCGGCCGAAATCCTCGGCCTGCCCAGGGCCGAAAGCCGCGAACGCGCCCGCGATCTGTTGCAGATGGTCGGTTTGGAAGGCTTCGAGAACAATTATCCCTACGAGCTCTCCGGCGGCATGCAGCAACGCGCCGCCATCGCCCGCGCGCTGGTGCACGATCCGAAACTGATCCTGATGGATGAACCGTTCGGTGCGCTCGACGCGTTGACGCGGGAAAAGATGAACCTCGAACTTCTGCGCATCTGGTCGGAAAGCAAGAAGACCATCATCTTCGTCACACACTCCATCCAGGAGGCCGTGCTGCTGGGCTCGCGCTGCGCCGTGCTGACCTCGGGTCCCGCCCGCATGGCCGATAACTTCGCCATCGAACTGGATTACCCCCGCACGCTCGACATGAAAACGCACGAGAAGTTCGGTGTTTACACCCGGCGGATCTACAAGCTTTTAGGCATGGAGTAGGCGGCTACGCCACGCTTACCTTCGCCCGGCCTTCGTACAAATTCCGGCCCTCGACCAGCGCCCTGATCTTGGCGTCGGCGATGGAGCGTTTGAGCATCCAAAAGCCGCAGTCCGGGTGGATGTAGCGCACCCGGCCCCGGCCTAGCGCGTCCTCGGCCCGTTCGATGGCGCGGGCGATCTGGTCGGCGTTTTCCACCTCCGTCGCCTTGACGTCGACGACGCCGAGACCGAGGCCGATTTCGGGCCGCAGTTCCTTGAACGCGGCCAATTCCTCGAGGGGCCGGTGGGCCATTTCCATCACGATGTGGTCGGTGTGCAGGCTGTTGAGGTAGTCCATCAGCTGTTTCCAGCTGCCCGACTGAATGCTCTGGCCGCCGTAGTTGCCGAAACAAAGATGCACGGCGGGGGTCGTCTTGACGGCATCAAGGACCTTGTTGATGGCGTCCGACGCCCACTGCCATTCATCTGGGCTGCCCGGCAGGTTGGCCTCGTCAACCTGGACGACATCGGCATCGAGATGGCGCACCTGTTCGGCCAGCACCTCGGCGATGGCGTCCGTCAGCGCGGGCAGGTCGTCGTAACGGTTGTTGACCAGCGTCTTGGCCAGCATGTGCGGGCCGGTCAGGGTGAATTTCAGCGGTTTGGTGGCCAGCCCCACGGCGCGGCGGCAGGCTTCCGGCAGGTCAAGCGTACCGCTGGTGATCGGACCGTCAACAATGCCCGGCGGGCGGCGGCGGAAGCCCATGCCAGGCTGGCTGCGGTAATCCAGCAGTTCCTCGAACGTCACCTCGGAACGGATGCCGCCCATGGGCCGGGTGAAGTACTCGATCATCCCGTTGGTTTCGGGATGGTTGATGTCGAAGCGGTAAAGCTCGCCGTCGCACACCACGTCGATGCCGGCCTTCTCCTGGGTGTGCAGCACGACCCGCGTGGCATCGATCAGCCCCTGCTCGGTGGGGTGGGCGGCTAGCCAGTCGGGCACGGGGTAGGATCCGACGACGGTGGTGAGGATTTGGGGTTCGGTCACGATTTCTTGCTCCTGATTGCGATTTCGGCGGCGAGGCGGGCGTTGTTTCGCACCAATGCGACGTTGGCGCCCAGGCTCCTGCCGTCGGTGAGTTCGAAGATGCGGCCCAGAACATAGGGGGTCACGTCTTTGCCGGCCACGCCTTCACCCTCGGCCTGCGCCAGCGCTTGTTCGATGATGGGGGAGATAACGGCGGCGGGAATTTCGTCGTTTGCCGGGATCGGATTGGCCACCAGCATGCCGCCGGCCATGCCGAGTTCGCGCCGGACATGGAAGGCTTCCGCGATCTCTGCCGGATCGTCCAGCCGCAATGGCGCGGCCAGGCCGGACGAGCACGACCAGAAAGCGGGGAAGTCGTCCGTGCGGTAGCCCACCACCGGCACACCCTTGGTCTCCAGGTATTCCAGCGTTTTGGCGATGTCGAGGATGGCCTTGGCGCCCGCCGCCACGACGAGCACAGGCGTCGCGGCAAGTTCCTCCAGGTCGGCGGAAATATCGAAACTCAGTTCCGCGCCGCGATGGACGCCGCCGATACCGCCCGTGGCGAAGACGTCGATGCCCGCCAGGTGGGCGCAGATCATTGTCGCGGCAACGGTGGTGGAGCCCGTGCGGCGAGCCGCGACCGCCAGCGCAAGATCGGCGCGCGAGAGTTTCATTACGCCCTCGGCCTGGGCCAGTTCCACAAGCGTATCGTCTTCCAAGCCGACGCGGATCTTTCCCTCGATAACGGCGATGGTTGCGGGCACGGCTCCTGTGCTCCGAATATCGTCCTCGACGCTGCGCGCGGTTTCGACGTTTTGCGGCCAGGGCATACCATGGGTAACGATGGTGCTCTCCAGCGCGACGAGCGGGCGGCTGTCATCCAGCGCAGCGCGTACTTCCGCCGAATAGTCGAGATAATGTTCAAACTTGGCTGTCATGGATTTTTCTATGCCACGAAGGGCGAGTTGGAATTGACGGTGCGCCTGGCCGTTTCGATGCCGCGTTCGACGGCGGCGGGGAGGGGGTCGCCGGCCTGGATACGGTTCAGTGTCGCCGCGATTAGCGAATCGCCGGCGCCGTTGACCGAATGAACCTCGACCGTCGGAACCTTTATCTCGTGGACCTCTGCGCCATCTGAAACGGCGACGGGGCGAGGGCCGTCTGTGACGACGGCATGGGCGACACCGGCGTCGGCGAGCAATTCGACGGCTTCCACCGCCTGCCTAAATTTCCGGTCGAGGATGGCGCCCGCTTCCGAGAGGTTGCAGAAGAGGTAATCCGCCGCTTTGAGCGAGGCTTTCAGCCTCACCGCCTTGGCCACAGAAACGGCATCGACGGCCAGCGGCGGGCGCGGCTTGTTGACGGCTATGGCGAGGATGACCTCGGACAACAGGTTGGCGTCGACAAACCAGAGGCCGGTCTGCGCCAGGGCCTGCATCGGCGGCCGGAGTTCGCGCGCCGTCAACTGCTCCAGCGCCGTGGTGTCGGATATGGCGACCGACAGTTCGCCATATGGATTTTCAACGGCGACGTAACGGCCGGTGCTGCGGCCGTCCGGCGGCGGCAGAAACGTTGTGTCGACGCCGTGGTGGTTCATCGAGTCCCGCAGATAGCGGCCTTCGACATCGTCTCCCAGTGCGGTGACCAGAGCCGTTTTCGAGCCCAACACCGATAGATTGCAGGCGACATTGAAGGCGACACCGCCGACGCCGGTGGAAACCGTGCCGGGGTTGGAGGTCTCCGGCATCAAGGGCCCGTGGCTATGGGCGATGATGTCGATCAGGGCCGCACCGAAGCAGGCAATGTCGATGTTCGCGTTTTCCGCCATTTATCCGCTATAACCCATAATACCAGGGGGCAGCAAAGGTGAAGACCAGCCACAACAGGATGACCAGCGGCGCGCCGGCCCGGACGAAGTCGCCGAAGCGGTAGTGCCCCGGCCCCATGACGAGGAGGCTGGTCTGATAGCCGATCGGCGTGGCGAAGGCACAGTTGGCGGCGAACACAACGGCCACCGCGAAGACCACGGGATCGACGCCGATCTCCCGCGCGATGCCGACGGCGATGGGCGTGAACAGCACGGCGCAAGCCTTGGAACTGATGATGTTGGCCATTACGGCGGTGAGCAAGAAAAAGGCGGACAGCACGGCGGTCGGGCCCAAATCCTCAAAAGCCGTGACGACGATATGGGCGAGAAACTCGGCGCCGCCGGTGGCCTGCATGGCCAAGCCCAACGCCAGGGCGGCGGGAATCATGGTGACGATTTTGCTGTCGATGGCGCGGGCCGCCTCGCGCACAGTGAGAATGCCCAACGGGATCATGGCGATGGCCCCGATCAGCGCCGCCACGACGATGGGCACGACGCCGGTGGCCGCCATTGCGATGACGCCGAAGAACACCGCCGTCGCGCGTTTGGCGCCGTGCAGCAGGGGCAGCGCCTCGGCCGACCATTCCATCAACACGACGTCATTGTCGGCGCGCAGGGCTTTGATGTCGTCATCCCGTCCCATGATCAGGAGCACGTCACCGGCTTCCAGCGGCACTTCGGACATGCGGCTGCGATAGACATGGTTGCGCCGTTCGATGCCCAGAACGTTGCAGCGCGAGCGGCGCTGAAATCCCGCCCGGCCGATGTGGCGGCCGATCAACTTGGAATAGGGCGCTATCATGACCTCGGCCACAGAACGTTCGCGGAAGGTCGGTTCGGCCTGGCTGGCGGCGATCTTGCCCAAGCCCGTCGCCGCTTGTAGCAATTCGGGTTCCGTCGCCGTGGCTTCGATCAGGTCCGCCCGCTGGCCCACCACCAGCAGCTGATCGCCGCGTTCCACGACGGTGTTGGTGAAGGGCGGCACCAGCGTGCGGTCGCCGCGCAGAATACGCCTGATCCTCAGGCCCGGCAGGCCTTCGATGAAGCTTCCATGGACGTCGGCGCCGACCAGCCGGTGGCCGTATTCGACCTCGATCTGGGTGAAAAAGGACTTGCTCGACCGAGCCAGGATGCGGCTGGCCAGGGAGGTCCGGTCCGGCAGGAATAGCGGATTGATGAAGATGACATAGATCAGCCCCACGCCCGCCAGCATCAGTCCCGGGACGGTGAAGCTGAAAAAGCTGAAGCCCTGTTCGCCGAGGTTCACCAGCGCGCCGGACACCAGCAGATTGGTGCCGGATCCGATCAAGGTCGTCATGCCCCCCAGCACCGCGGCAAAACTCAGGCCCATCATGATCTTGCTTTCGTGCTGGCCCAGTTTGGTGGCCAGCGTCTGCATGATGGGGATGAAGATGACGACCACGGGGATATTGTTGAGAAAAGCACTGATAACCAGCACGGCGACGAAGGCGATGGCGATGGGAATGAGGGGGCTGCCGTCGCCGAAGCGCAGGACGAATTGCGCGCCGCGCTCCAGGATGCCCGTCCGCACCATACCCTGGCCCATTACCAAAAGCGCCAGCACGGTCAATAGGGCGGGGTTGGCAAAGCCCGCCAGCAGGCGCTCCGGACCCAACAGGTTTGCGCCCGCCGCATCGGCGACCGGGAAAAGCGAAAAATAGACCAGCAGCAGGCAGATAATGACGATGGAGGTGACTTCGACGGCGATGCGTTCGATGGCGTAGAGCACGAGGGCGGTGCCGATGGCGGCAAAGGTCACCCACATCGCCGTCTCGTTCGGTATGTTCGCCGCAACTGAGCCCACGCCCATCCCCGCCCTTAGACCGTCCTAAAAAATACTAAGCCGAAACATCGTCGGGGCCAGAATAGACGATCAGTCGGCGATTGTCGGCTGCGTTGGTTTTTTGGATCGCGTCAGCTTGGCTTCGCGCTGGACGATGAAAATGCCGGCGGCAATGATGATGGCGGCGCCCAGCCAGACGTTGCTGCCGGGAATTTCATCGAAGATGTAGTAGCCGAAGATCGCCGCCCACACCAGGGAGGTGTACTCGAAAGGCGCGATTGTGCTGACCGGCGCCAGCATGAACGCCTTGGCCAGCAAGACGTGGCTGCCCAGCGCCAACACCGCCAGGGCGATGAGCCAAGGCCAGGCGTCGTCTGCCACGGGCACCCAGACGAAAGGTGTGGCCAGGCACATCGCCGCGGTGACGCCGAAAGTGGTGTAGAACGTCATGGTGTAGGCCGATTCCGATCCCCCCAGGCGGCGGGTTTCGATCACCAACATGGCGTAGGCGACGCTGGCGGAAATGGCGATGAAGGTCATAAAACCGAAGTTCTCGCCGGTCGGCTGGGCGGCGATGATGACGCCGATAAAGCCGATTCCGATGGCCGACCAGCGGAACAGGCCGACGCGCTCGCCCAGCAACGGAACCGACAGCGCCGTCATGAAAAAACTGCCGCCGAAGACCAGGACCGTGATGTCGGCCAGCGGCAGGTCGCGGATCGCAGTGAAGAACAGCAGCGGCGCCGCCAGCGAATAGCCCATACGCCGCACATGGCCCCAGGGCTTGCTGGTCCTGAGATGACGCAATCCGCCCGCTTTGGGCAACCAGACCAGCAGGATGAGACACATGACGATGCCGCGCAGCGCCAGCATTTCCATCACCGGCAGGGTGGCCACGAGGTGCTTGGCGACGGCGTCGAGGGACGCCATCGTCGCCATCGAAAGGACAATGTACCCGATGCCCGCCATGGGCCGGTCGTCCCTGATCTCAGCGCTATCCGACATGGCCGATTCCCCCAAAAAAACAGCGCGGAGACCGGCGGTTCCGCGCTCCCGTCTTGTACGCCGTTGCCGGACGCTTGCCTAGCGCAAAAACGAAAGTGCGCGGAAGTCCGTTGACAGATATTTTCGGAAAAGGTACTGATAAAGTAACCAAACAGTTACTATACCGATTTATTGAAAATTGGCGTTGAGACGGGGTGGAACGAACGTGGCGCGGCGCAAACCCGACGAGACTAAATCGCTGATCCTCAAGGCCGCGACCGCCGAGTTTGCGGCCAAGGGTCTGGGTGGCGCGCGCGTCGACGCCATTGCCGAGCGGGCCGGCGCCAACAAGCGCATGTTATACCACTATTTCGGCAACAAGGACGACCTCTACACCGCGGTGATGGAGGAGGCCTACGCCCAGATCCGCGGCCACGAGGCGGAGCTTCACCTGGAGGACCTGGAACCCGTCGAGGCCATCCGCAAGCTGGTGACGTATACCTTCAACTACTACCTTGAAAATCCTGAATTCATCAGTCTGCTGAACGACGCCAATCTTTACGGCGCGGTCCACGTCCAGCGTTCGGAACGCATTCAGGCCATGCATTCGCCCATGGTCGACCGTATCGCCGAAGTGCTGGAACGCGGCGTGACGGCGGGGGTGTTCCGCGCCAACGTGGATCCGGTGCAGCTTTACGTCACCATCGCCGGGCTGGGATATTTCTATCTTTCCAATGCGGCCACCTTGGGGGCGATTTTCGGTCGGAAGTTGACAACCGAGCGGGCTTTGGCTGATCGTCTTGAGCATGCCGTCGACGTCGTCGCCGGCTACTTGTGCTCAACGGGAGAATCCGGCCGATGACCGCCCCGAAAATCCGCGTCGAGGAAATCGAACTCTATGAACGCGACGTCGTGCTGCGTCTACCGTTCCGGTTTGGCGTCGTCACTTTGCGCGAGGCGCCCCAGGCCTTCGCCCGCATCCGGGTCAGCGACGAGGCCGGCCACTCGGGCTGGGGCATGTCGGCCGAGGTGCTGGCGCCCAAGTGGTTCGACAAGAACGAAGCGCTGACCAATGAGGAAAACTTCGACCAGTTGCGCACCGCCCTGTCGCTGTCGCGCGACGCCTTCCTGGCGGTGGGCACGACGACGGCGTACGGCCTGCCGGTTGCCTGCCATCACGAGCACGTCCTGGCGGCGCGCCTGCGCGGCATGAATTCGCTGGTGGCGACCTACGGTCCGGCGTTGTTGAACCGGGCGGTGCTGGATGCGCTCTGCGGCATTCACAACATGTCGTTCTATCGGGCCATTCAGACGAACCTGCCGGGCATCGATCTTTCCATGACGTCCGACCTGGCGGGGCTCGATCTAACCCGCTTTCTCGGTAATCTTGCGCCGTCAAAGTCGGTTCACGCCCGCCACACCGTCGGCATGATCGATCCTCTGACGGCGGCCGACCAATTGGCGGCGGACCGCGTCGACGACGGCCTGCCGGAGACTTTGGAAGAGATCGTCACGGCTTACGGCCACCGCTACTTCAAGGTCAAGGTCGGTGGTGACCTCAGGGCCGATATCGACCGCTTGTCGGCGGTGGCGGACGTCTTGGACCGCCAGGCTGGGGATTACCGCCTGTCGCTCGACGGCAACGAACAGTACGAAGACGCTGCCGGCGTCCTCGAATTGCTCGACGAAATGGACGCGACGCCGGCGCTCGACAAGTTCCGTACGGCCATCCTGTTCGTCGAACAGCCTATAAAACGCGCCACTGCGCTCAACGAGGACGTCACACCGATTGCGGCGCGCTATCCCGTCATCATCGATGAATCGGACGGTAACTTCGATGCCTTCCCCACAGCGCGCATGCGCGGCTACCGCGGCGTTTCATCGAAGACCTGCAAGGGCTTCTATAAGTCGATCCTCAACACCGCCCGCTGCCAGGTCTGGACGGACGAGGAGCAGGGCACCGACAAGGCGGAACTCGGCCCCTATTTCATGTCGGCGGAGGATCTGACAATTCAGGGTGGCGTCGGCCTGCAGCAGGATCTGGCGCTGATAAATCTCCTGGGTCTCGAGCACGTCGAGCGCAACGGCCACCACTACGTTCACGGCATGACCGGCGCGGGCGCGCCTGCCGGTGAGCAGAAGGCTTTCGCCGACGCCCATCCCGGGCTCTACCGGCATGAGAACGGGGAGACCTTCGTCAATATCGAGGATGGAAAGCTTGACCTGAGCTCGCTCGACGGCATCGGCTTTGCGACAGGCACGGAACCCGACTGGAACTCGATGCGCGAAATGGATTTAACGGTAAAGGACTTCACCTGATGGCGGACATTCGATTGGGCCTTATCATGCACGGCGTCACCGGACGCATGGGCATGAACCAGCATCTCATACGCTCGATCCTGGCGATCCGGGCCGAGGGCGGCGTGGTGCTGAAGAACGGCGATCGGGTGATGCCCGATCCCATCCTGGTGGGGCGCAACGCCGACAAGATCGAACGCTTGGCCAAAGCCCACGGTGTGGAGCGCTGGACCGCCGATCTCGACGCCGCGCTGGCCAATCCGGACGACGCCATGTTCTTCGACGCCGGTACGACCCAGATGCGCGCCGAATTGCTGAAGCGCGCGATGGATGCGGGCAAGGACGTCTACTGTGAGAAGCCCATCGCCGAGACACTGGACGTGGCTCTGGACGTCGCCCGTTACGGCAAGGAAAAGGGCGTCAAAAACGGCGTCGTGCACGACAAACTGTCGCTACCCGGTCTCCTCAAACTCAAGCGCTTGCGCGACACCGGTTTCTTCGGCCGTATCCTCAGCGTGCGCGGCGAATTCGGTTACTGGGTATTCGAAGGCGACTGGCAGGAAGCTCAGCGACCCTCGTGGAACTACCGCAAAGCGGACGGCGGCGGCATCATCCTCGACATGCTGTGCCATTGGCGCTACGTGCTCGACAACACCATCGCGCCCGTAAAGGCGGTGAGCTGTCTGGGCGCCAACCATATCCCCAAGCGCTGGGACGAGTACGGCGACGAATACGACGCCGATGCCGACGATGCGGCCTATGCCACCTTCGAGCTCGAAGGTGGCATCATCGCCCAGCTCAATTCATCGTGGTGCACCCGCGTCCGCCGCGACGATTTGGTGACTTTCCACGTCGACGGCACGCACGGCTCGGCGGTGGCGGGGCTGCATTCCTGCCGCAGCCAGGCGCGCTGGAACACGCCCAAGCCCGTCTGGAACCCGGACGAGCCACAAAAGCTCGATTTCTTCGACCAATGGCAGGAGGTGCCGGACAACACCGTCTTCGACAACGGCTTCAAGAGCCAGTGGGAGATGTTCATCCGTCATGTCTACGAGGACGCGCCCTGGTCCTATGATCTCCTGTCCGGGGCCAAGGGCGTGCAGCTCGCCGAACTGGGCCTGCAGAGTTGGGCCGAACGGCGTTGGCTCGACGTACCGGAACTGGAGCTCTGATCATGCCGAGCGTCGCCCTGCCCACCGCCGACGGCGCGGTCGAACAATACGAAGCGGGGGAGCCCCGCGATTTTTCCGTCAACGGCGCTGCGTTCACCCGCATCGCTTATTCGGCGGCCCACGTTGTCGCCGATCCCTATTCAGACGCGGACCCCTGGCTCGACATGGCCCTCGACTGGGACGCCACCATCGCCTACCGGCGGCATATCTGGTCGCTCGGTCTGGGGGTGGCCGAGGCCATGGATACCGCCCAGCGCGGCATGGGGCTCGACTGGCCCACCTCGCTCGAACTGATCAGGCAATCCGTCGCCGCCGCCGCCGATTTCGACGGCGCCGCCCTGGTGGCCTGCGGCGCCGGCACCGATCACATTGCCCCCGATCCGTCGTTGAGCGTCGACGACGTCATCGCGGCCTACGAGGAACAGTGCGCGGCGGTGGAGGCGGCGGGCGGACGCATCATCCTGATGGCCAGCCGCGCCCTGGCGGCGGCAGCCAAATCGCCCGACGACTACGCCACCGTTTACGGCCGTATCCTGGGCCAGGTGAAGGAGCCCGTCATTATCCACTGGCTGGGCGAGATGTTCGATCCGGCTCTGGAAGGCTACTGGGGGCACGGCGACCACCTGGCAGCGATGGACGTTTGTCTCGATATCCTGGCCGACAACGCCGCCAAGATCGACGGCATCAAGATTTCTTTGCTGGACGATCAAAAGGAGATTTCCATGCGCCGGCGCCTGCCCGAGGGCGTGAGCATGTATACGGGCGACGATTTCAACTACCCCGATTTGATCGCCGGCGACGATGAAGGCTATTCCGACGCGCTCCTCGGCATCTTCGACGCCATCGCCCCGGCGGCTAGCGCCGCGCTCGGGGCCATGGCGCGCCAGGACATGGTAGCCTATCACGATATCCTGGCGCCCACGGTGCCATTGTCGCGCCACATCTTCAAAGTTCCGACCCGGTTCTACAAGACCGGCGTCGTCTTCATGGCCTATCTGAATGGCCATCAGGAGCACTTCGTGATGGTCGGCGGGCAGGAGAGCGCGCGCTCGGCCCAGCACCTGGGCGAACTGTTCCGCCTGGCCGACAAGGCGGGATTGCTGGCCGACCCGGAGGAAGCCTGCGCCCGGGCCGATATCGTCATGGCCGCCCACGGTATCGGCGTCTGACCATGGCCGATCTCGCACGTCTGTCGCTCAACACCGCCACCGTCAAACTACAGTGGTCGCTCGAACAATGTATCGAGGGTTGCGCCCGGCACGGCATCCCCGGCATCGCCCCCTGGCGCGACAAGCTGGACGAAATGGGCGCTGGCAAGGCCGCTCGCCATATTGCGGATGCCGGTCTCGGCGTCAGCGGTCTGGCGCGGGGCGGCATGTTTCCCGCCGAGGACGACGCGGGCCGCCGCGCCGCGCTCGACGATAACCGCAGCGCCGTCGACGACGCCAAGACCATCGGGGCGGCTTGCCTCGTGCTGGTGGTCGGTGGTCTGCCGGGCGATTCCAAGGACATCGCCGACGCCCGCGCCCAGGTCCATGACGGCATCGCCGCCACCCTGGAATACGCCCGCGAGGTCGGCATGCCGCTGGCCATCGAACCGCTGCATCCCATGTACGCCGCCGACCGCGCCTGCGTGAATACGCTGGGGCAGGCGCTCGACATCTGCGACGACCTGGGCGACGGCCTTGGGGTGGCGGTCGACGTCTACCACGTCTGGTGGGATCCCGACCTCCGGGCCCAGATCGCCCGGGCGGGCAACCGCGTCTTTGCCTTCCACACCTGCGACTGGCTGGTGCCGACCCGCGATCTCCTGCTCGACCGCGGCATGATGGGCGACGGCGTCATCGACATTCCCCAAATCCGCGGATGGGTCGAAGCCACCAGTTTCAACGGCTTCTGCGAATGCGAAATATTCTCCGCCGAGAACTGGTGGAAAAAGGATGCCGACGAGGTGCTCCAGACCGTGAAAGACCGCCACGAGACGTATGTTTGAACCCTCGCTCCATTGACATTCCCGCATACGCTGGGAATTGGCGTATCCCGCCTCACACGACATAATGCTTCGGATTTTT
Source organism: uncultured Rhodospirillaceae bacterium (assembly GCA_964528595.1). Taxonomy (GTDB): domain Bacteria; phylum Pseudomonadota; class Alphaproteobacteria; order UBA2966; family UBA2966; genus CAYFKJ01. The sequence continues at coordinate 39,752 of CAZGTM010000013.1, forward strand.
TGGGGAGTACGACATGTCCGTTCTGGAATTCGATACCAACAATGCGATTGCTTACACGCATACGCCGCCGACGGCCGCCGACGGCAAGACCTTCGTTTTCTTCAACGCCCTGACCGGCGATGCCGGCATGTGGGAAGGGGAGATCGGCGAGGGGCTGCGGGCGGCCGGGCACGGCACCCTGTCGTTCAACTTTCGCGGCCAGGCGGGCAGCCCTATCGGGGATGACGTGCAAATCAACGCAGCTCAAATGGCGGCGGACAGCGGCCGCGTTTTGGAGCACGTGAAGCCGGCCCGCGCCGTGTTGGTGGGGCTTTCGATCGGCGGATTGTTCGCCGTGCAGGCCTGGCTCGATGGGCTGGACGATGTCGAGGTGAGCGGCATCGTCTTCGTCAACACGCTGCGGCGCGACGGGCCCAGGCTCAAATGGATCAACGACGGCATGATGCGCTGCGTCGAGATCGGCGGGCTCGACCTGATGCGCGATCTGTTCATGCCGCTGATCACCAACGAGGATTTCCAGGCCGAGGTGCGGCCCAATTTCCTGGGTGACGGCGGCTATACCGCGCTGACGCCGACCGACAACGACCACCGGCTGCTGGCCTGTGGCGGTACCGCAGATTGGGAGCTGCCTTACGAGAAGATCGACCTGCCGGTGCTGGTGATGACGGGTCAGCAGGACCGATTGTTCTACGTCGAGGCGGACGTCGCCGAACGCACGGCGCGCATGCCCAACGCCCGGCGCATCGACATGGCCGACGCCGCCCACATGATGCCGGCCGAAAGGTCCGGCGCCTTCACACAGGCGTTGCTGGACTTCGCAGGCGGCATCTAAATGGCGCTTTGGCACCGCCACGCGGGGCTTGCTTACCTTGCCGTATTTATCGGCGTGTTGGGTCATGCCTCGACGGAGTTTGTGGCGGTCCTGTCCGGTGTGGCCGGGCCGGAGCTCTCGGTCTGGCGTTTCCTGCTGGGCGGTCTGGGGCTGGTGATTCTGGCGCTGCTGTTTCCCGGCAGCCGTGATCTCATCGCACCACTCAAGACCCATTTCTGGCCGATCCTGCTGTTGTCCCTGTTAGGGGTCACGGTGGGTTATCTGGTGTTCCACTGGTCGCTCGACTTCGCCAACGTGCCGCAGGTGGCGACGACGGTGACGACCATCCCGATCTTCGTCGCCCTAGCCAACCTCGTGGTCAACCGCCAGCCCATCACCCGGGCTAAGGCGGTGAGCGGCGTCTGCGCCATCGTCGGCATCGCACTCTTGATCACCGACGGCTACCTCGCGCGTCTGGCGGGATCGGGCGGCAACCTCCTCGGCGTCTTCCTGGCCACCGCCTGCGCCGCCGCCGTCGCCGCCTATTCCGTTCTGGTGCGGCCCATCGTGGCGGAGTACGGCGCCCTGCGCATCACGGCCATCACAATGATGATCGGGGGCATCGGGTTGTGGCTGCTGGTTGGGCTGACGTTCGGGGTTTGGGCGGCGCCGTCACGCCTTAGCGAACTACCGGCGGCCGGATTGGTTGCGTTGCTGGTCATCGCTTTCTGGAACACCACGATCACACAGTTCCTTTGGATCGGCGGACTTGCGGCCGTACCAGACATCACGCGAGGGAGTTATCTATTCTTCCTCAAGCCCGTGATCGCCGCCGGTCTCGCCGTCCTGATCCTGGGCCAGGACATCACAGGCGTACAGATGCTGGCCATCGTCGTGGTCTGCGCCTCTGTTTTCGGAGAAGTGGTCCTCGCCAGGCGTTAAGGGCGTTCGGGCAAGCGCTCGATTTCGGCCACCAGCCTTACCGCGCGGTCGGAGACTTCGTCCACGGAACGGTCCGGCGCATAGAGCGCCGAGCCGATGCCGAAGCCGCGCGCACCCGCCGCCCAATAGTCCGCCATGTTGCGCACGTCGACGCCGCCGACGGCCAGCACGGGCACCTGGGCCGGCAGTACCGCCATCATGGCCTTGAGGATCGCTGGCGGGCAGCCCTCGGCGGGGAATAGTTTGAGGGCGTGCGCCCCGGCGGCGACGGCGTCAAAGGCTTCGCTGGGCGTCGCGAATCCTGGCATGGAGGCCATACCGAATTCGACGGCGGCTTTGATGATCTGGCGGTCGGTGTTGGGGCTGACGGCGAGCTGGCTGCCGATGTTGGCGGCCTTGGCGACCTGTTCCCTGGTCAGCGCCGTGCCGGCTCCGATCGTGGCGTTTGCGCCGAACGCTTCCGCCAGCAACTCCACACTTTCCAGCGCCGCCGGTGAGTTGAGCGGCACCTCGATGATGCGGATGCCCGCGTCGATCAGGCTGCGCCCGACATTTTCCGCCTCCGGCGGCGTGATGCCCCTGAGGATGGCGACGACGGGCATCGCCGCCAGGTTATCGAGGAACTTTTCGGCGGCGGTTTTGAACTGGTACTGGGTGACGGCCATTTCCACCCCCTGGCGGCAGCGTCTGGTGCTTGACTCCGGTATGGAGCGGGCCCCACTATATGAGCATATAATATGATGATTGTCGCTCATGGCCAAGCAACTCGGCTGAATTCTTGGCCAAACGCGGACGATGATCAATAAGAACACGACGTCAGGTCGGGCCGGGAATGCCGGGAAAGGCATGATTGGGAGCGATGAACGAGACGCACACGCAGATCCGGACCTATTCCCGCCGCAGCCTGCACGGCCAGGTGGCGCACGATATCGGCGCGCGTATCCTGCAAGGCGAATTGGCGCCGGGTCAGGTCCTGCCTAACGAATCGCAACTCAGCACCGAACTCAGCGTCAGCCGCACCGCCCTGCGCGAGGCCATCAAGGTTCTCGCCGCCAAGGGATTGGTCGAATCGCGGCCCAAGACCGGCACCAAGGTGCGCCGGCGCGAGGACTGGAACCTTTTGGATCCCGATATCCTGTCGTGGTTGTTCGCCGCCGGGCCCAACGTGCCGGCGACGGACATGCTGTTTGAGGTGCGCGAGATCGTCGAACCGGCCGCCGCGGCCATGGCGGCCACCAACCGGGACGAGGCGCAAATCGCCGCCATCAGCGCCGCCTACGAGGGCATGGTTGCCGCCGGCGACGACGTACCCGCCGGCATCGAGCCGGATCTCAGGTTTCACCAGTTGATTCTGGCCGCCACCGGGAACGAACTGCTGCGCTCGCTGGGTTCGATGATCGAAACCGCGCTGGCGGCGAGCTTTGCCGCGTCCAATGCGATGCTCAAGGCCAACGCGCTGCCGCAGCACAAAGCCGTGCTCGACGCCATCATCGCGCAGGATCCCGATACCGCCAGCAGCACCATGCGGCATTTGTTGAAGGAAGCGCGCAGGAGCGTGCTTCAATTTATCGCCGACCGGGATGCCTGATCTGCCCGTCGGCGGCCACCCGTCGGAGGTCGGTAAATGAGTAAAGACGGCAAGAAAACCTTACGCTCCCGCGCCTGGTTCGGCCCCGCCGACAAGGACGGTTTCCTGCACCGCAGTTGGATGAAGAACCAGGGCGTGCCCGACGACGAGTTCGACGGCCGCCCGGTGATCGGCATCTGCAACACCTGGTCCGACCTCACGCCCTGCAACGCCCACTTCCGTGACCTGGCCGAACGTATCAAGCGCGGCGTCTACGAGGCCGGCGGCTTTCCCGTCGAATTTCCGGTCTCGTCCCTGGGCGAGCCTACCATGCGGCCGACCGCCATGCTGTTCCGCAATCTCGCCTCGATGGATGTCGAGGAAGCTATCCGCGCGCATCCCATCGACGGCGTCGTGCTCATGGTGGGCTGCGACAAGACCACGCCATCGCTGATGATGGGCGCGGCGAGCTGTAATCTGCCGACCATCGCGCTGTCGGGCGGACCGATGCTCAACGGCAAGTTCCGTGGCGAGGACATCGGCTCCGGCACCGACGTCTGGCGGTTCAGCGAGGACGTCAAGGCCGGCAAAATGAGCCTGGAGGACTTCATGGACGCCGAGGCCGGCATGGGCCGCTCCATCGGTCACTGCATGACCATGGGCACCGCCTCGACCATGGCGTCGATGGTCGAAAGCATCGGCATGGGCATGCCGGGCAATGCCGCCATTCCCGCCGCCGACGCGCGGCGCTGGCGTCTGGCGCAACTGGTTGGGCGCCGCGCCGTCGAGATGGTGCACGAAGACCTCACTATGTCGAAGGTCGTCACCAAGGCGGCGATGGAAAACGCCATTCGGGCCAACGCGGCGATCGGCGGCTCGACCAACGCAGTCGTTCACCTGCTGGCCCTGGCCGGGCGGTTGGGCGTCGAATTAACCCTGGACGACTGGGACCGGGCGGGGCGCGACGTACCCACCATCGTCAACCTGATGCCGTCGGGCAAATACCTGATGGAGGATTTCTATTACGCCGGCGGCGTTCCGGCCGTTATCCGCCGTCTGGGCGAGGCGGACCTGCTCAACCGCGATGCCGTGACGGTTAACGGCGAGACCATCTGGGACAACAACAAGCAAGCGCCCAACTACGACGAGGACGTCATCCTGCCCTTCGACACGCCCCTGCTGGCCAGCGGCGGCATCGCCGTACTCAGGGGCAACCTCTCGCCCAACGGCGCCATCATCAAGCCCTCCGCCGCGACGCCCCAACTGATGCAGCACACCGGACGGGCCGTGGTGTTCGAGGACATCGACGATTACAAGGCGCGCTACGACGATCCCGATCTCGACATCGACGAGAGCTGCGTCATGGTGCTGAAGAACTGCGGCCCGCGCGGCTATCCCGGCATGGCGGAGGTCGGCAACATGGGCTTGCCGTCAAAAATCCTCAAAAAGGGCATCACCGACATGGTACGCATATCCGATGCCCGCATGAGCGGCACGGCCTACGGCACCGTCGTGCTGCACACCGCGCCCGAAGCCGCCGTCGGCGGCGTGTTGGCGTTGGTACGGGACGGCGACATGATCGAGCTCGACGTCGCCGGCCGGCGCATGCATCTCGACGTTTCGGACGAGGAGCTGGCAAGGCGCAAAGAGGAATGGACGCCGCCCGAACCGCCCATGGCAGGGGGATATCAAAAATTATACGTCGATCACGTCACGCAGGCCGATACCGGCGTCGACCTGGATTTCCTGGTCGGCAGCCGTGGCGCTGAGGTGCCACGCAACTCGCATTAGTCGCGGGCCATCAGTGAGGCATAGGCGAATCTTCCCAATTTCGTCGCTGTTGCGGCTAGTATGATCGGATATTGTCCGGTTTACGGAGCCCTTACGGCGAAGCTCCGGGGGGGTGCGGACGCCATCTGTTGGTGACGCCCAATGAAACCAACACATAGGATTGCAGCTGCTTGCTTGTTTGTTGTCTGCGGAGGATTTCCGGCAGCCGCAGCGGATGTGCCCAAGTTCGCCGTCTACGATTTCTATCCTTTCGGCCACCGCGTCGAAGGAGAAATAAGGGGCTTGTTTCCCTCGATCATGAGAAAGCTCGAGGCGCTTTCCGGCATCCGATTTGCCTGGGAGATGGATTCCATTCCCCGCGCTACGCGGTCGGTTATCAGGGGGGATCGCGATCTCATACTCTCCGGCGCAACGATGCCGCAGTTTAAGGAAACGATCTCGCTCGGGGTCGTTGGCTGTAACCGGACAGTCGTCGTCACCAATGCAAAGAGCGGGATATCGTCCCTCGCCGACCTTAAGGGCAAAACGATCGGATTTGTCGCCAACGGTTTCCTCCTTCGCAAGTTCGGCAGCAAGTACGGCATCGTGCCGCTAGAGACCAGCACCAGCGAATCGATGTTCCGTATGCTCCTGCGTAACCGCATCGACGGCATCTTCATCAGCGACATCGTGTTTGACGGTTTCCGCAACGAAGGCGCGCCCTACACAGGTATTCCGGCCGATTGGCCCGACCACATCGGCAACGTCGTCGAAGCCGAAGTCATCTCCGTCCACCTCCGCATGGCGAAAACATCCAAATTCATACATTTGGCCGACACGCTCAGGAAAGCCGTCGCCAGCGGCATCCAATCCGGCGCCTTTGAAGGCTCCTACCGAAAATACGGTTCGACGTCGGGCGGCGGTTGCTAACCGGTCGGCGTTGCAATCCCCGGAGCACGGAATGTGGTGCCCCGGGGATCCAATTTGGCTAAGCAATCAGCGGGGGCAGTTTGTTGCGCCAGGGCCTGGCCTGCTCCAACTGGCCGGCCAGGCGATAGAGCGTCGCTTCCCCGGCGTAGCGGGTGGCGAACTGGACGCCGATGGGCAGTCCGGCCTTGTTCCAGTGCAGCGGCACCGACATGGCGGGCGTACCGGCCAGATTGTGGAGCCAGGTGTAGGGGATGAAGTCGTAGAGCCGTTTCAGGTATTCGGCGGTGGAGAGGGTCATCGAGTCGTGATGGCCGAGCAGGTTGGGCTGCGCCCCGAGCGTCGGCGTCAGCACGACGTCGTACTGCATCAGGAAGCCGGCCAGCGTCCGGGTCACCATGTTGACGATGCCTTTTGACGACGCGAGATCGGCGGCGCTGGCGGCACGGCCCTGTTCGCCGAAACCCCAAACGCCCGGCTCGACCATTTCGCGCGTGATCTTGGCGCCGGTCATCTGGCCGATGACATCGAGCATGGATGCGGCATGTGCCGATACGGCGAACTGGAAGGCCCATTCGGCTTGCTCGAAGTTAATCTTGGGCGCGGCTTCCTCGACGTGGTGACCGAGGTCTTCACACAGTTTGGCGGCCGCGAGCGTCGCCTCGACGCAATCCGGATGGATCGTCTTGTCGCCGACTTTGGTGAAGTAGGCAATTTTCAGCTTTCCGGGGGCGGCTGAAGCTTCCTCAAGAAACGGCCGGGCGGGGGTGGGGATGCCGTAGGGTGCGCCCACCTCGGGGCCGGCGGTGGCGTCCAGCATCGCGGCATTGTCGCGCACGGATATGGAAACGGCGTGTCCCGTGGCGAAACCTTCCCAGACCTCGCCGAATTCGGGGCCGTTCGGCGTGCGGCCGCGCGACGGCTTGAGGCCAAAGACGCCGCAACAGGAAGCCGGGATGCGGATCGAACCGCCGCCGTCGTTGGCGTGAGCGATGGGAACGATGCGGCTCGCCACCGCGGCCGCCGATCCGCCGCTGGAACCACCCGTCGAGCGGTCGAGATCCCAGGGATTGTGGGCCGCCCCGAACAGCGCCGGTTCGGTCGAGACGTTGAGGCCGAAGGCGGGCGTGTTGGTCTTACCGGCGGTCACCAGACCGGCCGCCTTGTACCGAGTGACCAACACGTTGTCGTAGTTGGGAACGTATTTGGCGAACAGTTTGGAGCCAGAGGTATTCCGGACATTGGCGTAAGTGGCGCCGAGATCCTTCAGCAGGAAAGGCACGCCCCCGAACGGACCGTCCGGCGTTTTGTTTGCAATGGTGGTCCGCGCCTCGTCGTACATCTTGGTGACAACGGCGTTGAGCTTCGGATTAAATTTTTCGATGCGCTCGATTGTGGCGTCCAGCAATTCGGTGGGCGAAACCTGCTTCGTCCGCACCAGATCGGCCAGGCCGAGGGCGTCATAGTCGAGGTAATTGCTGAACGCGGCAGCGCGCGCCGGTTTTGCACCTGCAAGCGACAATCCCGACCCGGCCAGCAGCGCCAGTTTGCCCGAACCCTCCAGGAAGGAGCGGCGCGTCCATTCATGTTTTTTGCGTGATTTGTCCGACATTTCCATTTTCTCCCCATGTTGGCGTGGGCCACGTCAATCGATTTGTCGGGAGAGTAGGACCGGAAGCCGGATCCTGCCCATATTGGATTAATATGGAATCCGTCAGTGCAGGCGGGAGAGAAAGCGGTAGAGATTATTCGTCTGACCGCCGATCCCCAGTTTTTTGCGGATGGCATTACGTCGTGAATCGATGGCTGCCTTGGAAAGGTTGAGCCGGTGGGCGATTTGTTTGGAACTCAGCCCCTCGCGGATCAACTGGACGACCTGTTCTTCTTTGTAAGTCAGCAATCCGGCGGGCACGATCGTGCCGAGTGTGGGAAATCGTCCTTCACGTGGTTGCAGGGAACGCAACCGTTCGACCTCGACACAAGCCAACAACACGCCGGATGCATGGCCCGATCGTTCGACGACAGGCGTGATCTGGCCATCCCAATAGGTGAAGATCGTCCGTCCGGCGACCTCAAGCTTCAATTCCTCGTGCGCGAGATCGTAAGGCTGTCCCGTCGATAACACTTTTTGCATGATGGGCCGGACCTGGTCCCTGGAGCCCTCGACGCAGTCGAAGTAGGGCCGCCCGCGGGCTTCCTCCGCCGTGATGTTGGAGTTGGCCTTGAACATGTCGGCGTAGGTCCGGTTGAAACGGCGGAACCTGAATTCGTGATCCAGCAGGCTGACGCCGACGGGAAGGTGGTCGAGGCCGATCGTCGCGCGGGTGTCCCCGTCGACGTCCGCGTTCAGCAACCAGCCTCGGGCTTCGGTTTCTTGCATCACCATACCCCGCATGAGGGATCAGATTGTTTCATTAGACACAAAAATGATGAGCAGGTACAGCCTTATCTGGGTGCGTTGATTTTGCTTAAATCACAACAATCCCCGTGCAGCCAGGTTGCGCATCAGTTCGCCGACGCCGAATGTCCAGGGCTTCGCCTGATTGCATAAGGTCACGCGGTTGGTCAGGGCGCCGAGCTTGTCGGCGGCGATGGTGACGGTGTCGCCGACCTTGTGAGTAAAGCCCATGCCTTCTTCGCCGCGGTCGGCGACCGGCGCGAACATGGTGCCGGTGAAGAGCGCAACGCCGTCGGGGTACTGGTGATTGTCGCCGATGGTCTGGGCCACCAGGTCCAAGGGATCGCGGCTGATCTCGGCAAGACTGCTCTGGTCCTCCAGGCGGAAATTGTCCTCCCCCTGAACGGTCAGCCGGACGACGCACTGGCGCACGTCTTCGATGGAGAACGTCTCGTCGAACAGACGGATGAAGGGGCCGATGGCGCAGGAGGCGTTGTTGTCCTTGGCCTTCCCCAGCAACAGGGCGCTGCGGCCTTCGAAGTCGCGCAAGTTGACGTCGTTGCCGAGCGTCGCCCCGATGGTCTCGCCGCGGCTGTTTGCGATCATCACGACTTCGGGTTCGGGATTGTTCCAGGTCGATTCGGGGTGCAGCCCGACCTCCGCGCCGGGGCCGACTGACGACATCGGCTGGGCCTTGGTGAAGACCTCGGCATAGGGGCCGATGCCGACCTCCAGGTACTGTGACCAGAGGTCGCGTTCGATCAACGCGGCCTTGAGTTTCTCGGCGTCCGCCGAGCCGGGTACGATGGCGCTTAGATCGGCGCCGACCTCGGATTTGATGGTGTCGCGCAGGCCTGCGGCCCGGGCCGGATCGCCTTGGGCCTGTTCCTCGATGACGCGTTCCACCATGGAGCGGACGAAGGTGACGCCGGCGGCCTTGACGGCCTGCAAGTCGACGGGCGCCAACAACCGCGCGCGGCTCTCGTCGATGGCGCCGGCGACGCTATTGGCGGCGATGTCGTCGAGGGTGCCGACAAGCGGCGCATCGGATGCCGTGCCCACCACACTGGAGGCGCCGGTCAATTCGAGTAATTCCGAGACCGTCGGTGCGATACCGCTCAGGTCATGGACGCCTGAACCGCGGATCACCACCGGCGCGGGGCCCGGCGGATTGCCGGGCAGCCAGACCCGGCCGATCAACGTTCCGGCTGTCGCGTCGAGAGGCAGGATGGCGGTGCCGTCCATCGTCATTTCACTTACTCCGCTGCGGAAACTTAGAGGTAGGCGCCGATCTGCCAGGGCACGAATTCATGATCGCCGAATCCGAGTTCCTCACTCTTTGAGGGATTGCCTGAGGCGACATCCAGGACCTTGTCGAAGATGCGCCGGCCCATTTCCTGAACCGAAATGCCTTCGTCAAGCACGGCGCCGCAGTTGATGTCCATGTCTTCGGACATGCGCTCGTACATGACCGAGTTGGTCGCCAATTTGATCGACGGCGCTGGTTTGTAGCCGAACACCGAACCCCGGCCCGTCGTGAAGCAGACGACGTTGGCGCCCGAGGCGACCTCGCCGGTGATGGAGCAGGGGTCGTAGCCGGGGCTGTCCATGAAGACGAAGCCTTTTTCGGTCACGCGTTCAGCGTAGCGGTAAACGCCCATCAGGTTCGTCGTGCCGCCCTTGGCGGCGGCGCCCAGGGACTTCTCCAGGATGGTGGTCAGGCCGCCTGCCTTGTTCCCGGGGGAGGGATTGTTGTCCATGCTCGCTTCGAATTTGGCGGTGTATTCCTCCCACCATTTGATGCGCTCGATCAGCTTTTCGCCGACCTCGCGCGAGATGGCGCGGCGGGTCAGGAGATGTTCGGCGCCGTAGATTTCAGGCGTCTCCGCCAGGATTGCCGTACCGCCGTGGCGCACGATCAGGTCGACGGCCGCGCCCAGCGACGGGTTTGCGGTGATGCCCGAATAAGCGTCGGAGCCGCCGCACTGCAGGGCAAGGGTGATGTGCTCCGCCGAAACCGTGGACCGGCTGTCCCGGTTGGCGATGGGCAGCATCTCCTTCACGCGGGCGATGCCGGCTTCGATTGTGGAGCGCGTGCCGCCGGTATCCTGGATATTCATATATTGGAAATTGGGACCGGCCTCGAGACCGTAGACGTCCAGCAGGAAGGATATCTGATTGCCCTCGCAGCCCAACCCGACCAACAGAACGCCGGCGCAGTTCGGGTGGCGGATGTAGCCCCACATGGTGCGCTGCATCTGTTCGTGGTTTTCCTGACCGCCGGCCCCGCAGCCGGTGCCATGGGTGAAACCCGCGACCCCGTCCACGTTGGGGTATGCGTCAAGGGCGTCGCCGGAAAAGGCGTCGACGATGCCGTGAACGACGGTGGCGGAGCAATTGACGGTGCTGAGCACGGCCACATAGTTACGCGTGGCGACGGCGCCGTTTTCGCGCACGTAGCCCTGGAAGGTGGCGCGTTCGGCTTCCGGCACGTAATCCGTCGGCGTCACGTCGCTGCCGTAGGCGTAGTCGCGCTCGAAGTCGCCGAAGGCGGCATTGTGGGAATGCACGTGCTGGCCGGCGGATATGTCTTCGCTGGCGAAGCCGATAATCTGATTGTATTTACGGACGGCCTCGCCCGAGGCAATGGCCGCCGTGGCGATTTTGTGGCCGGCGGGCACGTTGGCGCTGAGGGTGAGGCCTTCGTCATCGAGCGTAATGCCGGAAGAAATATCGCCTTTGGCCGTCACGACGTTGTCAGCCGGGTTAAGGCGAATGGTTTGGTTTGTTGCGGTGGTCACAACCGGTCTCCAAGATGCAAGTAGATGTGGCGAGGGGCTATTAGTATGATTATAACATGATTGGCGGGATCGTGGTCAAAGCGAGAAATGTTCGCCGCCGGTTCGGTTTTGCGAAATTGCTTCTAACGGATTTGAACATCGGCCTGGAAACGGCTAAACAGGCGCCGCCAATCGGGGCGCCCTATTGATTTTGGAGTGCGGAAATTGAGTGGTCGTTTGGATGGAAAATCAGTTCTCGTAACAGCAGCGGCCCAGGGTATCGGCCGGGCCTGCGCCGAAGCGTTGAGCCGGGAGGGCGCCACGGTGCTGGCGACCGACCTCAACGCCGAAAAAGTCGCCGAGCTTGAAGGCAGCGGCAGCATCCGGACGACGGCGCTCGACGTTACCGACGCCGAGGCGGTGGCAACGCTTGCGGCGGAGGAAGGGACGCTCGACGTCCTGGTAAATTGCGCCGGCTGGGTCCACCACGGAACCATTTTGGACTGCGAGGAGGACGACTGGCGGCTTTCCTTCGACGTCAACGTGCGCAGCATGTTCCTGACCATCAAGGCGTTCCTGCCGGGCATGCTGGCGACCGGCGGCGGTTCGATCGTGAACATTGCCTCCGTGGCCGGCTCGCTGGCCGGGGTGCCGAACCGCTTCGCCTACGGCGCCAGCAAGGCGGCCGTCATCGGGCTGACCCGTTCGGTCGCCAAGGATTACGTCGGCAAGGGTGTGCGCTGCAATTCGATCTGCCCCGGCACCGTGCAGTCGCCGTCCCTGGACGACCGCATCAACGCCTTTGACGACCCAGTGCAGGCGCGTAAAGATTTCATCGCCCGTCAGCCCATGGGGCGCTTGGGTGAAACAAATGAAATTGCCGATTTGTGTGTATATCTCGCCAGTGACGAATCCCGTTTTATCACCGGCACGGAAATGATTATCGACGGCGGCATGACCACCTGACGCCGCCAAAACAGGAGTAAATTAAAATGAAGTTACTGCGTTATGGAGAACCCGGAGCGGAGAAGCCGGGATTGTTGGATGCCGATGGTGTGATCCGCGATCTCTCGGGTGAAATCGCCGACATTGACGGCGCCGCCGTTTCGCCGGAGGGGCTGGCCAAACTCGCGGCGCTCGATCCGGCATCTCTACCTGCCGTTGACGGCAATCCGCGCATGGGCGCTTGCGTTGCCGACATCGGAAAACTGATCTGCATCGGCTTGAATTATTCGGACCATGCTGCCGAGACCAATAATCCGATCCCGGAAGAACCCATTGTTTTCCTCAAGGCCAACAGCGCCATCTGCGGTCCCGACGACGGCATTGAGATTCCACGCAATTCGGAAAAGACCGATTGGGAGGTCGAGCTTGGCGTCGTCATCGGCAAGGAAACTAAATATGTCGACGAGGCGGACGCCCTGGACTATGTCGCCGGTTACTGCGTCAGTAACGACGTCAGCGAACGGGCCTTCCAGTTGCAGGGCCCGCAGTGGACCAAGGGCAAGAGCTGCGACACCTTCGGTCCGGTCGGTCCCTGGATGGTGACGGCGGACGAGGTCGGCGATCCGCAAAACCTTGACCTCTGGCTCGACGTCAACGGCACGCGCCGCCAAACGGGCAATACCAAGACAATGATTTTCAATGTGGCCGAGATCGTGAGTTACCTCAGCCGCCACATGTCGATGCAGCCGGGCGACGTCATTTCCACCGGTACCCCGCCGGGCGTGGGCGCCGGCTTTAATCCGCCGGTGTTTCTTAAATCGGGCGATGTCGTCACGCTCGGGATCGATGGTCTGGGCGAGCAGCGCCAGGTTTGCCGCGACGCCTGAACCAACTGATATAGGGGGACGCACGCTTGAACGTTCGGCGAACGAATATGGTGTGTGTTCCCTGATCGATCGGGGGCGGCATGGAAGGCGGCATTGACTTCATCGTCATGGCGGGCGCCCTGGCCGGTGCGCTGGCGTCGGGATTCGCCGGATTCGCCTTCGGCGTGGCCTCGCTGGGCATCTGGGCCCATGCCCTGCCGCCCGAAATTGCGGCGCCCATGGTCGTCATCTGTTCCTTTGCCGTGCAAGTTTTTACGCTGCCGCGGATCTGGCGCAGCATCGATTTTCGCACCGCGGCGCCGTTTATCGCCGGCGGTTTGCTCGGCATTCCCATCGGTGTTGCCGTGCTTGAGACGCTTGATCCCTATTGGTTCCGCGTTGGCGTCGGCGGCCTGCTCGTTGCTTATGTAGCCGGTATGTTTGTCCTGGGCCGGTTGCCCCGGCTGGAGACCTATCCCCGCGCCGCGGTCATTCTGGTCGGCTGGGGCGGCGGCGTCATGGGCGGTTTCGCCGGTCTGTCGGGAATACTGCCCACCCTCTGGTGCAGCCTGATGAAATGGCCGAAGGACAAACAAAGATCGACTTTTCAGGTCTTCAATCTCAGCATGCACACGGTGACCCTGGCCGCCTACGCCTACACCGGCATTCTGTCGCGGGAACTCGTCAAACCGGTGCTGACGGCGACGCCGATGCTGGTCATCGGCGGCGTCATCGGTTTTGCCCTCTACCGGCGTCTGAGCGACCACCAGTTCAGGATCGCCTTGTGGCTGCTGCTGGCGGGGTCAGGCTTCCTGATGCTGATCCGCTAATACCGCCGGACGGGGAGTGACATTCCTGCCGAACATTTGTCCATCGGAGTGAGGGGGCAACGCCCGGAGAACGCCTCATCTGTCCCGACTTAGATAATTTGCCGGGGCGGTCTATTCGGATAGGATGCCAGCCTTCGCGCAGCGGGCTTGAGTTGGATAGGTGGAAGTATGAAGGTTGTGATTACAGGAGGAACAGGCTTCATCGGCTTGGCGCTGACGCGGAAGCTCGTGCAAATGGGGGGCCTGAATATTCAAGCCGGCGGGGGCTCCGAGATCGACGAGATTGTTCTGTTCGATCACGTGACACCGGCCGACAGGCCCGACGGGCTTGACGACCGAGTCACCATCGTCGCCGGCGACATGAGCGACCCCGAGACGGTATCAGGCCTGATCGACCGGGACGATATCGCGGTATTCCACCTGGCATCCGTAGTCAGCGGCGGCGGTGAAAGGGATTTCGACCTTGCCATGTCGGTCAATCTCGACGGCGGCAGGTACATCCTGGAAGCCCTGCGGGCCAGAAACGGCTTGCCTCGAGTGGTCTTTACCAGTTCGATCGCCATTTTCGGCGGTGATGCGATGCCCGCGACGGTCGGCGATACGACCAAGCCAAATCCCGAAACCACCTACGGCATGACCAAATTCATCGGCGAAATGATGATCAACGACTATTCGCGAAAAGGCTTTGTCGACGGCCGGACCGCGCGGCTGCCGACCATCATCATCCGCCCGGGAAAACCCAACGCGGCCGCCTCGAGCTTTGCCAGCGGCGTATTTCGCGAACCCTTGGCGGGGCAGGAATGTATTCTGCCCGTTAACCGAAATACCGAGATGGCCTGTCTTGGTTACAGGAGTTGCGTGGATGGTCTGATTGCCCTTGTGGAGATGGACGGGGCGGTTTTAGGTACGGACCGCGCCGTGGGCTTGCCCAGCAGGTCATTTACGATTGCTGAGGGGATCGAGGCGCTTGGCCGCATCTCGGCGGCCCGGGGCATCGAGCTCGGCCCGATATCGGACCGGCCGGATCCCGAAGTCGAGGCCATCGTGGCGACCTGGCCGACCAGGACGGAAAGTGCACGGGCCTTGGCGTTGGGATTACCCGGCGACGACAGTCTCGACAGCATCATCGAGGAGTATGTCGAGGATTACCTGGCAGTCTGAGAGAATTTGATAGTGAGTTAGTTAAGCCATTGAATGATATGAATATTATTGACGATTTAAGGCAGGATCCAGCTTACCGCCGGGTGCTCGAACTGCCTTGTTGGCAAGGATCGGTCGATCCCCAGCCGCTGGCGGGCGGTCTATCCAACAGTAATTTCAAGGTCACCGACGCCGGCGAACATTTCGTCGTCAGGATTGGCGGCGACGTCCCCGAGCACGATCTTCTCCGAGAGCATGATTTTGCCGTCTCCCGGGCGGCGTATGCCGCCGGCTTCGCGCCGGAAGTCATGCTGACGGATCGCGACGCCATGGTCATCAGATTTATCGAGGGGAAAACCCTGACGCCCGAGGATATCGCCGATGCCGCCATGCTGGAGCGCATCGTCGATCTGGTCCGCCGGTACCATGAGAGCATACCGGCGCATCTTGGCGGCCGGAGTTTCAGCTTTGACGCCGTCGAGGCTTGTCGGCTCTATGGCCGCTCGCTTTCCGCCAACAATTACCGTCTGGCGGCCGATCTACCTAAATTCATGGCGCTGGCGGAAAATTTGGACGAGATCGTCGGCCATGATGATGACAAGTTCTGCCACAACGACCTGCTGGCTGCGAACCTGATCGACGACGGCGAACGTTTGTGGCTTATCGATTGGGAGTACGGCGGCAACAATCACTTGATGTTCGACTTGGCCAACCTGGCCTCCAACAATGCGCTCGACGGAGATGCCGAAGCACGTATTCTCGAACTCTATTATCAAAGTTCCCCCACCGACGAGATTTGGCGGCGGTTCAAGGCGATGAAGGGGTTGTCGTTGTTGCGCGAGGCCATGTGGAGCATGACCGCGGAAATGCATTCCCATCTCGACAACGACTACGAGGCCTACACGGACGAACAGCTCCGGCGGTTTTCGGCGGCCGTGGAGGCGCTCGAAGCGCACTAGACCCTAGCGGAGGCACCGAATGGGCTGGGTAATGGACCGGCTGGGCGGATACTTGGCGCGCTACCTGACGACGCCTGTCAGGGACTATCGGGCGTTCTCCGTAATTCCAACCGACGTTCTGCGCCGCCATCTGAAGCCGGGCGACGTCCTTTTGGTGGAGGGCAATGAACGCGTTTCGGTGGCGATCAAATACCTGACGCAGTCAACCTGGTCCCATGCCGCTCTTTATGTCGGCGATGCCTTGGGCGCCGATCAACCCTGTCTGGTGGAAGCCGATCTGGTAAACGGGGTTGCGGCGGTCGGACTGGAGAAATATGCCGGTCAAAACACCCGCATTTGCCGGCCCGTCGGGCTGTCGCCGGAAGATTGTTCAAACCTGATCGACTTCGCCGTTGCTCACATCGGCGATTCCTACGACCTGAAGAACGTCGTCGATCTGGCGCGCTACCTGCTGCCGACGCCGCCGGTGCCGGTGTCCTGGCGGCGGCGAATGCTGTACCTCGGCAGCGGCGACCCCACGCAGGCGATCTGTTCGACGCTGCTGGCGCAGGCGTTCCAATCCGTGCGCTATCCGATCCTGCCGAAGGTGACCCAGGGCGACGACGGGCGTAATGAGGACATCTTCGGGATCCGGCATCACAGCCTGTTCACGCCGCGCGATTTCGACCTCTCGCCCTATTTCGCGACGATCAAGCCGACCATCGAAAGCGGTTTCGACTACAAGTCGATCAGGTGGGCTGACCCGGCGGACTGAGGGCTCGAAGTGGGCGATATAACGCTCAAAGCGTAGCAGCCGTCGACGTCAGTTTGGTGATCAGTTTGTTCAGGGACTTGGTCTCGGCGGAGTTGAGCGAATCATAAAGCGCTTTTTCGTAGTGCCGCGCGCGGGGGATGATGTCGCGGTAGATTTTGTTCCCCTTGGCTGAAAGACTGAGCACCGATCGCCGGCGATCCTGAGCGGAAATCTTGCGTTTCAATCTGCCGGCCTTGTGCAGGGAAGCCACGGCCCGGCTGACTTTGACCTTGTCCATCGCCGTCCGTTCCGCGACCTCAACCGCCGAAAGGCCCGGAAACCGGCCCAGTGCCGCCATGACCCGCCATTCGGCGATGCTCAAGCTGTAACGGCTGCTGTATTCCCGGGCGATGGCCGAACTGACCAGATTGGTCAATACCGACAGGCGGTAGGGGAGGAATTCCTCCAGGGCCAGGACATCTTCGTTGGTGCGGTTGACGGACTTCTTTTTTTTCTGCGTCATGTCAGTTGAAACTCCAAAACCCGACTTGTAATTAGTTTCAGTCGAAACTAGCATTTAAGAAAATGTGTTGATAGCCAAGTAAAGCAAATTTCAGGAGCAATTTTTAGATGAAACTTGCGTCCCTAAAGTCCGGCCGCGACGGTCGTTTGTGCGTTGTGGCCAAGGATCTCGCGCTGGCGGTAGAGGTTTCCCATATCGCGCCGACCCTGCAGCAGGCGGTTGAACAGTGGGACGGCGTCGCGGAAGAACTGGGCCTGGTTTATGATCGGCTGAATGCGGGCCACGCGCCGGAGAGTTTCGCGCTTGATCCGGCGGCATTGGCGGCGCCGCTGCCGCGCGCTTATCAGTGGGCCGACGGCAGCGCCTACGTCAATCACGTCGAGTTGGTGCGCAAGGCGCGCGGCGCCGTGTTGCCGGACAGCTTCTGGACGGATCCCCTGATGTACCAGGGCGGCTCGGACGGTTTCATCGGTCCTTGCGACGATATTCCCCTTGGGGACGAGGACTGGGGTATCGATTTCGAATCCGAAGTCGCCGTGATTACCGATGACGTGCCGATGGGACTGTCGCCGGATACCGCGGGCGGGCACATCAAACTGCTTATGCTGGTCAACGACGTCTCCCTGAGGAACCTCATTCCGGCGGAACTGGGCAAGGGTTTTGGCTTTTTCCAGGGCAAGCCCAGCACCGCCTTTTCACCGGTTGCCGTCACGCCGGACGAAATCGGGCCGGCCTGGGACGGCGGCAAGATCAATTTGCCGCTGTTGTCCGACCTCAACGGCGAACGTTTCGGATCACCCAACGCCGGCGTCGACATGACGTTCGATTTCCCCCAACTTATCGCCCATGCCGCCAAGTCGAGGCACCTGGGCGCCGGCACGATCATCGGTTCGGGCACGGTATCCAACCTCGACCGCTCCAACGGCTCCTCCTGCATTGCCGAGGTGCGCATGCTGGAGACGATCGAGCAGGGAGAGCCTCAAACCCCGTTCATGCGCTTTGGCGACCGCATAAAAATAGAAATGCTCGATGAGCAGGGCGCCAGCATCTTCGGCGCCATCGACCAGGCCGTCGTGCGCTACGAAGGCTGATTTTCGCGATTTCCCGGAGGGGGTTTCCATGTCGGTTCCGGCCTGTGAATTTTCGGTGTTTTCCGTCCAGGATCATTATCCCGACGGTCCGCGCACCGTCGCCCGGTACTACGAAGAAACGCTTGAGAACATGGTTCTGGCCGAGGAACTCGGATACAGCGCCTATTGGGTGGCGGAGCATCACTTCCACGAATACGGTGTCATCCCCAATCCCGCCGTTTTCCTCGCCGCCGCCAGCCAGCGGACATCGCGTATCGGCCTGGGCGTCGCGGTCAGCGTCCTGCCCTTCCGCAATCCGCTCCTTGCGGCTGAGAGCTACGCCATGGTGGATATGCTGTCGCAGGGCCGATTGATCCTGGGTGTGGGCTCGGGTTACCTGAAGCACGAGTTCGCGGGCTTCCGGCTGTCGGGCGAATTCAAACGGGAGATCTTCGACGAAAAACTCGACGTTCTGACCCGCGCCCTCGCCGGCGAGCAAATCGAGGCCGACAGCGACTACGTAAAGGCCGGGGACGTGACGCTCAATGTCCAGCCCGTCCAACAACCGACGCCGCCGATTTATGTCGCCGTGCTGCGCAAGGAGGTCGTCTACCACGTTGGCAGGGCAGGCCGGCGGTTGCTTTCGGTGCCATATGCCACGGTGACGGATCTGGCCGAGGTCGGGGAGATCGTCGACCAATACAAGCGCGGTTGGGCGGACGGGGGACATCCCGGCGAGCCTCCGGCCATCGGCTTTGCCTTTCACGCCTACATCGCGGATACCGACGAACAGGCCAAAGCGGAAGCGGAAACGGCCTTCGACGCCTACGTCGCGTCCAGGCTCTACGGCAAATCGGCGGGTTGGGATGAAATCACCGCCCGGCGCTACTGCATCTTCGGCAGCCCCGACACGGCCTTGGACCGGGTCCGTGAAATGCACGGCCTGGGGGTTCGCAACATCATGCTGCTGGCCGATTTCGGCGCGCTCGATCAGGCGCTGGTCCATCGCTCCCTGCGCCTGTTTGCCGACGAGGTTGCGCCGGAATTCGGGATTTAGGCCCGATTCGCAGCTTGTTGACGAAAATCGGTACTTTTTAGCGGCTTACCCCTTGCAATGGGCAGCGGGATGCATTACATCCCGCTCGCGGCTTGGCACTCTCTTTATGTGAGTGCTAGGTCACAAAGGTTCACTAGAACGAACTATTTTTTGTAAGCGAAACAACACCGGAGGAGGATCCAGGTATGAAGTTTCGGCCCCTGCACGATCGCGTGCTGGTTCGTCGGCTTGACTCGGAAGAGAAAACGGCCGGCGGAATTATTATTCCCGATACCGCACAGGAAAAGCCCATGGAAGGCGAAATCGTCTCCGTCGGCTCGGGCGCCCGCAGTGACGACGGCAAGGTTACGCCGTTGGACGTCAAAGCCGGCGACCGCGTTCTGTTCGGAAAATGGTCAGGCACCGAGGTCTCTGTCAATGGCGAGGAACTCGTCATCATGAAAGAGTCCGACATCATGGGCGTGATCGAACTCGGCAAGAAGAAAAAGTAATCACCGGTTTTCCGGTACTTTTTCCCTGCTATCACCCAAATTTCCCTTTTTCCTAGGAGCAATCAGGAATGCCTGCCAAGGAAGTAAAATTCGATACGGATGCCCGCACGCGCATGCTGCAGGGCGTCGACATCCTGGCCGATGCGGTCAGGGTCACCCTCGGTCCCAAGGGCCGCAACGTCGTTCTCGACAAGTCTTTCGGCGCCCCGCGCATCACCAAGGACGGCGTTACCGTCGCCAAGGAGATCGAGCTTGCCGACAAGTTCGAGAACATGGGCGCTCAGATGGTCAAGGAAGTCGCTTCCCGGACCGCCGACGAGGCCGGTGACGGCACAACGACGGCAACCATTCTGGCCCAATCCATTGTCCGCGAAGGCACCAAGGCTGTTGCCGCCGGCATGAACCCGATGGACCTCAAGCGCGGCATCGACCTGGCGGTAACCGCCGTGGTCAAGGACATCCAGAAGCGCTCGAAGAAGATCGCTTCGAACGAGGAAGTTGCCCAGGTCGGCACGATTTCCGCCAACGGCGAAACCGAAATCGGCGACATCATTTCCGAAGCCATGCAGCGCGTCGGCAAGGAAGGCGTCATCACGGTTGAAGAGGCCAAGGGTCTCGACACCGAGCTTGACGTCGTCGAGGGCATGCAGTTCGACCGCGGCTACCTCAGCCCGTACTTCATCACCAACTCGGACAAGATGATTGCCGAGATGGATGATCCCTTCATCCTGCTGCACGAGAGCAAGCTCTCGAATCTGCAGGCTATGTTGCCGGTTCTCGAAGCCGTCGTTCAGTCCAGCCGTCCGCTGCTGATCATTGCCGAGGATGTGGAAGGCGAAGCCCTTGCAACGCTGGTCGTCAACCGTTTGCGCGGTGGCCTCAAGGTTGCGGCCGTCAAGGCCCCGGGCTTCGGTGACCGCCGCAAGGCCATGCTGCAGGACATCGGCGTGCTCACGGGCGGCCAGGTCATCTCCGAAGACCTCGGCATCAAGCTCGAGAATGTCACGCTCGACATGCTCGGTACGGCCAAGCGCGTCAACATCTCGAAGGATGATTCGACGATCGTCGGCGGCGCCGGCAAGAAGAAAGAGATCGAAGCCCGCTGTGGCCAGATCCGTGTTCAGATCGACGAAACCACCTCGGACTACGACCGCGAGAAGCTGCAGGAACGTCTTGCCAAGATCGCCGGCGGTGTCGCCGTGATCAAGGTCGGCGGCATCACCGAGATCGAGGTCAAGGAACGCAAGGACCGCGTCGATGACGCTCTGCACTCGACCCGCGCGGCTGTCGAAGAAGGTATCGTCCCCGGTGGCGGTACGGCGCTTCTTTACGCCATCAAATCGCTCAAGGGCGTTACGGTCGAAAACAACGACCAGCAGGTCGGCGTTGACATCGTCGGCCGTGCCCTGCAGGCGCCAATTCGCCAGATCGCCGAAAACGCCGGTTTCGACGGCGCCGTGGTATCCGGCAAGCTGCTGGAGCAGAAGGACAACAAGCGCGGCTTCGACGCTCAGAACGAAGCTTATGTGGACATGGTCAAAAAGGGCATCATCGACCCGACCAAGGTCGTCCGCACGGCGCTTCAGGACGCCGCTTCGGTAGCCGGTCTTTTGGTCACCACCGAAGCCATGGTTGCCGAGAAGCCTGAAGACAAGCCGGCTGCCCCGATGGGCGGCGGCATGCCCGACATGGGTGGTATGGGCGGCATGATGTAAACCGCCACTGCCTCGCGGGCGCCTATCGCGCCACGCGAGCTTGGAACAGGGGACACACTTCGGTGTGTCCCCTTTTTCTTTGCTGAAATGGCGGAAAATCTGGTATTTATAGCCGCCGGGGGCACGGATTTACGGTATTTCGAGGCCCTGCTTGGTGGAACGGTTTGATACCACATCAGCGTAATAGAGGATTTTGCCGGGAGCGGGGGTATTTTCCGGCAATGATAATCTGCGCGGCGGTGCTCGTTCCATTTGGATCGACCAGTGCCCTGGCGGCGGATGGGTCTGGTGTGCCAAATCTTGTCCTGACCCTTGGCGCCGCCCTCATATGCGCCATCGCCTTCCTGTTCATTTACACCACTCGCCTGGGCCGGGCGCGCGACGATCTACTTGCCGCCAGCAAGGAACGCAAGCTGGCCGAGGAAGCCTTGTCAGTGGCGGAAACCATCACGCATATCGGCAGTTGGGACCAGGATCTGGCAACCGACAAGGTCATCTGGTCGGACGAAACCTACCGCATTTTTGGCCTCAATCCGTCCGATAAGGAGACGACCGGTACGACATTCATCACCGGTGTCCACCCGGATGACCGAAAAATGGTTTTGGAGGTGTGGTCCGACGCCGTGAAATCACGGGGCGGGTACGAGATCGATCACCGAGTCATTCGGCCGGACGGTTCGACCCGCATCGTGCGCGAACGCGCCGAAGTCATTTGCGACAAGGATCTGAATCCGGTTCGCGTTATCGGCACCGTGCAAGACATCACGGAAGCGGAATTGACGGAACGTGAACGCGCGGCGTCAGAAGCCCAGTTCCGCTCGCTGGCGGAAAACGCCTTGGATGTTATCGCCATCATCGCCGGTGACGGCATGGTGATCTACGCGAGCCCGTCGGTGACGGAGGTGCTCGGCTACTCAATCGAGGAGATGCAGGGCAAGCCGATTTGGCATTACGCAGCCCCGGGGGAGCGGGAACGCATCATCAAAGGGCTGGTAAATGCCGTGCGCGCCGAGGAGCCTGGAGAGCGTCGACGACCGCAATTCAGGTTCCGGCACAAGGACGGATCCTGGCGCATCGTGGAAGTTCGCGGTCAAAGGCTGCCCGAGCGGGATGATGCCGATCACGTCATGATCATCGCGCGGGACGTAACCGGGCGTCTGGCGACCGAAACCGCCCTGAAGCGTCAGAGTTTGCTGCTTAAGCTGCTCGGCAACATTGCCATCGCCGCCAACCAGGCCACCAACCTGGAGGAGGCCCTCCAGGTTGGCCTGGACGAGGTGTGTCTGGCGACGGGATGGCCGATCGGTCACGCCTACGTCCCCAATGCTGAGGGAAACAGGTTGGATCCGATGGGGATTTGGAGCACCTCGAAGCAGGGTTCGTTTTCGGTTTTCAAGCAGGTAACGGCCAAAACGACCTTCGAACCCGGTGTCGGCCTTCCGGGACGCGTCTTCTTTACCGGCCAGCCGGCCTGGATTCCGGATGTCATGACCGACGGTAACTTTCCCCGGGCCCAGGTGGCGGATGACATCGGCGTGCATGGCGCATTCGCTTTCCCCGCTCTGTCCGGCGACCGCGTCATTGCGGTATTGGAGTTTTTCACGCGGGACGTCGCCGAACCTGATTTGGAACTGTTGGAGATTCTTAGCCGGGTTGGAGCCCAACTGGGCCGCGTCGCCGAAAGGTCGGAGGCGGTACAAGAGCGCCAGGAACGAGAAGAACGGTTCCGCGATTTTGCTGAATCCAGTTCGGATTGGTTCTGGGAAACGGACGCTGACATGAAGTACAGGGCTTTTGACGGACGGAACGAACTCATCACGACCATCGAATCCGGCTCGCAGCTCGGGCGCGATCGGATGAAAGTCATTCAGGGCGTGTTAACCCCTGAAGATCTGGCGGATAGCGGGAAATGGGACCGGCACAACGCCGATATCGAGGCGCGCAAACCATTTCAGGATTTCCGTTATTCCATTCTGCGGCCCGATGGCAAATCCCTTCACATCCGTGTCAGCGGCAGTCCGGTGTTTGGTCCTGACGGCGAATTTCAGGGATATCGGGGAACGGCAACCGATGAATCGGCGGAGTACGAAATCCGTAAGTTGGAGGAATATTCCCGCCGCACCCTGAAAGACGCGGTGGAATCGCTGGAGGACGGCTTTGCGCTTTTCGACAGCGAAGACCGGTTGGTCCAATTCAATTCGAAATACGCCGATATGGTCAATCAGACGTCCCCCGATTCCTTGCAATTGGGCCGTACGTTTGAAGATCATTTGCGTGAATGGGTGTTCAGCGATGGCTACATTATCGAAGGGGGCGAAAGCGAAGCCTTTTTCGATGACCGCTTGACCGCCCACCGCAATCTGCCATCCGATCGCGTGCACCAACTTGGACCGGGGACTTGGGTGCACGTGAAGGAACGCCGCACCAGCGATGGCGGCACAGTACTACTCCAACACGACATTACGGAATTCAAGAATATCGAGGAAGCCTTGCGGTCATCCGAGTCGCGCGTGTCAGGCATCATCGAAATGGCGCCCGAATCGATCATCGCGATCGACGAACAATCGAAAATTCAGATCTTTAATACCGGCGCCGAATTGACGTTTGGCTATGAGGCGACGGAGGTCATGGGTAAACACCTGGATATTCTCCTGCCGGAAAAATTTCATGCCATTCATGACAATATGATCATGGAATTTTCAGAATCCGAGGTTCACGCCAAAGGCATGGGGAACAGACCCCCGATTTTGGCCAAGCGTAAGGGCGGCGAGGAGTTCCCGGCGGAAGCCGCCATCTCGAAGCTCGAAACCGCGGACGGCATGCTTTTCACGGTCATGCTGCGGGATATCTCCGACCGGCTATTGTATGAGGAGCGTCTGGCAACGTCCCAAGCCCACATGGAAGACGCCATCGGCAGTATTTCGCAAAATCTTTCGCTTTGGGATCCCGACGGAAAGCTGGTGCTTTATAACCAGCAGTTTGTTGATACGATTGACGCTGCCGGCGAGTACATCAAACCCGGCATATCATATGAAGAGGCGTTGCTGGAGGCCCGCAGGCGGGGCGTATTCGGGAGCGATGACGAGGGCGTTGAGGCGTTCATAAAGGCGCGCATCGCCCAGTTCAAACGCCGTGATGGCAAACCCAGTTATCGAACCCAGCTCGATGGCCGGCGCCTGGAGATCGTCGACATCCAAACCCACGACGGCGGCACGCTTACGGTGACCAGCGACATTACCGAAATGACTGACCGCGAAGACGCCTTGCGCGATGCCATGCACCAGGCGGAACTCGCTAACCGGGCCAAATCGGAATTCCTCGCTAACGTCAGTCATGAATTGCGGACGCCTTTGAACGCGATCCTGGGTTTTTCGGAGATTATTCAGACCGCCCCGTTTGGTGAAGTCGGCGACCCGCGCTACGTCGAGTACGCCGGAGACATCCGTGACAGCGGCACCCACCTGCTGGAGATCATCAACGATATCCTCGACCTCAGCCGTATTGAAGCCGGGCAAGTCAGCCTTCATGAACAGGAAGTCGACATCGCCGAGACCGTGGAGAGGGTTGAAACCATGTTGCGGGCGCGGGCCGAGAAGGAAAACGTCGAATTCAGGATGAATATTTCCCCGGATATGCCGCACATATATGTCGATCCGCGTATTTTCCGGCAGATCCTGGCGAATTTGATGTCCAATGCGGTCAAATTTTCGGCCAATGGCGGCCAGGTTTCCGTGTCGGCCGAACTGGCCAGCGACGGCGCCTTGCAAGTGGCTGTCGAAGACAACGGCATCGGTATAGCACCGGACGATCTGCCTCGGGTTCTTGAACCGTTCGGCCAGGCCGACGGCTCGATGACGCGGAATTTTGAAGGTGTCGGCCTGGGGTTGCCCCTGACCAAATCGTTTGTAGAGCTGCATGGCGGTGCACTCTTTCTCGAGAGCACGCCCAACGTAGGGACGAAGGTAACCGTTGAGTTCCCGGGCGCCTGCATCATGAAAGATCAGATGCCGGCAAGCACGCAGCGGGTGATGTAAGAGCAGTGGGCGCGGTATCGAATCCCCGCCGGTTTCGAGATGCGACGCTTTGACGCAAGTGGAAATGCCAGCCGTCGGTTGACTTTAACCTCCAGTCGAGTTGAATTAGAAAAATCGTAACCTTGATTTAAATCAACGCCAATTACCGGTAATTTGGTTTAGATCCAATCGCGCAGAAAAGATCATCGAAAGGTTTGCAACGTGAGTGCAATGGCTGAGGCAGCCCCGAACGAGGCTGTGGCGGTGGCGGAGACATATCAGGATTCCGTCGTACGATTTCTCACGGTCGCCACGGTATTTTGGGGTGTTGTCGGATTTCTCGTCGGTCTGGTTATTGCCTGTCAGTTGGCTTGGCCGTCCCTGAATTTTGGACTTGAATGGATTTCCTTCGGGCGTCTGCGTCCGCTGCATACTTCGGCGGTCATTTTCGCCTTCGGCGGCAATGCTTTGCTTGCCAGCTCCTACTACGCCGTGCAGCGAACTTGCCGGGCCCGCCTTTATGGCGGTCCGCTCGGCTGGGTCGTCGCCTGGGGCTACCAGATTTTCATCGTCATGGCCGCGCTGAGCTATGTGCTCGGCGTTACCCAAAGCAAGGAATACGCCGAGCCAGAGTGGTTCGTCGATCTCTTCCTCACGGTGGTCTGGGTGCTGTACTTCATCGTTTTCGTCGGCACCCTGGCGCGCCGGCGCGAGCCCCATATCTATGTCGCCAACTGGTTCTTCCTGGCCTTCATTGTCACCGTGGCGGTGCTGCACATCGTCAACAACCTGGCAATCCCGGTGTCCTGGACCAAAAGCTACGTCGTCTGGGCCGGCGTTCAGGATGCGCTGACGCAGTGGTGGTACGCCCATAACGCCGTCGGCTTCTTCCTCACCGCGGGTTTCCTCGGCATCATGTATTACTTCGTGCCGAAGCAGGCCGAGCGGCCGGTTTATTCCTACCGGTTATCGGTGGTTCACTTCTGGTCGCTGATCTTTCTCTATATCTGGGCCGGACCTCACCACCTCCACTACACCGCGCTGCCGGACTGGGCCCAGACATTGGGCATGACGTTTTCGGTGATGCTCTGGATGCCCTCATGGGGCGGCATGATCAACGGCATCATGACGCTGTCGGGGGCCTGGGACAAACTGCGCACCGATCCCGTGCTGCGGCTCATGGTGACCTCCATCGCCTTCTACGGCATGAGCACGTTCGAAGGCCCGATGATGTCCATCAAGGCCGTCAACGCGCTGAGCCACTACACCGACTGGACCATCGGCCACGTCCACTCCGGCGCGCTGGGCTGGGTCGGCTTCGTCAGCTTCGGCGCAATCTATTATCTGGTGCCCAAGCTATGGGGCCGGGAACGCCTCTATTCGCTGCGGCTGGTCAACGTCCACTTCTGGGTCGCTACCATCGGTATCGTGTTCTACGTCACCGCCATGTGGGTTTCCGGCATCATGCAGGGCCTGATGTGGCGGGCCTACGATTCACTTGGTTTCCTGCAGTATTCGTTCGTTGAGACCGTCGAGGCAATGATGCCGTTCTACGTCATCCGCGCCGCCGGGGGCGGCCTGTTCGTCATCGGCTCGTTGATCATGGCCTACAACGTCTGGCGCACGATCAAGGGCGATCTTCGCGACGAGGCGCCGATCGGCGCCCCGGTAGCGGCGTGAGACGGGTGGAGGAAAGACAATGAAACACGAAATATTCGAAACCAACTCCATCCTGCTGCTGATCGGTACGCTGATCGTCATCTCGATCGGCGGCATCGTGCAACTGGTTCCGCTGTTCTTCATGGAAAGCACGATCGAAAAGGTCGAGGGCATGCGGCCCTACTCGCCACTCGAATTGGCCGGCCGGAATATCTATATCCGTGAAGGCTGCTACACCTGTCACAGCCAGATGGTCCGCCCCTTCCGCGACGAGGTCGAACGCTACGGCCACTACAGCCTGGCGGCGGAGAGCATGTATGACCGGCCGTTCCAATGGGGCTCCAAGCGGACCGGGCCGGATCTCGCCCGGGTCGGCGGCAAGTACTCCAACGACTGGCATGTCGCGCACATGATCAATCCCCAAAGCATCGTGCCGGAATCGGTTATGCCGCAGTATCCCTTCCTGGCGGAGAACGAGTTGGACTACGCCGATATCGCCGATCACCTTGCCGCCCTCAAATTGCTGGGCACGCCATATTCGGATGGCATGATCGCCAACGCGGTCGACGACGTGAAAGCGCAGGCGCAGGACGATCTCGACGAGGCCGAAGCGGTCATCGCGCGCTACCCCAAGGCCCAGGCGGCGGATTTCGACGGCAATCCCGACTTTATTTCCGAACTCGACGCCCTGGTGGCCTACCTGCAGATGCTGGGCACGCTGGTCGATTTCGAGAGCTACAAGCCGGCCAGCTAAGGCGTTCGAGGAGTTAAAGCGCCATGGACTATGAAAGCATCAGAACGATTTCGACCTGGTTCGGACTGATCCTGTTCATGGCGCTGTTCGCGGGAATCTTGTTCTGGGCCTACCGTCCGAAAAACAAGAGCAAGTTCGAAGATTACGGTTCCATCCCGTTCCGGGATGAAGACAAGAGGGCAGACAATGCCGACTAAGATTGAAAAAGATTCGATTACCGGAACCGAAACCACCGGGCACGAGTGGGACGGCATCAAGGAACTCAACAACCCCTTGCCGCGATGGTGGCTCTATATTCTGTGGGCGACGATCATCTGGTCGGTGGTCTACTGGGTGCTGTATCCCGCCTGGCCGACACCCGGCGGCGGCACCAAGGGCGTCCTTGGCTGGACCCAACACACTCAACTGGCCGAAACCATGGAAGTGGCCAAGGCCGCGCAGGCCGGATATCTCGACCGCATCACCCAAACCGACATCGAGGGCGTGCGCGCCGACGCCGATCTGCTGAATTTCGCCCTAGCCGGCGGCCGGGCGGCCTTCGGTGACAACTGCGCGCCCTGCCATGGTTCGGGCGCCCAGGGGTTCGTCGGCTATCCCAACTTGAATGACGATCATTGGCTGTGGGGAGGTAATCTGGCGGTCATCGACAGCACCATCCGCTTCGGCATACGGTCCAAGCACGAAGACACCAAGGATTCCGAAATGCCGGCATTCGGCACCGACGGCATGCTGAACGAGGGCGAGATCAGCGCCGTCTCAGACCATGTGCTGTCACTCAGCGGCAAAGGTGCGGCATCGCCCAAAGGTGCCGTAATCTACGAGGAGAACTGCGCCGCCTGCCACGGTGAAACGGGCCAAGGCGATATCGAGCAGGGTGCCCCGCGCCTGAACGACCAACTCTGGCTCTACGGTGGCGACAAGGCGACGATCGTAGAGACCGTATCGCAATCGCGCGGCGGCGTTATGCCGGCCTGGGTGGGACGGCTGGACGACGCGACAATAAAGTCGCTGGCCATCTACGTCCATTCCCTGGGCGGAGGGCAATAGACCGGCATTGACAACGAGCCGATATGGGGAGTAATCGGCAACCTACCGTCAGGTCTCTGTGATCAACGCTCCGGTGAGCGGGAGCTATAGGCTAGGCAATATATGAGCGATTCCCCGGACGAGCCGGTCCAGTTCTACGCGGCTCGGGTCAAAATTTATCCCAAGGCTATTCAGGGCTACTTCCGCCGGTTGAAATGGCTGGCGCTGTGGCTGACTCTGGGCGCTTACTACATCGGTCCCTGGTTGCGCTGGGACCGGGGCGAGGGCGCGCCCGGACAGGCCTTGTTGATCGATATGCCGGCCCGTAAGGCCTATTTCTTCTTCATCGAGATCTGGGCTCAGGAAGTCTACTATCTCACCGGCGTTCTCATCATTGCCGCGATCGCCCTGTTTTTCGCCACCGCCGTGGCGGGGCGGGTGTGGTGCGGTTATGCCTGTCCGCAGACTGTCTGGACCGATCTCTACATGTGGGTCGAACGCAAGATCGAGGGAGACCGCGCCGCCCGCATGCGTCTCGACCAAGGTCCGCTCACGCTTGGCAAAGTTACCAAGAAAATATCCAAACACGCGGCCTGGCTGCTGATCGCGCTGGCGACCGGCGGCGCCTGGGTGTTCTATTTTAACGATGCGCCGACGCTGCTGGTTGAACTCCTTTTGGGGCAGGGCTCCTTCACGGTTTATGCCTTTATCGGGGGGTTCACGGCATCGACGTATCTGCTGGCGGGCTGGGCGCGCGAACAGGTCTGCACCTACATGTGCCCCTATGCCCGCTTCCAGGGCGCCATGATCGACGACGACAGCCTGATCGTCAGCTACGACACCCGGCGCGGTGAGCCGCGCGGCGCCTACCGCAAGGGCGATGCCTGGGAAGGGCGCGGGCATTGCGTCAGCTGCAAGCAGTGCGTCGTGGTGTGCCCCACGGGCATCGACATCCGCGATGGCCAGCAACTCGAATGTATCGGCTGCGGCCTGTGCGCCGACGCCTGCGACGGCGTGATGGACAAACTCGGCCTGCCCCAGGGCCTGGTCCGCTTCGACACCTTACGGAGCCTGAATGCCCCGCCAGACACTCAGAAGCCCAAGTACCATTTCCTGAGGGCCCGGACGATCGTCTATACGCTTATCCTGGTGATTGTCAGCATGGCGATGCTGGCGGCCCTGGTGTTTCGGGCGGAGACCTCCATCAACGTCCTGCGCGACCGCAATCCGCTGTATGTCAAGCTATCGGACGGCGGCATCCGCAACGGCTACACCTTCAAAGTGCTCAACATGGTACGTGAGCCGAAATCCTTCCGACTGTCCCTGGCGGGAATTGATGACGCCGAGATGACGGTCATCGGCCAGGCCAAGGAACCCGTACGCAGTATCGATCTCGCCGTCAGGGCCGATACCGTGGGCACCTACCGCGTCTTTGTTCGCGCGCCTGAGAGTGCGGTCCATGCGGGTTCGCAAACCTTGCGCTTCGTCCTGGTGGATCTGGTCACTGGCGAGGCAAAGGAGCATGAGACGACCTTCAGGGGACCGGAGCGATGACCCGACCGTCGTGGCGCCAGATGTACAAGGGGGCCTGGCCGCTTTGGTGGCTGGCGGCATTTTTCGGCATCATATTCATCGCCAATATCTTTCTGGTGTTTTTCGCGACCGAGTCCTGGACGGGTTTGGAGACCGAAGACGCCTATGAAAAGGGACGGCTCTACAACGACAAACTGGCGGCGGCCGAACGGCAGAAAAATCTCGGTTGGACGGCCGAATTAAGATTGTCCGGCAACAGGTTGGACCTCGACCTAAAGTCCAAGGACGCCCAAGCCATCTCCGCCGCCGAGGTCAGCGTGCAAATGCGCCGGCCGACCCACGAAGGCCATGATTTCTCTGTGAAGCTGGCGGAACAGCAGCCGGGGCGCTATGTCGCCAATCTGGAATTTCCCCTGGCCGGACAATGGGAGGCCGACGTGACCGTGCGCAAAGCCGATGAGGTCTTTCGCCTGAAGCAACGCTTCACCGTGAAGTGACGTGGACGGGCTAAGCGTCAACGCCTGCGATCACTGCGGTTTGCCGCTCATCCCGGGTGCGATCACGGAGAACGACCAGGGGCGGTTCTGCTGCCCCGGCTGTTCGATGGCCCATGACCTGGTGGCGGGGATGGGCCTCGACAAATACTACCGCACCCGGCAACTCGACGACACAATCCGGCCCCTGAAACCCGATGACAGCCAGTTGGATCTCGATTTTTCGCTGCATGCGAAGACCGACGGCGAGGGCGCCGCGCAAAACTCGGAAATGTCGCTGGTGATCGAAGGATATCAGTGCGCCGCCTGCGGCTGGCTGATCGAACAGGTCCTGGCGCGGGACGACCGCGTGACGTCGGCCCGCGTCAATATGACGACCCAGCGCCTGCGTCTGGTCTGGCATGGACCGGCCGAGCTCGCCGGAAACATCGTCGAACCGGTGCTGAAACTGGGTTATCGCCTGTTCCCCTACGATGCCGAACTGGTCGAGCAAAGCCGCGCCGCCCGCGACCGCGAATTGCTCAAGGCAATGGCCGTGGCGGGTTTCGCCGCCGCCAACGTGATGCTGCTGTCCGTCTCCGTATGGGCCGGCTACAGCCAGGGCATGGGGCCGGCGACGCGGGATCTGATGCATTGGATATCCGCTCTCATCGCGCTGCCGGCCATCGTCTATGCGGGCCAGCCTTTCTTCCGCTCCGGCCTGTCGGTTTTGGCGAGGGGGCGGGTCAACATGGACGTGCCGATCTCGCTGGCCGTCGTCATAACCGCCGCCATGAGCCTCTATCTGACCGCGACTGGCGCCCGCTACGCCTACTTCGATTCCGCTGTCGGCCTACTGTTCTTCCTGTTGATCGGTCGTTATCTCGATCAGCGGGCGCGCAGCCGGGCGCGGTCGTCCGCCGCCCATTTGCTGGCGTTGTCGACCCGGACAGTGACGGTTCTGGAAGCCGACGGCAGCCGCCGCACCTGCCGCCCCGAGGATGTCGCTCCCGGCAAGACCGTTATCGTCGCCGCGGGTGAACGCATCGGCGTGGATGGTGAGGTTTTGCGCGGTCAAAGTGATATCGACCAGAGCCTGCTGACCGGTGAAAGCCTGCCGGTCGCGGTGAGGCCGGGGAGCGGCGTCAACGCCGGCACACTCAATGTCGGCCAGCCCCTGGAGGTGCGGGCGACGGCGACAGGCGAGGCCACGGCACTGGCTGAAATCGTACGTCTGATGGAACAGGCGGAACACGGCAAGGCGGCCTATGTCGACCTCGCCGAACGGGTTGCGCGGCTGTATGCGCCGGTCGTCCACGTCATGGGGGCCGCGACCTTTATCGGCTGGATGGTCGTCGGCGCGGGCTGGGAGCAGGCGCTTTTGAACGGCGTGGCCGTCCTGATTATCACCTGTCCCTGTGCCCTGGCGTTGGCCGTGCCCGCTGCTCAGGTGGCGGCGGCCTCCCGCCTGATGCGCCGGGGCGTCCTGCTCAAGACGGCGACGGCGCTGGAGCGTCTGGCGCAGGTCGATACCATCGTGTTCGACAAGACCGGCACGTTGACCGAAGGACGCCCGGTTCTGGTCAACGACCCGTCCGGTGAGGATTTGAGCATTGCCGCGTCCCTGGCGGTGCATAGCCGCCACTCCCTGGCCAAAGCCGTCGTTACGGCGGCCGGGGCATTGAGCTGCGAGGTCGTTCAGTTATCCGACGTTCGCGAAGTATCGGGCGGTGGGTTATCGGCCCGCTCCTCCGGGGTCGAGGTACGCCTCGGCAGCCGCGCGTTTTGCGGCGTCGACTCGGCGGGTGAAGCCGACGGTCCCGAGATGTGGCTTCGCGTCGGTGATGATGCCCCCGCCCAGTTCGTCTTCGCCGACGAACTGAGGTCCGATGCGGCCGAGGTTATCGGTGCGCTGACCGCGCAGGGATACGACATCCGGATCCTTTCCGGCGACCGGCCCGAAACGGTGGCCCGCGTGGCTGCAGAACTGGGTGTGACGGACTATCAGGGCGGCGTGGATCCCGCTGGCAAACACCAGTATTTGCACCAGGTTTCCCAGGCGGGCCGTCGGGTCCTGATGGTGGGAGATGGCCTGAACGATGCGCCATCCCTGGCGGCGGCGTTCGTCTCGTTGTCACCGTCAAGCGCCGCCGACATCAGCCAGACGGCATCCGACGCGGTGTTTCAGGGCGGGCGACTGGCGCCGGTCCGGGAGATCTTGCAGACATCGCGACGGGCCCGGCGGATCATCGCCCAAAACCTTGGTTTTTCCTTGACCTATAATGTGGTTACCATTCCCTTTGCCGTCGCCGGATTGGTGACACCGCTGTTTGCCGCCGTCGCCATGTCCACCTCGTCGATTGTCGTCATGGTCAACGCGCTGCGGCTCGGCGGCAGGCGTTAGGAAGGCATATGGAAAACCTGATCATCCTGGTGGCTGTCGCGCTTTGCCTCGGAGGCGGCGGATTGCTGCTGTTTTTCTGGGCGCTGAAACGCAATCAGTTCGAGGACATGGAAGGGGCTGCCAACCGAATCCTGTTCGACGATGATGAAAAACCCGGCGACTGATGACGACGTATTGTGTCCATGGGCGTTGACCCAATTGGAGCGTTCTTAATATGATGTTTGGAATTGGTTTAAG
>CAZGTM010000014.1:0-71439 GCA_964528595.1 uncultured Rhodospirillaceae bacterium
CCTCGATTTCCGAGAAACATCCCCTGCTGCCCTCGGTCGCCGATCCCGCCAGCTTTCCGTCACGGGATTTTCATTAGCTTCCGATCTGGCAACGCTGGCGGTGCGGCGGGCGGCGTGCTATGAAGCCGCCCAACCGAACTTCCCTTAAACGGACGAGACCTTGACCGATCAAGATCCCAACTCCGCCGGTCCCGAGGCGGAGGATGCCAGCGGCAGCCAGGCCGCTCTCCAAGCCGGCATTGCCCATCACAGCGCCGGCGACCTGGCGGGCGCCAAGGCGGCCTACGAGGCCGTCCTCGAAGCCGAACCCGAGAACGGCGAAGCGCACCATCTGCTGGGCCTGATTGCCTTTCAGACCGGCGATCCGGCCGCCGCCACCGAGCACCTGCAGCGTGCCCTGGCGGCCCAGCCCGACAATCCGCAATACCATCTCAATTTCGCCGAAACGCTGCGCGCCCAGGGCGAGACCGCCGGAGCCCTGGCCGCCTACCGCCGCGCCACGGCCATCAACCCGGAATTCTTCGAGGCCTACACCAACCTCGGCCTTCTGGCGATGGAGAACGAATACGTCGGCGAAGGCATCGAGGCCTTGCGCCGGGCGGTCGCCCTCCAGCCGACCAATCCCAGCGCCCAATCCAACCTGGGTGTGGCGCTGCGCGAAGTGGGCGAGCTCGACGGGGCGCTCGAAGCCTTCGCCCGCGCCCTCGCCGTCGCGCCGGAACAGCCGGCCTTCCGGCAAAACTTCCAGGACCTGCTGCGGAGCGGCGCCTTCATTACCGTGCCCGAGGCCGTGCGCCGGGCCATCGAGAACGCCTTCCTGCGCGAAGGCCCGGACCACCAGGCCCTGGTCAACGCCGGCGTCGCGCTGGTCAAACGCACCGAAATGTTCCAGGGCTTGCTGGCCATGGCCCAGGAGGAAAACGTCGATGCCCTGGCGGCCGCCGTTTCCGGCGGCGTCTTCGACGGCTTCTTCTCAAGCATTCTGGTGCGCAGCCTGCTCATGCGCACCATAATCGTCGATGCGGACTTCGAGCTTGTGCTGACCCGCCTGCGCCGGGTGATCCTCGAGGAAGGCGTCGCACCGTATCCGGTCGAAGCGGCCGTGGGGCGCCAGCCCCAGTTCGTCGCTGCCCTGGCGATGCAAGCCTACAACGTGCAGTACGCCTGGCGCGAAACGCCCGGCGAAGGCGCCATCGCGGGTGTGTTGCTGAAAGATATCAGGCGCGCCTTCGACCAGCTCGACCCCCAGGCGATGAGCGCCGATACGGCGTTTTGGAGCATCATCCTGGTCTCCGCCTGCTACCGGCCGCTGGGCGATATGGAAGGCGCCGAGAAGCTGCTGCAGACCGACGTCGCAGGGTTGCCGGCCTTCGTCATGGGCGTAGTCGGTCAACAGGTGGCAGACCAGATGCTGGAGGCCGACATCGCCGACAACATCGAAAGCATCACCGATATCAAAAGCGAAACCTCGGCGGCCGTGCAGGAACAGTACGAGACCCGGCCATATCCCCGCTGGCTGACCGTCGCCGTCAAGCAGCCCGCCACGCTGGGCGACGTCCTCAGGGCGCAATCGCCTAAGCACCAACCACCGTCTTTCGCCGAAGGACCGATCAATGCGCTGGTCGCCGGTTGCGGCACGGGGAAACATGCGATCGACGTTGCGACGCAGTATCCGGATTCGAAAGTTCTGGGGATCGATCTCAGCAAGCCGAGCCTGGCCTATGCCTGGCGTAAGGCGATGGAGATGCAGCTTACCAATGTGCGCTTCGCGCAGGGCGACGTCGCCGAACTGGGCGATCATGCCGAGCGCTATCACCTGATAGAAAGCGTGGGCGTGCTGCACCACATGGCCGATCCTGTTGCCGGCTGGCGCATCCTCGTCGATCTGCTCGAGCCCCGCGGTATCATGAAGATCGGCCTTTACAGCGAGACCGCTAGGGAGGGCATTCAAGCCGCCCGCGATGTCATCGCGGAGAGTGGCGTAGCCAAGGATGCCTTGAAAGGCGATGTTTTCGGCGCCGACGCCATCCGCAAGGCGCGCCAGGTCGTGCTTGGACTGGAGCCCGATCATCCGGCCCGCAGCGTCGTGCACAGCCGCGATTTCTATTCGTTGTCGGGCTGCCGGGATTTGCTGTTCCCGTCACAGGAAACCGCCTTCACCATCCCGTCGATGGCGGCGTCGCTGGGCCAGCTCGGCCTGGAATTCCTGAGCTTTCACATCTCCGACCCACAGATGGCGGCCCGCTACCTAGAGATTTTCCCCGAGGCCCAAGACCTCGCCGATCTCGACAAGTGGCAGGAGGTCGAGCGCCAGTACCCCAATACGTTCTTCGGCATGTACCAGTTCTGGTGTCAGAAACGGGATTAGGGGGGCAGATTCAGAAAAAGGGTGACAGGTACACTTTATTCAAGGGTTGCGAGGGAGCGAATTTTTCCTTCTTTTGAATAAAGTGTACCTGTCACCCTTTTTCTGAGCGGAAACCCTACCGGTTCAGTTCCCGCATGGCCTGATCGAGGCCTTCGAGGGTGAGGCCGTACATGCGGCCTTCCATGAGCTGGTGGGTCATCTGGGTGGAGGGCGTGTAGTCCCAGTGGCGTTCCGGCACGGGATTGAGCCAGACGGCATGCTTGTAGTGGGCCAGCATGCGCTCGATCCAGACCTGGCCGGCTTCCTCGTTCCAGTGCTCGACGCTGCCGCCGGGATAGACGATCTCGTAAGGGCTCATGGTGGCGTCGCCGACGAAGATCACCTTGTAGTCCGGCCCATAGGTGTGGATCACCTCCCAGGTCGAAAGCTTCTCCGAATGGCGGCGGTAGTTGTCTTTCCACACGCCCTCATAGAGGAAGTTGTGGAAGTAGAAGTATTCGAGGTGCTTGAACTCGGCGTGCGCCGCCGAAAAAAGCTCCTCGCAGGTGCGGATGTGGTCGTCCATCGAGCCGCCGATGTCGAGGAACAACAGCACTTTGATCTTGTTGTGGCGCTCCGGCACCATCTTGATGTCGAGATAGCCGCCGTTGTTGGCCGTCGAATTGATGGTATCGGGCATGTCGAGCTCGAGCTCCGCGCCCTCGCGGGCGAAGCGCCTGAGACGCCGGAGTGCTATTTTGATGTTGCGCGTGCCGAGAACGACCGAATCGTCGAGGTTCTTGTATTCGCGCTTGTCCCAAACCTTGACGGCGCGGCGGTGGCGGGAGCTGTCCTGGCCGATGCGCACGCCTTCGGGATTGTAGCCGTGGGCGCCGTAGGGCGAGGTGCCGGCCGTGCCGATCCATTTGGAGCCGCCCTGGTGGCGCTTTTCCTGCTCCTCGAGGCGCTTTTTCAGCTCCTCCATGAGCTTTTCCCAGCCGCCCATGGCCTCGATCTGCGCTTTTTCGTGTTCCGTAAGCGTCAGTTCGGCCAGCTTCTGCAGCCATTCTTCGGGGATTTCCGCCTCGACGCCCTCGCCCAGGTTCTCCAGTCCCTTGAAGGTTTCGGCGAAGACCCGGTCGAACTTGTCGAGGTTGCGCTCGTCCTTCACCAGGGCGCTGCGCGAGAGATAGTAAAAATCCTCGACCTCGTAGGACGCGACGCCGGCCTCCATGGCCTCCAGGAGCATCAGGTACTCCTTGAGCGAGACCGGTACCTTGCCGGTCCTCAGGTCATAGAAGAATTGCGTGAACATCGCAGAACTCCGACGCCGGTTTTAGCGGTCGCGCTTCGCCATGAAGGCCAGGCGCTCGAACAAGTGTACATCCTGCTCGTTTTTGAGCAATGCGCCGTGCAGCGGCGGGATGAGCTTTTTCATGTCGCGGGTGCGCAGCGTTTCGGGATCGATGTCCTCCGCCAGCAGCAGCTTGATCCAGTCGATCAGCTCCGAGGTCGACGGCTTCTTCTTCAGGCCCGGAACTTCGCGGATCTCGAAAAAGACGTTGAGGGCTTCGGACACCAGGTTGCGCTTGAGGCCGGGGTAGTGGACCTCGACGATGTCCTCCATGGTGTCTTTTTCGGGGAAGCGGATGTAGTGGAAGAAACAGCGGCGCAGGAAGGCGTCCGGCAGTTCCTTTTCGTTGTTCGAGGTGATGATGACAATGGGCCGGTGCTCGGCCTTGATGGTTTTCTTGGTCTCGTAGACGAAGAACTCCATGCGGTCGAGCTCCAGCAAAAGATCGTTGGGAAACTCGATGTCGGCCTTGTCGATCTCGTCGATCAACAGCACGGGGCGCTCATCGGATTCGAAGGCCTCCCACAGCTTGCCGCGCACGATGTAGTTGCCGATGTCGTGCACACGTTCGTCACCCAGCTGGGAATCCCTGAGACGGGAAACGGCGTCGTACTCGTAAAGACCCTGCTGGGCCTTGGTGGTCGATTTGACGTGCCATTCGATCAGCGGCGTGCCGAGCGCCTTGGCGACCTCGATCGCCAGCATGGTCTTGCCGGTGCCGGGCTCGCCCTTGATCAGCAGCGGGCGCTCCAGCGCCACGGCGGCGTTGACGGCGACCATCAGGTCCTCGGTGGCGACGTAACTATCAGTACCTTCGAACTTCATTGCGGACACAACCTTGCAAACGGGGGTGGGGAGTGCGGGAATTTGCGGAAGGCGCGAATTTAAGCCCCCATGCGGCGGCTGGCAAGGGGCCTGGACGCATAGCCGCTATGACAACTCCGCCTTGCCGAGGCGCGCGAAGCCCTCTACCGTTCCCAGTCATGAGCATGCCCACTTCAGTAACGCAAGCTGACCAGGCGCCCGAGGGCGCCCTGGTGGTGGAGGATATCTACAAACGGTTCGGATCGCTCGAGGTGCTGAAAGGCGTTTCGGTGACGGCCCGGGAAGGCGACGTGATCGCCATGATCGGGGCCAGCGGCTCGGGCAAGAGCACGCTACTGCGCTGCCTCAATCTGTTGGAGGTCCCCGATTCAGGCCAGGTCTGGGTGTGCGGCGAACTGATCCGCATGCGCCCCGGCAAGGGCGGTACGGCGGAGCCCGAGGACCGGACCCAGGTCGACCGCATCCGCACCAAGCTCGGCATGGTGTTTCAAAGCTTCAACCTGTGGTCCCATATGACGGTGCTGGAGAACGTCATCGAAGCGCCCATCCATGTTCTGGGCATGCCGCGCGCCGAAGCCGTGGCACGCGGGGAAGCGCTGCTCGCCAAAGTCGGCATTGCCGACAAACGCGGCCATTACCCGGCCCATCTTTCCGGCGGACAGCAGCAGCGCGCGGCCATCGCCCGGGCGCTGGCCATGGAACCCGAGGTTATGCTGTTCGACGAAGCCACTTCGGCGCTGGACCCTGAACTGGTCGGCGAGGTTCTGAAGGTCATCCACGACCTGGCCGACGAAGGCCGCACCATGTTGCTGGTAACCCACGAGATGGGCTTCGCCAAGGAAGTCGCCAGCGAGGTGATTTTCCTGCACGAGGGCCGCATCGAGGAGAAGGGGCCGCCGGCCCAGGTCTTCGAAAACCCCACGTCGGAGCGCTGCCGCCAGTTCCTGGCCTCTCATCTATCCTGAGTTTGGCTCATTCTGCGAGCCAATATCATCTTGACGTTTCGGCGCGGGCGCGGGAACTTATCCTCTAAGCAAAAAATCGCGGGCGGAAAGCCCTGATAATCAATAACCTCAACGGGGAAGACACATGAAAAAGCTCTTTATCGCCGCTGTTTCGGCAGCGGTTTTCGCCATCGCAGCCGGTCCGGTGGCGGCCAAAGATTGGAAGAACATCCGCGTCGCCACGGAAGGCGCTTACCCGCCGTTCAACTTCGTCGACAAAAGCGGCAAGCTGCAGGGCTTCGACGTCGAAATCGCCAATGCGCTCTGCGCCCAGATGAAGGCCAACTGCACTATCGTCGCGCAGGACTGGGACGGCATCATTCCGGCGCTGATCGCCAAAAAGTTCGACGCCATCATCGCCTCCATGTCGATCACGGAAGAGCGCAAGAAAAAGGTCTCGTTCTCCAAGAAGTATTACACCACGCCGGCCAAGTTCGTGCGCAAGAAGGGCTCAGGCATCGAGATCAACGAAGCCGGTCTTAAAGGCAAGACCGTCGGCGTGCAGCGCGCCACCATCCACGCCAACTTCGTCGAGGACAACTACGGCAAGATCATGACGGTGAAGTCCTATGCGACGCAGGATGAAGCCTATCTCGACTTCGCCGCCGGCCGCCTCGACCTCTTGCTGGCCGATTCGGTTGCGCTGATGGAAGGCTTCCTGGCCACCGACAAGGGCAAGGGCGCCGAATTCGTCGGCCCCGACTTCACCGATCCCAAGTGGTTCGGCGACGGCGCCGGCATCGCCACGCGCAAGGGCGACCAGGACCTCGCCAACAAGTTCACGGCCGCCATCGCCGCCATTCGGGCGAACGGCACCTACGCCAAAATCAACGCCAAGTATTTTGATTTCGACGTCTACGGCAAGTAAGCGCCGGGCTTGAGATCAATGGGTTTTCCGCCGCCGACTTCGTGTGAGGTCGGCGGCGGTTTGCTTTTGGGATAGACGAAATGGATCTGCAGGGCTTCGGCTGGCAACTGGGCGTCGGGCTGCAAATGACCCTTCAGGTCGCGGTGGTCTCGGTGATGGTCGGCCTTGTCCTCGGCATGATCGGGGCGACGGCAAAGCTCTCGGCCTCCGTCGTCGCCCGGAAAATCGCTGATGGCTACACCACGTTCGTGCGCGGCGTGC
Source organism: uncultured Rhodospirillaceae bacterium (assembly GCA_964528595.1). GTDB lineage: Bacteria > Pseudomonadota > Alphaproteobacteria > UBA2966 > UBA2966 > CAYFKJ01. Next base: position 6,660 of record CAZGTM010000014.1, read on the forward strand.
CGGAACTGATCCTGCTGTTGATTCTGTTTTTCGGCGGCACCATGCTGGTGCAGCGCCTCGCCGAGGCGTTGGGCAGCGAGGACTACATCGAAATCGATGCCTTCACCGCCGGCGTCCTCACCCTGGGTTTCGTCTTCGGCGCCTATGCCACGGAGGTCTTCCGGGGCGCGATCCAGGCCGTACCCAAAGGCCAGATCGAAGCCGCCCGCGCCGTCGGCATGAACCGCGTATTGGTGTTCCGCCGCATCATGCTGCCGCAGGTCTGGCGTTTTGCGCTGCCGGGGCTGGGAAACCTCTGGCTGGTTCTGCTCAAGGACACCGCCCTGATCAGCGTCATCGGTCTCGATGAACTGATGCGCAAGGCGGCTATCGGCGCCGGCGCGACACAGGAGCCTTTCACCTTCTATGCCGCCGCCGCGCTGATCTATCTCGGCCTCACCGTCGTCTCCATGGCGTTCCTGCAATACGCCGAAAAGCACGTCACGCGCGGCGTCAGGAGGGCTTAGGCGATGGACGTGCAACTGATGATCGACAGCCTGCCCAAGCTCATGGAAGGGGCCTGGCTGACGATGGAACTGGTGCTGCTCTCGCTGGCCATCGGTTTCGTGCTGGCGGTGCCCCTGGCGATCGCCCGGACGGCCAAATCGCCGTTTCTGTGGATGCCGGTCTACGGCTACATCTTCTATTTTCGCGGCACGCCGCTCTTGGTGCAGATCTTCCTCACCTACTACGGACTGGGCCAGTTCGAAATCGTGCGCGAAAGCATCTTCTGGCCGCTGTTCCGCGAAGCCTACTGGTGCGCCATCATCGCCTTCAGCTTGAATACGGCGGCCTACACGGCGGAGATCTTCCGGGGCGCCATCCAGGCCGTGCCGGCCGGCGAGATCGAGGCGGCCCGCGCCGTCGGCATGTCGAAAACGCTGCAGTACCGCCGCATCATCCTGCCGACCGCCTTCCGCATGGCGCTGCCGGCCTATTCGAACGAGTTTATCCTGATGTTGAAGGGTAGCGCGCTGGCCAGCACGATAACGCTGCTCGATCTGACGGGCGTGGCCCGGGTGATCGTTTCGCGCACGTTCGCGCCCTACGAGCTTTTCATCACGGCGGCGGTGTTTTATCTGATCATGACCTACGCCGTCACCCGCGGGTTCAAATATGTCGAGTGGCGGTTGAGCCCGCATATGAGACCGCCGCCGGAACCAGTGCTCTAACCGGATTTCGATTGTGAAAAGGTGGTTGGCGGTAACCGGTGTTGTTCTCATCGGGGCGTGTACGCCTGTGGTGATGGGGGCGGGCCCGACGATTAGGACACCGGCGATTTCCGATTCAAAGCACGGTGACTACACTCATGCCCTGACCGCTGCCGACGGCGAAGAAATACCCTTGCGCATTTGGCGTCCGTCCCCGGATACGACGACCAAAGCCGTCGTGTTGGCGCTGCACGGTTACGGCGATTATTCCAAGGCGTTCGAGGCCCCGGCGGCCTGGTGGGCGGAACAGGGCATCACGACATATGCCTACGACCAAAGGGGGTTCGGCGCGACCAGGCATCGTGGGCTCTGGCCCGGCAAAGCGACGCTGATGAGCGACCTCGGCGATGCAGTCATGGCGATCAAAGCCAAGCACGGCGAAGCGCCGCTTTATCTGATGGGGTCGAGTATGGGCGGCGCGGTTATCCTAGCCGCCCTGGACCGGCAGCAGAGAAATACGACCGCTCTGGAGGGCCGGATCGACGGCGTCATCCTTGCGGCGCCCGCCGTCTGGGGCTGGTCGGCCATGAACCCTTTCTACAAGGCGATTCTCTGGTTTTCCGCCCACACCACGCCGTGGAATGAGCTTTCTGGACGGGGCCTCGGCATTCGGCCCTCGGACAACGTCGACATGCTGCGGGCCTTGGGCCGCGATCCCCTGATTATCAAGCGCAGCCGGACCGATGCCGTCTACGGCCTGGTCGGCATGATGGACGAGGGCTTGTCGGGCGCCGCGGGTCTCGGCGTGCCGGCGCTGATCCTCTACGGCGAGCACGACGACCTGGTGCCACCCCATGCCACCGAAGCCATGCTCGAGCGTTTGGCGGGAGAGTACCGTTACGTCCACTACCCCGACGGCTGGCACATGCTGCTGAGGGACCTGCAGGGCGAAACGGTCTGGCGTGACGTCGCCGCCTGGATACGGGACCACAGCGCCAAACTGCCGTCCGGGGCCGAACGGCCGGTTGCCGTTGCCGAATAGGAAGAATTCAGATGACGACCGAACTTTGGATGTTGTTCTGGACGGTGATCCTGGCGCTGGGGCAAATTGGCCTGACGAGCACCGTAGCTAAGTTGCAGACCGGCATCCCGTACTCCATCGGTCCCCGCGATGAAGATGTGCCTTTGACCGGGTTGGCGGGCCGTTTGGACCGGGCTCAACGTAATTTCTACGAAACATTTCCGCTGTTCGCCGCCGCCGTGGTCTTGGTCCACCTGTCGGGAACATCCGGATATTGGAGCGAGCTCGGCGCGCAGGTCTATTTCTGGGGCCGGCTCGCGTACATTCCGGCTTACGCCGCAGGGATACCGTGGTTCCGAACGATACTCTGGCAAATTGCATCGGTCGGCCTGGTCGCGATGCTGGTCCAGGTTGGGTTGACCTTCATAGCCTGATTTCCGGCCCCTTGCCGGAAGGCCGAATGGACCTACCTCACAAATTAGACAATGGCATCGAAATAAGGGGCGGTTCAGTGGATTCATATTCGGATCAATCCGGCACGGGCAGGCAAGATGACTATCCGATCGAGATTTCCGTGGCCGATCTTGAAGCGCGATTTCGGGAACAAGCCGCCGGCGAGGCCACGACATTGACGGTCCTGGACGTGCGCGAAGAGGTCGAGGTTCAGACTTGCGTGATTGCCGGTTCCGTCCACATGCCCATGATGGATGTACCCTCAAGGTTTAGCGAGTTGCCGGACGATCACGCGCTTGTCGTGCTCTGCCACCACGGCATGCGCAGCGCTCAGGTCGTCGGTTTCCTGCGCGAGCAGGGATATGCCAACGCGATCAACCTGAAGGGCGGCATCGATGCCTGGGCGCGGGAAATCGATCACACTATGACGACATACTAGGGACTGCGCTGATCGATCAGACAGGAAAAATCCCGATGGGTAACTTCACCCTCGCCGATGCCCGATCCCTTCTGGAGGAAGGCTTCGCGCCCTGGGTTCAGGATCTGAATATAACGTTTGACGACATAGACGACGGCGTCGCCACGCTGCGCGTGCCACCATCGCCCAGGCTGAACCGCTTAGGCGGCATGGTCTGCGGCCAGGCCATTATGTCGCTGGCCGATACGGCGATGGTTTTCGCCATTGCGTCCTCGCTCGGCAAATTGGTGCCCATGACGACCGTCAGTCAAACCACTGCGTTTCTTCGGGCCGCCACCGACAATGACCTGGTTGCAGTCGCCCGCGTTATCAAACTCGGCAAGCAAATCGTTTACGGTGAGGTCAACCTTTACACGGACGATCCCGACAAACCGGTCGCACACGTAACCAGCACCAACATGCTGCTGTAACCTGCTGCCGGGATTGGCCGTTAAACGTTGCCGCCCGCTTCGGCGTAGGCCATCGACAGTTCGGCGTCGTCATCCTCTTCGAAGATATGTTCGAGCGCCGGCAGGAAGCCCATGGTTTCCTTCTGGATGTGAAACACCTCGCGCTCCACCAATTCCAGGGCGTCGGCGTGGAACTTCGCCCAGCTGGCCTCGTCAAATCCGTGTTCCAGGGCCGCCCTGGCGCTCTCGACCAGCGCGGTCGCCAGGGGTCGGATGATTTCATGCTCGCCTGCCAGCATGTTGGTGATGGCGGGATCGATATGTTCGGCGAAGCGCGGGAAGAGGTGCTCCTCCTCGAAGGCGAAATGGCCTTTGACTTCGGCCTCCAGGATGGTTTTTACGTCGGTGAGCAGCGCGCGCATGGCGGCGTCGTCGTGGGCCGGCGGGGAGGCCGGGCCGATGCGGCTGACGTCGGATTCCAAGCGCTCCAACAGGGCCAGCGTATTCTGGTGATCGCGGTGGAGGGCTTTGGTGATGCTTAATTCAAACTCGAACATTTCGGTGATCCGTAAAGGTTAGGTGTTGGAGACAGTATCGGGTGAGGCTTGGTAGGAAAGATAACTGCGCGCGACGCTCAGCGTGAACAAAGCGAAGAAGACGGCGCCAATAACGCCGAAGGCCGCGCCGATGAATACCGCCACGGCCATATCGAGGCCGATGCCGATCAGGCACATGAACAGCGCGGTGACGTGACAGGCGGCATGAATTTGTAAAGTCCAGTCCTTGGCCAGTTCCGACAGGCGCGGCGGCTTGACGCTGCGCTTGGACATGTTCATGGCCGCCAGGAAAGGGATGATGCGCTGCAGCACGCCGGTCACGAAGGTCAGCAGCCAGCCGTACAGCAAAACGAAGCCGAAGAGCGCAGGCCCGCGCTCCCCCAGCCAGCCCAGGGCAAGCGCCCCGGCCAGCAGCAGGCTGATCACGAGCATGGCCCAGCCCAGTTTGATAATGACGAACGACAGGCCCAGTTTTTTTCGCATGCCGTTTTCAAGCGACCAGCGCATGCCGTGAAGGTGGAAGCCGACGGCGACCAGACCGAGGACGACGGCCGCCAGCACCAGGATTTGGCTGGAGACCGACAAACCGATCATTGCCGCCAGCAGTGCCGCCAGCGACAGGCCGAAGGATATCCAGGCGGAGCGGGCAGGCGGGCTGGGTGACAGGGCGAACATCGGCACCAGAATGTTGGCGACGCCGAACGCCAGCATGCCCATGAAGCCATAGGCCGCGATAATCATGTGCATGACGCCGGCGGCTTGGTGATCGGCGAAAAAAGCCTGTTCGAAATCCACTATCAGGCCCAACCCGAGGACGATCAGGGCGGCCAGGGAGGCCAGCGCCAGCCAGATGAAGGCGACGGCGATGCGCAGCGAAGTGGCGCGGCGCAATATGTCGCCGACGACGACGCAGAAAATCACCAGCGCCAGAGCCGCGGGGAAAGCGCCCACCATCATGATATTGGTGGCGGAGAGGTAAAATCCGGCGATCAGGACGACCAGGCCGGGGACGAAAAACCACCAGGCGACGCGGGCCGGCATCAGGCTTTTGTGGCCGACGCCGGTCGCCACGGGCAGCAATTGGAGAGCCGCCCCCATGGCTGTCATGGCGAGCATGCCGAGGGTCAAAACATGGATTGCCGCCAGAACCGGTCCAGGCCCGCCGGTGTAATCAGGGACGTCCTCGGCGGCCAGCGCCAGCATGGCCCAGGCGGCCAAATGAAACAGCACCCCGCCCGCCATGAACATGAACGGCAGCAACGGCGGCAGAAGGCGCGATTGGGCGCCCATTAAAATGGCGCCGGGGAGGAGCGGCGGTTTTTTCATTTGCGTGCTTGAAGGCGCTTGATTGCGATCTGCCGAACGGAAAATATGGGGCTTCGGGATGTCTTGAGTTGAGGCGATAGTGCCCCGGAAAGCGGCGGTAGGGCTTGATTTTAGTCAACCTGATCAAAAATACTTGAGAAATTCGCTCAGGTTAATCTTCATTCGCCGTCAGGCGCAGGACGACCTCGTCGGATGCCTCGGTAAGATAATCCCAGCGCCAGTTTCGCTCGGTCAGCTCCGGAAATAGGTAAACCGGGTCGCGGGACAAATGAACGACCACCTCACCACGGCACTCGGGTCCTTCGATCCAGCGCAAAATCGTCACGAACGGACCGGGCGGTTCCATCCCCCTGACATCGATATGGTCGGCACCGTCTTCCTGCCAATAACGAGGTTCGCTCATCAGATCATTCCATTTTTGCGGCAGGTCGTCCCGCCGTTCCTGACATACAGGAATCGAGTGTAAAATGCCAATGGCCGAATGGACTTGATCCTGGTTCAGCGAAAGCCATTTACAGGAACCGGTAAAAAATCCCTTTGTTTCCCGGGGCGAGTGCACATATCTTTGCCGCGCGGGGGACGATACAGAATTTCAAGAGCGACGACGATGACCCAAGAGAACAACGAAACCCCGGTAACCGCGCCGTTCGCCGCGGCGGTCTACACGCCGCATGTCGAGAATCGCGACGCCTTGGCGGAGTTTGCCGAAGAGCTCAAAGGCCAGGATATCCGCGTCGGCGGTCTGGTTCAGGAGGTCATGTTCGATCCCGTGGGACGCAAGATCGGCATCGATATCGTCGAAATCGACACGGGTCTGCGCATTCCCATCAACCGGCCAACCAAGGAAAACCTGGAAGGCCACACCTGTTCGCTCAACTCCGAGAAGCTCGCCGATTCGACGGAAGCCCTGCGCCGGGCGGTGCGGGAGCGCTTCGACCTTATCGTGCTGGAGAAATTCGGCGAACAGGAGCAGAAGGGCGGCGGCCTGATCGACGAAATCTTCATGGCCATTTCCGAGGAAATTCCGCTGCTCATCGCGGTACCCGAACCGGCCTTGGAGCTCTGGAAAGAAAAAAGCGGCGATCTCGGCGATACCCTGGAATTCGACCTCGACGTCTTCCGCCGCTGGTGGTCGTCAATCCCCCACTGAACTATCCCAGATCCCGGAAAATCTCGCGGGCCGCATTGTGGCCCGGCGCACCCGTCACGCCGCCGCCGGGATGGGCGCCGGAACCGCAGAGATAAAGGCCCTTGATGGGCATGCGGTAATCGGCATGGCCCAGGGTCGGCCGCAGGCTGAATAACTGGTTCAGGTCCATGGCGCCGTGGAAGATGTCGCCACCGATCAAGCCGAATTCACGCTCGAGATCCAGCGGCGAGAGGACCTGCCGGGCGATGACCGACGCCTTGAAGTTGGGGGCGAAGCGGTTGACCGTATCGATGATCGTGTCGGCGGCTTCCTCGCGCACCTCGTCCCACGAGCGGCCGCCCGGCAGGTCGGGCTCGAACTGCTGGCAAAACAGGCTGGCGACGTGCCGTCCTTGCGGCGCCAGGGTATCGTCGATGGTGCTGGGGATCAGCACCTCGACCACCGGCGCAGCCGACCAACCCAGGCGCTTGGCGTCATGAAAAGCCGTATCCATGTACTCGATGGAGGGGGCGATGACGATGCCGGCGGTGTGATGCTCCGCCTGCTCCGTACCCGGCAGGCAGGTAAAATCGGGAAGTTCGCTGAGCGCCACGTTCATGCGGAAGGTGCCGGATTTGCAGCGCCAGTTTTTCATGCGGCGCAGGAAGGCAGGGTCCACCTCATCGGTATCGACCAGTTTTTCGAACAACAGTCTGGGGTTGATGCCGGCGGCGACGGCCCGGCCCCGAATTTCGCTCCCGTCAGCCAGCCTGACGCCCGTCGCTTTGCCGTCTTCCACCAATACCCGGTCGACGGCGGCGCCTGTTTCGATATCGACGCCGGCCCCTTCCGCCGCGCGGGCTATGGCTTGAGTAATGGCCCCCATCCCGCCGACGGCATGCCCCCAGGCGCCGGGTCTTTCCATGATCTCGCCGAAACAATGATGCAGCAGGACGTAGGCCGTCCCCGGCGTTTGCGGGCTGGCGAAGGTGCCGACGATGCCGTCGAAGGCGAACAAGGCCTTGACGGCGTCGCTCTCGAACCAGCGGGCGAGGAAATCGGCCGCGCTCATCGTCATGATGTCGGCCAGATCACGCTGGTCCTCCAACGTCAGCCCGCGCAAGCGGTTGCCGGCCTTCAGCAGGGCCCAGAAATCGCGCAAGCCGCCGCCGGCATTGGGCGGCGTTTCCAGGACGAAGGCGCGCAGGACATCGGCGAGGCGCGAAATCGTCGCCTCGTAATCGTCGAGCCGCGCCGCATCGGTGACGGAATGACGGGCGACTTCGTCGCGCATTTTCCGCCTATCGGGGAAGGAATTGAGATAGCCGCCGTCTGCCGTCGGCAGGAAATTCGAAAGCGGGCGTTCGATGATCCTGAGGCCCTGATCGTAGAGCCCGAGATCGGCGACGACCTTCGGGTTGAGCAGGCTGACGGCGTAGGCGCAGACGGAATTGCGGTAACCGGGGTGGAACTCCTCCGTTACGGCGGCGCCGCCGACGACTGCGCGGCGCTCAACGATCTTAACCTTCAGCCCCTCCAGGCCGAGATAAGCGCCGGTCACCAGGCCGTTATGCCCTGCACCGACGATGACCGCGTCGAATTTTTCGTCCCTAACCATTCGTTTGTCCGCGACCTCCCCGGCGACACGCGGTTAGAATATGTCCCATCTTGCCTGCGCGTGCCAATGTTGAGGGGAGGGGCGCCGATATGCCCATCGAAAAAAGCCAGCGCGACGACCGCCTGAAGGGGCCCTTGGCCGGCGTCCGCGTCATCGAAATGGGCCAACTGTTGGCCGGCCCCTTCACGGCGGCGCGGCTGGCCGAATTCGGTGCCGAAGTGATCAAAGTGGAACCGCCGGAGGGCGGCGATCCCATGCGCAACTGGGGGCACCATCGTTTTAACGACCGCAGCCTGTGGTGGCCGACGCTGGCGCGCAACAAAAAGTCGGTGACGGCGAACCTGCGCACCGACGGCGGCCGGGAGATGATCAAAAAGCTCGTCGCCCACGCCGATGCCCTGGTTGAAAACTTCAAGCCGGGCACCCTGGAGAAATGGGGCCTGGGGCCCGAGGAGCTGCAAGAGATCAATCCCGGGCTGATCATCGTGCGCATCTCGGGCTACGGCCAGACCGGCCCTTATGCCCCACGTCCCGGTTTCGCCAGCGTCGGAGAGGCCATGGGGGGGCTGCGCCACATCAACGGTTTCCCAGGCGAAGCGCCGCCGCGCATGCACATATCGTTGGGCGATACGCTGACCGGCATGTTCGCCGCGCAAGGCCTGCTGATGGCGCTTTACCAACGCGATGCGCTGGGCGGCGGTAAGGGACAGGTGGTGGACGCATCGATCCTCGAAAGTTGCTTCGCCCTGATGGAGGGCTCGCTTTCCGAATACGACAAGACGGGCGAAATCCGCCCGCCCAGCGGCACCGGTCTGGCCAACGTCTCGCCCTCCAACCTCTTTCCCACCAAGGACGGCAAGTGGGTGATCATCGCCGCCAATTTCGATCCCATGTTCGTGCGGCTTTGTAAGGCGATGGAGCAGCCGGAACTGGCGGAGGATGAGCGCTATTACACTCATCTGGAACGCGGCAAGCACGCCACCGAGCTCGACAACCTGATTGCCGAGTGGACCAAGACCAAAACGATGGACGAACTGGGTGAAATTCTCGACGCCCACGACGTCGTCACCGGACCCATCTATACCATCGAAGACATCGCCAACGATCCCCACTTCGCCGCCCGCGGCATGGTGCGCCGCGTTGACTCCGAGCACTTCGGCGACATGGCGGTGCCCGGCTTCACGCCCCAGTTCAGCGAAACCCCGCCCGACATTGCCTGGCTCGGACCCGATACGGCCGGCGAGCATAACGCCGAGATCTACGGCGGCCTGCTCGGCATGTCGGACGACGAAATCACGGATCTGAAGACCCAGGGCATCATCTAGACGCGAGCCGGCCGAGGCCAACCTGGCGTAATTTTCGGACTTGGTGCGTCTATTTATTGACAAAATTGAATTTTATTTGTGAAATAGCGGTATAAACATTTATGCCGTCGCGTAGCCGTGGGCAATTGCAGGCCGTTATGGCGAAGGAGTGAACATGCCGGTTCAGGAAATATTCGACGCGGTGATGGACTATGACGAGGAAGAGGTTGCCGAACTTGTGCAGGCCGAAGTCGACTGTGGCACAGACGTTCAGGTGATCCTCGGCGAGGGACTTGTCTCGGCGCTCGACGATATTGGCGAGAAATTCAGCGCCGGAACTTTGTTCGTACCGGAGATGCTGATGGCGGCGGAAGCCGTGCAGGCCGGCCTGGACATCCTCCGGCCCTTGCTGGCCGATACGGGCGTCAAACCCATCGGCACCGTTATTCTCGGCACCGTCAAGGGCGATCTGCATGACATTGGCAAGAACCTGGTCGGCATGCTGCTGGAAGGGGCGGGCTTCCGCGTCGTCGATCTCGGCACCGACGTGGACGCTGAACAGTTTATCGCCTCGGCACAGGAGAACGATGCCGACCTCATTGCGCTTTCCGGTTTGCTTACGACGTCGATGCCGGAAATGGAAAAAGCGGTGGCGGTCCTCAGGGACGCCAACGAGTCGCGCAACCTGAACGTCAAGGTGATGGTGGGCGGCCCGCCCGTCAACGAGGACTTCGCCCAGCGGATCGGCGCTGATGCCTACGGCATGGATGCGCCGGCCGCCGTCGAACAGGCGCGCGGTTTTGTCGCCGCCTAACCGGCGCCCAGCGAAACCGACGGAATTGAAGAGAGAAAGAAAATGACCTGGACATCGAGAGAACGGGTGCTTGCCGCCATCAACCACGAGCAGGCCGACCGCGTGGCCATTGATCTCGGCGGGACCGGCGCCAGCACGATCGTCATCGACGCCTACGATAGGCTGAAGGAGCACATGGGCTTCGACCATGAAACCGTAATCCGTTCCAAACTCAACCATCTGGCGGAACCGGATCCCGCCGTGATGAACCGCCTGGGCGTCGATACCCGCGCGATCAACGCCGGCGCCTATGAAGGTGCGGGCGAATGGGTCGACGACTTGACGTTCATCGATCACTTCGGCGTCACCTTCAAAAGCACGTCGGGCACGGACGACAAGCATTTCCTCTACAAAGACGGTCCGTTGTGCGGCGGTAAGCTCACGATCGACCGGATCGACGAGATGGCCTGGCCCGATCCCGACAATCCGGGCCTGGTGCGCGGCATCAAGGAAAAGGTCGGGCAATTCAAGCAGGACGGCGATTTCTGTCTCGTCCTCAACGTGCCCGACCAGGTGATCCATCGCGCCTATGCGCTGCGCGGCATGGTCGATTTCCTCAAGGATCTTTATCGGGCCAAGGAGGCGGCCTGCTATCTGATGGACCGGTTGGCCGATTACAACATCCGCGCGGCACAGAACATGATCCGTGAAGCCGGCGCCGAAAACGTCGACGTCATCTTCTTCGGTGAGGACCTCGGCACTCAGGACGGCTGCATGTTCGACCCGGACAACACCTATGGCACCCTCATCAAGCCGCGTCACGAGAAGATCATCCAGACGCTAAAATCGGAAACCGGCGGCAAGTCGCTGTTCCATTGCTGCGGATCGGCCTACCTTTTCATCCCGCACTTGATCGACATCGGCGTCGATGTCCTCAATCCGGTGCAGGTTACCGCCAAAAATATGGAGCCCGACCGCCTGAAGGATGAATTCGGCGACCGAATGGCTTTTTGGGGCGGCATCAACACGCAGGATATCCTGCCCTATCAGTCCGCCGATGCGGTCAGAGCGGAGACCGAACGCTGCATCGACATCTTCGGCAAACAGGGCGGTTATGTGCTCAACTCCGTTCACAACATCCAGTTTGAGGTGCCGCCGGAGAATATCGTCGCGATGTTCGAGACCGGCCTGAACCACCGCTATTGATCGGTTCGCCTATCGGGGCTAAACCCGTGGTCTAGATACACGCCACCAGGGGAATATCCGCCCAATGACCAATGCCATATCCGCCGTCGATCCCGACGGCCTGCTCGAGTATTCCGTGGTCTTCACCGACCGCTCGTTGAACCACATGTCGCGCTCCTTCCAGGACGTGATGAAGGACATCTCGGCGACCCTGAAAAAGGTCTACAACGCCCACGCGGTGGCCATCGTGCCGGGCGGCGGCACCTACGCCATGGAGGCCGTGGCCCGCCAGTTCGCCACGGATAAGAAAACGCTGGTCGTGCGCAACGGCTGGTTCAGTTTCCGCTGGACGCAGATCTTCGAGGCCGGAAACATCCCGGCCAGTTCGACGGTGCTGAAAGCCCGGCCCGTCACCAGCGGACCGCAGGCCGCCTTCGCGCCGGCGCCTGTCGAAGAAGTGGTCGCGGCCATCGCGTCGGAAAAGCCCGATATGGTGTTCGCGGCCCATGTGGAAACGGCCTCCGGCATTATGCTGCCGGACGACTACATGCGGGCGGTCGCCGACGCCGTCCATGACGCCGGCGGCCTGTTCGTGCTCGACTGCATCGCGTCGGGCGCCATGTGGGTCGACATGCAGGACATCGGCGTCGACATCCTGATCAGCGCGCCGCAAAAGGGCTGGAGCGCGTCGCCGTGCGGCGGACTGGTGATGCTGAACGAGGCCGCGCGCGCTGCCATCGATGGCACCACCAGCAGCAGTTTCGCCTGCGACCTCAAAAAATGGCTCGATATCATGGCTGCCTACGAAGGGGGCGGTCACGCCTATCACGCGACGATGCCGACAGATGCCCTGGTCAAATTCCATGCCGCCATGAAGGAGACCGAGGCCTACGGCCTGGAAAAAATCCGCGCCCAGCAGCAGGAGCTCGGCACCAAAGTGCGTAGTCTTTTGGCGAAGAAACAGTTCCGCAGCGTCGCCGCGGAGGGCTTTGAAGCCCCTGGCGTGGTCGTCTTCCACACCGAGGACGGAGATATCAGGAGTGGCAAGAAGTTCGCAGCACTTGGTATGCAGATCGCGGCCGGCGTGCCGCTGCAGTGCGATGAGGGGGATGATTTCCAGACCTTCCGCATGGGGCTCTTCGGCCTCGACAAGCTGCAGAACATCGACCGCACGGTCGAAAACCTCGACCGCGTGCTGAGCGAGATTACCTGAGCAAACCCGTGAAGATTGCCGACGTTCAAACCCACATCCTCGAAGCGCCTCTGTCGGAACCTTTCCACTGGGCCATCGGCGAGGCGGTGACGCGCGCCTCCTGTGTGGTCGAGGTGACGACCGAGAGCGGATTGGTCGGCTGGGGCGAGTGCTTCGGTCCGGCCCGTCCGGCGGCGGCCATGGTCGAGGCCTATAGACCCTGGCTCATCGGCGCCGACGCCCTGGCAACGGAGAAAATCTGGCAGGATCTATATGCGGCGTTCCGCGATCAGGGGCAGAAGGGGGTGCCGATCTGCGCCATCAGCGGCATCGACATCGCGCTCTGGGACATCAAGGGCAAATACTTCGACGCGCCCATCCACGAGCTGATGGGTGGTCCGCTGCGGAAGGAGGTCAAGGCCTACGCCACCGGCACTTACCGCAAGCGCAGCGGCGATCCCATGGACTATATCGCCGAGGAAGTGGCGGGCTACAAGGCGGAAGGTTTTTCCGCCGTGAAACTGAAGATCGGCTTCGAGGTCGATGAGGACGCCGCGCTGATCGAAAAGGTGCGGCAGACCATCGGCCCGGAAATGGGGCTGATGCTCGACGCTAATCACGGCTACGACGCCGTCGACGCCAGCCGTCTGGCGCAGCGGGTCGAGCATTTGAACATCGGCTGGTTCGAGGAACCCGTGCCGCCGGAGGATTTGGACGGTTATCTCGCCGTCAAGGCCTCGACCTCGATTCCCATGGCTGGCGGCGAATGCGAATACACACGCTTCGGTTTTCGCGAAATCCTCAAGTGCGGCGCCATCGATTACCTCCAACCCGATACCTGCGCCGCCGGCGGCTTGAGCGAATGCAAGAAGATCGCCGATATGGCCAATGCTTTCGGCGTGCGTCTGGTTCCTCACGTCTGGGGCACCGGCATCGGATTGTCGGCGGCGCTGCACCTTTTGGCCGTGCTTCCTCATAACCCGCCGGGACGCCGACCCTGGGAGCCGATGCTGGAGTTTGACCGCTCCGAGCATCCGGCCCGCCAGGCTATTATGGAACGGCCGATCGAGCATCGGAACGGCATCGTTCAGATTCCCGGAGGTCCCGGCTTGGGCATCGAAATCGACCGCGACGGACTTTCCTCCTTCACCGTCGACTGAGCAATTTCCCCCGGGACGTCCCGGCTTGCAGGCCGGTTTGGAGCGCTGCCTAAATTTTCGTCCGACGAGCTAAAATTAATTGCGTCCATCCGTCGGCCGCATACCACTGATTCTCCTGTTTGGAATAAGAATAAAACCTGCGGCAAGCGCCTGATTCTTCGATTTATTACATTTGAAATTTTCTGAAACCCAGAGCTGAAGCGACGTTCGGAGGATGGCGCTTCGTAATTATCAGGCAATTTTTCCCGTAAAATGTCTTTTCATGTATGAAAATATATTTCATACTCGTTTATATGGGTGGCTCCATCCATACGCGGAAGAAATTCAAAGAGATCAAAAAACCGGGCATTTTCGCGCAACAGATTTAGACGGGAGAGGATCATGAAGTTCAACTCGATTAAAAAACTGAGTACGGCTGTCGCGACGGCGGCGGCGGTTAGCCTTGCCGCATCTGCCGTGTCGGCTGCGGAACATACCTGGAAAGTACAATCCCTTTGGCAGCCGGGAACGGTGAACCAGAAGGTCTTCAAAAGGTTCGCCAAGAACGTCAAGAGCATGACCAACGGCCGGGTCGAAATCATTACTTTGCCGATCAAGGCGGTGGTCGGCCATACCGAAACGCTCGAGGCCGTCGGCGCCGGCATTCTCCAGGGGCAGCATTCCGGCGGCGCCTATTTCGCCGGTAAGGAGCCCGGACTGCAGATTTGCACGGAACTTAACGGCGCTTTCGAAAACACTTATCAGTCCCAACTTTGGTTCGAATACGGCGGCGGACTTGAACTGTGCCGGGAAGCCTATGCCAAATTCGGCGTCTACTACGTCGGCCCGGTTTGGTTCGGCCAAGAATCCATGCCGGCCAAGAAACCGCTGCCCAACGTCGAAGCCTTCAAGGGCGTGAAGATGCGCGCACCCGAAGGCATGGGCGCCGCCATTTGGCGCCGTATCGGCGCCGGCGTGGTGACCTTGCCGGGTAGTGAGGTCTACACCGCCCTGGAGCGCGGCGTCATCGACGCCACCGATTGGGGTACGCTGGGTATGAACCAGGATTTGGGCTACCACAAGATCGCCAAGTATCCGCTTTATCCGGGCTTCCATTCGGCTCCGGCGGCGGATTTTGCCGTCAACATGGGCGCCTGGAACAAGCTTTCCTCAGAAGACAAAGCCATTATCACGACGGCGACCAAGGAGTTCGCCCGCGATATGGTGCAAAGCATCCAGATGGTCGATATCGCCGCGGCTGAAGCCGCTGCCTCCCAAGGCGTGACCCTGGTAAATTGGAGCGCCGCCGAGCGCACCAAGTTCCGCAAGATCGCGATGATCGAGTGGGAAGCCTTCGGCAATAAAAGTCCGATGGCCCGGAAGCTGGTCGACTCCCAGGTTGCCTTCCTGAAAAAGTTGAAGTTGCTCGACTAGAAGCTTCAACATCCGATGAACGCTTAGTTGTTTGGTCCGGGTAGGGGCGTGATGCCCCTACCCTTTTTTTCACCCCCGGCGGCGAGGGAACCATGTCCCCAACCGAACAGGCAAAGCTAAACCCGATCGACCGTTTGTCGATCCTGATCGGCGAGAAGACGAGCATCGTCTTTCTCATCAGCGTTATTCTGACGGCCTATGAAGTCATCATGCGCTACGTCTTCAACGCGCCGACGATCTGGGTCCACGACAGCGCCACGGCGTTGAGCGCCACGGGATTTCTGCTGGCCGGCACCTACGCCCAGCAGGCCGACCGGCACATGCGTATCAGTGCCGTTTACGAAATCATGCCGCCCAAAGTTCAACGCATCATGGACCTCCTCCAGCACGCCGTCATCATTGTTTTCATGGGGCTTTTGACCTATGCCGCCTGGCAGCAGGCGGTGCCTTCGGTGCAAATGATGGAGACCAGCGCCCATGCCTGGGACGTGCCCATTCCCGCCTACCTCAAGTCTCTGTTGGTGCTGGCGGCCGGCATCATGACGGTGCAGGCGATGTCCCAGTTCTGGGACGACATACGCCGTTTGCGCTGAGGATCCGTTATGAGTATCGAACTTCTCACTCTGATCATGCTGGCGGCCATGATGGGCCTCATGGTCATCGGCGTGCCGCTTGTGTTTGTGACCGGCGCCGTCTCTTTCGCTTTTGCCCTGGCGCTATACGGCCCGATGAGCTTGCCGCTGATCTCCAGCCGCGTCTATTCCTTCGTCAGCGTCTATGCCCTGGTTGCCGTGCCGATGTTTGTGCTGATGGCGTCCATCCTGGAGCGATCCGGCGTGGCGCGGGACTTGTTCAAGGCCATGCATGTCTTCGCCGGCGGACTGCGTGGCGGGCTGGCCGTACAAACCATGGCGGTGGCGGTCCTGATGGCCGCCATGACCGGCATTATCGGTGGTGAGATCGTCCTGTTGGGCCTGGTCGCCCTGCCGCAGATGCTGCGCCTGAAATACGACCGCAAACTGGCCATCGGCACGATCTGCGCCGGCGGTTCGCTGGGCACCATGATCCCGCCCAGCATCGTCCTCATCTTCTTCGGTCTGACAGCGGGCGTCTCGATCGGCGATCTCTTCATGGCCACCATCATTCCCGGTCTGTTGCTCGCATTCCTTTACGTTGCCTACATTCTGATCCGCTGCACCATCAATCCCGAACTCGGCCCGCCCGCGCCGGCCGACGAGAGGGATATGCCCTTAACCGAAAAGCTCAAACTGGTCCGGGACGTCGCCCTGCCGCTCGGCGTTGCGGGCATGGTGCTCGGCAGCATCTACGGCGGTATCGCCTCGGTCAGTGAGGCGGCCGGCATGGGCGTGGTCGGTGTTATTCTGTCGGCCTGGATCCGCAAGGAACTGAGTTGGGAGATGATGCGCGGCGCCTTGCACCAGACCATGATGACCTGCGGCGTCATCCTCTGGCTCACCTTCGGCGCCAACGCCCTGATCGGCGTCTACAACCTGATGGGCGGCATCGAGTTCGTCAAAGGACTGATCTCCGGCCTGCCGTTCGCGCCAATGGTCATCATCCTGATCATGATGGCGATCCTGATCGTGCTCGGGTTCTTCATCGACTGGATCGGCATCATGCTGCTGACCATGCCGATCTTCGTGCCGATCATCATCAGCATGGGCTACAGCCCGATCTGGTTCGGCATCTTGTTCTGCATGAACATGCAGATATCGTATCTCTCGCCGCCGTTCGGGCCGGCGGCCTTCTACCTCAAAGGGGTGGCGCCGCCGGATATCAGCCTACAGGACATCTATGCCTCACTCTGGCCGTTTATGATTTTGCAAATTATCGGCATCGGCATCGTTATGGCTTATCCGCAACTGGCGCTATGGCTGCCGAGCATCGTCTACGGCAACTGAGGCGTTGCCCTAAAGGGCGGCGATATCGCCGTGCCAACCGATTTGGCGGGAAATCTCGAAAGCCGCTTCCTTAACCTCGGGAAGATATTTGGTGACGGCGGATTTTGCCGTCACGTTTTGCACGATCGGCACGCTCACCGTGGCGACGGCGTTGCCGGTGTGATCGAAGATGGGGCAGGCAAGCTCGCTAACCCCGCGTGTCATCTTGCTCGATTGCTGGAAGTAACCGTTCTTCAGCACCGACGGATAGGCTTTCTTCAAGTAGTTCAGTTCAGCGCTGGTGACGGCTGCTTCGGAAAGCCAGTGCGCCCGTTCTTCGACCGTCTGATAGGACAGCAGGACAATGCCGGATACCGCGCTTTGAATAGGTACCATGGCGCCTAGGCTGACGGTGAAAAACAATTCTTCGGGCGAGTTTTGCTGGGCCACGACAAGCACGTTGCTGCCGGAGCGGATCGCCACATGACAAGATTGCCGGATCGATTTCGACAGCCCGAGCAGTGAGGGCGCCGCCGCGCTCACAAGCCGTTTGGTCGGTGGATTGCGCAAGCCCAGCTCGAAGAGCTTAAGCGACAGCTTGAAGGTGTCGTTGGAGCCGGCGCGGGAGATATACTCGCGCTCCTCCAGACAAATCAGCATGCGGAAGATCTCGTTCACGCTGCGGCCCAGTTTAGCCGAGATTTCCTTTTGACTAAGACCGTCCGTCTCGCGCGAAAGCAGTTCCAGGATGTCTAGGCCTTTTTCAAGCGCCGGCGCCTGATACCGCCGCTCGCCTGCGGGCTTGGCTTCCCGGGGTTTCTTGGCTTTCGCGGGTTTTTTCGGCATATTCGTCATTCTTTCGTTTGTAAAAACAAATTTTGTATATAAGATTAGAGTAATTACAAATTTGCAAGTGGCCCGTGGCTTCGTCATCGATTGTAGCCCAATTCGGTGGCGACGTATGCAAAATCGGAAACTCGCCAGTAAAATCAGGTGCAACGAAAAATTTGGATTGGAAGGTCATGGAAAACGAAGATTACGCGCGTCAGGGATATCTCAGTCCGCTACGCGTCTTATCCCAAGCGGAAGCCGGGAGATACGCCGACAAGGTGACCGAGATCCGCGCCCGGCAGGCCCGGGACGGCGCCAATTATCTCGGCACCAACGCCCATTATCTCTTTCCTGATCTTTATGACCTGGTGCAGCGCGCGGAAATACTGGATCAGGTGGAAAAGGTCATCGGTCCGGATATCCTTTGCTGGAACGCCGCCTTCTTCAACAAGCAGCCCAAGGACGGCAATATCGTGACGTGGCACCAGGATCTGACCTATTGGGGGCTGGAGCCGGCGGACATCGTCACCGCCTGGATCGCCCTGACCCCGAGCACGCGGGAAAACGGCTGTATGCGGGTGGTGCCGGGCAGTCATGCGAACGGCCAAATCGATCATGCCGATACCTTCGCCGATGACAATCTCTTGAGCCGCGGTCAGGAGGTCCAGGTCAAAGTCGCCGATGGGGATGCCGTCGACATCGAACTGCGGCCCGGTGAAATGTCGCTTCACCACGTGCTCATCGTCCATGGCTCGGAAGCCAACCTTTCCGACATTCCGCGCTACGGTTTTGTCGTGCGCTATATTCCCACCTACTGCCGTCAAATCGGCGGCCGCACGGCTTCGATGCTGGTGCGGGGTGAGGACCGCCACGGTCATTTCGATCCGGTGCCGAGGCCGCAGTCCGACCTGCACCCCGACGCCCTGGCGTTTCACCGCCAAGCCAACGAAACGCTGAACGACATCCTGTTCGCCACGGCCGAGGTCCGGAGTTCGGCCTGACGAAATTCCTCGAATTCACCAGGCCGCGTCCAAATCGATTTGAATTTCGTTTCTTCACCACTGGGCGAGGAAGCAAAAATCAACCGTGGCCGGCGCTTATGGCGAATTACGCGTGGTAATAAGCGCCAAGGGGCATTAGGGTTCCCTTATCGCTCAATAGTTGACCCAACGAGGAGTCTCGAAGATGGCCAAAGCCGCAAAGAAAACTGCCGCCAAGAAAAAGAAGAAGGCGCCCGCGAAAAAAGCCGCACCCGCCCCCGCGAAGCGCTACAAGGCGACGCCGGCAGGCAGCACCGACAAAGAACATCTGATGGGAATTATCAAAGCCAATACCGGTTGCACAAACAAGGCGGCGAAAGAGACCCTCGACGATATTCTCGGCACCCTCACGTCATCGCTGAAGAAGAACAAGCGTGTTCAGCTGATCGGCTTTGGCACGTTCGATGTCCGCAAGCGCTCGGCCCGCAAGGGACGCAATCCGCAAACCGGCGAACAAATCCGTATCAAGGCCTCGAAGACCGTCGGTTTCAAGGCCGGCACGGCGCTGAAAGGCTCTATCTAACCAAACGGCCGAAACGGACTCCGGAAGTATAGCGTTGCGGCGGGACGGGCCCACCGGTCCGCCCGCCGCGCTCGCTGCTCTACGATGCCGTAATTTTTCGCCCTCAAATTAATCCGCGCCGCCGACAATTACTCTGAAGTTGGCCGGCGCGGTTTTGATGCCGCTGAATAGATCCACGTACTTCATGGCTGCATTGGCATGTTCGCGCATAGCGGCATCCGCCCGGGCGCCCTGACGCGCATTCAGCGCCTCGAAAATGATGTGATGCTGCATGTGGGCCAGGTGCAGGCGTTGGAACTCCTGTGGCAGGTGATCTCGGTTGACCGCTATTGAGTTGGCGGAGGCAAACGGCAGGCTGTCGTTGCTGGCGAGCGCAATGCCGACCGCCGCATTGCCGCAGCCTTCGACAATGATCTGGTGAAATTTCCGGTTCATCCCGTGATAGCGGGCGACGTCGCCGTCATCGAGCCGCCCATTGGCGAATATCTCGTCGCCCTCGTCAACGCATTCGGCCAAAGCCGAACGGCTTTCCGCCTCAAGCCCCTGTTCGGCAATGAGCCGCGCCGCGAGACCCTCCAGACAGCCCCTCACTTCGATAGCGCCGGTAATTTCGTCACTGCCGATTTGGCGCACCCGGTAGCCGCGTTTGCCGGCTTTCTCGAGCAAGCCTTCCTGTTCGAGCATGGGCAGGGCCATGCGGATGGGCATGCGGGAGACGCCCAGCTGCTCGGACATGGATATCTCGGCCAGCCTCTCGCCGGGTTCTAATTCACCCCTGACGATCATGCCGCGTAGCGTGGTGAGGACGCGCTGCGTTGTTTGACTCATGGACGGTTTCCGTTTCGATGGGATTGTACCGCGCCGAGCCTAACACGGCACAAGGCACAACCGCCATGTTTACAATATGGATCCAATATTGATAATCATTCCAAGGCAGGCCACATTTCCAAGTTTTTTGGATCCAAACAAAATTATTAGGGGGAAGACGATATGACCAGCCGTGCACCGTTTCGAGCCGATGAAGTCGGCAGCCTGTTGCGGCCCCAAGCCATCAAGGAAGCCCGCGCCGCCCATGCTGACGGAAAGATTAATGACGCCGGCCTGCGCCAGGTCGAAGATGACTGCATCCGCGAGGTCGTGGCCAAACAGGAAGCCGTGGGCTTGCGCGCCGTCACCGACGGCGAGTACCGGCGCTCGTGGTGGCACTTTGATTTTCTCGCCGGCTTGGACGGTGTCGATCGCGTTTACGGTGAAAAAACCATCAAATTTGCCGGCATCGAAACCAACCCGGTCAGTATTGCCGTCAACGGCAAGGTCGGCTTCAGCGGTCACGCCATGCTGGATCACTTCCGCTTTCTCAAGGAGGTATCCAACGTCACGCCCAAGTTGACCATACCGGCGCCCTCGGTCCTGCACTTCAGGGGGGGACGCGGTTCCATCAGCCAGGACGTCTATCCGGACCTTGAGGAATTCTTCGCCGACACCGCCGAGGCCTATCGCAACGTGGTGCATGCCTTTTACGAAGCAGGCTGTCGATATTTGCAATTCGATGACACGGTGTGGGCCTATCTCTGTTCGGAAGCGGAACGCGAGGCGGCCCGCGCCCGCGGTGACGATCCCGATCCGATGCCTGAGATCTATGCGCGGATGATCAACCATGCCCTGTCGGACAAGCCCGATGACCTGACCGTGACGACCCACGTCTGCCGCGGCAATTTCCGCTCCAGTTGGATTTCGGAGGGCGGTTACGAGCCGGTCGCCGAAATCCTATTAGGGGGCACCGACTATGACGGCTATTTCCTCGAATATGACAGCGACCGGGCCGGTGGTTTCGAACCGCTGAGGTTCCTGCCCAAGGGAGACAAACGCGTCGTGCTGGGTCTCGTCACCTCCAAGACCGGTGAACTGGAATCGAAAGACGATCTCAGAAACCGCATTGAGGAGGCGTCCGCGTTCGCCGATGTGGATCAGTTCTGTCTCAGTCCGCAATGCGGCTTCGCCTCCACCGAGGAAGGCAACGTGCTCTCCGAAGACGACCAATGGCGTAAACTCGAACTGGTCGTCGACATGGCGACGGAGGTTTGGGGCGAGGTCTGAATCACCTGAATTAATTCGGGGACGGCTACGTTTTTTGGAAAAAGTGTAGCTGTCCCCGTTCTTTTGCCCGGCCGCCGGTTTGACGAATGCATCAACGCTACCATATTGACTAAATCAGCGTCATACTACTAGCATATCGTTCATATATCTTATGTATATCAGGCGGGGACGGCTGTGGCGGAGACGGACGGCGAAACGGCACGGAAGAAGCGTACCATAACGGAGATTCGCGCTTCAAAATTATCCGGCGAAAAAATGGTCTACATGTCGGTGCCGGATTACACCTCGGCGCAATGGGCGGAAATGGCTGGGGTCGACGTCGCCGTGGTGGGCGACAGCCTGGCGATGATCGCGCACGGCCATCCCAACACCATTCCCGCCACCATGGACATGATGGTGCTGCACAGCCAGGCGGTACGCCGCGGCGCCCCGAATACCTTCGTGCTGGGCTGCATGCCCTATCAGAGCTATCACACGACGGAAATCGCCCTGGCCAACGCCACCCGTTTCATGCAGGACGCCGGCTGCGACGCCGTCAAACCCCAGGGCGGCAAAAGTCAGGCGCACATCTTGGCGGCGCTGGTCGATGCCGGTATTCCAACGGCCTCGCACATCGGTTTGACACCGCACACGGTCGCCATGTTCGGCGGCTTCCGCATCCAGGGCCGCGACGCCCAGGGCGCGATGAAAATTCTCGAGGACGCGTTGGCCATCCAGGATGCCGGCTGCTTCATGCTGGAGTTCGAAGCGGTGCCGGGCAAGATCGCCGCGCTGATCTCGCAACAGCTTGAGATTCCCACCATCGGTATCGGCGCCGGCGTCGGCACCGACGGCCAAATCCTGTTGTGCTACGACCTGCTGGGCGTCTTCACGGATTTCAAGCCGAAGTTCACCAAGCGCTTTGGCCGCCTCACCGAGGTTGCCGTCGACGGCATCCGGCAATACGTCAAAGAGGTCAAGGACGGCACCTTTCCCGACGACGATCACACCTATGGCGTGGACGATGCCGCCTATGAGGAATTTGCCACTTTGGTCGAACAGCGAAAGCAGATATGAAAGAGCTCCCTATTCTCAATCCTGGCTGGAGTGACCGGAAACAGTGATGTCGAACAGCGAAATAAAAATTGATGAAGCGTCGAACGGCAGTTTGACGGACCAGGCCTATAGCCAGCTGGAGGAACTCATCGTCACGGTCCAGTTGAAGCCGGGTGCGGTGCTGTCAGAATCGGCGCTGGCCGCCCAGCTGGGCATCGGCCGTACACCCATCCGTGAGGCCTTGCATCGCCTGGCCCGGGAAGGCCTGGTCGTGATCCTGCCCCGGCGCGGCATTCTGGTTTCGGAGATCAACGTGCATTCGCAGCTGCGCTTGATCGAGGTGCGGCGCAAGATCGAGGAAGTCATGGTGACGGCGGCGGCGAAGCGCGCCAGCCGCGAGGAGCGCGACAGGTTCCGTGAGATCGCGTCGGGCATGCTGGCTTGCGCCGCCGAGGGTGATGACATGGCGTTCATCCGCTATGACGATCAGTTCAACCACCTCGTCGCCGAATCCTGCCGCAATGAATATGCCGCCAAGGCGATCGGTCTGATGGCGGGGCTGTCGCGGCGCTTCTGGTTCGTTCACAACATGCAAAGCGCCGATGTCGAGCTGGTGGCGCAACGTCACGCCGATGTCGCGCTTGCCATCGCCAACGGTGACGTCGAAGAAGCCGAGGCGGCGACCGAGCGCCTGATGGACTACATTCTCGAGGTTACGCGGGCTTCCATCGATACCTAAGCAGCTTCGCCTGATCGCTCACACCCCGATGTGCGACGCCTGCCGCCTGCAGGCGTTTGCCCTCTCGGGCAAGCGTTGACAATAACCCTACTTTTTTCTAACATATCACTAATATATTAGTTGGAAGCCGACTTTCCAGTTAAAGGATTAGTGTGATGACGGTTGCCGAGATCTTCGACGCGGTGATGGATTACGAAGAGGAAGACGTCGCCGAACTGGTTCAGGCCGAAGTTGACGCCGGTACCGACGTAACCATCATTCTCCAGGATGGTTTGGTCTCGGCGCTCGACGTTATCGGCGAAAAATTCAGCGCCGGTACCTTGTTCGTTCCGGAGATGCTGATGGCGGCCGAAGCCGTCCAGGCGGGTCTCGACATTCTGCGGCCCTTGCTGACGGAAACCGGCGTCAAACCCATCGGCACGGTGGTGCTGGGAACCGTCAAGGGCGACCTTCATGACATCGGCAAGAACCTCGTCGGCATGCTGCTGGAGGGCGCGGGCTTCCGCGTTATCGACCTCGGCACCGACGTCGATGCCGAACAGTTCATCGCTTCGGCGCAGGAGAGTGAAGCCGACATCATCGCCATGTCGGGTTTGCTGACGACTTCAATGCCGAAAATGGAAAAGGCGGTGGCGGTCCTTCAGGACGCCAACAAGAACCGCAACCTGAACGTCAAGGTGATGGTCGGCGGCCCGCCGGTCAATGAGGATTTCGCCGCCCGGATCGGCGCCGATGCCTATGGCATGGACGCGCCGACTGCGGTGGACCAGGCCCGCGTTTTCGTCGCGGCCTGAGCGGAAGATAGGAGAGCACAATGTCCTGGACCCATCGCGAAAGAATACTGGCGGCGCTCAACCACGAAGAGCCCGACCGCGTGCCGATCGATTTCGGCGGCGCCGAGTTCACCTCCATCACGCTGGCGGGTTACGAACGCCTGAAAAAGCACATGCACGTCACGTCGCCCACCGACGTGATGTCGATTATCCATTCGGCGGCCCATCCGGCGGAGGAGATTCTGGAAAAATTCGGCGTCGACACCCGCAACGTTCAGCCCGGCGCCTACAAGGACGGCCCCGACCATTGGATCGACGACAACAACTACATCGATATGTTCAGCGTGCTCTGGCAGCGCACCGAAAAGGATGTTGACCAACACTTCCTGCACCAGGACGGCCCGTTCCACGGCGGCAAGCTGACCCTCGAGCGGGTCGAGGAATTCGACTGGCCTGATGGCTCCAATCCCGGCTTCGCCGCCGGCGTCAAGGAGCGCGTGCAGGAGATCAAATCGAAGGGCGAGCACGCGGTTTGCCTCTACCTGCCGGGCGGCGTCATCCACCGGGGTTACGCCATGCGCGGCTTCGAGGCCTACCTCAAGGATCTCTATAAGGCCCCCGAAGCGCTCCAGCGCATGATGGACAAGCTTTGTGATTTCTGGTGCGACACCGCGCGGGTAATGATCGAGGCGGCCGGGCCGGAAAACGTCGATATCATCTACTTCGGCGAAGACCTGGGTACGCAGGACAGTTGCATGTTCGATCCCGGCACGATCTACAAGGACTACCTCAAGCCCCGCCACCGCCGCATGGTGAGGACCGTCAAGGACCTCACCAACGACCGCGCCAAGGTCTGCTTCCACTGCTGCGGCTCGGCTTACCACTTCATACCGCACCTGATCGACGTCGGCGTCGACGCCCTAAACCCGGTTCAGGTCACCGCCAAGAATATGGAGCCCGAACGCCTGAAAGGTGAGTTCGGCGACAAGATTTCGTTTTGGGGCGGTATCAACACGCAGGAAATCCTGCCTTTCGGGACGGCCCAAGAGGTGGCGGAAGAGACCACGCGGGTTATCGATATCCTGGGCAAGGGCGGCGGTTATGTTCTCAACAGCGTCCACAACATCCAGGCCGAGGTACCGCCGGAAAACATTGTCGCCATGTTCGAAACCGGAGTGAACCACCGCTACCACTAAGCCGTATGGCAGGCTTGTGGCCGCCGGCCATCGGCTTGAGTTTGTGTGGTTTTGTTTGTAAAATCATTTTTTATATATGATTGAGGTGAACAGGTTGGAACCCAGAGCGGAAAATCCGACGACACTGGTGATCTGCTGCGGCGCCGTCGCACGCGAGATCGTGGGCGTCGTGCGGGATAACGGCTGGGACCACATGAAGGTCGAATGCCTGCCGGCGAAGCTGCACAACGAGCCCGAGGGCCTGCCGGAAGGCGTGCGCGCCAAGATCACCGCGGGCCGCGACAAGTTCGACCACATCATCGTGCTCTACAGCGACTGCGGTACCGGCGGACGCATGGAGAGCATGCTCACCGAAGAAGGCATCGACGGCATCGGCGGCGCCCACTGTTATGAAGTTTTCGCCGGCCGGGAGGGCTTCCGGGACATCATCGCCGAGGAACCCGGCTGCTTTTTCGTCACCGATTTCCTGGCCCGGCATTTCGAAAAACTGGTCTTTCAGGGCCTGGGTCTCGATCGGTTCCCCAAGCTGCGCGATACCTACTTCGCGCACTACAAGAAATTGGTTTACCTGGCCCAGAGCGAGGACGAGGACCTGCTTGCCCGGGCGGAACGGGCCGCGGCCAGCGTCGAACTGGACTTCGAAGTGCGCTACACCGGCGTCGACGGATTTGCTTCGTTCCTATCCGAGCGACAGGCCTAGGCGGAGCGCACCATGTACGCCGTCCGCCGCTGGTCCACCCGCAATGCCGGTTTGCTGTCATGGCTTTACCGGGCCTGCGCCGTACCATTCCACGCGCTCGATCCCTTGTGGTGCAGGATCGGCGTGAAGCGGCTGGAAAAACCGTTCGCCGCCACCGAAGCCTGGGCCAAGGGTCTGTTGTTCGACTGCCAGATGTGCGGCCGCTGCGTTCTCTCCGTCACCGGCATGACATGCCCGACAAATTGTCCCAAGAGCCTGCGCAACGGACCTTGCGGCGGCGTGCGCGCCAACGGTCATTGCGAAGTGAACCCGGAATTGCGCTGTGTCTGGGTCGAGGCCTGGGCCGGCGCCAAGGCGATGCGGGGAACCGATCTGCTCCTACGCCCGCTGCCGCCGCGCGAGCACGACATCGACGGCAGTTCCGCCTGGCTGCGGCTGGCTGCCGAAAACGTCGCCCGGCGCGATGCCGCAGCGGCCGGCGAGGGGGGGACGCCATGAGCCCCGAACATCACGGCAGCTTCCATCACTATCCCATCCTGCCGGGCTGGTCATCGGGCGGGCGGTTGGAAAGGGTGCTGCGCTCCGGCCGTTTCGCCGTCACCAGCGAACTGAACCCGCCGGATTCCGCCGACCCCGAGGACACCTTCCGCCAGGCCCTGGTATTGTCCAGCGTGTGCGATGCCATCAATGCGACCGATGCGTCCGGTGCCAATTGCCATATGTCGAGCATCGGCATCTGCGCCCTGCTGACGCGGGCCGGGTATTCGCCGGTGCTGCAGATCTCCTGCCGCGACCGCAACCGCATCGCCATCCAGGGTGACGTGTTGGGCGCCGCCGCCATGGGCGTGCACAACATCCTCTGCCTCACCGGCGACGGCGTTCAGACCGGCGATCAACCGGAAGCCAAGCCGGTGTTCGATCTCGACAGTACGTCTTTGCTGCAGATCGTCGGCACCATGCGGGACGAGGGCGTCTTCGCCTCCGGGCGGAAAATCACGTCCTCTCCCAACGTCTTCCTCGGCGCCGCCGCCAATCCGTTCGCACCGCCCTATGACTGGCGGCCCTTGCGCCTGGCCAAGAAAATCGAAGCCGGCGCCCAGTTCGTCCAGACCCAGTACTGCTACGACATCGCCATGCTGGAGCGTTATATGACGGTGGTCCGGGATCTGGGGTTGGACAAGAAGTGCTTCATTCTGGTCGGCGTCGGGCCCATGGCGTCGGCCCGCACGGCCAACTGGATCCGCAACAACGTGCCCGGCGTGCATATCCCCGACGCCGTCATCGACCGCCTCAAGGGGGCGAAGAACCAGAAGGCGGAAGGCAAACAAATCTGCGTCGAACTGATCCAGCAGATCCGGGAAATTTCCGGCGTGGCGGGGGTGCATGTGATGGCCTACCGCCAGGAAGAGTTCGTCACCGAAATCATTTCAGACTCAGGCGTTTTGAAGAACCGCGTCATCGATCAGGTGGCGGCGGCCCGCTTCGAAGCGCTGGACCGGCAGGAGAGAAAGGACATTCCGGCATGACCGAAACCGTACTCAGTTCCGCGACCAAGGAGGTCGTCATCGGCTTCGAGCGCCCCTTCGTGGTGATCGGCGAACGCATCAACCCGACCGGCCGCAAGAAACTGGCGGCCCAGATCGCGGAAGGCGACTACGGCATGGTCGAAGCCGACGCCGTGGCCCAGGTCGAGGCCGGCGCGCACGTGCTGGACGTCAACGCCGGCGTGCCCATGGCGGACGAGCCCAAGATGATGAAGGACATGGTGGCGCTGGTGCAGTCGCTCGGTGATGCGCCGTTGTGTCTCGACAGTTCCATGCCGGCGGCGCTGGAGGCCGGGCTGTCGGAATGCAACGGCAAGGCCCTGGTCAATTCGGTGACCGGCGAAGAGGAGAGCCTCGAGGCCGTCCTGCCGCTGGTGAAGAAGCACGGCGCCGCCGTGGTCGCTATCTGCAACGACGAGAAAGGCATATCCGAAGACATCGAAAAGCGCTTCGCCGTGGCCCGGAAAATCCTCGAACGCGCTTTGGACCACGGCATTCCGCACGGGGATGTCGTCGTCGATCCCCTGGTGATGCCGGTGGGCGCGGTCGGCAATTCGGGCCGGGCCGCCATGGCGCTGGTCCGGCGCGTGCGCGAGGAATTACGGCTCAACACCACCTGCGGCGCCTCCAACGTCAGCTTCGGCCTGCCCAACCGGGTCGAGCTTAACGGCGCCTTCATGGCGATGCTGATCGGCGCCGGCCTGACGTCGGCCATCGTCAATCCGCTGCACCCGGAAATCATGACATCCATTACCGGTGCGGAAGTGCTGGCGGGTATCGACGATCGCTGTAAACGCTGGATGAAACGCTGCCGGCGCATGGCCAAGGAAGCCGCCGCGGCGTAAGCCTCTATTCCTTTACATATCAGGTCAATAACATTAATATATTTTAGATATATCAGTATGCACGGATCCGCTTAGGGAGTTGCGGGGATGAAATCCTACCAGGGGAGACGCACCATCGACGGCATCGCCGTCACGGTTGACGGAAAGCCCCTGGATGAGCGCTACGACCTGAAACGTTTCACCGACAGCGGATTCGAATGGACATACCAGGGTAAGGAACCGGCGCAACTAGCGCTGGCGCTGCTGGCGGACCACCTGGGCGATGACGACAGGGCGCTGCGGCTCTGTGATGGCTTCATGGGCCTGGTTATCGCCAACCTGGATAACGACTGGCGCTTAAGCGCCGAAGAGATCACGAAGGCGGTCGCGGTATTGGAGGAGACATGATCCGCGATTGAATGAAAAGAGATTTCCCGCCGCATACCGTCCCGAATGCGGTGGTTGGAGATCGGGTTCCGGGGAGGAACCCGGGGCCACGCGTAAAAAGTCAGGGGCGAAGACAAAATATAATTACAGGGAGACCCCCCAATGAGATTCCTGAAGTCATTTACGAAAATTGGAACCGCCGCCGCGATTGCGGCCGCGATTACCTTGCCGGGCGCCGCTCAGGCGGCGAAATGGAAGATGGCTGCAAGCTGGGGCGGTGGCCCCTTGATGGCCATCGGCGCCAAAGCGTTTGCCGAAAAGGTGGAATTCCTCACTGAAGGCCGCGTCAAGATCCAGGTCTTCCCGTCCGGACAGCTGTCCAAGGGCCTTGAAGTCCGCAGCGCCGTCGCCAAGGGCGTGGCCGAAGTTGGCCACACCTGGATGGGTTATGACTGGGGTAAGGACAAAACCACTGTGCTGTTCGGCGGCTATGCCGGATCGATGGATTCGGAACGCATGCTGCATTGGATCTATGAAGGCGGCGGTCTGGAAATGTGGCAGCAGTTCAACGACGAAAAATTCAACGTCGTTTCCTTCCCCTGCTTCACGCGTACGGCCGAAGCGTTTCTGCATTCCCGCAAACCCGTTCGCACGCTGGCCGATCTCAAAGGCCTGAAGTTCCGCACCGCCGGCGCCTGGCTCGCCATTTCCAAGGGTTTGGGTGCGGCGCCCGTCACCATGCCGGGCGGCGAGGTCTACACCTCCATGGAACGCGGCGCGATCGACGCCACCGAGTGGGGCACGCTCTACGAGAACCAGTCGACCGGCTTCCACAAGATCGCCAAGTACGTGATCATTCCGGGCGTCCATCAGCCCACGGCGCCGTTTGAGGTCGTCATCAACAAGAAAGCTTGGGCTTCCTTGTCCGAACGTGACCAAAAGCTGGTGGCCATGGCAGCCAAGGAAGTCACGTTCGAGAGCTGGACCCGTATCGGCCATGAAGACGCCAAGGCGTTGGACTTCTACCGCAAGCAGGGCAACGAGGTGATCGTGCTCGATGCCGACGTGCAGAAGAAGGCCAAGGCGCTGGGCGTTGCCTGGGCGAAGGAACAGGCCAAAACCAATGCCTGGTTCGCCAAGGTTCTGAAAAGCCAGCTTGAATTCGAATCCCTGTGGAAGGATGCGGCGCACTATCGCAACGTCGTTTCCGACTAGGCAAAGCCGCTTGCTTGCCACCCCGACCACTTGCGGGGAGCGGGAAACCGCTCCCCGCGATTTTTTGCCCAATATGCTAAAACGGTTGGCACAATTCCGAGCGACAGGTATTTCATGCTGACGATCTTGCGTCTTATCGAGAGTTTGTCCGGCGCCTCGGGCCGGATCATCGCCTGGGTTGTCTTTCCGCTGATCCTGGCGAGCTGCTACGAGGTCTTTTCCCGCTACGTTCTGAACGCGCCGACGATCTGGGCCTTCGAACTCGGTTATATGGCCATGGGCACGCACGCTCTGGTCGGGGCCGCCTATGCCTTGCGCGAGAGAGCACATATCCGCATCGATGTGCTTTACGGCCTGTTCTCGCCGAAAACCAAGGCGATCATCGATACCGCCGGTTACCTCCTATTGTTCATGCCGGTCATTTTCTGGGTGACGTACGGGCTTTGGGAATACTGGTTGGAGGCCTTCCTCAACGGCGAGCACTCCGGCCAATCCGCCTGGAACCCCATCATCTGGCCATTTCATTTCATGTTTTTCCTAGGGTTTTTCCTACTCTCGCTGCAAGGCGTGGCGGAATTGATCAAATGCATCCGCTTCCTCAGCGGCCAGACCACCGAGTGGGAGCCGTCGGATGGATGAATATCTCGCCCTGATGATGTTTCCCGCCTTGCTGGTGGCGCTTTTCCTCGGTTTCCCGGTGGCGTTTTCGATGATGGGCGTTGCCTTGATCTTCGGCTTTTTCACCTTTGATACCGCTGTCATCTTCCAGTTCGTGCAGAAGACCGATGCCGTCGCGTCCAATTTCGTCTTGGCGGCGGTGCCGCTATTCATTTTCATGGGGTCGATGCTGGAACGCTCAGGCATCGCCGAGAGACTGTTCGAGGCCGTCCATCTCTGGACCCGCCGTCTGCCGGGCGGCTTGGCCATCGGCACCATCATCATGTGCGTCATATTCGCCGCTTCGACGGGCGTGATCGGCGCAACCGAGACCGTGGTGGGCCTGCTCGCCATCCCCGTCATGATGAAATACTCCTACGACAAGGGTTTGATATCGGGCACGATCTGCGCCGGCGGATCGCTCGGCACCATCATCCCGCCCAGCGTCGTCGTCGTCGTCCTGGGACCGGTGGCGGACGTGTCGGTGGGCGATTTGTTCGTCGGCATGGTGTTTCCCGGCCTGTTGATGGCGAGCTTTTATCTCGCCTACATCCTCGTTCGTTGCATCGCCGACCCAACGGCGGGACCCAGCTTGCCGCGGTCGGACGACGAACCGGCGCTGGCCGAAAAGATCCGCATTACCTTGTTCGCCCTGGCGCCGCCGGTGGCGATGATCGGGGCCGTTCTCGGCACCATCATGTTCGGTCTGGCGGCGCCCACGGAAGCCGCCGCCCTGGGCGCGTTGGGTTCGGTGGTGCTTTCCATCATGTACCGTCAGTTTTCGCTGCCCGTTCTGAACGAGGCGCTGCTCAAGACCTTGAAAATCACCTGCATGATCATTCTGATCCTGTTGGGCGGCAACATGTTCGCCGGCGTCTTCGTGGCTTCCGGCGGGGTCGTGCTGGCCGAGGAAATCATCGAGGGCGCCCGGATGGCGCCGTGGGTGACATTGATGGTCTTTCTCTTCATCTGCTTCCTGGCGGGCTTCGTGCTCGACTGGATTTCCGTGCTGCTGATCTTCATCCCGGTGTTCCTGCCCATGGTGAAGTCGATGGGCTACGATCCGGTCTGGTTCTGCGTCATGTTCCTGGTGGTTATCCAGACCAGCTACCTGACGCCGCCCATGGCGCCGGCGATCTTCTATCTGCGCGGCATCAGCCCGCCGGAAATCACCCTGCCGCACATGTTCCGTGGCGTCGTTCCGTTTATTGCGCTGCAGCTTGTCTGCCTGGGCTTCGTTGCCTATTTTCCACAGTTGGTGCTTTGGCTGCCGGCCAAGGTACTGGGTTTCGGCTAAGCGAAAAAACTCCGGGGGGAGTGATGACACCTGAAGAAGTTCTCAAGCGTCCGCCAAAGGTCCTGACGCAACAGCAGCGTGAGCAGTATTTCGACCAGGGCTATCTGGTGCTGGAAAGCCTGGTGCCGGAAACTTGGCTGGAGCGCCTGCGGGCTGCGACAGACGAGGCGATCGAGGAAAGCCGCGGCATTTCGCAGTCGGACGCCGTGTGGGACCTGGAAGAGGGGCACTCGGCCGACAGCCCGCGTCTCAGGCGTCTCTCCAGCCCCAACGACCACAATCCGGTCTATTGGGAATACGCTTCGCAATCCGTCATCGTCGATGCCGTGGAGGACCTGATCGGGCCGGACATCAAGTTCCACCATTCGAAACTCAATTTCAAATGGGCCCGCGGCGGTGAGGAAGTGAAGTGGCACCAGGACATTCAGTTTTGGCCCCACACCAACTACAGTCCGTGCACGGTGGGCACATACATATACGATTGCGGCGAAGATCAGGGGCCGCTCGGCGTGATCCCGGGCAGCCACGACGGACCGTTGTACGACCAGTATGACGGTGACGGGAAATGGATTGGTTGTTTAAGCCCGGACGATGAAGCCAAGGCGGATTCCGGCAAGGCGGTTTACCTGCCGGGACCGGCTGGCTCCATCACCATCCACAACTGCCGCACCATCCACGGTTCCCGGCCCAACACGGCCGACCAGGGCCGCCCGCTGTTGCTCAACGTTTACGCCGCGGCGGACGCGTTCCCCTACACCTTCAACCCCCTCGGTTCGAAGTACAACCGGGATCCGGTCCGGGGACAGGCCGCG
This sequence comes from uncultured Rhodospirillaceae bacterium, assembly GCA_964528595.1. GTDB lineage: Bacteria > Pseudomonadota > Alphaproteobacteria > UBA2966 > UBA2966 > CAYFKJ01. The sequence goes on from CAZGTM010000014.1 coordinate 39,439, forward strand.
AAATGGGCGCGTCACGATCCCAGGCCCTGTCTGATCCCGCCGGACTGGTCGGGCGGCTATGGCTCCATCTTCACCGCCCAACAGGAAGAAGAGGCGTGAGGGTCTTTATTGAGCTCTTAAGCGACATTCATAACTAGAGTTATTATAAACTGTTGACAGTCTGAATTTATGTGATGTACGATTGATATATCAGAAAAATGGTGATTGGCTCGGTTCCAGGGTAGGTGGTCGGGTCAGACGGTGAGATTGGGAGGGAATTCGAGATGATGAGCGAACGACAGGCCGAGTTCCGGCGTGAATACCGCTCGCGCATAGCCGGCTGGTACAACGGATACGCCCACGTCGCCGTGATCTACGTGATCGGACTGGGGGCGATGTACGTCTACGTCAGCAACATCCAGAACGTGCAGTGGTGGGAATGGCTGGTCATCCCCGTCGTCGGCGTCGCCTGCAACGGTTTCGAGTGGTTCCTGCATATGCACATTATGCACCGGCCGAAAAATGTGCGCGGCCTCAGGGCCATCTACCAGCGCCATACGCTCAATCATCACCAGTTCTTCACCGACCAGGAAATGCGCTTTCGCGACAATCAGGACTGGCGCGTCACCTTCTTCCCGCCTTATGCATTGATCGTTTTTATCCTGATGTCGGCGATCGGCGCCGTCGTCGTCAATTTCGTCATTTCCACCAATGCCGCCTGGCTGCTGATGTGCTCGACGACCGGCATGTACCTGATCTACGAGTTCATGCATTTCTGCTGTCACGTCGACGAAAACGCCTTCGTGCGCTATTGCCCGTTCGTCAATACCATCCGCCGCCACCACACGGCCCATCACAACGACCGTTTGATGATGGAGGTCAACATGAACCTGACCTTCCCCATCGCGGACTGGTTCCTGGGCACGTCAGATCTCAACCGCGGTCTTTTGGGCCATATCTTCAATGGCTACGGCACGGCGCACCTGAAGTCGGATTTGAAGGGCACGCCCCTCAGCCCCATCGAAGCGGCCGCCACGCCCATACCCGCCGAGACCTGAAAATAAACCCGGCTAGACGCTTTCCTTTACCGGGTCGGGTGACCGCCGCCGCACCTGCATGACGGTTGGCACGGTGACAATCAGGATGGCGGCGACCACGAGGATGACGATCTTGGGGTCGCCGCGGTCCAGCAGCCAGCCCAGGAACACCGGCATGCTGAGCGAGCCCAGGTCGAGGCCGGCATAAACGAAGCCGAAGACGCGCCCGGCCTTTCCTTCCGGCGTGACCTTGCGCACGATCATGTCGCGCGAGGGCGTGGTTAATCCTAAGAAGAACCCCGAGAGCACCATCAACGCCTGTACCGCCAGGACGGACCCGCCGGCGGTCGCGACGCCGAACATGAAAACGCCCGACAACGTGGTGCCGATCATGGCCGTGACGTGATGGCTCGGCGTGCGGTCGGCGATGATGCCGCCGACGAATACGCCGCCGGCCGAGGCGATGATGAAGGCTGTCAGCGCGGCCGTGGCCGAACCGTACGGCAGACCGTGCAGTTTCATCAGACTGAGGGCGCCGAAGCTTTGCACGCCGATGATCGCCATGGCGAGGAAGGTGAAATAGCAAAAACACAGCACGATAGGCGCTGACGACAGCAGCCGGATGTCGGCGGCGAAAGATTCTTCCTCGGGGTCCTGCCATTTGGTCTCCACCACGGGTTCGTCGGCCAGATCGCGGCTCCAGAACAACATGAAGGCGACATAGGCCAGCCCGGCGGCGCCGGCGGAAGCAACGGCCGTGCGCCAGTCGAACAGCGCCGCCAGACCGGCCACGAATGGCGGCGCCACGGCCCAGCCGAGATTGCCACACAGTGCATGGACGGCATAGGCGCGGCCCAACCGGGCCGGGTTCACCTTGCGCGTCAGGATCGAAAGATCGGCCGGGTGAAAGACGCTGAGGCCGATGCCGACGACGACGGCAAGGGCGACCAAAACCTCGTAACTTTGCGCCACAGACATGGCCAGCGTGGCTAGGCTGCAGATCGCCAGGCCCGACAATAGAATGCGGCGTGCGCCGATGCGGTCGACCAGGAAACCGGCAATCATCTGCCCCGTTCCGGATGCCGCGAACATCAAGGTCGCCAACAGGCCGAGGGCGGTGAACGAGACGTCGAATTCGACCTTCAGTATGACGAAAATCGGCGGCAGGACCATCTGGAAAAAATGGCTGTAGCCGTGGGCGACGCCCACAAGTCCGATGACTTTGACGTCGCGGCCCAACGTTGAAGTCGCAACGCTCATAAGGTACCTACCAACATACGAAATTGTACTACGGAAGCCGATTATCGGTACACACGTATCGCCACATGGCAGCTATGCTTCTATCTTGCTGCATCGAAATAAATAACCGAGGGAATGAATGCGGATCGGATCTATCGCGTTGGCAGCACTGGCGGTCTTGGGTCTGGGACTGTGCGCGCCGGCCCACGATGCGAAGGCGGCGAACCGCTTTATCGTCGTGGCGTCGACCACGTCGACGGAAAACTCCGGCCTCTTCACGCACCTGCTGCCGAAGTTCACCGCGGCCAGCGGCATCGACGTTCGGGTCGTCGCCGTCGGCACCGGCCAGGCGATCCGACTGGCCCGCAACGGCGATGCCGACGTCTTGCTGGTCCACCACAAGGCGTCGGAGAAAAAATTCGTGGCCGACGGCTTCGGCGTCGAACGCCACGACGTGATGTACAACGATTTCGTCATCGCGGGACCCAAAACGGATCCGGCGGAGATCGGCGGGGTGGCGTCCGCGACCGACGCCCTCAACCGCATCGCCGCGAAGCAAGCCGCCTTCGTCAGCCGGGGCGACGACAGCGGTACGCACAAGGCGGAATTGGGATTATGGCGGGCGGCTGAGGTCGATCCGTCCGACGCCTCCGGCGCCTGGTACCGCGAAACCGGATCAGGCATGGGGGCGGCGTTGAACACGGCCGCCGCTCTCGGCGCCTATGTCCTGACGGACCGCGCCACCTGGGTCTCGTTCGGCAATAAGCAAGGTCTCGAAATACTTGTCGAGGGCGATGCCCGCCTCTTCAATCAATACGGCGTTATCGCGGTCAGTCCGAAAAGACACCCGCACATCAAGGCGACGGAAGGGCAGGCGTTTGTCGATTGGCTGATATCAACTGAGGGCCAAGCCGCCATTGCGGCATTTAGGGTCCGAGGCCAGCAGCTTTTCCATCCCAATGCGACAAAACCGGGATCTTAGCCGGGGCCGTCAGGACAGCTCGATTTCACCCTCAATATTTATTTCCAGGTCGATACTTCCGAGTTTCAGCGTGACGATCGCGTCGAGAGTTTCATCGCCGCTCAAATCCCCGGCCGCCAGCGCCTCGCGAACGGCCTTCTCGATTTCACGCTGAGAGGTAATGCCGACTTTTTTTAGAAACTTCCTCACGTCCATGTTGAAGTGTTCTTCATCCATCGGATGGGGCTCCCGTTTTTTGGCAGTTTATTGGCGGCCGGTTGGCGGGTCAGGCTTCCTGAACCTCGGTGGTGTTTTCGTCGATCGCGTCGACCCAGGCGCTGTGGTGCTCGCGCGCCCAGTTCTCGTCGACATAGCCCGAGTACATGGCATCGAAGGCGCCCTCCATGCCAAGGCTGCCGATATAGATATGGGCGATGATAATGGCGATCATCACGACCGAAACCGAGGAGTGCACGATCTGGATGAGTTGCATCCCCGCCATATCCGTTCCGGTGAACGGAAAGAGCAAGGCCAGGCCCGTCAGAAACAGTGCCGCGCCGCCGATCGTAACCGTCCAGAAGATGAATTTTTGGCCAGTGTTGAACCGCCCTGCCTTGGGGTGGGCGCCTTTGACGAACAGCCCGCCGCCCTCGGCGATCCAGCCCGCGTCGTAGCGGTCGGGCAGGTTATCCTTGACCCAAAGGACGAACATCATCACCACGCCGACGATGAATACGAAGCCGAGGTAGTTGTGCACGTACTTGCCGCCCAGCGAGAACAAGGCGAAGGCGTCGGCGCCGATCAGAGGCTTGAGGACGTAACGGCCGTACATCACGTTGAGACCGGTGATGCCCAGAATGATGAAACTGACTGCCGTCAGCCAATGGGCGAGGCGGTCGAGGCCATTGAAACGCATCACCAGTTTGCCGGAAAAACCGCTGTCGATGCGGATGCGCTTGCGCACGGCAAAAAAGATGACCAGCACCACCAGTGTCGCCGCCATGGCCCGCGCGCCGTACACCTTCAGGGGGCCGTTGTTGATGGCGCGCCAGTTATCACCCTCGGACTGGACCAGAACGCCGGCCTGCTTGTCGGGCAGGGATACCGTGCCGCGAATACCGTGCCGAACGGCGCGCCAGCTCTCCGAATCGCTTGAGAATCCTTGCGCCTCTCCCGGTACCTGACCCTTGGTTTGGGCGGCCGCCTCATTGCTCGAAAACGGCACGAACAGGCTACCGCCGATCACGAATGCCGCCATGACCGCGGCAAGGACAACGGCTTTCATCCCGGAGAACTGAAAACTCCCGTTTTTCCAGTTGTTCGCAAGCATGAAGGATCTCCTCAATTGGCCCTTTGTCAGGGCGCTCTTTGGCCGCCGATACGGTTGAGTCGAACACTCTTTGACGCACCGCTGCTGGTTCCCGACGCGGCCCCCGGCAGGCTCGCGCCGCCCAGGCCGGACTGCGCCCAGGCGCGGTCCCGGATCATCGACCTTGTCTTCGGACTGAGCGGGAGGCTCTTGTTGCCGAGATAAACGCCCTTCTTGTATTCCAGAATGCGGCCCTGTTCCTCGGGCCGGCAGGCGCCCAGCGACGTGACGACGGCGAAGCCCAGCACAAGGACCGCCGCCGTCCGACCGAACATCATTTCGATCATCTCATAATCCCAATTCGCTGACGGTCGGTGCGGGCGACCGGAACGACCCGATGGGATCGTTCCGGTCCGCACCAACCGTACGCTTACGCCCTGCGGTTACGACCTGGCCTTCAGTCTGTAGGCCGTACCCCATCCCCAGGCGCCACTGCCGAACCCGCGCGCCGTGACGCGTTCGCGGTAAATACCGGAGACCTCGTCACCGTCACCGGCGAGCAGGGCTTTCGACGAGCACATTTCGGCGCAGATCGGAAGCTTGCCCTCGGCCAGACGATTGCGGCCGTACTTCTGGTATTCGGCACTGGAGTGGTCTTGTTCCGGTCCGCCGGCGCAGAAGGTGCACTTGTCCATCTTGCCGCGCGAGCCGAAGTTTCCTGCTTGCGGATATTGCGGCGCGCCGAACGGGCAGGCGTAGAAGCAATAGCCGCAGCCGATGCACAGGTCCTTGGAGTGCAGCACGACGCCGTCCTCGGTGTCGTAAATGCAGTCGACCGGACAGACCGCGATACAAGGTGCATCGGAGCAGTGCATGCAGGCGACCGAGATCGAGCGCTCCCCGGGGTTGCCGTCGTTCAAGGTGACGACGCGGCGGCGGTTGATGCCCCAGGGGATTTCGTGCTCGTTCTTACAGGCGGTAACGCAACCGTTGCATTCGGTGCAACGCTCGGCATCGCAGAGGAATTTCATTCTAGCCATTTTTCATTCCTCCCTATGCCTTGCTCAGATTGCAGAGAGACACTTTGCTCTCCTGCATCTGAGTTACCGCGTCGTAGCCATAGGTCATGGCGGTGTTGGCCGCCTCCCCAAGCACATAAGGGTCGGCTCCCGGCGGGTACTTGGATCTTTGATCCTCGCCCTGCCAATGACCGCCGAAGTGGAACGGCATGAAGACGACGCCGCGCCCGACCCGGTTGGTAAACATCGCTTTGACCTTGACCTTGGCGCCTTCCGGCGTCGCCACCCAGACGTCGCTGCCGTTCTTGATGCCGGCATTGTTGGCGTCGTATGGATTGATCTCGGCGAACATCTCCTGCTGCAACTCGGCGAGCCAGGGATTGGACCGGCTCTCGTCGCCGCCGCCCTCGTATTCGACCAGGCGGCCGGAGGTGAGGATCAGCGGATACTTCTTCGAGAAGTCCTTGTCCTGGATCGACTTGTAGAGCGTCGGCAGGCGGTAGTTCTTGGTATCCGCGAAGGTGGGATAATCTCCCACCAGATCGCGGCGCGGCGTGTAGAGCGGTTCGCGGTGCAGCGGCACCGGATCCGGGAAGGTCCACACCACCGTCCTCGCCTTGGCGTTGCCGAACGGGGCGCAGCCGTGCTTAATGGCGACGCGCTGGATACCGCCCGAAAGGTCGGTCTTCCAGTTGGTCTTGTCGCCCGCCACCTTGCTGATCGCCGCGTTTTCGGCAGCCGTCAGGTCGCCGGCCCAGCCCAGTTTCTTGAGCATGGCCATGGAGAATTCGGGATAGCCGTCCTTGATCTCCGAATCGACCGGATACGATCCTTCGGCCAGCAGGTTTTCGCCATTGCGCTGGACGCCGAAGCGGGCGCGGAAACTGAGACCGCCTTCCGCCACCGGCTTGGAGGGATCATAGAGGATCGGCGTGCCCGGATGCGCCATCTTGTCCGTGCCCCAGCAGGGCCACGGCAGGCCGAAGTACTCGCCGTCCGCTGGTCCGCCGATAGCCTGCAGCGTGTTCTTGTCGAACGTCGACATGTTGGCCATGTGCAGGCGCAGGCGTTCGGGCGACTGGCCGGTGTAGCCGATCGTCCACATGCCCTTATTGAACTCGCGCGTGACGTCTTCGACCAGCGGCTCCTCGCCGTTCACCTTGATGTTCTTGAGGTATTCATCGGCGAACCCAAGTTTCTTTGCGAACTTGTACATGATGGTTTGGTCGGGCAGCGATTCGAAAACCGGCTCAATGACCTTTTCCCGCCACTGCAGGGAGCGGTTGGAGGCCGTCACGGAACCGTAGGTTTCGAACTGCGTTGCCGCAGGCAGGATATAGACGCCGTCCTTGCGGTCATGCATCACCGCCGACATGGTCGGGTAGGGATCGATGATGACCAACAGGTCCAGCTTCTCCATCGCCTTCTTCATGTCGGGCAAGCGCGTCTGCGAATTGGGCGCGTGTCCCCAGAAGACCATGGCCCGGACATTGTCCGGCTGGTCCATCTGATCCTTCGGCGTCAGGACGCCGTCGAACCAGCGCGAGACGACAATACCCTTGGTCTCCATCAGCTTCTTGCTGGCGAAGCGTTTCAAGAGATAGTCGTAGTCGACGTCCCAAACGCGGGCCCAGTGCTTCCATGACCCGGTCTTGAGGCCGTAGTAACCCGGCAGCGAGTGCGACAGGATGCAGAAATCCGTGGCGCCCTGGACGTTGTCGTGGCCGCGGAAGATATTTGCGCCGCCGCCGGACTTGCCCATGTTGCCCAAAGCCAGCTGCAGGATGCAGTAGGCGCGGGTGTTGTCGTTGCCGTTGGTATGCTGTGTGCCGCCCATGCACCAGATGATCGTGCCGGGACGGTTGTTGGCCAGCGTGCGGGCAACGCGCTTCAATTGCGAGCCCGGTACGCCCGTGACGCGTTCGGTTTCCTCCGGCGTCCACTTCTTGACCTCAGCCTTGATCTCTTCAAGCCCCCAGACACGCTGGCGGATGAACTCCTTGTCTTCCCAGCCGTTCTCGAAGACGTGCCAGAGAATGCCCCAGATCAGCGCCACGTCGGTGCCGGGGCGCATGCGGACGTATTCGTCGGCATGGGCCGCGGTGCGCGTGAAGCGCGGATCGCAGACGATAATCGGTGCGTTGTTCTGCTCCTTGGCCTTCATCAGGTGGAGCATCGCAACGGGGTGCGCCTCCGCCGCGTTGGAGCCGATCATGAAGATCGCCCGCGAATTCTGGATGTCGTTGAACGAATTCGTCATGGCGCCGTAGCCCCAGGTATTGGCAACGCCGGCGACCGTGGTCGAATGGCAGATGCGGGCCTGGTGATCGACGTTGTTCGAGCCCCAGAAGGCCGCGAACTTACGGAACAGGTAGGATTGCTCGTTACTGAACTTGGCCGAACCGAGCCAGTAGACGCTATCCGGTCCCGACGCCTTGCGGATCTCCAACATCTTGTCGCCGATGTCGTTGACCGCTTGGTCCCAGGAGACCCGTTTCCATTTGCCGCCTTCCAGCTTCATCGGATAGCGCGCCCGGCGTTCGCCGTGCGCGTGTTCGCGCACAGACGCGCCCTTGGCGCAGTGTCCACCGAGGTTGAAGGGACTGTCGAAGTTCGGTTCCTGACCGACCCAGACGCCGCCCTGAACTTCGGCGTCGATGGCGCAACCGACCGAGCAATGCGTGCAGACCGATGTGACCAACTTGATCTGGGCCTTGCCCGCCGCCGCCTGGGCATCGGCCTTCTTGACCGTGCCGAGACTGAGCGCGCCCGCGCCCGCGGCAGCGATGCCGCTGGCCGCTAGGCCGGAGCGTTTCAAGAATGTCCGCCGGTCGACGGTTTCGCCGGCAACGCTGGTCAGGGTCTTCGCCAAACGGGGGCCAATCGCCACCCCGCTGGATTTTTTCCTGAGCATGTTTCTCTCCCTATCCCAAAGCTGATTGTTTTGGGTGTTTGGTTATCTTGTTGGCGTCCTCTTCAAGACACTTAGAATCTTGCTGCCGAGTACGCTTTTTTGACGTGATCGGTAAGCTGGTAGCCGCGGTCCTTGCGGTTTGCCGGGGCCGCTTCGGCCTCCGTCGGTTTTGCGCTGATCGTGGCCGCCGCGGCACCTGCCGCACCGACACCGGCCAACTTGAAAAAGTCGCGCCGGCTTGTCTCGTCTTTGCTTGATTTTTCTTCCTTACGCATGTCGTCAAACCCCTGTCTGAAAATGGGTTGAAATCGCAACAAAACTTGGAACCAATCGAATTCGAATATGGACAACAACTCGTGTCGCGGCGGCACTCAGGCCGCCATCTTGAAGCCTTGTTTCTCGATATCCATGAACAGCCGTCCGACAGCGCCGAGCGGCATGTAAAGTGCGGCCGACTGGGCGCGCTCCAAATCCTCAAAAAATTTCGCAGCCCAGGGCCCGACATGGGCATTGAAGAAATCCCGCTGGGTGGCGAGGTCGACGGGCGCGCCGAACGATCCGGCGATCAGACCGGCCATCATCTCGCAGATGCTGGCGATGTGATCTTCGGGTTCGGCCACGTCATCCGCATGCTCGATGCCGAGCGCGGTCATGGTATCGCGTAGTTCGGCCAGCGGTTTCTCATAGAGAAATCCGGTCAAATAGAACGAGGCGTAGGGATTGAGCTCACCGCCGTTCACGCCGATAAACAAGGCGTGGTATTCGTCGCTGGCGGGTGCTGGATCGCTCGCTCGAGCGGCGGCGCCCAATGACGCCAACGCGAGTCCCAAAGGGCTATCGTCGCCCGTCAAATCGGCAAGTTGCTTGAGAGTATCTTCATCGGGGGGCGCGGCGAGCGCACGGCCTAAAAGCGCATAGAGACCGGCACGAAGAAAATCCTCTTCGCTCACCTCTCCCGTATCGAGGTATTGGGCCTCAATGCCGTCTTGGGCGTCGATTTCGGACGCGTCCAAAGGCTCCCCTCCCAGACGGTCCATTTATCGCCTCAACCTTACCCCTGGGCGAAACCACGGACCGGTTGCTTCGGATGCGCTATTAACCATGGCGCACCTTCTCTTAAGCAACTCAAGTATGCTCCTGTTACGAGTGGGTGGTCAATCAACGAATCGGTGAACGGGTGGACGAAGCCCGCCCTATTTCAATCATTTAGAAAACCGTCATATAGCAGTGCACCTCCACACTGAGGAGCAGTTCATACTTCATCGGTGCCGATGTCATCGTCGGGGTCATTCTCGAGGCGATCGGCATCCGGCGCCGCGTCGTCTGCGTTGGAGATTTCCGGTTCCGGATCGTCTTCGATTTCACCGATAAATTTTTCGCCGGCCTCGCGGGCCCGTGCGATGTACTCGGCGCCCGCTTCGAGGAGCGATTTGAAGTCTTCGTCGTAGTCGTTGAGGCCGTCGAGGTTGGCCAGGATCGGGTTGGACTGCCAAAGTTTGCGCAAAGCCAGCCGTTGAATGGACTCGGGCACGCCGGCCTGCATGAACGGCGTGAAATCGGAATCGGCGTCCAGATCCTCGACATCGGGGAGGTCTGGTACAGGCGTCTCGGCGGTTGTGTCCGAACCATCGTTGCCGTCCGGAAGAGCGACGTCGCCGCCCTCAGCCATTTCATCGGGGATGGCGGTGGCGGCTTTTTCTTCTACCCGCGCTTCCTGTTTACGGCGGGACCAGCGTTTGGCGAATCCTTCATCTTCGTCGCTCACGATCGCTTCTCCGGCCGTTCGTCGCGTTTGCGTTTCTTGAACGGCTGGTCGACATGGTGCGTGTTGACGAAATCGGCCAGCCAGGCCTTCATATCGGGCGGAAGGGCGACGGTGTCGACCTGCTCCTCACCGCTGTCCATGTAGTCCTGGGCTTCATAGGGGCAGACGGTCGCCAGGAAAGGGCTCAGGCCGTCACCCGGAGCCTCGTCGTCCTGATCCCGCAAGACCACAAAGACAACCGCCTGACTGGAAAGGTTGGCCCGGTAGCCCTCGGTTTCGCCTGGGTAGAGTTCAAGCTCGAGTGTTGCCGCCTGATATCGCTGCCGGCCCGCGACCTCGTCAAGGGGCAAGGGCTCGGCTAAGGGGGCGGCGCCGGGGATGACGCCGACCACCCGCCACTCGTGATCCTGCCAGGCATGATCGACCTCGCGGCGTTCGATAATGATGCCGAGCGGCATGGAATCGGCCGGTTTTGGATTCAACGCATCCCCCTTCGCCTGTTCGTAAAATAGGATGTGCCCAATTGCGGCGTAGCCGCAAGAGGGCAAATTTTTGATCACGCCGATTTGTCGCCCGTCCGCTGCGAACCATTTGTATTTCCGGGCGTGATTGGCTAGAGCTATGAGACGCGCCTTTCCGGGGGGACAAGCTCGTTATGAAAGCTGGTCAGAAATCGGTCCTGTTGTGCGACTGCGATGGCACCATGTCCATCGACGGGAAGGCTATTGCGCGGGCATTGGGCGCGGAGGTCCCGGAAATCCATACCCAGCTTTGCCGGCGGCAGATCGAAAATTTCAAACGCCAGCTTGATCAGCGCGAACCGATGCTGGTCTGCTGCACGCAGGAAGCGCCGGTTTTCGCGGAAACCATGATCGAGCGTGAAGCCGACGCCGCCAACGAGCCGTCCCTGACGTTCACCAATATCCGCGAACGCGCCGGCTGGTCCCAGGAAGGCGCACGCGCCGCGCCCAAAATGGCGGCGCTGATCGCCGAGGCCGCGCTCGACATACCGGCGGCCGGCAGCATGACGCTGGTGTCGGAGGGGCGGATCATCGTTCTGGGTGGCGACGCCGGCGCACTCGATATAGCGGTGCGATTGTCGGATATCCTCGATGTTACGCTGGTACTGCCCGAGGGTGTGGATGTGGCACCGCCGGCGGTGACGGGTTTTCTCATCTACCAGGGGACACCGGTGGCGGCGCGCGGCAGTTTCGGGAATTTCGAAATCGAGTTCGGTGATCTGGCGCCGGCCCGTCCCTCAGCCCGCGGCATGATCGAATACGAGCCACGGTCGGCTGCTGTCTTGCCGGCCGACCTGATCCTCGATCTTCGCAGCGGTGATGCTCTGTTCCCTTCACCGGATAAACGGGACGGCTACGAACATCCCGATCCCGGTCATGCCGCCGGGGTGGAGCGCATTGTCGGCGAGCTGCAGCAGATGGTGGGTGAGTTCGAAAAACCCTTGTACGTGTCGTTCGACGACAGCCATTGTACCCATTCCCGCAACAACGTGACGGGTTGCACGCGCTGTCTGGATCTTTGTCCCGCCGGCGCGATCCAGCCCGCCGGCGATGTGGTGGCCTTCGATGCGCACCTCTGCGCCGGTTGCGGCAACTGCGCCGGCGTTTGCCCCACCGACGCCGCAAACTACGCACTGCCGGGCACCAAGGCGCTGTTCGAACGTCTGCGGACGATGTTGACGACCTACCATGAAGCCGGCGGAAAGCACGCCGTCCTGCTGGTGCATGACACCGGCACGGGCGACGAGATGATCGGTGCTGCCGCGCGGCATTTCCGGGGGCTGCCGGCAACGGTCCTGCCGTTCGCCGTCAACCAGGTCGCCCAAATCGGTTTCGAATTCCTTTTGAGTGCTCTCGCTTATGGGGCCGAAAAGGTTCTGCTGCTGACGTCAGCGGACAAACCGGACGACTATGCCGGTCTGCCCGCCCAGTTGTCCTATGCGGAGGCGGCGCTACAGGGTCTCGGTTACGGGACGGGCCGGATCGAGTTGTTTGACGATGCGGATCCGGAAGCCCTCGAGGCCATGCTTTACGACCTGGCGCCGGTGTCGGTCTGCCCGCCCGGTTCCGCCGCGGCGATGGAGCGCAAGCGCGCCAACCTGAACCTGGCGGCGGCCCATCTGCACGAACATGCGCCTGAACCGGTCGATGTCGTCGCCATGCCGGCGGGCGCACCGGTCGGCACCATGGCGGTCGATGCGCCCGGCTGCACGCTCTGCCTGGCCTGCGTTTCGGTCTGCCCGGTAGGCGCCCTGGGCGACAACCCCGACAGTCCGATGCTGCGCTTCAACGAAGCCGCCTGCGTGCAATGCGGTTTGTGCCGCGTCACTTGTCCGGAAGCCGTGATCACGCTGGTGCCGCGCCTCAACCTGAGGCCGGAAGCGCGGGACTGGATCATCGTCAAGGAAGAGGAGCCCTTCAATTGCGTCAGCTGCGGCAAGCCCTTCGCTGTGCAATCGACTATCGACAAGATGATGGAGAAGCTGGCCGACAATCCGATGTTCGCCAAGGATCCGGCGGCGCTGGAGCGCCTCAAAATGTGCGAGGACTGCCGCGTCGTCGACATGTTCGAGGCGCCTCAGCCCATGGCGACAGGAGAGCGCCCGCGCATACGGACGACCGACGACTACCTGCGGGAACGCGATGACGGCGAGGATTTGGACAGCTAAGGCCTGCATCCTGTTCGCCGCCCTTTGTTCGGTCGCGGTGGCGCCCGTCCTGCGCGCGGACATGATCGGCCATGGCGGCATGGTGCGCAGCGTCGCCGTTTCGCCCGACGGCACCCGCGTTCTGACCGCCGGCTTCGACCATGCCGTCAAACTTTGGGATTTCGTGGAACAGATCGAAATTGCCGATCTAAGTGGCCACGACGCCCCTGTGAACGCCGTAGCCTTTCTGCCCGACGGGCGGCGGGCGCTTACGGCCAGTGATGACGGCAGCAGCATACTTTGGGACTTGGAGGCCGGTCAGCCCACACTCCGCCTAAACGGACATCTGGCCAAGGTAATGACCGTGGCGGTCGATCAGACGGGACGATTGGCAGCGACGGGCGGCTGGGATCGCACCATCCGGTTTTGGAACCTCGATAGCGGCAGGGAGATACGAGCAATCGGAATTCCAACCAATCTCAATGCCGTGGCCTTTGTGCCGGGGAGCAAAATTCTGGCCGGCGGCGGGCATGACGGCGTCATCCGGTTGTTCGACACCGCCAGCGGCAACCAGACCGGAGAACTAAGAGGCCACGGCTGGGGGGTGACGCAACTCGCCGCTCTGCCGGACGGAAAACGGCTGATCAGCAGCGGCACAGACGGCACCGTCCGGCTGTGGGACGTTGCGGCGCAAACTGAAATAGCGGCTTTGAAGGGTCACGAGGGTCCGGTGTTCGGCCTTTCCGTTGCGCATAACGGCAAGACGGCTGTGACCGTCGACCGCTTCGGTATCCTGCAGATCTGGAACCTCGACGGCGCTGCTTCGGTCGGCAGTCTGAAGGTTCACGAAAGGGCTGCGTGGGCCGTGGCTTACACGCCGGATGCGCGGTTCGTGGTGACGGGTGGCAGCGACGAATCGGCCCGGGTCTGGCACCTTGCGACCGGTGACCGGATCGGCACGGCGCTGGCGGACGACAATGAACCCAAACCCTGGCTGAAAAGCGATCACCCCGGCGCCAGGCTGTTTCGAAAATGCGCCCGTTGTCATGCTGTGTCGGCCAAGGCGCGCAAGCGCTCGGGCCCCCATTTTGAGGCATTGATTGGCCGCCCGGCCGGGACTGTCGCTGGGTATCATTACTCGGGCGTCCTGAAGCGGGCGGGGTTCGACTGGACACGGCGTAATATCGCCGCCCTGTTCCGCGACGGACCCGACCATTTCATTCCCGGAACCAAAATGCCGATGCAGCGTATCGGCAGCGAAACCGACCTTAGCTCCCTGATCGAGTACATCGCGGAGATCACCGGCCACAAGGAGTAGAGCTAACAATCGAAAGCGCGGCTCAGCTTCTTCAACAGGCCGAGGAGATGGTCGCGTTCGCCCGGCTCCAGGACCGCGTCCATCAGCCGCTCCTGGCCCTCAACCTCCGCCGTCGCCTGTTCAAGAACGGCGGCGCCTTCGTCGGTGAGCCGGAGCGAGTAGTAGCGGCCATCCTTTCGATCGCGTTCGCGCCGCAGCAGCCCGCGCTCACGCAGCCGGTTGATCGAATACGACAGTGTCGATTTGTCCAGCCGGTAAACTTCCGTCAGCGCCAGCTGCGTGACGCCGGGATTGGCCGCGACCATGCTGAGCAGGCTGAATTCTCCGGGGCTCAGGCCCACTTCCTTGGTGATGCGGGTAAAATCGCGAAACACCGCCGATTGAGCCTGGCGAACCTGGTAGCCCAAATACGTGGGAAGCTTGCCGAATTTCAAACTGGACATTCTGCCGGTCGGCTATGTGACGATGATGCGGCCGGGCTCGTCGGCCACTTCGAGCCAGCCGATTACGGCCTGAACCGGTACGCCACGGCCGCGCAGACTGTCCAGGAGGGCGTCAAGATCCGCGGGCGCCACTGCCATCAACAGACCGCCCGAAGTCTGCGCGTCGGCCAGCAGCAGCTGTTGTTCCTCGGCCAGATGATCGGCGAAACGGGCGTTCGGCGCGGCATATTCGAGATTTCGCTTGGTGCCGCCCGGACAGAGGCCTTCGGCCAGAAAAGCCTCGACGCCATCGAGCAACGGCACGTCGGCGTAGGTCAAACGCGCGCCGATCGGCGATGCCGCTTCCTCGCTCGAGGCATTCAGCATGTTGCCGAGATGTCCGAGCAGGCCGAAACCGGTGATGTCGGTGGCGGCATGGACGCCGATCTCGGTCATCACGGCAGCGGCGTCGCGGTTCAATGTCGTCATGCCGGCAATCGCGGCCTCAAGACCGTCCGGCCCGAGACGGCCTCTTTTAACCGCTGTGGTCAGGATCCCGGTGCCGATCTTCTTGGTGAGAACCAAGGCGTCGCCGGGGCGGGCGCCAGAATTGCTGACGATCCGGCCGGGGTGCACCGTTCCGGTGACGAAGAGGCCAAATTTCGGTTCCTCGTCGACGATGGAATGCCCGCCGGATATGGCCACGCCCGCTTCCGTGCAGATGGCTGCGGCGCCCTCGAAAACCTTGCCCAGTTGATCGAGACCAAGTGTATCGACCGGCCAGGCAACGAAACTCAGGGCGTTCAAGGGCTGGGCTCCCATGGCGTAGATGTCGCTCAGGGCATTGGCGGCGGCGATGCGGCCGAAATCGTAAGGGTCGTCTACGATGGGCGGAAAGATATCGACCGTTTCGACCAGAGCAAGATCGTCGGTCAGCTTGACCACCGCCGCGTCGTCAGCCGTGCCGTGTCCGACCAGGACACGATTATCTTCCGTCACCGGCAGGCGCGAGAGCGCGGCCTTCAAATCCGCCTGGCTGATTTTTGCGGCGCAACCGGCGGCCTTGGCGAGACTGGTCAGGGCGACAACATCAAGCATATGAGCAAGTCCTCATGAAAGTTTGATCTTCCAACCGTATTCGAAATTTCCAGCACTGTCACCCGGACTGGTCGCTGGAGGTTATGTGGGCTGCCAACGCGGAGAAAGGCCAGCGTTATGGACGTTCGCCTTGTTCTTCGACTTCCGCCCACAACGCGTCGGCTACCCGTTTGGCGGCATTTCCGTCGGCGTTGCCGGTCCAGGTTTCCAACAGCTCGATCTCTTGTTTGCCCAATTCAGCCGGAACGGGCCGGGCGGCTTCTGCCAGGGTGCGCAAACGGGCGGCGAGATCTTCGGGCGAGTCGGCGCTAATTGCCGCGTCGCCGAGGTCGACGATGTAGGGCTCTCGGTCGGTTTTCAGAGCCTCGGCGAATGCGGCGGTGACGAGGGGTTTGCCCGCCGCGATGGCTTCGAAGGCAGCTGTGGTGTTGAAGGCGAACACGGCATCGGCCTGGAGGATCAGTTTGAGCGGGTCACCGCCCGATATTGTGCTGAGATTGGCGGGCCGGGGTCCGCAGGCATCGATTGCCGTATTCAACCCAGCCACTTCGAGCGGCGTCGGTTTTGACTTCACGACGACGTCGATGTGGGGCGCCGCCCGGGCCAGTTCGACCGCGGCGCGGTGGACGCCGGCCGCGAGTTCCGCCCAATCGAGATGATCGCGCTCGTCACCGATGATTTCGCGCTTGCTCGGGTCGGCGAAGCCGGCTTTGCGCGCGATGCGCGGCAGCCCGGTCTTGGGCATGAAGGAAAAGAACAGGACTTTGGGGCGCACGCCGTCTTCACGTGTCCGGCCCGCGTTATTCCGCCGCCAGGCATGCACGTTGTCGAGCCTCGGCATGCCGGTCACGGTAATACGGTCTTCGGGCGCGATTTCCGCGGCCCTTTGAACACGGCGCTCGATATCGTTGTAGACCAGTATGCGCCGGCCGGAAAACGGTCCCCGCCGGGTACGATAAATCTCAGTGAAAAATTCCATGCGGCCAGGGCTTTTCAGGTTTTCCTTGTGCAGCACGACAAAGGGCGTGCCCTGAGCTTCCAGCGCTGCCGCCAATTCCCGCTCTGCGTAATATGTGAAATTGGCCGTCACCACCGCGTCGAAGCGCTGCAGAGCCTGAAGCTTGCGCCACATGCGGCCAAGAAAATCCCGGTAACGCGCCTTGGCCGCCATGATGGCCGGGTCGTCCGAAACGTAGGCATAATCATCGACCTCCCGCGGTAAGAATATGGAGGCCAGGGCTTTGAACGCCTTGATCTCGACGGCATCCAGGGCATGAAGCGAGAACCGCAGGTCGTTGCCGAACGCCGTTCGGCCGTCCTCCGCCAGACCTTGTTTGGCCAGCATGAGGACGCGCTTAGCGTCCGCGCCGGCGGGGCCTTGCAGGGGCTCGATGGCGGCCTTCAAGAGCCGGGCCGCAAGAGCCGGCTGATTCAAGCGGGCCGACCAGCGAAACAAAGCCCACCACATCTCCCGGCAAAGCGTTACCCACATTATCGGATACTACCGGTCGGCGGCCCTGGCGGCCTGCGGTATTGAGGGCGTTTCCACCGGAGAGGACGCAGCGGGCTCGGTGACGAATGACAGGGATTTTCCTTGATGCGCCTTGACGTGGTCGTAGACGGTATCCGCCACCCGCTTGGAGGCGTTTCCGTCAGGGTTGCCCAGCCAATGGTCCAGCATGCGCAATTGTTCGGCTCCGAGACTGGTGTCGCGGCCTTTCGACGTGCGTTGGCGCGCTCGCGCGGCGGTCATTTCGATGAACTCCTCAACCGAATTCGCCCGGTCCGTGGCGTCGCCAAGGTCGATGACGTAGGGCTTCGTCGCCGTGTCGGCGGCCTCGTCGAAGTAGGGAATGACGACCGGCACATTGGCGGCCAAAGATTCAAATATCGTCGTGGAATTGAAGGCGCAGACAACGTCGCTTTCGATGATCATGCGGAACGGGTCGCCCCCGACGATAATCTCGAAATTGTCCGGTCCGGAGAAATTGTCACCGAAAACCGGCTTGAGCGCCTTCAAATTGCGGGCGCCGTTCTTGGTCTTGATGATCACGCGGATGTCCGGATTTTG
Source organism: uncultured Rhodospirillaceae bacterium (assembly GCA_964528595.1). Taxonomy (GTDB): domain Bacteria; phylum Pseudomonadota; class Alphaproteobacteria; order UBA2966; family UBA2966; genus CAYFKJ01. Next base: position 57,239 of record CAZGTM010000014.1, read on the forward strand.
CTCGGCCAAGCGCACCATGGCCCGGTGGCTGTTGTAGACCAGATTGGTCCAGCGGATGTTCTCGAGATCATTGTCGAGCACTTCGAAGGTGCGCTCGCCCTTGGAGCCGATAAAGGGCGTGCCGGTGACGGGGTTGAAAGACATGAAAGTGACGGTCGGCTTGTCGTCCGCGTCCTGGTTGTCGCCGGCGTGGGCCTGGCGCCAATTATGGATGAAGTCCAAGCGGGGCATGCCGCAAATGGCCATGCGATCACCCGGCGTTCGGCCCGAATCGATTTGAATATCCCGTTCGATCCGGTTGTAGGTGAGGACAAGAGAACCTTGAAACGGAATTTTCCGCGTGGCGTAGACGTGGCGGTAAAATATCTCCTGACCCGGATTTTTCAGACATTCCTTGTGCATGGCGATAAATCGGATGCCGTGCGCTTCCGCCGCCGCCGCCATTTCCTGTTCGGCGAAGTAGCTGAAATTACCGGTCAGAATTGCATCGATATCGGTTTGTTTTTTCAAATGCGCCCAAACCGCGTGCCAAAATGCCCGCAGGCGCAATTTTGCCGCATTAATGTCGGCATCCGTCGTTTGATAATCGTTGTCGCCCATGCTTCGCGGCAGGAATCCGAAGGCCACCGCCTTGGGTGCAGTTCGGTCGAGTGACAAGAGCGTAAAGCGCGGATCCTCACCCACACTCGCCATGACATCTTCGGAAAGGCCGATCTTGTTGAGATAGAGGGCCCGGATGCCGCCTTCGGCCTTTGGGCTGCCGGATTTGACGATCGACAGTTGGATGCCGATCAACCAGGCGGCAATTCCGGCAAAACCATGCCTGGCCGCAAAACTCAACAACGGGGGAGACAATTTGGCAGCCAGCAGTTCGGGCCTCGAGACCGCTTGAGCCGCACGCCGGCCCTGGCGGTGCAAGTACGCCGAAATGTCGGTTACAGCTGACATCGGCAGCCTTTCTGCTTGAAGAACCGGCCGGTAAAAGGTCCGGGCCGGCGCCCCGGATCGCCGCACACCCGGCCGGGCATGAGGCGGCGCGGGCGCATTATCATTAGCGCGTTCGCGCACGTCAAGCAAACGCCACTCGTGGTTGGACTTCGGCCGGGCGGGCGGATAGGATGCGCCCGCCCGATCCTGGGCGATACGGTAGCGACATGGCGTTTCGTTTCTCCACCAAACCCGCAAAACAGCTTCTTTATAATTGGCTCAACCGCGATCTCGCCCGCAGTGAGGGGATGGAGATCGGCCTGGATGTCGGCTGCGGCTGGATGCAGAACCGCCCGTTTTTCCGCACGAGACGTTACATCGGCATGGACCTGGACGCCGAGCGTCTCGAGAAGGGCCAAAAGGATTATCCCGGCGCCGAGGCCGTGAAAGGCCGCATCGGCGAAGCCGGTCTTGAGATCCAAGGCGATTGCGTCGTGTGCGTGCAGGTTTTCAACAACCAGCACTTCGACCCCGCCCAGACCTTCGATGGCGTGCGGGCGCTGGTTGCCATGACGCGGACCGGCGGAATGTTGGTCTTCAATATCGCCAAGCGCGCGTTTGATGCCGAAGCCGACATCGACTCTCATCTTGGAAATACTTTCGAAACGGTCGACAAAGATCCCTATGGGGCGCTCAGCGGCGTCAGTCTCGGGCCGCTCTCGCCGCTCGTGGCAGCTGCCATGGACATCCTGCCGGCATTGCGGCGCGGCGCGGGGTACCAGAAAATCTACTACCGCTGCAGCGGCAAACGGTGATACCGGCATGCGCTTCGCGGTTGATAAGAAGCCGCGATCAGGGCTATGAACGGGCTATGAAGGAACGGGGCGTCAGATGAACGGGGGACAGGTTTCGGCCGAGTTCGAAAGCGAATTCGAAATCGCCGGCCACGCTGTTGGCGGCTCCGCGTCCGTTCTCGTGATCGCCGAGGCCGGCGTCGCCCATTTCGGCGATATCAAACTGGCCGAACAATTGGTCGATCTCGCGGCGGATGCCGGCGCCGATGTTTTCAAGACGCAGTTTTTCGATGTCGAGGCGATGATTGCCGAGAGCGCCGCCGAATGGCGCGAGCGGCTGCGCCCGCGCAACCTCAGCCTGGACGAATTCCGCGCGCTCAAGCAGCGTTGCGACAAGCGCGGCCTGTTGTTCATGGCGACGGCGCACGACGAAACGCGCATTCCCTGGCTGCAGGACCTGGATGTTCCGGCGATCAAGATCGGTTCGGGTGAACGCAACAATCCCGAATTTCTCAAGAAACTAGCGGCTCTTGGGAAACCGGTCATACTGTCCACCGGCATGTACGGCGATGACGATGTGGCCGAGGCCCTTGGCGCCTTGAGCGAGGCGGGCTGCCGGAAGGCGGCGCTGCTGCATTGCGTCACCGCCTATCCGACGCCGGACGGCGACGTCAACTTGCGCGCCATGGATCGGCTGGCGGCGGCTTTCCCGGGGCCGGTCGGATACTCCGACCATACGCCGGATCATCTCGCGGTCCTTTCCGCCGTCGCGCGCGGCGCCAAGATCGTCGAAAAACACATCACCATCCTGCGCGACGTGCCCAACGCCCAGGATTGGAAGGTCTCTGCCGGGCCGGAGGATCTCGCCGATATGGTCAGTGCGATCCGCCGCATCGAGGTTCAGTTGGGCCATGGCCGCAAGGAGATCTCGGCCTCGGAAAAAGCCGGCGAAGCCTGGGCGGTCAAATCCATGGTGGCGGCGCGCGACCTGCCGGCTGGTCACGTGCTGGCCGAGACCGATCTCGCGGCCAAACGGCCCGGCGGCGGGGTTCCGCCGAGCCGGGCGGGCGAATTGCTGGGCCGCCGCCTGGCCGCTGCCGTCGCCACTGACGAGGCGATCGATCCGGCGCGGCTTGAGGAGGTTTGAGCATTGGCGAAGCGCCGCATCTGTGTCTGGTCGGGAAAGCGCGGCGGTTTCGGCGCCATGACACCGACCATGAACCTGATCGCCGACCATGACGACATGGAACTCAAAGTCGTCGTCACCGATCAGCATCTCTACGACCGCTTCGGCCGCACGGTCGAGGAAGTCGAGGGCCGCTTCCGCGTCGATGCCGCCATCGACATGGGCCAGGAGGGCGATAGCAATGCCGACCGTGGCCGCGCCGTCGGGGTCTGCCTGACCAAGTCGATCGACGTTCTGGCCGATCTGGCGCCCGACATCTTGCTGGTTATCGGCGACCGGGGCGAGGTCTTTGCCGCCGGCATCGCCGCCCACAACCTGCGCATCCCCATCGCCCACGTCCAGGGCGGCGACGTCTCCGGCAGCCTGGATGAACCGGTGCGCCATGCCATTACCAAGCTGGCGCACATTCATTTTCCCTCAACCGAACTGTCCGCCGACCGCATCCGGCGCATGGGAGAGGAGGACTGGCGCATCCACGTCGTCGGCGACACCCACATCGATCAGATAATTCTCGGCGACGTGACGCCGGAGGAGGAGTTGCGCCGGCGCTACGGTTTGTCGGATGAGCCGTTCGTGTTGGTGCTGCAGCACTCCGATTCCACGGTCGCCGACCAGAGCGGCGCGCAGATGGCCGAAACCATGGCTGCCGTCAGCGACGCGGGCGTGCGGGCCCTGCTGGTCTATCCCTGTTCCGATCAGGGGTTCGAGGGCATCATCGGCGAAATCGAGAAGGCGGCGAACCCGCCCCTGGTGACCGTGCACAAAAACATCCCGGCGCCGGACTTCGTCGGCCTGCAGAAATTGGCCGCGGCATTGGTGGGCAATTCCTCGGCCGGCCTGATCGAAGCGCCGTATTTCGGCCTGCCGGCGGTGAACATCGGTGACCGCCAGATCGGCCGGGAGCGCGCCGGCAACACCCTCGATGTGGCCTACGACCGGGCCGCCATTTCCCAAGCCCTGGACCAGGCCTTTGACCAAGGCTTTCGTAAGAAACTCTGCGATTTGACGCCGCCCTTCGGCGACGGCACGGCCTACAGGCGAATTGTCGAGGTCTTGGCGGGCGTTGAATTGGGCCCGGCCCTGCTCAACAAGCGAATGACCTATTGAGGCCACCGGTATGACCAAGCCCCGCATTCTCTATTATTCGCTCTTGGAATACCGCGACGAGGCCTGGCAACCATTGAGCGATTTTTTCGACATCGTCGAACTGCCCGATCCCCGCGGTGACAGCGACGAGGTTCTGGCCGGTGTCGATGCCTGCTTCGCACCCCTGGGTTTCGAATTCGATGCCGCCAAGATGGAACGCTGCGCCAAACTCAAGGCGATCCTTACCAATACTACCGGCGTTCCCCACATCGACATGGCGGCGGCGGCGGAGCGCGGCATCTCGGTGTTCTCATTGAAGGACGAGCAGGACTTTCTCGAGACCATCACGCCCACGGCCGAGCATGCCTTCGGCCTCCTTTTGGCCCTGACCCGGCGGCAACCCTGGGCCTTTGATGCCGTCAAGCAGGGAACCTGGAACCGCTTCGACTGGGGCGCGCCCGCCATGCTCTCCCGTCTTGATCTCGGCATCGTCGGACTGGGGCGGCTGGGCCGCAAAATGGCGGAATTCGGCCAGGCATTCGGCATGATGGTGCGGTATTACGATCCCTACGTCGAGGCCGAAGCCGATAGCCCGGAACGCATCGCCGATCTGGGCGACCTGATCGCCGCCTCGGACGCGGTCACCATCCACGCTCCGGCCAATGACGAGACCGAAGACTTGCTCGATGCGGGCATGATCGGGCGCTTCCGACCCGGCGCCGTTCTGATCAATACCGCGCGGGCGGAGTTGGTCGACGAGGCCGCACTTCTACAGGCGCTCGAAGCCGGGCGGTTGGCCGGCGCCGCGCTCGATGTGCTCGGCGGCGAATATGGGCCTGATTTTGACGCGGCGGGGCATCCGCTGGTGCGCTACGCCCAATCCCACGACAATCTGCTGCTGACGCCCCATATCGGCGGCTCAACCTTCGACGCCTGGAGCGAGACCCAGCGCCGGGTGGTCGATATGGCCATCGCGTATTTCGAGGAGGCGGGCGGATGAACATCCTCGACGGCGTTTGTTGGGCGTTGGTGCCCGCCCGCGGCGGCTCCAAGAGTATCGCCAAGAAAAACATCGCCGACTTCGCGGGCCGGCCCCTGATCGACTACGGCATTCTGGCTGCGGCGGCGGCAAACCGCATCGACCGCATCGTCTGCAGCACGGAGGACGCCGATATCGCGGCCCGTGTCCGCCAGCTCGGCGGCGAGGTGGACGACCGGCCGGCAGAGCTGTGCGGCGACGCGACGCCGGTCTTGGATGTCATCGCCGATTTCCTGCAAAGGACCGATGCCCGTGACGGCGCGGTGCCCCAAGCCGTGGCGCTGGTTCAACCGACCTCTCCATTCCTCCTGCCGGGCCATCTCGACGAGGCCGTCGGCAAATTGCTGGCGGATTCCGGCGCGGGATCGGCGCAAACCGTCATTCCCTGTCCGCACAACCACCATGCCGTCAATCAGCGGGCGGTAAGCGAGGGACGGGTTTCCTTCGTTTATGCCGAGGAACGCCGCATCGCCTACAACAAGCAGACCAAATCGCCGCACTTCCTGTTCGGTAATATCGTGGTGTTCCGCAGCGCGGCGGCACTTGACCAGGGCGCGGTTTTCGCCGAGCCCAGCCTGGCGGTCGAGATCCCGGAGGCCTACGGTTTCGACGCCGATGGACCGGACGACTTCCGCCTCGGCGCGCTTATGCTGGAAGCCGGCATGGTCGAATTGCCCTTTCTTGACGGCCAGGGCAAATAGGGCTTGCAACGAAGGGCCGAATCGGTGAGACAAAGGCCCGTATTCCCGGCGGCAACCGTTCGCCGAGTTGGTATTTGATGGATAGGTGGAGAGTTCAATGCGCGTGATTATCCTGGGCGCCGACGGTTATCTTGGCTGGCCCACGGCGATGCATTTTTCGGCGGCCGGCGACGAGGTCTGGGCGGTCGACAATTTCGCCAAGCGCCAATGGGAGCTGGAGGAAGGCATCGAACCCCTGGCCCAGGTGCCGACCTTGCACCGCCGCGCCGAGACCTGGAAGGAAGTCAGCGGCAAGTCCATCCAGCTCAGGATCGGCGATCTCTGCAACCACCGTTTCGTCTACAACCTCCTGCGCGAGGTCCAGCCCGACGTAATCGTGCACTACGCCGAGCAGCCTTCGGCGCCTTATTCGATGCGCGGACGCACGGCGGCCGTCTACACGCAGCAGAACAACGTTGTCGGGAACCTCAACCTGTTGTTCGCCATGCAGCGCCACTGCCCGGACGCCCATCTCGTGAAGCTCGGCACGATGGGTGAATACGGTACGCCCAACATCGATATCGAGGAAGGCTATCTCGACATCACCCACAACGGACGCTCCGACACGGTGCTCTATCCGAAGAAACCCCACAGCTTTTATCACCTCTCGAAGGTGCATGATTCCAACAACATCTATTTCGCCTGCCGGGTCTGGGGCCTGCGCGCCACCGACCTCAACCAGGGCGTGGTTTACGGCATCGATACCGAGCAGACCAAGCTGGATCCGGGCTTGCGCACCTCGTTCCATTACGACGACGTTTTCGGCACCGTGCTCAACCGTTTCATCGTCCAGGCGGCCAGCGGCATCGATCTCACGGTTTACGGCTCGGGCAACCAGACCCGCGGTTTTCTCAATATCCGCGATACCCTGGCCTGCGTCGAACTGGCCACGCGCAGCCCGGCCGAGCCGGGCGAATTCCGCGTGCTCAACCAGTTTACGGAACAGTTTTCGGTCATGGACCTGGCCGAGCTGGTGCAGAAAACCGGCGCCCGCGCCGGGCTTGAGGTCAAAATCCAGCACGTCGAAAATCCCCGCGTCGAGCAGGAAGAGCACTATTACAACGCCAAACATTCCAAGTTCGAGGACATGGGCCTGAAGCCCAACTTGCTGAACGACGAAGTGCTCGATGCCATGCTGCAGGCGGCCCTGGCCAACCGGGAAACGGTCAATTCCGGCACCATCATGCCCCGCGTCCGCTGGGTCGGCGGCGAAAAGCCGTCGGACTAAGAGTTACTCAATTTCACAGCCGAATTGCGCGGCGCTTTCCAGCAGCATCTGCCAAAGCGACGCGGCGAAGCCGCGCGGCAGCAGCAACTCATAACCGTCCCCGGAGCGCCACAGGGTGACGCCGACGTGGTGAAAGGCGGTTGAGGCGACGGACCCGGCGGGGAACGACGCATCGCGAAAATCCAATGGCAGGTGGCGGTTCAACAAAGTCGTTGCCTCGGGCCCAAAGATTTTCACGTGCGTGCGTGAATGGGAAAGGTCGAGCACGGCGCCCTGATCCGCTTGAAGTTCGGGTGCCTGAGCGCCGACCAGCCACCATTTCAAAGGCTCGATGTGCAGCAGCATTCCGTTCGTTGCCGCCGCAGCCGCCGCTTTTTCAGAAACCACGCCCAAGGTGTCCGGCCAGGCGGCGACCTGCCACAGCGTCAAATCCCGCACTTCACACAAGGTAACACCGGGGTCGCCGTCAGCTCCAAAGCGTCCGATTTTATGGTGCCCGTCCAGGGCTGAGGCGCGCTCAACCATGCATGCGCTCCCCGCTGGGGTCGTACATGTGGGGTGATACGATCTCGACCTCGACATTGCCCTGGCGCACCGGGTCGGCGGCGATGGCGGGTTTGTCCTGCCAGGCTTCGTATCCGCCCGTGATAAATCCGATGCCGATCCAGTGGCCCAGTGCGGGAGACTGGGTGACGCCGGTGATCCAGCCCTCGCCGTGCCCCGCGACGTTGTCAGCCGAAAACAGCAGGGCGCCCGCGTTGAAGGTCTTGGTGCGGTCCCGAGGATAAATGCCGACGAGGCGGGGCCGGTTATCGTCGCTCAGCGCCGGGCGTTTCCGCAGGGCGTCCCCGATGTAGGTTTTCTTGGTCGACGCCATCTTGGCCAAACCTGCATCTTCGATCGTCACCCGGCCGTCCAACTCGGCACCGGTCACGTGGCCTTTTTCGATGCGCATGGTGCCCAGCGCCTCAAGCCCGTAGAGGCAACCGCCCAGCGGCTCGGCGGCTTGCCACAACAAGTCCATCATGGCCGGGCCGTAGTCGGACGGGACGTAAACTTCAAAGGCCATTTCGCCGGAAAAACTGATGCGGGCGATGCGGCAGGGGATGCCGCCGGAAAGCGTCGTCTCGATCACCCCCATGAAGGGCAGCGCGTCGTTGCTCACGGCGCCGGCAGTCTCGACGCAGGAGATCAGGGTTTCACGCGATAGCGGCCCGGCCACGGCGCACCCCGCCCATTGATCGCTGACCGAGGTGACGTGGACTTTGAGGTCGCTCCAGCGGGTTTGCAGCAACTCCTCCAGCCAGGCCATCACCGGGCCGGCATGAGCCGTCGTCGTGGTCATGAAGTAATCATCGGTGCCCAGCCGCCAGGTCGTGCCGTCGTCCATGACGATGCCGTCGTCGCGCAGCATGATGCCGTAGCGCGCCTTGCCCATGGCCAGTTTGGCGAAGGGATTGCTGTAGACGCGGTTGAGGAATTCCGTGGCATCCGGTCCCTGCACGGCGATTTTACCCAGCGAGGTGACGTCGCACAGGCCGACGGTGCTGCGCGTCGTGGCGGCTTCGCGCACGTAGGCGTCGCTCAAAACCTCGTCCATTTGCGCGAAATACCAGGGCCGCTGCCACAAACCGGCTTCCGTCATGGTGGCGCCGTGGGCGAGGTTCCAATCGTACATGGGCGTGCGGCGCAGCGGCCGGAAGTGTCCCGCCACCGCGCGGCCGCTCAGGGCGCCGAGACTCACCGGCGTGTACGGCGGGCGGAATGTTGTGGTGCCGACCTCGGGGATATCCTTGCCCAACGCCTCCGCCATCAGGGCCAGACCGATGATATTGCCCATCTTGCCCTGGTCGGTGGCCATCCCGAGCGTGGTATAGCGCTTGAGGTGTTCGACCGAAACGAAGCCCTCGCGGTGGGCCAGGCGCACGTCGTCCGCCGTCACGTCATGCTGGGGATCGACAAAGCTTTTCAGCTTTCGGCCGGCAGCCTTGATTTCGTAGAGCGGCCGGATAGCTGCCGCCCAGCCGCCGTTTTCCGGCCGGGATGCCGGCGGCGTGCCGCTTGCCGCCGCACGGCCCGCCGCCTCACCCGAAGCTTCGCAATCGCCTGTCCGCCAAAGACCCGCGGCCGCGCCCACGGTCTGGATGGCCTCACTCGCGATGCCGGGCAGGAAGCAGGCGGTTTCGGCGTCCCACACCGGTTTGACGCCGCGATGGGAGAGCAGGCTGACGACGGGCGACCAACCGCCGGAGATGAGCAATAAATCGCATTCCCTGGTTGGCCCCGGACGCCATCCCGCTCCATCGGCGACGGCACATTCCAGGCCGCTCAACCCCCCTGCGCCGAGCGCATTGAGGGGGGCGGCGCCGGTTATCAGATCGACGGCGCTGTTTGAAGCCTGTTCCCGTCGTTGGTCGGAAAGCTCGTGGCGCGCATCGAGAAGCGTGACTTTGGCGCCCGCCCCGGCCAGTTCCGACGCCGTTGCGTAGGCTGAATCGTTGTTGGTGGCGACGACGATGCGCTCTCCCGGCAGGACGGCGTAACGGTTGAGGTAGGTTCGGGCCGCGCCTGCGCTCATCACGCCGGGCCGGTCGTTGTTGCCGAAGGCCAGGGGCCGTTCCAGCGCACCCGTGGCCAGAACGATGCGCTTCGCCCGGACCGTCCAGAAGCGCTGGCGCGGTAGTGCCGGCGGCGGATCTCCGAGGTGGTCCGTGACGCGCTCCAACAGGCCCGCGGCACCGCCGTCGTAAAGTCCGAAAGCGGTGGTGCGGGTCATCGTCCGGACCCCCGCCGCCTCGACCGCCGCGACGAGGCCTGCCCTGATTGCCTCCGTTTCTTCATCGCCGTGATTGAGGTAGTCGCCGCCCAGTTCCCAGTCCTGTTCGACCAGAATGACGTCCTGGCCGGATTTGCCGGCAGCCCTCGCCGCGTTGAGACCCGCCGGACCGGCGCCGACCACCAGCACGTCGCAATGGGCGTGAGCGTGTTCGTAATTATCGGGGTCCGGCGCGCGCGACGCTTCGCCCATGCCGGCCGCCATACGGATCAGCTTCTCGTAAACCATCCAATAGCCGGTGCCGCGGCCCCATTCGAAGGGCGGCAGGCCCATGAATGTCTTGTAATAGAACCCGGAAGGCAGGAAGCGGCTTAACAGGCCAGCCACGGCACCCATGTCGAAGCGCACGCTCGGCCAGGCGTTTTGGCCCCGGGCGTTCAAACCTTCGAACAGTTCCTGGGTTGTCGCCCGAACATTGGGATCACGCCTGTCGCCGCTGCCGAGGGTAACCAGCGCGCCGGATTCCTCCACCCCAGACGACATGATGCCGCGCGGTCGGTGGTACTTGAAACTGCGCCCAACAATGCGTTCGCCACCGGCCATCAACGCGGCGGCCAAGCTGTCGCCCGGATGTCCGCTATGCGCTCTGCCGTCCCAGGTGAACGACAGGGTGCGGCTGCGGTCGATCTGGCCGCCCTCGGGCAAGCGCCGCGCGGTCAACTGACGTCCCCGACCGGACGGGCCAGGCGGACCTCTCCGATCTCATGGGTCATGGTGTCGCGTTCAACCACCAACCACTGCCGGCAGCCGTGAACGTGGTGCCAGGTTTCCTGCTGGACGCCGCGGATGTTTTCGCGCTGGAAGACCGCTTTCAGCCAGTCCTCCGCAGGGGCATCCAAAGCCGGGTAGTCGATCGATGCGTCACCGCCGTAGGTGAACTCGCTGTGGTCACGCTCACCGCAGAAAGGGCAGGGGATGCGGATCATTTTGGCCTCCCCTCAGCCGTGCAACTTCGGATCGGGGCCGGCGCCGCGTTCGTCCAGATTGACACCGCGCTCGAACCGCTTGAGGTCGTGATTGGCGATGTCGGTGTGGGGACGGTCGTTGGCGATCAAGTCGGCGAAATACCAGCCGGACGCCGGACTGGCCTTGAAACCGCCGTAGTTCCAGCCCGCGTTCAGGTAGAGATTGTCCAGCGGTGTTTTGCACATGAAGAAAGTACCGTCCATCGACATGTCCATGACGCCCGACCAGTGCCGCAGGAGCCGCACGCGGCCGAGGCAGGGCAGGATGGAGATGGCGCACTCTGCCACATCTTGGACCATCGGCAGGTTGCCGCGCTGGGCGTAGGACTTGTACCAGTCGAGATCGCCGCCAAACACCATGCCGCCCTTGTCGGATTGCGAGATATAGAAATGCGCCCCGCCGACTCCGAAGACGACGACCTGATCCAATAGCGGTTTAAGAGGTTCGGAAACGAACGCCTGAAGCTTGTGGGTTTCGATGGGCAGGTTGCCCAGTCCCGCCATCTGCCAGACACGCGAGGTGTGGCCGGCGACGGCGAAGCCGATTTTCTTGGCCTGAATGGCGCCTCGTGAGGTTTCGATGCCCTCTATCCTGCCGCCCGTGCGCCGAAACCCGGTGACCTCGCAGTTCTGAATGATGTCGACGCCGAGCCGGTCGGCCGCGCGTGCGTAGCCCCAGGCCACCGCGTCATGGCGGGCGGTGCCGGCGCGTTTTTGCACGGCTGCGCCGATGATCGGAAAACGGGCGTCCGTCCTATAATTCAAGTGCGGGATGGTGCGCCGGAGCGTCTCCAGGTCCCATAGCTCACCGTCCGAACCCGTCAGACGCATGGTGTTGTAGCGCCGGGCGGCGGCGTCGCGGGCCGCCGGACTGTGCAGCAACGTGACGTGCGAACGCTGGCTGAACATGACGTTGTAATTGAGGTCGTGGCTGAGGTTTTCCCACAGCTTCAGGGAATGCTCGTAGAATTCGCGGTTGCCCGGCAGCATGTAGTTGGAGCGCACGATAGTGGTGTTGCGCCCGGCGTTGCCGCCGCCGATCCAGCCCTTTTCGAGGACGGCGACGTTCTTTAGGCCATGGTTTTTGGCGAGATAGTACGCCGTTGCGAGACCGTGCAATCCGCCACCGACGATGACGAGGTCATACGCCGCCTTCGGCTTTGGATCCCGCCAGACGCGGTTCCAACCCCGTTGGCCGGTCAACCCGTTCCAGAATACGCGCCACGCCGAATATCGCGACATTTGCGCCACCCCTGTATTGCAAATTCGAACGCCTAGAGATTATCCGGATTAGGCCGGAAGTCATCCCCAATCCGAATATTCGAATATTGTTTCGAAGGGACTATATGGTTCATTTAGGGCCAAAAAGACGCTAATCTTTTTGGTGGTTCGGATTTCCTCGGGGGTGGGAGCCGTGAAAATCGATTTTCAACCTAAAGGTTCTTGGATTGGGGCCGTGGCCGTGGCGGTCGTTGCCGCGGTGGCTTTGTCGTCCTCCGTTGCGCATGCCATCAGCCAGCAAAAAGCCGCCAGAATTCTCGAAGCTATGGATTGGTATTCCGAGGAGTACCCACCCTACAACTTCGCCGGCGAAGACGGTCTGCCCACCGGCATGGCAGTGGAAATCCTGATGGCGGCATTCAAGGAGATCGGCGTAGGCGTTGTTGCGGCGGACATCAGAATTGCACCTTGGAACCGAAGCTACAAATTCATCCAGAAAAAGCCCGGTACGGCGCTGTTTAGTATGACTTATACGCCGGAACGCCAAAAGATCATGCACTTTGTCGGGCCCTCCGTTCCGGTCAATGTCTCGATCATCGCGCCGAAGAAGAATTCCGTTGCAGCCCGTACCCCGGCTGAACTGAGCGAGCTTAGAATCGGTGTGGTGCGGGATGACATCGGCGATCAGCTCATCCGAAAATTTGCTGTCAGCGCCGAGGCGATCAAGCGTAAGAACTCGATCAAGCAACTATTGTACCTGCTTGGCGCCGGGCGGATCGACGCCGTCGCCTATGCCACGGATGTGTTCAACCATGCCGTCAAAAAATCAGGGGGCAAGGCGTCGGATTACGAGGAAATCGTTGTCCTGAAGAACGGTCAACTGGGTTATGCCTTCCACCGGGACACGGACACGAACGTCCTGGAATTCCTGCAGAAAGCCGTGGATGATTTGAGGGCAAAGGGAACGATCGACGAGATCATCGCAAAATATCACAAATAAGAGCGGGAGGATGCCGAATGCCCATGTATCGACAATTCCTAGGTTGGGTCTTGCTGGGATGTTTTTTCCTACCGTCAGCGGTTAAAGCCGACATCACGATCGCCGCCGTCGGCGGTATGGAAGGCCCTTTTTCGAAGATGGGCGAAGAGTTCAAACAAGGCACGCGCGGGGCCGTTGAACGGCTCAACGAACAGGGCGGATTGTTGGGCCAAAAAGTAAAATTCATCGTCCGGGACGACAATTGCAACGCCGATCAGGCCAAGAAAGTTGCGACGGAACTTGTTGCATTGAAAGTATCCATGGTGATGGGACATTTATGTTCCGACACTTCGATCGCCGCTTCGGATATCTACGAAAAAAACGGCATTATCGAAATATCACCGGCATCGACTAATCCGAAATTAACCGAACGAGGCCTGAAATATATTTTCCGCACCACCGGCCGTGACGATATGCAAGGGTTTGTCATCGCCGAGCACATACTGAGGAATTACAAGACGAAGAGTATTGGGATCATTGTTGACGACAACGGCTATTCCAAGGGTGTCGCAGAAATCGCCAAGAAGTTCCTCAACAAGGGGGGCATGCACGAAGTGTTCTTCAAAACCGCGCCCGCTGAACCTTTCGATTTTTCCGCCATACTGACGGAGGTCGAGAAACAGAAGGTCGAACTTCTGCTCTATCCCGCACTGCCGGGGCCGATGATCGGGCTGGCAGCTCAGATGAAGAAAAAGGGGATGAAAATTCGGGTTGTCGGCGCCGACGCCTTTTCCGGCATCAAGTTTACCAAGGAAAACCGCCGGGATTTCGACGGCATGCAGTTCAGCTTCCCGCCGGATCCCAAGGATGACCGCCGTAACAGGCCGATCGTCAAGAAATACAAGGCCCAGGGCTACAAACCTGAAGCATTCACTTTCTATTCCTACGCCGCCGTTCAGGCCTGGGCCCAGGCCGTCCACAAGGCCGGCAGCCTGAATGCTGCGGACGTGTCGAATGCACTTCGATCCGAGAAATTTGATACCGTGCTCGGCCAAATCAGCTTCGATGAAAAGGGGGACATTACAAATCCGGGATTTGTGATGTACTTTTTCAATAAAGGGAAACGCTATTACCTTGAATAGGCTGGTTTTAGCGGACCGCAATCTGTTAGGGGATCTCATTGTTTAGGCTGATCTCACG
>CAZGTM010000015.1:0-70838 GCA_964528595.1 uncultured Rhodospirillaceae bacterium
CCTCCAAGAAGTGGCTCAAGACGCTGCCGACCGAGGCGCCGTGGGTGATCTGCGGACCGGGCGAGAACGCCGGCATCGTCGACATCGGCGACAACCAGGCCGCCGTCTTCAAGATGGAGAGCCACAACCACCCCTCCTACATCGAGCCCTACCAGGGCGCTGCCACCGGCGTCGGCGGGATCATGCGCGACGTCTTCACCATGGGCGCGCGGCCCATTGCCAACCTCAATGCGCTGCGCTTCGGCAGCCCGGACCATTTCAAAACCCGCCACTTGGTCGACGGCGTCGTCGCCGGCATCGGCGGCTACGGCAACTGCATGGGTGTGCCGACGGTGGGCGGCGAATGCACCTTCCATTCGTCCTACGACGGCAACATTCTGGTCAACGCCATGACCATCGGCCTGGTGGACGCCGACAAGATCTTCTATTCGACCGCTGCCGGCGTGGGCAACCCGGTCATCTATGTCGGATCCAAAACGGGCCGCGACGGTATTCACGGCGCCACCATGGCGTCCGCCGAATTCGACGAGGATTCCGAGGAAAAGCGCCCCACCGTTCAGGTCGGCGACCCCTTCACGGAAAAACTGCTGCTGGAAGCCTGCCTCGAACTGATGGCCACCGACGCCATCGTCGCCATCCAGGACATGGGCGCCGCGGGCCTGACGTCTTCGTCTTTCGAGATGGCCGGCAAGGGCGGCGTCGGTATCGAAATCAACCTCGACCACGTCCCCCAGCGCGAAACCGGCATGACGCCCTATGAAATCATGCTGTCGGAAAGCCAGGAGCGCATGCTCATGGTGCTACACAAGGGCCGCGAGGACGAGGCCCGCGCCCTCTTCGAAAAATGGGAGCTGGACTTCTCTGTAATCGGCGAGCTTACCGATACCGGCCGTATGACCTTGTCGATGCACGGTGAACAAGTCGCCGACCTGCCCATCGATCCGTTATCCGAGGCCTCGCCCGAGTACGACCGTCCATGGAGCGCCACGGAGCGCCCGGCCGACCTCGACCCGGTCAACGTTGCGCCCGACGTACCCGCCGATCAGGCGTTGCTCAAGATCGTCGCCTCGCCCGACATCTGCTCCAAACGTTGGATCTGGGACCAGTACGACCACCTCGTCATGGGCCATACCGTGCAGCGGCCGGGCGGTGACGCCGCCGTCGTGCGCATCGCCGGCGGCAACAAGGGACTGGCCTCGACGTCGGACTGCACCCCGCGCTATTGCCGCGCCCACCCAGAAAGCGGCGGTGCGCAGGCGGTGGCGGAGGCCTGGCGTAATCTGACGGCAGTTGGCGCCCAACCGCTCGCCATTACCGATTGCATGAACTTCGGCAATCCCGAACGGCCCGAGATCATGGGCCAGTTCGTCGGCGCCATCGAGGGCATGCGGGCGGCCTGTACCGCGCTGGACTTCCCCGTCGTGTCCGGCAACGTCTCGCTTTACAACGAAACCCAGGGCTCCGGTGTCCAACCCACACCGACAATCGGCGGCGTCGGTGTTATTGCGGACCTAGAGCAAACGGTTGGCGCGGGCTTCACCAACTCTGCCAACATCATCATTGTGATCGGCGAAACCCGTGGGCACCTCGGCGCCTCCATCTACGCCCGTGAGATCGCCGGCAACGAAGACGGCGCGCCGCCGCCGGTCGACTTGGATGCCGAGCGCCGCAACGGCGACTTCGTGCGCGGGCAGATCATCGAGGGCACCATCGCTGCCTGCCACGACGTCTCGGACGGCGGCATCCTGCTGGCGGTCACGGAGATGGCCTTGGCCGGCGGCCTTGGCGCTGACATATCTCTGCCGGACGGCAGCGCGTCCCACGCTTACCTATTTGGCGAAGACCAAGCGCGCTATATCGTCGAATGCGCGCCCGAACGCGTGGATGACATCCTCGAAGCGGCCCGGGAAAGTGGCGTTCCCGCCTCCCGCGTCGGAATTGTCGGCGCCGAAGCGTTGATAATTGGTGGGGTACACACCATATCCCTGACTGAAATCCGGGCGGCGCACGAAAGCTGGCTTCCCGATTTCATGTCCTCCGGTAAGTAGTTTAAACGGTAGAAGAGAGAGACCCAATCATGGCGATGGAAGCGGCGGATATTGAACGCCTAATACGCGAAGGCATCCCCGATGCCGAGGTTTTAATCGAAGATTTGCGCGGCGACGGCGACCATTATGCGGCGCAGGTCACTTCGGCGTCATTCGCCGGAAAAAGCCGTGTGCAACAGCACCAAATGGTATACAAAGCGCTGAAAGGCAGCATGGATAGCGCCTTACATGCGTTGGCCCTCACGACCGTGGCGCGCGACTAGCCCCCCAAAGTCCGTTATGCGTCCAAGCTCAAGGAACCTAACATTATGACTGACAACCCCGTATTCGAACGCATCCAGCAGGAAGTCGACGACCAGCCCGTCGTCCTCTTCATGAAGGGCACGCCCGTCTTTCCGCAGTGCGGCTTTTCCGCCACCGTGGTCCAGGTGCTCACCCACATTGGCGTCAAGTTCAAGGGCGTCGACGTCCTGATGGACCCGCAGGTGCGCGAAGGCATCAAGCAGTTCTCCGAATGGCCGACCATCCCGCAACTCTACGTCAAGGGCGAGTTCGTCGGCGGCTGCGACATCATCCGCGAAATGTTCGAAAGCGGCGAACTGCAGCAGCTCCTCTCCGAAAAGGGCGTGGAGACGCAGGCGGCTTAAGCGACCAACGCCAAGAAATAGAAAACCCCGCCTTTTCAGGCGGGGTTTTTTTTGGCCACTTGACTGGCCAGGCTTATTCGCCGTCTCCGTGACCGGACATGCCGCCGGAGATTTCCTCCGTCTGATCTTCCGTCAACTCCTCGGGCAGAATCAGATTCAAAACAATGGCAATGAAAGCCGCGGGCAGCAGGCCAGAGGTAAGAAGGACCTTGGGTGTTGAGGGCAAGTGCTGCACGGCATCGGGCACCAATTGGAGGCCGAGGCCGACGGACAGCGACACTGCGAAGATCACCATGTTGCGCCGGTTCCAGGTGACGTCCGACAGCATGGAAACGCCCGCGGCGCAGACCATGCCGAACATGACGATGACGCCGCCGCCCAGCACTTCGATGGGCACCGTCGAGATGATGGCGCCGACCTTCGGGATAAGCCCGCAGAGGATGAGGAATATCGCCCCGTAGGTCACGACGTGCCGGCTCATCACGCCCGTCATGGCGATCAGGCCGACGTTCTGGCTGAACGAGGTGTTGGGCAGGCTGCCGAACACGCCCGCGATCGCCGAGCCAAAACCATCGGCGTAAGTGGCGCCGGTGATCTCCTCGGCGGTGGCTTCGCGTTGCGCGCCGCCCTTGGTGATGCCGGAGACGTCGCCGACGGTTTCGACCGCGGAGACGAATGCCATCAGGCAGAAGCCGATAACGGCGGCCAGACTGAATTCAAAGCCGAAGTGGAGCGGGTCGGGCACGGCGAAGACCGCCGCTCGCGCGACGTTGCCAAATTGGACTTCGCCCATGAAGTAGGCGACGACATAACCGGCGATTAGGCCCAACAGGACGGCGGCGATCGACACCATGCCGCGCGTAAAGAATTTCAAAGCCAGAGTGACCGCGATCACGACCAGCGCCATGGACCAGTTTTCCAGGCTGCCGAATTCGGGCTTGCCCATGGCCGGGACGCCGCCCGCGGCGTACTGGATGCCGACCCGCACCAGGGCCAACCCGATCATCAAAACGACCAGTCCCGTTACCAGCGGCGGCAGAGCGAAGCGGATTTTCCCGATGAAGGTCCCTAGGAAGGCATGGAACAGACCGCCGATGATGACGCCGCCGAACAGCGCGGGCATGGCGTCGACGCCCTTGCCGGCCACCAAGGGGATCATGACGGGGAGGAAGGCGAAGCTGGTGCCCTGGACGATCGGCAAGCGGGCGCCCACCGGACCAACACCGATGGTCTGGAAAAGCGTGGCGATCCCGGCAAAGAACATCGCCATCTGGATCATGTAGATCATCTGGGGGAAATCCGGCGAGTTCGAGCCGAAACCGAAACCGGCGACGCCGCAGACGATGATGGCGGGCGTGACGTTGGAAACGAACATCGCCAACACGTGCTGAATGCCAAGCGGCACGGCCTGTGTAAGCGGCGGCGTATAATTGGGATCGCGCAGTTGCTCGGTCGTACCGATCGACGTGGTCATGACTTACCCCCCGATAAAAATAGATTACCTGCTAATGGCCTTATCAAATCGACAGGCGGATTGAAAGGTTTTTGCAGTCCCCAGCGTCACCACCGATTTCGAGTTCATTGGAAATAGCGTAGTATCCTCGCCGGGAAATTCGAGGGGAGACATAATGGCGAAGTTACAAGTGGTTGCCGGCTTGCTGGCGCTGAAGATGCCGGGCTGGGTATCGGGGCTTTGGTATGCCGGGCGCCGCACCACGGTGGACGGGTTGGAGCTCGATCCCAAGATCCAACTTATCTGCAGTATCGTCGAGGCGGTGCGCACCATTCCGGTTTCCGAACTGACGCCCGCCGACAGCCGCAAGCAACTCGCCATGTTCTCCAAACTGCTGGGGGGTGGACCGACGACGGTGGGTGGCGTCGAAAACCGTACTTTTCCCGGACCAGACGGCGACGTTCCGGTGCGCATCTACAGGCCCGTCAATGCCGCCGACGGCCCCCAGCCCGTCCTGGTGTTCTACCACGGCGGCGGCTGGATTCAGGGCGATCTCGACACCCACGACGAGCCCTGCCGCGTCATCGCCAACGCCTCGGGCGGAGCCGTGATTTCCATCGACTACCGCCTGGCGCCGGAGTCCAAGTTCCCGGCGGGAGTCGATGATTGCCTGGCGGCCTTCCGCTGGGTCCGGGACAATGCCGACGAACTGGGCATTGATGCCGGACGCATCGCGGTCGGCGGCGATTCGGCGGGCGGCAATATTTCCGTCGTGGTGTGCCAGCAACTGGCCGCGGCCGGCGAGCCGGGACCGATGTTTCAACTGTTGGTCTACCCCGCCACGGATTCCCGCCGCCAGTCGAAATCTTACGAGATATTCAAGGACGGCTTTTTCCTCACGCGGGAACGCATCGACTGGTACCTCGACCTTTACCTGAGCGATATGGCGGCGGAGCTCGAAAACCCCAAGTTTTCGCCTTACCATTCCGGCATCGATCTCGCCGGCCAGCCCCAGGCACTGATCGTCACGGCGGGCTTCGATCCACTGCGCGACGAAGGGCGCGCGTATCACGAAAGTCTGACGGCGGCGGGTGTGAAGTCGGAGTATTTGCAATACGACGGCATGATCCATGCCTTCATCAACATGGCGGGCGTGGTGCCTCAGGGCGCCGATGCGCTTGCCAAATGCGGTGCAGCGCTCAGAGAGGCGTGGCGCGCGGCCTGATCAATCGGCACCGCAAGCCGATTCCGCTGTTCCCACGGCCACCACGCGCTCGCCCATTCTCAGGCATCCGTTTGTCCAGCTTCCCTCCATCCGGGAACCGTCCGCCATCACAAGAACGCCAAACCCGTGCGCCTTGCCCCAACGCCAGCGGCCTTCGTATCGGTTGCCGGCTGGATAATTCATAACGCCTTGCCCGTTGTGATAGCCATCAAAGCTTTCACCTTCGTAGCGCCTGCCGTCGGCGTAGACGACGACGCTGCGCCCACTATTCCGGCCGTTGCTGATTGTGCCGGTGGAAGCCTGCTCTCGCCATCGACCGTCCTCGAAGTAGCGCCAAACTTGCGTACCGTGGCCGTGCGCCCGTCCGTTGACGCAGGCGCCCGACCACGTCACCGTTTCCCGTGGTTTCGGATCGGCGTTGCGAATGACGCAATCTTTCTTGTTTGAGATTTGTTCCCAGCGAGCGCCGGCAACGCTCTGACCGACCGCTGCCACCACCGCAACCGCGCCGATAATCGTGTACTTCCCCCATCCCGACATCGCAAGCTCCCAAGAAAAAAGCCGCTCAACGTCTCCGCTGAGCAGCTTATCTCGGATCGCGGCAGCCGCCAAATGGCAGCGCTAAGCCCGGGTGGCTAACGCGAGTAGTACTCGACCACCAGATTTGGTTCCATCTGGACGGGGTACGGGACGTCGGCCAGTAAGGGAATGCGGGTGAAGGTGCCGGTGCGCTTCTTGGCATCGACATCCATGTAGTCGGGCCAGTCGCGTTCGGGGCTGTCGATGGCTTCCATCACAAGCTCCATGTCGCGGGACTTTTCCTTTACCTCGATCACGTCGCCGACTTGTACGCGGTAGGAAGGAATGTTGACCTTCTTGCCGTTGACCTTGACGTGGCCGTGGTTGACGAACTGACGCGAGGCGAAAACGGTGGGCACAAATTTCATGCGGTAAACCACGGCGTCCAGACGGCGCTCCAGGAGGCCAATCAGGTTCTCCGAGGTATCTCCGCGCAGCTTGTCGGCTTCGTCGTAGGTCCGGCGGAACTGCTTTTCGGTGATGTTGCCGTAATAGCCTTTCAGCTTCTGCTTGGCGCGAAGCTGAATGCCGAAATCGCTCGGCCGGCGGCGGCGGGCCTGGCCGTGCTGGCCGGGGCCGTATTCACGGACGTTGACGGGGCTCTTGGGCCGGCCCCAGAGGTTTACACCCAGGGTACGGTTAATCTTGTACTTCGACTTGATGCGTTTGCTCATGTGCTTGGCACTCGACTCTCTTTGTATCGGATTTCCATGACCCCAAAGGGACAGTCGGGAAATCTGAGCTGCGGTTAAAGGTATTAGCGAAACACGGCCCCGGATCAACCGGAGCCGCGAAGTGGGGGTAATACACGCCCCCGGCCCCTTCTGTCAAACCTTTCCGGGCCTGGAAACGGCGTTATTTTTTGGGCCTGCGGCGCTGATTGGGACCGCCGAAATCCACCAGTGCCGCGATCACGCCGCGCAACATGCGGACCTCGTTGTCATGGGGCCGGGCGCGCTGGAAGAAATTGCGCAATTTCCGCACCACGCTGGGTCTTTTTTCCGGCGGAAAAAGGAAACCGGCCGCATCCAGTTCGCTTTCCAGGTGGTTGAAGAACGAATTCATGGCTTTGCCGTCGGCCAGAGGCTGTTCCGGGTCCAAAATCCGGGGCGCCGGCGAACGATCTTCCTCGTCCAGCCCCGCCTGAAACCACTCATAGGCCACCAGCAGGACGGACTGCGCCAAGTTCAGGGAGGAAAATGACGGATTGACCGGCACGGTTATGATGCTTTGGGCCAGGGCGACGTCATCATTGTTCAGCCCCCAGCGTTCGGCGCCGAACAGCACGCCGGCTTTCTCCCCCGCTTCGCTCGCTTGGCGCATCTCCGCGGCGGCCGTCCTCGGCGGCGCTTCGGGCAGGTAACTGTCCCTGCGCCGTGCCGTTGCCGCGTAAACGAAGCTGAGATCGGCTATGGCCTCTTCGGTGCTCTCGAACACCTGGACGCCATCGATCACCACGTCGGCGCCCGAGGCCGACGCGCGCGTGCTCTCGTTGGGCCAGCCGTCGCGCGGATTGACGATGCGCAGGTCGGTCAGGCCGAAATTCAGCATGGCACGTGCCGTTGTGCCGATGTTCTCGCCCAACTGGGGTTCGACGAGGATCACCGTGGGGCCGCCGAGGACGGCGTCGCGTGTTTTATCGGTTCCGGCCATGGCGAAAACTAGTTTTTAGTACCGTCGCGGTCAAGCGCGCCTGGCTTTTAGTAGCGAGGGCAGCGTATAGAGCGCCAGTGCCACCCAAATGCAGGCAAACGTCACGAGCAGGGTTGGGCTGAGCGGCTCCCCCCAGATGAAGATGGCGGAGAAGAAATGCAGCGTCGGCGCGATGTACTGCATCACGCCGATGGTCGAAAGCTTGAGCCGCCGGGCACCTTCGGTAAAAAGAAGCAACGGTACGGCGGTAAACACGCCGAGGAAAATCAGGGTGGTCAGCGCCTGCGGGCCGCTCGCCGCCACGCCGGACTGCGCCGAGACGCCGAGGTAAACAAGATAGCCAAGCGCAAAGGGCAAAAGCACGACCGTCTCCACAAAAAGCCCTTCTGTGGCTTCGACCTTGGCAATTTTTCGGGCATAGCCGTAAAAGCCGAACAGCACCGCCAAACTCAGCGAGACCCAAGGGACTTCGCCGAGCGCCCAGGTCTGATTGAATACGCCCGCCGCCGCGATGGCGACAGCCAACGTCTGGATCTTGCTGAGGCGCTCCCGCAACAGGAAGAAGCCAAGCAGGACCGTGACCAAGGGATTGATGTAGTACCCCAGACTAACCTGCAGGATCTGTCCCCGGTTAACGGCAAGGATGAAGATCACCCAGGTGGCCGCCAGCAGGCTGCTTGTGATGGTCAGAATCACGAGATCGCGCCGCGATCTCAGCACCGCTCGAAATCTTCCCCAGCGCACGCGCAGCGAAATCAGGATAACCAAGAATACGACGCCCCAAAGCACCCGGTGGGCCAGGGTTTCGAACATGGGAATATCCGAAACGAGCTTGAAGCCGGAGGGAATACCGCCCCAAACCATGAAGGCGGCGAAGGCATAGAACACACCCTTCCGCGCCTCCGACGCGGATCCAATGTTATCGGTCATCGACTTAGCGGGGGTTCAACTGCTGCCGGCGGGGGCGCCGTCGCGATAGAGCTTATAGATGATAGAATCGATCAGGGCCTGGAACGAGGCATCGACGATATTGGGCGACACGCCGACGGTCGACCAGCGGTGACCGTGCGCGTCCATGCTTTCGATCATCACGCGCGTTACCGCGCCGGTACCCTGCTGGGTCAGGATCCGGACCTTGTAGTCGGCCAGTTCGAGATCGTCGATATAGCTTGAATACTTGCCGAGATCCTTGCGTAGCGCGTCGTCCAGCGCGTTCACCGGACCGTTGCCCTCGCCCGCCGACATCAGGACTTCCCCGTCGATGTCGATCTTGACCGTCGCTTCGGAAACCGTGACCAGTTCGCCTTTGGCGTTGTGGCGGCGTTCGACCATGACGCGGAAGCTTTCAACCTCGAAATAGCTGGGCACCTCGCCCAAAGCGCGGCGCGCCATCAGTTCGAAGCTGGCTTCGGCCCCGTCGTAGGTGTAGCCCTGGAATTCCCGCTCCTTGACCTCCTCGACCAGCGCCAGAATGCGCTTGTCATCGGCTTCGACCTCGATGCCGATGTCGTTCAATTGCATCAGTACGTTCGCCTTGCCGGCCTGATCGGATATCAGGACGTGGCGCTGGTTGCCCACGGTCTCCGGCGGTACGTGCTCGTAGGTCCGGGGATCCTTGAGGACGGCGGAACCGTGCACGCCGCCCTTATGGGCGAACGCGGCGGAGCCGACATAGGCCGCGTGGGGGTTGGGTGCGCGGTTGAGCAGTTCGTCGAGCAATCGAGAGGTGTGGGTGAGTTGCTTCAAGCCTTCCGCACCGACGCTGGTCTCAAACCTATCGGCGAACTCCGGTTTCAATACAAGCGTCGGAATGAGTGATGTCAGGTTGGCGTTGCCGCAGCGTTCGCCGAGGCCGTTCAAGCTGCCCTGGACGTGCCGCACACCGGCGTTTACGGCAGCCAATGTATTGGCCACGGCGTTTTCCGTATCGTTGTGGGCATGAATGCCTAGGTGATCCCCAGGCACATGCTGTGAAACCTCCCGCACGATATGGTCGATTTCGTGCGGCAGGTTGCCGCCGTTGGTATCGCACAGGACGATCCAGCGAGCGCCGTTCTCGTAGGCCGATTTAATGCAGTTCAGGGAAAACTCTGGGTTGGATTTGAAGCCGTCAAAGAAATGCTCGGCGTCGAACAATGCCTCGCCGGCGCGCTCCACGGCGGCCGCCACGCTGTCGCCGATCAGATCGACAGCCTCATCGAGTTCGATGCCCAACGCCACCTCGGCCTGGTAATCCCAAGTCTTGCCGAACAGGCACACCGCGTCGACGTCGGCGTCGATGACGGTCACCAGGCCCGGATCGTTGGCGGCGCTGCGGCCGGCGCGGCGGGTCATGCCGAAAGAGGTGAACTTCGCGTGCTTGAATTTCGGCCGGTCCTCGAACAGAGCCGTATCGGTCTGGTTGGCGCCCGGCCAGCCACCCTCAATGTAGTCGATGCCGAGTTTGTCCAGCGCCGCCGCAATGAGCCGCTTGTCCTCGAGCGAAAAGTCCACGCCCTGCGTCTGGTTGCCGTCACGCAGGGTCGTATCGAAGAGGGAGAGGTGTTCCTTCGCCATCGGCCTAACTACCTAACCGGTCCGTCGCCAAGTGGTGCCGGAAGGCCCGTCTTCAAGCAATATTCCGGCTTCCTCCAGGACGTCGCGGATGGAATCGGCCACGGAGAATTCTTTGTGTTCGCGGGCCAGCGTCCGATAATCGATCAGCAGCTTGACGCACAATTCGTGGATCGAGCGTTGCTGTTCCGGCGTCATGTCTTCCCACTTGTCCACCGCCTCGTCGACGCGCGCGTTGATGCGGTCGGCGATCTCCGGCAGTGGCACGTGCAGCCGCTGCATGAACGAAATATCGATGTCGTCCTGACCGCCATCCTGGAACCAGGCGGCTTCCGTCTGGGCCAGCAGACCCAGGAGTTGAGCGCCGCCCTTCAGTTGGGCGGCCGCAGCCGCGTCACCAGCCAGGGCAGCGTCTGCAAGCTCGTGCAATACGGCGATTGCCCGAGGCGAATTGAGGTCGTCTTCGATCGCTTCGCGGACGCGCGGGCTTTCATCCGCGACCGCGTCACCGGCGGCCCGATACCAGCGGTCCAGACTTTTCCTGGCCCGCTCCACGCCCTCCGTGGTCCAGTCCAGCGGTTGGCGGTAGTGCGTGCTCAGCATGTTGAGCCGAACCGCCTCGCCCGGGAATTTCGCCAGAATATCGCGAACCGCCAGGATATTGCCGATCGATTTCGACATCTTCTCGCCCTCAACGGTGACGAAGCCGTTGTGCACCCAGTAGCGCACGAAGGGCGAGCCGTCATGAGCGCATACCGACTGGGCGCGCTCGTTCTCGTGATGGGGGAAAACCAGGTCCCGGCCGCCGCCGTGGATGTCGAACGTTAGGCCGAGGTATTCCCGCGACATCGCCGAGCATTCGATATGCCAGCCCGGCCGTCCCCGCCCCCACGGGCTGTCCCAACCCGGTTGGTCGTCGGTACTGGGTTTCCACAGCACGAAGTCCGCGGGATCTTTTTTGTAAGGCGCGACCTCGACACGGGCGCCAGCGATCATTTCATCGCGGTTGCGCCCCGAGAGTTCGCCATAATGATCGTCCGAGTTCACCGCGAACAGGACATGGCCTTCTGCTTCGTAGGCATGATCCTTGGCGATCAGCTTTTCGATCATCGAGATCATTTGCGGGATATGGTCGGTGGCGCGCGGCTCAATATCCGGCTCTTCCACGCCGAGCACCGCCATGTCCTCGTGAAAGGCGCGTGTGGTGCGGCTGGTCACTTGCTCGATGGTTTCGCCCGATTCCTCCGCCGCAACGATGATCTTGTCCTCAACGTCCGTAATGTTGCGGACGTAGCGGACATGGTCGTAGGTCGACTTCAAAAGACGGTAGAGCACGTCGAAAACGATATTCGGCCGCGCGTTGCCGACATGGGCATAGTCGTACACCGTCGGACCGCAGACGTACATGCCCACGCGCCCCGGGGTCAGGGGCTCGAATGGCTGTTTTTCACGCGCCTGCGTATTGTAAAGAACGAGTGCCAATGGAACGCCTCGGTTGCCGTCCTATGTGGGTGTAAACCTTTGATATTCAACAATTTTTGATGAACAACAAAGATAATCCAACGGGCGAACCAAATCCGCTCCGCGTACAGCGGTTAGCGATATCACGTTCTTTTCCCAAGGTCCATGGCGGGCCGGACATGGTCAGTTTTCATTTTGACTCCTTGGCCGCATCGCGGAAGCCGTTGGTAATCGGATAACGCCGGTCACGGCCAAAGTTGCGCCCGCCGATCTTTACGCCGGGCGGAGCCTGGCGGCGCTTGTATTCGGCGATGTACAGCAGATGTTCGATCCGGGCCACGTCTTCGGGCGAATGCCCGCGCGAGACGATATCCTCGAACGCCATTTCCTCTTCAACCAGACACATCAACATATCGTCGAGCTGGTCATAGGGCGGCAAGGTGTCCTGGTCAGTCTGATCGTCTTTGAGTTCGGCGCTGGGTGGTTTGTCGATGATGTTGACGGGGATGACTTCGCCGCCCGGCCCCTCGACGCCTTCGGGGACGTGAGCGTTGCGCCATTTTGCCAGGTCGAAGACAGTCGTTTTATAAACGTCCTTCAGAACGGAATAGCCGCCGCACATGTCGCCGTAGAGCGTTGCATAGCCAACCGACATTTCTGATTTATTGCCGGTGGTGAGCAACATGGTGCCGAATTTGTTGCTCAAGGCCATCAGCGTGACGGCGCGAATGCGGGCCTGGATGTTTTCCTCGGTGGTATCGGTATCGCGGCCGGCGAACAACTCGGTCAGCATGTCCGAATAGGTGTCGACCGCCGGCTTGATGGCGACGGTATCGATACGCGCGCCCAAAGCTTCGGCGCATGCCGTCGCGTCGTTGATGCTCTCATCCCCCGTATAGCGTGACGGCATAATGACGCAATGCACCTGGTCAGCGCCCAACGCGTCCACCGCCACCGCCGCCGACAGGGCCGAATCGATGCCGCCGGACATACCGAGAACGACGCCGGGAAACCTGTTCTTGCGGACATAGTCCCTGAGGCCGACGACCATCGCCTGCCAAATGCTCTGAAGCGGGTCTTCCGGGAGGACCTGAGGGCCGGGCTCACAGGTCCAGCCGTCCGCGCCGCGCCGCCAAGTCGTCAACACCACCGCTTCGCGCCATGGCGCCATCGACAAGGCAACGGCGCCATCCGGATTAACAACGAATGACGCACCGTCGAAAACCAGTTCGTCCTGGCCGCCGACCTGGTTCAGATAAGCGAGCCCCAATCCCGTCTCCGACACGCGGTCCGCCGCCAGATCATATCGCGTTCCGGTCTTGCCGCTTTCAAACGGCGAGCCGTTGGGCACCAGAAGAATTTCCGCGCCATCCTGATGAAGGGCGGCGGCGGCGGTCGGCGTCCACATGTCTTCGCAAATCAGCACGCCGAGTTTGACGCCCTTGAATTCAATGGGCTTGGGCAGGGAGCCGGCTGCAAAGACCCTTTTTTCGTCAAAAACGCCGTAATTGGGCAAATCCGCCTTCTGCCGTACCTCGCTTACGCTTCCCTCGGTCAGCAGAAGGACGGCATTGTAAGCCGGCCCTCCGCCGCGATAGGGATCGCCGCGCCACGGCGTTCCAAGCAGAACCGCAGGGCCGCCGTCGGCGGTGTCCGCCGCAAGAGCCGATACCGTCTCCTCGACCGCGTCGAGAAACGACGGCTTCAAAACCAGATCCTCGGGCGGATATCCGACCAACATGAGCTCCGAAGTCAGCACCAGATCGGCGCCGGCCTTGGCGGATTCCGCACGCGCCTGGCGGACCAGATCCGCGTTTCCGGCCAGATCCCCCACGCAGGGGTTGAGTTGCGCCAGCGCAATTTTCAAAACATCAGTCATTGCAGACTTGTTTAGCGTGACACCTCTTGCCCCGCAAGCACCCGTCGGCCATAACGGTGGACAAATATCTTCACGCCACAGGGAGTTCAGAACTCATGCGAAATTCCAATCGACGTATCGTCCTCGCCAGCCGCCCCGTGGGCATGCCCACCGAGGCGGATTTCCGCTTGGAGGAAATGCCGGTGCCGGAACCCGGCCCGGGCGAGATCATGATGCGGGCGGACTGGCTCTCCCTCGATCCCTACATGCGCGGCCGTATGTCGGATGCCCCTTCCTACGTACCGCCTGTCGGCATCGGCGAGGTCATGGTCGGCGCCACGGTTGGGCAGGTCGTCAAATCAAACAATCCCGCCTTCAGCAAAGGCGATTGGGTTGAAGGCCGCATGGGCTGGCAGGACTACGGCATCGGCGGACCCGATGACATGCGCAAGATCGATACCGGCAGACTGCCGAAATCACTGGCGCTGGGCGTGCTCGGCATGCCGGGCACAACGGCTTACTTCGGCTTGCTGGAGGTCGGCGAGGCGCAGGTTGGAGACACCGTCGTCGTCTCCGCGGCCTCCGGCGCGGTCGGCGCCGTGGTCGGCCAGATCGCCAAGGCGTCGGGCTGCCGCGTCGTCGGAATCGCGGGCTCACAAGAGAAGATCGACTTCATCACCAACGAACTCGGGTTCGACGCCGGTCTCAACTACAAGGAACTCGGCGACGAAAAATCGCTGGGCAAGGCCATCCGGGAGGCCTGCCCCAACGGCGTCGATGTCTATTTCGACAATGTCGGCGGCTGGGTTACCGACGCCGTCATGCCCAACATCAACTTGCGCGCCCGCATCGTCGTTTGCGGCCTGATCTCGCAATACAATCTGACCGAGGTGGAAATGGGACCGCGGTTTGCCCGCCACCTCCTCGTCAAACGCGCCAAGATGCAGGGTCTGATCGTTTTCGATTTTATCGCGCGATACCCGGAAGCGATTTCTCGCCTGACGCGCTGGGCCGAAGACGGCGTCATCAAATATCGCGAGGATGTTACAGAAGGGTTGGAAAATGCGCCGGCCGGCTTCCTGCGGTTGATGGAGGGCAAGAACTTCGGTAAGGCGGTCGTGAAGATCGCGGCGGACTAGAAGCCACTGAAATAGGAAGGGCCGGCGTTTTCACGCCGGCCCAAATTCCGGTACAAGTGGCATCACGGGGGGCGCTTTAACCTTCTTGCACCCGGAAGAGTATGTTTCCAAACTCAAGACAGAGGTTAAACTCGGTTCGTTTCCGAAATATTTCAGAAACGCTGAAAATAATGCCGATTTGTAACTGGTTTGTAACAAACCTACTTTTTCAGTAGAAATTCCCGGCCAATTTTCACCCTTGGGTTCCCATCATACGACACGATGTCGGCGGTCGCGTAGGTTTCGGCCCAATTTTCCGGCAGGAACGACCCCGTGCCCACCACATCGATTGGCGCCGCCACGCTGCCCATGACGCGGCATTTGGCCGAACTGAAACCGGAACTCACGATAATCTTCACTTTGTCGAAGCCGGCGTCATCCAGCGTCTCACGCAAGTAGTAGATAGCGGCGGCGGAAACGCCGGTACCGACCAGCCACTTGAGTTCGTCCTCGCTGCGGTATTCGCGAACACCCTCGGGCGCATTCCTTTCGAGGACGGCATAGGACTTCTGCGGATCCATGCCCTCGACGAAGCGGCCACCATGCGTGTCGAGGCGAATGCCGAGGTTTCCCGATGCCGCCACTTCGGGAAAACGGTTGCAGACTTCAAGCGAGTCGGTGATTTCCTTGCCGAAAAAATCCACCAACACCACCAGCGGTACGTCGGGGAACGTCTGATGAAACATTTCAGCCGCCTTCACCGTCGAGCCGGCGTAGCCGATCAGCGCGTGCGGCATGGTGCCGGTGCCGCTTTCCTGGCCGAAATAGTGCGCCGTCGCATCCGTTGCATTGCCGACAAACCCCTTGGCGCCGACGTCGCGCTGCGCCGCTTTCGACCCGACCGACGCGGCGTAGGCCATCAGATCGGCCATCTCCAGACCCGCGCAATGACGGGAATCAAACGCCATAAAAGCGGAGTTGGGCAGCGCAACGCACATCTCGTAGGCGTTCATCGCCGCCACGCAGGGCGCGCCGATCTTCTGCAGGTAAAGGGTCTCGAGTTCGACGAGTTCGGTGAACGAGCCCGTCACATAGAGCAGCGGCTCACCGGCGCCGACTTCCTCACCCTCTTCGAAGCAAGGTTCAATTTCGAAGTCAATGCCGCGTTCAGCCGCCAGCCCTTTGAGCCAGTCAATGGCCAAGCCGGCCGCGAAACGCACCGGGCGGCGCATGAAAACCGCATAAGTCACCGTCATGTCGCCGTGCTTGGCGACCGTCTCCCGGGTCCGTGAAAAGTACTTGTCGGTATAAGCCGAGATCAGGTCGTCACGCATGACGGTTTTGCCTGTTTGTTAATAAGCTTCAGCGACCATGGCCAGCGGAAATTCTCCACGCCGCTTGCGTAGGGTTTCCGCTATGAGGAATGCCAGTTCGAGACTTTGCGAAGCGTTGAGCCGGGGATCGCAGTGGGTGTGGTAGCGGTCCGCCAGGCTGTGCTCGGTGATCGCCTGAGCGCCGCCGATACATTCGGTGACATCCTGGCCGGTCATCTCGAAATGAACGCCGCCGGCCCAGGTTCCTTCGGCCTTGTGAACATCGAAGAAGCCGCGCACCTCGGCGAGAATCTGGTCGAACGGGCGTGTCTTGTACCCGGTACCGGATTTGATTGTGTTGCCGTGCATGGGATCGCAGGACCACACCACCTTGCGGCCTTCACGTTCAACGGCGCGCACCAAGGAGGGCAGGTTTTCCGTGACATTGTCGGCGCCCATGCGGGCGATGACCGTCAAACGGCCGGCCTCGTTCCGGGGATTCAGTTTATCGCACAGCCGGATCAGGTTGTCGGGATCCATGCTGGGGCCGGCCTTCAAACCGATGGGATTGCAGATGCCGCGCATGTATTCGACGTGGGCCTGGTCCAGTTCACGCGTGCGGTCGCCGATCCAAAGCATATGGGCCGAGGTGTCGTACCAGTCACCGGTAGTCGAATCGATACGGGTGAGCGATTGTTCGTAACCCAGCAGCAGCGCTTCGTGCGACGTGTAGAAATCCGTCTGGCGCATTTCCGGCACGGCTTCGGGTGTGATGCCGCAGGCCGCCATGAATTCAAGCGAATCGGAAATGCGGTCCGCGAGTTCCTGGTACATTTCACCCTGCGGGGTATCGGCTACAAAGCCCATGTTCCAGCCGTGCACGCGGTGCAGGTCGGCATAACCGCCCTGGGCGAATGCCCGCAGCAGGTTGAGCGTGGCGGCGGCCTGACCATAACCCTGGAGCAGGCGTTCCGGGTCGGGAATGCGGGCGTCTTCGGTGAAATCCATGCCGTTGATCATGTCGCCCCGGTAACTCGGCAGTTCGACGCCGTCAACGGTCTCGACACCGGAGCTGCGCGGCTTGGCGAACTGCCCCGCCATACGCCCAACTTTGACGACCGGTGATGCGCCGGCATAGGTCAGGACGACCGCCATCTGCATCAGGACGCGGAAGGTGTCGCGGATGTTGTCAGCTGAATATTCGGCAAAACTTTCGGCGCAGTCACCGCCCTGCAACAGGAATGCACGGCCCTCGCCGACCTCGGCCAGAGAATTTCGCAATTTGCGGGCCTCACCGGCAAAGACCAAAGGCGGATAACGGCGCAATTCGCCCTCGACGGCATCCAGGGCATCCTGGTCCGGATATTCAGGCTGTTGCTCGATAGCCAGGCCACGCCAGCCATCGGGCGTCCACTTCGTCGACATTTTTAGAACTCCCGCGGAAAAACGCCCTGCATATACGCCGGAATTGCTTTGTTTGCAAAGGGTTTGCGGCAAATTCCCGCCGAAAATCCCCTACTCCGCAGCGACATCCACCGGCGGAACCCACTTATCGCGCATCGTGACGAACTCCTCCGCCGAGGTCGGATGGATGCCCAATGTGGCGTCGAACTGCTGTTTGGTGGCGCCCATCTTAACGGCAATGGCAATGCCCTGGATGATCTCCGCCGCATCCGCGCCCACCATGTGGACACCGACAACGCGCTGGCTGGCGCTATCGACGATCAGCTTCATGAAGCTGCGTTCATCGCTTCCCGAAAGCGTATGTTTGAGCGGCCGGAACTCCGACTTATAGAGGTCGACATCACCGTAGTGGGAACGCGCCTCGGCCTCCGTCAATCCGACCACCGACACCGAGGGCTGGCTGAAAACCGCGTGCGGCACGTCCGCATGGTCCGGACTGGTCGGCTGACCGCCATAGAGAGTGCTGGCCAGCGCCATACCTTCCATCAGCGCGACAGGCGTCAGTTCTACCCGATTGGTGACGTCGCCGATGGCGTAGATATTGTCGACCGTGGTTTTGGAGTACTCATCAACCACGATGCCGCCCCAGACGTTGCGCTCCACACCGAGGTCCTCGACGCCCAATCCATCGACGTTGGCCCCTCGTCCCGTGCCGTAGAGTACGGCGTCGACCTCAAGCGTCGAGCCATCGGTCAGAGTAAGTTTGATCCCGTCGGACGTTTTGGCAATTTCGGTGACGTTCGTTTCGACCCGCAGATCGATGCCCTTCTTGACGACTTCGGCCGCCAGATGGTTGCGGACGTCGTCATCGAAACCGCGCAGGATCTGCTCTCCCCGGTAAAGCTGCATTACCTGGGCGCCGAGGCCGTTAAAAATACCGGCGAATTCGATGGCAATATACCCGCCGCCTACGACGGCGACGCGTTCGGGCATCTCGGGCAGGTGGAAGACATCGTTCGAGGTGATGGCATGTTCGATTCCGGGGACATCCGGCAATGTCGGCTTGCCGCCCGTGGCGATCAGGATGGTCTCGGCGGTCACTTGTTTGCCGCCGACATCCAGGGTGTGGGCATCGACGAATGTCGCCCGCGCGTGGAAGGTCTCGACGCCCGCGTTGCCGAGGATGGTGCCGTAGACTGCTTCCAGGCGGTCGATTTCCTTGTCCTTGGCGGCGATCAATCCCGGCCATGAGAACGAAGCGCCGTCCACCGACCAGCCGAAACCCTCGGCATCCTCGAAATCTTCGGCGAAGTGGCTGGCGTGGACCATCAGTTTTTTCGGCACGCAGCCCCGAATAACGCACGTGCCGCCGAAACGGTATTCTTCCGCGATGCCGACGCGGGCGCCGAAGCCCGCCGACATTCTGCTGGCCCGCACGCCGCCGGAGCCCGCGCCAATAACAAACAGATCATAATCGTAGTTGGACATGCCGCAGCGCCCCTACTGGGTAAAGTGAATATCAGACGACCAGGTATATGGCCTTTCGCGGCAGTATATAAGGACGCAAGCGGTCTCTGCCAACACCGGTTCGGATCACGAAATCGGGAGGCTCACGAGCCTTCCCCCTGCAGGGACAACCGATCGACGCTGCGTTCCTCGATCGGCCAGTGCAAAATCGACGCGACTACTCCCAACGCCACCGCCGTCCACCAGACGACGGAGTAGGAACCGGTGGTGTCGTATAGGTAGCCGCCCAGCCAGACGCCCAGGAAAGCGCCGATCTGATGGCTGAAGAAAACAAAGCCGAACAGCATTCCGAGGTACTGGGGACCAAAAATCGTTGCGACCAAGCCGGTGGTCAGCGGTACCGTCGCCAACCACAACAAACCGATGGCGCCACCAAATATCAGCGCGGTGACCGGCGTCACGGGGAACACGATAAAAATCATGATCACGACCGAGCGCAGCAGGTACATGACGCTGAGCACGTATTTCTTGGGAAAAATGCCGCCCAGATAGCCACAGCTCAAGGAACCAATGATGTTGAACAGGCCGACCAGCGCCAAAGCCCATGCCCCGGTGTCCGAATCAATGCCCTGATCGGTTAGAAACGCCGGCAGATGGGTGCTGATAAACGTCACGTGAAAACCGCAGACGAAAAAGCCGCCGATCAGGAACCAATAGCCGGGGTGGCGCATAGCCTCGCCGAAACCTTCCCGCATCGATTGGCTTTGCGGCGCCGGGCCGTTTTCGGTCGACCCCGAGACACCGATCGAAAACGCGATCATCGACAATGACAACACCGCCAACAGAACGAAGGCGAAGCTCCAGCCATAGGTGGAGATAAAGGCCTGTCCCACGGGTACCATGATGAACTGGCCCATCGATCCCGCAGCGCCCGCGATGCCCAGGGCCATACTGCGTTTCTCCTCGGGCACCGTCCGCCCCACGGCGCCGAGCACCACGGCAAAACTGGTGCCGGACAAGCCCATGCCGACGATGAGCCCGCTGCTGAGATAAAACATCGAAGGCGTTGACGATGACGCCATGAGATACACGCCGAGGGCGTAAAGCAGCGCGCCGCCGATGATCGTCCGGGTGGCGCCGAAGCGGTCGGCCAATCCCCCGGCGATCGGCTGCGTCGCGCCCCAGATAATATTTTGTAGGCCAATGGCCAGCGCAAAGACCTCCCGGCCCCAGCCGAGGTCCGTCGACATGGGCGAGAGGAACAGCCCGAAAGACTGTCGGATGCCGATCGACAGCCAAAGAACCAGGCCGCCACAAAGAATGACGACCAGCGGCGTCCGCCAGTTCTTCGCCAAAATACGACCTTCGACACTCACCATGATCCACCAAACTTCCTTGCCAGAACCGAGTAGGGAGTTAGATTTGTGATCTAGTCTATGTGTAAGCTAATTCAAAGTCCTGGATTACCTGGGGGTTCAGATGGATGAAATTGTAGAGGAACTTCGCGTCGATTTGGCGGCCGGCCTGCGTTGGGCGGCACGTCACGGATTTCATGAAGGCGTCGACAACCACTTCTCGGTTTCCGTACCCGATGAAGACGGCGTTGCACGCGGCGACAGGTTCCTGATCAACCCCTACGGCTGGCACTGGTCCGAAATCACGGCGTCATCACTGGTTTATTGCGACAAGGACGGCAACGTTCTGGAGGGCGAAAATCACGTCGAAAAGACCGCCTTTCACATCCATTCCCAAATTCATACCGCCAAACCCGATGCCCGCGTCGTGCTGCACACCCACCAGCCCTACGCCACCGCCATCTGCACGCGCAAAAACGGCCGGCTGAAAATGTGTGAGCAGAACGCCTTGATGTTTAAGGACCGCATCGCCTACGACGATGGCTATAACGGCTTGGCGGCGGATGGCGATGAGGGCGCCCGGCTTGCCGTCTCCATGGGCAATCGTTCGGTCGCCTTTCTCGCCAGCCACGGCGTGATTGTATGTGGCGGAGATATGGCGGAGGCCTACACCGACCTCTATTACCTTGAACGCGCAGCCATGTTCCAAGTGCTGGCGGCTTCCGACGGCTCGGCTCTGGCCGAAATTTCGGAAGACGTTCAGGAACACACGCATCAGCAGATCATCGAAGACAAGCCGTTGCTTTCAAGCCGGCACTTCGGCGCCCTCAAACGGATTCTCGACAAGGAAGAACCGGAATACAGGAACTAATCGCCGCTACGGGATGATTTGGGAAAGCTGATCGGCCATGCCTTGGGCTTCCGAGCCCTGGGAGAAATGTCCGATGTATTGACCGTCGGGGCCGATCAGATATGTCGCGGCGGAATGATTTATGAGGTAATCCTCATCCGTGGAATCTCCCCCGCTGTCACCATCGTCCTGCATCGGCGGTGCGAACACCTTGTAAAATTTGGCGCCATAGGCGCGGGTTGCGTCATCAACCTGCTTGGCATTGCCGGTTAGGCCGATCAGACGGGGATGGAAGTGCGAGATGTACGCGCCCATCACCTTCGGCGTGTCACGGGCGGGGTCGATGGTAATGAAGATAGGCTGAATTTTCTCCGCCTTGTCGCCCATCAGTTCCAAGGCCTCGGTCATGACCTGCAGATCGGTCGGGCAGATATCCGGGCAGAAGGTGTAGCCCAGAAACACCAGCAAGTAGCGACCCCGGAAGTCTTCGCTTCTAACCAATTTACCGGTGGGGTCAACGAGTTCGAATTCGCCGGTTATGACCGTCGGTTCCGCTTCCACCTTGGCCGCTTTTGTTCCCGCCGGCTCGCTGCCGGATTCCTTATTTTCCTGCGCCAGGAGTGAATGCGAGCCCAGAATGATGGCGATCAGCGCCGCGGCAAGGAGCGGGAGTTTGAGGCGTGAAGGTCTAGTCATTTGTTTCTCGAAACGGATGATCGCACGGTCTGCCATCGGGTGCGAGATGAAGGAGTGAAATTCACCCCGCACCCGATCAGTCGAAAATCGTTCCGCTATTCGGTTTTCTTCTTCATGTCGTGGCCATGGTTCATCTTGCTCGCACCCTTGGCGCCCAATTTGCGAACCTCGACATTAATCTTCAACTCCCCGGCTTTTTCGAACACCAAGGTCAGGGGGAACGAATGCCCGACCATAAGCGGCTTTTTCAAACCCATCATCATGACGTGGTAGCCGCCGGGTGCCAGTGTCGCCATGCCCTTGGCGGGAACGTCGATGGCGTGCACGTGCTTCATCTTCATCATGCCGCCTTCCATGACCGACTGGTGCAGTTGGACCTTGTTTGCAACATCACCTTTGACGCCGACAAGCCGGTCCTGGCCGCCCATGTTGTGGATCATGAAGAACGCGCCGCCGCTTTTCGGCGTGCCCCTGGCCCAGGGTTCCTTGACCATGATCATGCCGACTTTGTACTCGGCGGCCGCCGCTTGATTAGCCGAAACAATCGTGAACCCGGCAAGGGCCACAATGGCCGCCATGCCGAGCAGGCTTAATATTCTCTTTTTCATCTTTTGGAATCCTTCTTGCTAATTCCCTTCCGCCG
The DNA here is from genome assembly GCA_964528595.1 of uncultured Rhodospirillaceae bacterium. GTDB lineage: Bacteria > Pseudomonadota > Alphaproteobacteria > UBA2966 > UBA2966 > CAYFKJ01. The sequence continues at coordinate 22,324 of CAZGTM010000015.1, forward strand.
CCGTCTACCGGCCCACGGAACTTGTTAATTTCGATTTGGAAGTGGGGATTAGCTGAAGGTCGGGGGGCCGCGCGGCGGCAACGGTCCTGTAAACGTGTTTCCGGCTACGGACGAAGAGGCGTCGGCGACTTTCGCCGCTTCGGTTACGATCGTCGGAATTGGCAGCGCGCTCGACGGCGTTTCGACCCCTTGTCCGAACAGCCGAACCTGGCAAACTTGACAGGCCGACATATCCAGTTCCGCCTGGCCGTCGACGTCACCGGCGTCCGTCGGCACCACCCCGCTGGGTGTGCAGATGAAAACGGTCGCCGTGGATTCGGCGGCGTGCAGGACCTGGCCCAGGGGGACCATGGTCTGCATGACCAGGGCAAAAAGCGCCAGCCAGACCGGCAGGCGTTTCTTTTTGCTGAATCTTGTTGTCGTCTTCAAGGCATCACTCACGGGTGAATAGGAGCGTCAGGCGCGCAATATCTCATTCCGCGCCGTTCGGGACAAGCGACCAGTTGCCGCACCTCACAAGTTGCCCAGGTTCGCCGACCAGCGCGCCAGCACCTCCAGACCGAACTCTGTGGGCTGCTGAGCCGGCGTGCGGTCCAGAGGTTCGGACAGACCCAAACGGCGCGCCGCCAAACGCTTGCCATAACACAGCAGGTGATCGATGGAGGTCATCAGGAATGTCAGCAACGGCAGCGTTTCGGCAAACAGTCGATCGGCTTCCAGCTCGTTGCCGGCGGAGAAGGCTTCGAAAATCGCCACATGTACGTCCACCGCCTCGACGCCCGGAATGAGCCCCTGGCAGCCGGCGCGCAGGCTGTCGACGTGCTCCATGCCGTTGCGGCCGTTGAGGAGTTTGAAGGCGCCACCGGTATCCTGCGCCAGTCCCGAGATATAGGTCGCGGGCCCCTCCGCCTTGATGATCGCGATATTGGGATGGTTTTTGCGCAGCGTCGCGAAGCCCTGATTGGAAAGGCCGATGCCGATGTACTCAGGCGCATTCTGGATGCCGACGGGTACGCTTGCGGCGTCGCCCACCGCCCCGTAGAAGCGGATGAGTTCAGCTTCCGTCACGCCGCGCACCGGCGGTGGTTGGAGCACCACCCAGGAAGCGCCTGTTTCCGCCGCATGTTTGACCGCATCGATTTGGCCGGCGACGTTGTTCTCGGCGATGGTCACCGAGAGGGGGACACGGCCCGCGATCTGGGCCGCCACCCACTCGACCAAATCCCGCCGCTCGGCCGTTGTGAGTTTGTTGGTTTCGGTCGCCAGTCCGCCGACCGCGATGCCGTGACAGCCGGCATCAACGCAGCCATCGACCTGCCGCCGCGTCGCCGCCCGGTCGAGGCCGCCGGAAGCATCGAAAAACGCGTAAAGCATCGGATAGATGCCGCGAATGTCCTCAAGATCGGCCATGAAAACTCCCTACATTCAAAATCTGCACTGCCGAAACATTATCGCGGCGAAGGCGACAAGTGTGAAGCGCGCTTCGATTTTCTTCGTTATGATCCCTGGCCTTGCGACGAAGAGACAGTATGACCGAAGCCAACTTGAACCCGTCCGACGATGAGAGAGAACCACCCTTGGGGTGGCCCGCCAACCGCGCCGAAAAGCCCGCGGAAGACTGGCGCCGTTTCGCCGAGAGCGACCGGGAGGCTGGCATCGAAGTCAGCGAGGATTTCGAACGCTTCAACCAGCGCAACGACATGTTCAACCGCGCCTATTGGGACCCGGAGGTCATGACGGATCACGTCACGGCCTTTTTCGACGCCTATGTTGATCCCAAGCCGCGTGCCACCGACGGCTTCACCCAATGGGACTATGCCTTGCTGGTGGCGGCCTGGTCCGTGGCCAAGGACTATTCGGGGCGGGGTCACGAGGAGGGACGCCGCGAAGGTTTTTTGGATGCCTTCGAGACATTCATTCCGCTGGCCCCCACCCAGGCCGAGCTGACCGGCGAAGACGAGACCGCCGCCAGGATAAAGAAGGCCGCCAAATTCCTCGGCGCCAATCTCGTCGGCATCACCGAATACGACGAACGCTGGGTTTACGACCAGACCGCCGACCTCACGACGAAGGACCGCGAAGACAAATCCAACCCGCTGCCTGACGGCATGACCAACGTGATCGTGCTGGGCCACGGCATGGATTACGGCCTGGTCCAGGCCTACCCATCGGCCTTGGGCGCTTCCGCGACAGGGCGGGAGTATTCGCGCGAAGCCGCGATCGCCACGTCGCTGGCGAGTTTCATTCAAGGCTTGGGGTACCGCGCAGTTGCGTCATCGAACGACACGGCACTCACCATTCCCTATGCCGTCAAGGCGGGTTTGGGCGAATACGGCCGCAATCAGATGGTCATCACGCCGGAGTACGGGCCGCGCGTGCGCTTCTCGAAAGTCTTCACCGACCTGCCCCTGACCCGCGACCCGCCCAGGCGGTTCGGCGTCACCGAGTTCTGCAACCAATGCACCAAGTGTGCCGACGCCTGTCCGCCCAAGGCCTTGCCATTTGGGGCTCCGGAGGAAGGCGGCACCAATCGCTCGGCGATAGCGGGCGTGAAGAAATGGACCGCGGACTGTGAGAAGTGTTTTTCGTTTTGGACGCGCATGCGGGCCGATTGCGCCATCTGCATGCGGGTTTGTCCCTACAACAAGGACTATTCGAAATGGACGATGCAGCTTTGGCAACGCCTGATGGGAACGCGCCTGCGCAGACTTATGCTCATGCTGGATGACTGGCTAAATTTCGGCGAACGCCGGGCGCCGCAGACCTGGTGGCAGGAGTAGCAGCTAGGCTTTCTGCTCCCAGCCGCCACGTTCGGTCTGCTGCCAATAGGTTAGGTCGTGGCCCGCATCCTTGAGCTTCTTCCAGCGTTGCCGGGCAGCCTGAACGGCGGCATCGTCATGGCCGTCAAACAGGTCGAGGACGCGGTCGAAAGAGGCGAGAATCTCACTTTCCACGCCGTCGACCAAGGCCAATACAGTGGCGCTGTTGGGATTTTCGTCTTCCGTGGTGAGATAGACGGGTTGTTCGCTCGCGCGGCCGTCTTCCGCGCTGCCGTGCGGCAGGAAGCTGTTCGAATCATAAGTCCACAATGCGGAATTCAGCGCCGATACGCGTTCGTCGGAACCGGCGACGACGACCGCCCTGAGGCCGGCCGCCAACGCCTTGTCCAATATCCGCGGTAAGGCCTGCTCCAAAGCCGTGCGTTCCAGATGGTAGAAACTGACTTCGGTCATCGTCCGAGCCCGGTCACCTTCAGTCAGCTTTCATATTTGTCCGAAACCAGGCGGTCCAGCATGCGGACGCCAAAACCCGTGCCGCCCTTGGGGACGGTAGGTTTGTCTTTCTTCGACCAGGTCATGCCGGCAATGTCGAGATGAGCCCACTTAGTTTTGTTAGTGAAGCGTTTCAGGAACTGGGCCGCCGTGATCGAGCCGCCGCCGTCACGGCCGATGTTTTTCACGTCGGCGATGTCGGAGTTGATGTTGCCGTCGTATTCCTCGTGCAACGGCATGCGCCAGACCAATTCGCCTTCCGCCTTGCCCGCGTCCGATATCGCCTCCGCCAATTTATCGTCGGAAGAGAACAGTCCGGCATGCACGTGGCCGAGCGACATAATGATGGCGCCGGTCAACGTGGCGAGATCGATCATCGCCGAGGGCTTGAAACGCTTTTGCGTGTACCAAAGCGCATCGGCCAGCACTAGCCGCCCCTCGGCGTCGGTGTTCGCCACTTCGATGGTTTGTCCTGACATCGAAGTCACCACGTCTCCCGGACGCTGGGCCGTTCCGGACGGCATGTTCTCCACCAGACCGATGACGCCAACCACGTTGGCTTTGGCCTTGCGCCCGGCGAGCGCCCGCATCAAGCCGGTGACGACGCCCGCGCCACCCATATCCCATTTCATGTCCTCCATGCCGGCCGACGGCTTGATCGAGATGCCGCCGGTATCGAACGTCACGCCCTTGCCGACGAAGGCGATCGGCTTCTGATTTTTTCCTTTGGGGGCGCCGTTCCAACGCATCACGACAAGTTGGGCCTCGCGGGCGCTGCCCTGTGCAACACCAAGCAACGCGCCCATGCCGAGTTTGGCGAGCCGAGCCCGGCCCATGACCTCGACCTTGACGCCGAGCTTTGTCAGCTTGCGCGCTTCGGCGGCCAGCGTTTCGGGATAGAGCACATTGGCCGGTTCTGAGACCAGGTCGCGCGTCGCGATCACGCCGGCGGCAATTTTGTCCTTCACTCCATAGGATTTGCGGCATGCCACGGGGTCCTTGGCCATGACCGCAACAGTTTTCAGACTGGGTTTCTTTTCCGCCTTCTCTGTCGTCCGGTACTTGTCGAACCGGTAGGTCCCAAGACGCACGCCATAAGCAAATTCCGCTGCCGCATCTGTCGCCTTCAGCTTACCCAGTTTTCCCCGTTCCGCGTCGACGGCGATGGCCAGGTTGGTGACGCCGGTACCATTCATATGCTTGGCCACACGGCCGCCGGCGGCCTGCACCCCCAATGCGTCAATCTCGTCCTTCTTTCCCAAGCCAAACAGCAACACGCGACCGGCAGATAAACCGTGAGGCGCGTTAACACCCAACAGCTGCCCCTTCTTGCCTTTGAAGCGGCTGTTCTTCATGGCCCGCGTGACGGCGCCACCGGTCTTCTTGTCGACGGCGGCAGCAGTGCGGCTCAAATCCCCATCCGCGAAAACGGCAACGGCCAGCGCGCCGGAGCGCGGCATCGAAATTTCGGAGAAGCTAATTTTCATCGTCGTTGTCCAGACCTTACAATTCGGCATTGAGTTTGAATCGGCCCATGTGTGGCCGGAAAAGAGCGCACATCTTAGAGCGGGATCAGACAACTTGAAACCGATTTGAAAACCAGCGCCCGGGCTTGCAGGAATACCTATGACCTGAATCGGGCAAACGCTATACTCGCCACCCATGAAGGGGATGAACCGCTATATCTTGCGCCAACTCGCCGTGCCGATGGTGTTCATAACCTTGGCGCTGACGGGCGTCGTATGGCTCACGCAAAGCCTTCGATTTGTCGACATGATCGTCAACCGGGGGCTTTCCGCAGCTGAATTCCTCTACATCACGTTTCTGCTGATGCCGGGGATCCTGGTGCTGATCCTGCCGATCTCCTTGTTTTGCGCGATCCTCTACGCCTATCACCGACTGAGTTATGACAGCGAGTTGGTTGTCATGCGCGCGGCCGGCCTAAGTCAGCGATCCCTGGCAAATCCGGCGTTGGTGTTGGCCGGACTTGTCGCCGTTTGTCTGTATATCCTGACGCTCTATCTGATGCCGCTGGGGTTTCGCACGTTCAAGGACCGCCAGTTCACCATCCGCAGTAATTACGCATCTGTGCTGATCCAGGAAGGCGTTTTCAACCAGCTCATGCGGGGCATCACCGTCTATGTCCGTTCGCGCGGCGCCAGTGGTGAATTGCTGGGCATCCTGGTGCACGACAACCGGGTTCCGGCGAAACCGGTGAGCGTGATGGCGGAACGCGGTTTTCTCATCGATTCGGCGGAGGGACCGCGCTTCGTCATGGAAAACGGCAACCGCCAGGAAGTCGGGCAGGAGAACCGCCAACTTTCCCTGCTCTATTTTGATGAATACACGCTCGAACTGGGCTTGATCACCAAGGATGCCGAGGAGCGCTGGCGCGAACCGGGCGAGCGATATCTGGGCGAACTTTTTTCACCGGGAACTTCGCTGGACGATAAAAACAACGCCGAACGGATGATTGCCGAAGCGCACAAGCGCCTGACGACGCCGCTCCACGCTCTCATTCTGGCATTAATCGCGGTGGCCGGGTTGCTTTCCGGCGAGTTGGACAGGCGCGGTGATTGGCGACGCATTGCCGGCGCATCCATGATCGCCCTGGCGTTCGAGATCATTGCCTTTGCCCTCGTGCCGCTGGTTGGCAGATCCCCGGCGCTGGCACCGGCTATGTACCTTAATTTGATCGCGGTCGGTGGGATGGCTTTTTGGTGGCTTTCATCCTCGCCCAAATTCCGGCAAAGCGCATCCCGGCATCACGGAGCAGCCTGATGCGCGTATCCCCGACATTATCGATGTACATCGGCAGGCGCTTTCTGATGGACATCGCTTTGGTATTGGCCGTACTGCTCGGCATCACATTGCTCGGAGACCTTGTCGAGTTGCTCCGCCGGGCTTGGAACAGAGAAGGCGTGACGCTTTTCATCATCGCCGAGCTGGCCATCCTGAAATTGCCGTTCATGGCGCAAAAAATCCTGCCGTTTGCGACGTTGTTCGGCGGCATGCTGGCGTTTGTACGTTTGACCCGCACCCACCAGCTCGTGGTTGCCAGGTCGGCCGGCGTGTCGGTCTGGCAGTTCATGTTGCCGGCGCTGGCCATATCCATCATCGGCGGCAGTTTGGTCGTAACGGTGTTCAATCCCCTCGTTTCGGCCATGACATCCAGATACGAACAAATCGAGGCCAAGCACTTGAGAGGCCGCGCCAGTCTGCTGGCGGTATCATCGTCCGGATTGTGGCTTCGTCAATCCGATGAGGGCGGCCAGTCGGTTATCCACGCCATGAGGGTGACCCAGGAAGGTACGGAACTGGAGGAGGTCATCATTTTCCTCTATGCCGGCACGGACCGGTTTATCGGACGAATTGACGCCAAGACCGCGAAATTAGTGCCGGGATATTGGCAATTGACCGACGCGCTGCTTACGGCGCCCGACAATCCGGCCGCCTTTCACAAAAATTATGAACTGGAAACCACCCTGACTTTGGGCCAAATCCAGGACAGCTTCGCCTCGCCCGATACAATGTCGTTTTGGGCGCTGCCCGGTTTCATCAAAACACTTGAAGACGCGGGGTTCTCGGCACTGCGGCACCGCCTGCATTGGCATTCACTGCTTTCCGGCCCCCTCCTCCTATTCGCCATGGTCCTGTTGGCGGCAAGTTTTTCGTTGAAACTAACGCGTAGCGGCGGCACCGGATTGCTCATGGCTGGCGGCGTGGCATCCGGCTTCGTGCTTTATTTTCTAACCGACGTATCGCTCGCCTTGGGTATATCCGGGGGAATTCCGGTCGTGCTTGCCGCCTGGGCGCCGGCGGTAGCGAGTACGCTTCTGGGATTTGCACTTTTACTGCACCTGGAAGACGGTTGATTTGATGCCCCGGGTCCTGCGCGTATTCCTGTTCATGGCGATGCTATCGGTGTTTTCGACGGGTCACAGCTCCGCCCCTCTCGCCCAAGCCGGCTTGAGCCGGGATGACGTTTTGTTCAGCGCCGATACCATGAGCCACGACCAGCAGCTCGGCGTCGTCCGGGCCGCGGGAAATGTTGAGATATCCACCGATTCGCGCATCTTGCGCGCCGATACCGTTGCCTACAACCAGCGGCTGGACACGGTGATCGCAACCGGAAATGTCGCCATACTTGAACCAACTGGCGAAGTCCTTTTCGCCGACTACGTTGAATTGAGCGACGGGCTGCGCGCCGGCTTCGTGCGCAGCGTCAAATTGATGCTATCGGACAAATCCAGGTTTGCCGCTTCAAGCGCCAAGCGGACGGACGGGAACACTACCGAAATGACGCGAGCGGTTTATTCGGCCTGTCAACTCTGTCCGAAAAACCCCAAGCGCCCGCCGTTATGGCAAATCAAGGCGGTGAAAGTCATCCACAATCAAAAAGCACAACGTATCGACTACAAAGACGCTTTCCTCGAGGTCTACGGCATCCCGATCGCCTACACGCCCTATTTCTCGCACCCCGATCCTTCTGTGGAAGCCAAATCCGGTTTTCTGGCACCGCGGTACGGCTCGACAAGCGAACTGGGTTTACGGCTGGAGACCCCCTACTACATTCGGATCGCGCCCAATCGAGATGCCACCATCACGCCGATTTTCACGAGCAAGGAAGGCGTTGTGCTCGGGGGTGAATACCGCGAGCGGACCTTGAAGGGCGCCTATACCTTTCAGGGCAGTGTAACCAGTGTCGACAAGCGGGACGCCAACAACATCAAAACCGGAGAATCGACGGTTCGCGGCCACGTCGAGGCGAACGGAAACTTTAACCTCGACGAGACATGGCGATGGGGTTTCATCGGCAGCCGTTCTACGGACGATACCTATCTTCGGCGCTACAACATTTCCTCCGACGACACCCAAACCAGTAACATATATCTCGAAGGATTTCGGGGTCGGCAATATGCGGCAGCCAACGCCTACCTGTTCCAGGGCCAGCGCGAGGATGACGACCCGGGAACGACGCCCGTCGTCCTGCCCCAGCTGGAATATGCTTTTGTCGGCGAGCCCGGTAAGTTGGGTGACAGCATCAGACTGGATGCCAGCGCACTCTCCCTCCACCGCAGCGACGGGCAGGATACGCGCCGCTTGTCCCTGGGGGGTACCTGGCGGTTGCCGTACGTGTCGTCAGGCGGCTCCGTCTATACGCTGGCAACCAGATTGCGGGCTGATGGATACCATGTGAACGACAAACCGGATTCGGCCAATCCCGGCATCACCGAAACCGGCTTTCGCGGCCGGTTACTGCCATCAGCGACACTGGATTGGCGCCTTCCGATGGTGCGCAGCACGCAGACCACGCGTCAGGTCATCGAACCCATCGTCGCCGCGATCGTGGCGCCTTACGGGGGTAACCCGACGGGCATACCGAACGAAGATTCGCAAAGCTTCGAATTCGACGATACCAACCTATTCAGTGTCGACCGCTTCCCGGGCCTGGATCGCTGGGAAGGCGGCCCACGCCTGAACTTTGGCGTTAAATACGGCGCCTATGCCGTGAAGGGCGGCTATGTGACGGCAATGATGGGGCAATCCTATCGTCTGAAAGCGGATTCCACGTTCGCGGACAAAACCGGGCTGGAGGACAAGCGGTCTGATTACGTCGGACGGCTGATCGTGTCACCGTCCAGTTTCATAGATTACGTTCACCGCTTCCGACTCGACCGGGATACGTTTTCGATCCGCCGCAATGAAATCGACCTGGCCATAGGCCCACAGAAACTGCACTTCGATATCGGCTACCTCTCTTTGGACAAGGAACTGACCTCGGAGGCCTTCGAAAGCCGGGAGGAAGTCAGGGCGTCGGCGCGGGCGAAGATCACTAAGCTTTGGACGGCCGACGCGAATATGCGACGCGATCTAACCGAAAACGGCGGAGCGCTGTCCCACGGATTGGGGCTGATCTACACTGACGAATGCATTGAATTCACGACGCGATTCGAACGGACTTTTACGGAAGATAGAGACGTTAGACCTTCCAGTTCGATTTCTTTCCGTGTCAAACTGAAAAATCTCGGATAGTGCGAGAATATCTGACCCGAGACGTCCTTGCCCCGTCCGAAGCACTTGCGTAAATTCGACTTCTTGGGGGAATGGGAGAGCGGCAACGAGGTTGCCGCGCAACCGGAGCAAATCAACTTGAAACCAACCGGGAAACGCTCTGCCGAATTGATCAGCATACTGACCGCTTTGATCGTGGCCGGAGCGTCGGTATTCGTCAGCGTCCCGCCACTCGCCCAGGTCGTTGGTATCGCCGCCGTAGTCAACGATGAAATCGTGTCGGCTTATGATGTTGATCAGCGATTGAGGTTGATAATTTCGACGTCCGGCATGCGTGATACCAAAGAAATACGGGATCGGATGCGGGGCCAGGCTTTACGATCGCTCATTGATGATCGCCTCCGGATTCAGGAAGCGAACCGCCTCAACCTCAAAGTTACCAGCGACGACCTGGTGAGGGCGAAACGGCACGTCGAAAAGCGCAACAAAATTCCGAGCGGGGGTTTTGAGGATTTTCTAAAGGCCCAGGGCGTTGGAGCGGCGGCCGTTAAACTACAGATGACGGCCGAAATTTCGTGGAGCAAAGTAATGGGAAGGCGGCTCCGGCCCCAAGTGCAGATCAGCGACGAAGACATCGACGAAATGCTGGCCAGGTATCAAAAAACCGAAGGCCTGCAGGAACGCCTGCTCGCTGAAATTTTTCTGGCCGTTGACCGGTCCAATAAGAGTGGTGAAGTCCGCCGCACCGCCGAACGCCTGGTCAAGCAAATTCGCCAAGGCGCGCCGTTTGGTGCAATTTCCCGCCAGTTCAGCCAGGGCGTCAGTTCGAACCAGGGCGGTGACGTCGGCTGGGTAACGGAAGGTCAATTGTCGGCGGAAGTCGAGGAGGCATTGCGTCAAATGAGGGTCGGGACGGTAAGTCAACCGATCGAGACGCCGGAGGGGTTTTACATCATTCTTCTCCGAAATTCGCGCAGGGTCGGCGCTGCGGATCCCCAGGCGGCAATTGTCGAATTGAAGCAGGTTGCCCTTCCTATTGCTTCGGGCACATCCCAGACCGTGATGAATGAACGGCTTGATTTGGCCAAGTCGATTGCCGGAACCGTCAATAATTGCGCTGCCATCGAACAACAGGCAAAAGACCTGGGCTATGGAGATTCCGCAAATCTCGGGAAGATGAGGGTCGGCGACTTACCGGTCCGATTTCGCAGCGTGGTCGCGTCTCTGCCCATTGGACAGGCCAGCAAGCCTCTCCGGACGGAGCAGGGTTACCATGTCTTGATGGTCTGTGCCCGGAAGGAAGCGGAGATCGTGCGGCCAAACCGTGACGTTGTGAGGGAAAGCCTGGGTCAGCAGCGCCTCAGCATGATGGCCCGCCGCTATATGCGCAACCTGCGCCGAAACGCCGTCATCGAGTTGCGCTAAGGGCGATCTGGCTAAAGCATTATGGGCTCTTCCCAACAATTACTTCCCATCGCCTTGACGATGGGTGATCCCGCTGGTATTGGCGGAGAAATCGCGCTCGCCTGCCGTCAGAATCTGTCCACGCGTCCGGTACCGGAATTTTTCGTTATTGACGATCCCCAGCGTCTTACCGGCTTGGCGTCGGTGCTGGAGATGAAAACCCCCATCGTCGAGATCGACGATCCGTCACAGACGTTCGAGGCATTTAAATCCGGATTACCGGTCCTGGCAGTCGGTACAAATGTTGATGCGACGCCGGGAATGGCGGATGCCGGCAACGCAAAAGCCATCCTGGATTCAATAGTGCGTGGCGTTGAACTCGTGACCGCGGGCAGCGCGGGCGGTTTGGTGACCAACCCCATACACAAAGCGATCCTCTACGATGCCGGGTTTACTTATCCGGGTCATACTGAATATCTGGCGAATTTGGTGGCGGCTGATCAGCATCCCGTGATGATGCTGATCTGTCCGGGTTTGCGCGTCGTGCCGGTAACGATCCATATGTCGCTGCGCCAGGCGATTGAGGATCTGACGACCGACAAGATCGTGGCCAACGGCAAGATCGTTCACCGCGCCTTGATTGAGGATTTCGGAATTCCCGCACCGAGGCTCGCTGTTGCAGCACTCAATCCGCATGCCGGTGAGGATACGGCGATGGGAGCCGAAGAAACCGACATTATAGCCCCGGCCGTAGCGCTTTTGTCCGAGGCTGGTATTGATGCCAGGGGTCCCGCGCCGGCGGACACGCTGTTCCATTCCGCCGCCCGGCAAAATTACGATGCCGCGCTCTGCATGTATCACGACCAGGCTCTGATACCGCTGAAGACCATCGACTTCATGCAGGGTGTCAACGTTACGTTGGGCTTGCCGTTTGTCCGCACCTCACCTGATCACGGAACCGCGTTCGGATTGGCCGGAACCGGACGGGCCGATCCATCCAGCCTGGCGGCGGCGTTGGACATGGCAGCTGAAATGGCGGCCAACCGGCAAGCATCGGCCCGGATGCGCAACGCCGGTGACTGAACTTCCGCCGCTTCGCGACGTGATCGCCCGCCATGGTCTCGGCGCCCGCAGAAAACTGGGCCAGAATTTCCTGCTCGACCTCAACCTCACGGGAAAGATTGCCAGAGCTGCCGGAAACCTCACCGACTTCACGGTCGTGGAAGTCGGTCCGGGACCCGGTGGTCTGACGCGGGCCCTACTCGCCGAGGGCGCCAAACAGATCATTGCCATAGAGCGCGATACCAGATGTATCGAAGCCTTGGCCGAAATCGGCGACGCCTTTCCGGACCGGCTGACCGTTATTGAAGGAGACGCCCTCGCTTTCGAAATCGACCGCCTTCCAGCCGGTCCCGTCAAGATCGTCGCCAATCTGCCCTACAACGTTGCCACCCCGCTGCTCGTCAAGTGGTTGGGCGAAATCGGGCGTTTTGAGGGTTTGACCTTGATGTTCCAGAAGGAAGTCGCAGACAGGTTAACCGCCCCGCCCGGCAGCCGGACATATGGCCGCCTGTCGGTGTTGGCCCAGTGGCTTTGTCAGGTTTCCCCGGCCTTTGACGTGGCGCCGTCCGCCTTCGTCCCGCCGCCTAAGGTAACGTCGACCGTCGTCAATTTCCTGCCCCGGCCGGAACCTTTGGCGCCCGCCAACCAGAAGATACTGGAAACCGTGACCGCCGCCGCGTTCGGGCAGCGACGTAAAATGCTAAGGGCCTCGCTGAAATCCCTGGGCGTCGACAGCGAAGCGCTATGCCGGGCTGCCGCACTTGATCCGACGGCAAGAGCGGAAACGATTTCGGTCGAAGGATTTTGCGCCTTGGCGAAGGAACTCGAAGCTTTGGGGGATTAAGCCTCTGAACGAAGCCGTTTAACGAAATCGACCAGTCCGGTGCTGCGCTCCCGCCGAAGACGTTCGGCTTCAAGGATCGAACGGACCTTACCGATGCTGCGGTCCATATCGTCGTTGACGATGACGTAATCGTACTCCGCCCAGTGACTCATTTCATCGGCTGCCTTCGACATCCGCTGGGCTACCACGACTTCCTCATCTTGGGCCCTCGCCCGCAGGCGTCGCTCCAATTCCGACGTCGAGGGCGGCAAAATAAAAACGCTGACCAGGTCGTCCCTGGCGGATTGAGCGAGTTGTTGCGTCCCCTGCCAATCGATATCGAACAGAACATCCCGGCCATCCGCCAGCGCTTCCTTCACGGGTCCGGCGGGCGTGCCGTAGTAGTGGTCGAATACCTTGGCGTGCTCAAGCATTTCGCCCCGGTTGACCATCAAATTGAATTCGATCTTGTCGGTGAAAAAATAGTCGATGCTGTCGGTCTCGCCCGGCCGGGGCGGCCGCGTCGTCGCCGAAACCGACATCACGAGACTGTCGTCCTGCTCAAGAATGTGTCTGGCAATAGTCGTTTTTCCGGCCCCCGACGGAGACGACAGCACCAACATCAAACCACGGCGTCCTATTTGGTCGTTAATCATGCAGAAAAATCCGTGCCGTATGAATTACTCAATATTTTGCACCTGTTCCCGCAAACGGTCGATAACGGTTTTCAAATCAAGGCCGATGCGGGTCATTTCGTTGTCGGGTGCCTTGGAACACAGCGTATTGGCCTCGCGATTGAACTCCTGCGCCAGGAAATCAAGCCTGCGCCCGACCACCCCGCCTTCGGACAGCAACTCCCGGGCTGAGGCGACGTGCGCATCCAGTCGGTCGATTTCCTCACGGATATCGCTCTTTACCGCAAGGATCGCGGCCTCCTGGGCGATCCGATCGGGGTCGGCTTCCGAGCCGGCCTCGACGACGGCGGCAACCTGTTCGGCCAGGCGGGCCTTGATCGCTTCCGGCTGCGTTGACGCCAAGGCGCGGGCGGCCTCCGTCAAGTTCTCGATTTCATCGATTTGTTCGGCCAGCACGGCGGCGATACGCCCGCCCTCGTCATTACGGGAGTCCGCCAAGGCGGATAGCGCCGCCTCAAGTGACTCAAGCATGGCCGATTGCCGCTGTTTACCCGCGGCTTCGTCCTCCGGGACTTCGACGCTTTCGATCACGCCGCGCAATCCCATCAAGCCGTCGATGCGGGCCTTCTCAATCCCCGGCCGGTCGGCAAACTCGGCGGCGATTTCAATAAGTTTATCCAACAGTTCACGGTTTACGACGTACTCGGCACCGACCTCTCCGCGCGCCGTCTGGAGATTCATGGTGATGTTTCCGCGCGCGAATATCTTGGCGGCGGCGCTGCGCGCCAGGGCGTCGAGAGCGTCCATCCCGGAGGGCACCCGGCAACGGATGTCCAACCCCCGTCCGTTGACGCTCTTCAACTCCCAAACCCAGGTTTGCGTCTCATCACCGCCATCGGTACGGGCGAAACCTGTCATGCTGGCCAGAGGCAAAACGATCTCCGAAAATGATGACGCATGTGGTGCGCCGAACGCGGCGCTACTATATGGATTGAGGCGCGACGCAACAAGACCGTCAGAGCAATCCGGCTGAGAAATGGGGAAACATTTTGGATTCGACAAAGTCGATTTTGATAACGGGAGCATCTTCCGGCATCGGCGAGGCGCTGGCCCTGCGTTATGCCGGCTTCGGGCCCAGCCTCGCTCTATGCGGCCGCGATAGCCAACGTCTCGACGGCGTTGCCGAACAGTGCCGCGTCTTGGGAGCCCGGGTCACGACGGCCGTCATTGATGTCCGCGATGCGGTTGCCACCGCCGCCTGGATCGAGAAAACCGATCGGCAGGATCCACTTGACCTGGTGATCGCCAACGCCGGAATTTCGGGCGGTGGCGCCACAAAGGTGGCGGAAAGCGCCAAAGCGATATTCGACGTTAATCTGGGGGGTGTTATGAACACTGTCCACCCGGCGCTGGCGTGCATGACCGAACGGGGTCGCGGTCAAATCGCTATCTTGAGTTCCCTGGCCGGATTCGTCGGCATGCCCGGCGCCCCCGCCTACGGTGCCAGCAAAGCCGCCGTCAGATCATATGGCGAGGCCCTGCGCGGACGCTGTTCAGCCGACGGCATCGACGTATCGGTGGTGTGTCCGGGATTCGTCGTCAGCCGCATCACCGACAAGAACAGATTCCGCATGCCCTTTCTCATGAGCGCAGCGCAAGCTGCGGCGATTATCGATACCGGACTGCGGCGCAATAAAGCCCGCATCGCGTTTCCCTGGCCCATGTATTGGGCGGTCCGAGTGGTACAGGCGTTACCGGTAGCGGTCTCCGATCGGATATTCCGGCGGCTGCCCGAAAAAGATTGAACAGCTCTACTGGGTTTTCCGTTCGCGCAGGATCTTCCGCCACTTTGCGACATTGCGATTGTGCTGTTGAAGTGTTTCGGCGAACACATGACCGCCGGTACCGTCCGCGACGAAATATAGATCGGCGGTCTTCAGCGGGTGCAGTACCGCCTCAAGCGAAGCCCGCCCCGGATTGGCGATTGGACCGGGCGGCAGGCCCTTGTGAAGATATGTATTGAAGGGGTGGGGAGACTTCAAATCAGCGCGGGTCAAGGGTCGATCCAACGGACCGTCCTGCTTCAGCCCGTAGGCGACGGTGGGGTCGGATTGCAACCGCATGCCGCGGCGTAAACGGTTAATGAATACCCCGGCGATGTGGGGCCGTTCCGCCGCCAAACCCGTTTCCCGCTCAACAATCGAAGCCAACACGAGGGCTTCGGCAGAATTGCGTAACGGCAGGTCGGGCGCCCGTTTGGCCCAGGCATGGGAAAGTTCGCGATGTCGGTCCCGTTGCATCCTGGCGAGCAACTCGCGCCGGTCGTCACCCCAGGCGTAGTGATAGGTTTCGGGCAGCAACGATCCTTCGCTTGGCAGCGCCACTTGGCCATCGGCGACAGAGCCATCAAGCCCATCGGTCTTTTCGATCAGGGCCAGGACCTGTGGGACCACAAGTCCTTCAGGCACCGTCAAACGACGAACCACCGTCTCGCCGCGCACCAGCCGCTCCATAACCGCGCGTGGCGTGATGCCCGGTGCGAAATCAAATTCCCCGGCCTGAAGATCCTGGGCGTGACCGTTCAACCTGACACTGGCGATAAACACGTCCGATCGCCTAATCACGCCGGCTTGATAAAGGCGTTGCGCAATCGCACGCAGGCCGGCCCCCTTGGGCAAGACTACGCGCATAACATCCGCGGAGGGCCCCGGCGCGTTGAATTCAGAGATCGACCAGGCCAGCAACACCGCAACGACAATGACGCCGACAGTGAGCAACAGCGAGACGAGACGGAATATGCGGCGCAATGTGCCGGTCTTCTTGGGCGCGATGGAATGGTTGAGGTTGGGTTCGGCTGAACCCGAATCCGATCGGGAGGACTTTTTTTTCGGCGGGCCGGTCAGCACCGACTAAACCTAGGTGGCCTTTTTCAAAATGACCGACGCATTAGTGCCGCCAAAGCCGAAGGAGTTCGATAAGACCGCTCGAACCTCGCGTTCCTTCGCGCTGTGCGGGACCAGATCGATATCACAACCTTCGGAGGGATTATCGAGGTTCAAGGTCGGCGGCACGACGCCCCGGACAAGAGCCAGGATGGAGAAGATCGCTTCAACCGCACCTGCCGCGCCCAACAAATGGCCGATTGAAGATTTGGTCGAAGACATCGACAACCGGTCGGCCGCATCCCCGAACAGGCGCTTGATCGCGCCGAGCTCGATCTCGTCACCCAGGGGCGTCGACGTGCCGTGGGCGTTGATGTAGTCGATATCGCCCGCGTTCATTTCAGCCCGCGCCAGTGCCGCCTTCATAGCACGGAAGCCGCCGTCGCCGTCGGACGCCGGCGCCGTGATGTGATGAGCGTCGCCGGACAAGCCATATCCCACCAACTCGGCATATACCGTCGCCCCGCGTTTTTTGGCGTGTTCATACTCTTCCAGCACGACCGCGCCGGCCCCTTCGCCCATGACAAAACCGTCACGGTCCTGATCCCAGGGCCGGGATCCCTTCTCGGGCTGGTCGTTGAACGAGGTGGAAAGCGCACGCGATGCCGCAAACCCGGCGATACCGATACGGCAAATCGCCGCTTCGGCGCCACCCGCGATCATGACGTCGGCGTCGCCCAGCTGGATCAGCCGACCGGCGTCACCGATGGCATGAGCCCCCGTCGAGCACGCCGTCACCACGGCGTGGTTGGGTCCTTTGAAGCCGTGACGAATTTGCACCTGACCGGACAGCAAATTGATCAACGCCGACGGAATAAAGAACGGACTTACCTTACGCGGGCCCCGTTCATGCAGCGTTACGGCGGTCTTGGCGATGGATTCGAGTCCACCGATGCCGGATCCCATCAACACCCCGGTGCGGCACAGGGCTTCTTCGTCCTCCGGCCGCCATCCGGAATCCGCGATCGCCTCATCGGCGGCAGCCATGCCGAAAACGATGAATTCATCGACCTTGCGCTGGTCCTTCGCCGGCATCACGTCGTCGGCATTGAACTGCCCGGGCTGGTCCCCGAGCGGGACCTCGCAGGCAATCCGGCAAGCCAGATCGTCGGTCTCGAATTTTGTAATCGGGCCTGCGCCGGAGTCACCGGCAATGAGACGTGTCCACGTTTCCTCGACACCGTTGGCCAACGGTGTAACGAGACCTAAACCGGTAACCACAACACGTCTCATGGGCATGACTTCCCCAATTTCAGGCTTTCTAACAACCGTTCAACACCGGGTTCAACGAGTGGCTCGTTTCCCGCGCGCGTCCGGCATTGTCAAAATTCGACTTAGGCGGCAGCGCTTTCGAGATGCCCGATCGCGTCTTTGACGGTAAGAATTTTTTCGGCGACATCGTCGGGAATTTCGACCCCAAATTCCTCTTCGAAAGCCATCACGAGTTCAACCGTGTCCAGGCTGTCCGCACCAAGGTCATCGATAAAGCTGGCTTCGTCGGTCACTTTGTCGGCCTCAACGCCGAGGTGTTCAATTACGATTTTTTTTACGCGGTCGGCAATGTCACTCATATGATTCTTCCCTGACTTGGCTTGATCTTCAGCATGTGGCGCCGGCCGGGGAAATCCGGAGGGCACCGTGGAATGGACAATACACGAGGGCGGGCAATCGAACGACCTTCCACCTTCGGCGTTCATTGTCATGAAATTTGGCGGTTTGGTAACACACTTTCCCATCCATGGAAAGACGGCGGTTGAAGCTCCCAAATTGCGGCCGATCTCCAGCTAAATCATGGCCATTCCGCCATTGACGTGCAGCGTTTGGCCGGTGACATAAGCCGCTTCGTCGCTGGCGAGATAGGTTACCGCTGATGCGATGTCGGCGACATCCCCGAACCTGCCCACCGGTATGGCCTCCGCCAGCTTTTCACGTTGCGCTTCCGGCAGAGCATCCGTCATGGCTGTTTCAATAAATCCGGGCGCCACGCAATTGACCGTAATGCCTCGGGAAGCGACCTCCTGGGCAAGAGATTTCGACATCCCGACGAGGCCCGCCTTGGCTGCGGCGTAGTTCGCCTGACCGGGGTTGCCCATGGTGCCGACGACGGAGGTGATGTTAACGATGCGGCCCCAACGGCGTTTCATCATGCCGCGCAAGGACCCTCGGGCCAGGCGAAATGCCGCTGTCAGATTGACATCCAGCACGCCTTGCCATTCTTCATCCTTCATCCGCATGGCGAGGTTGTCGCGCGTAATGCCGGCGTTGTTGACCAGAATGTCGAGGCCGCCCATGGCGGCGTCCGCTTCAGCCACGAGGCCTCCGACGGCCTCCGGATCGCCCAAATTGCAGGGCACAACATGTACATTGCCGCCGAGGCCGGCAGCGCATTCGTCAAGCGCTTCGCGCCGCGTTCCGGATATGGCGACGGTGGCGCCCTGGGCATGGAGCGCTGTGGCGATGGCGCCGCCAATGCCACCGGAAGCACCGGTCACCAGGGCACATTTGCCGTTCAGATCGAACATCGGCAACTCCTACAGGCTATTGAGAAAGGTATCGATGTCGGCGGGACCTTGAACGGATACGCCGGACAAGTCTCTGTTGATGCGCCGGGTCAGACCGGTCAGTACCTTGCCGGTACCCAATTCGACCAGCGTCTCGGTCCCTTGTTCGGCGAGCGTCTCGACGCATTCACGCCAGCGCACCCGGGCGGTGACTTGCGCCACCAGTTGCTGTGAAATGGTTTCCGGATCGCTTATTTCCTGCGCGGTAACGTTGGCGACCAGGGGCACCAAAGGCGGCGAAATATCGCTATTGTCCAGAGCTTCGGCCATTTCCTCCGCCGCCGGCGCCATCAATTCACAGTGGAAGGGCGCGCTGACAGGTAACAGAATGGCGCGTTTGGCGCCTCGCTCCGGCGCCAGTTCAATGGCCCGCTCGACCGAATGCTTATGGCCGCTGATGACGACCTGACCCGGCGCGTTGTCATTCGCCGCCGCACAAACTCCCGGTTCGATCCCATTTTCGGGATCCCCGGCGGCAGCATCGGCGACGACGGCTTCGGCATCCGCCAGTTCCAAGCCCAGCATCGCTGCCATGGCGCCCTCGCCGACCGGAACGGCCCGTTGCATCGCCAGGCCGCGCAGCCGCAAAAGCTTCGCGGTTTCGGCCAGCGGGATGGCGCCGGCGGCTGCCAACGCCGAATATTCTCCCAGTGAATGACCGGCGACATGGGAGACCATGTCGGGAAGTTTTGTATCGCCTTCGGCTTCCAACGTTCGCAGGACGGCGAGGCTCGATGCCATCAAGGCCGGCTGTGCGTTTTGGGTCAGGGTCAATTCGTCCTCCGGTCCCTCGAACATCAACGTTGACAGCTTCTGTTCAAGGGCATCGTCAACCTCCTCGAAAACCAACCGGGCGGCGCTGAACGCCTCGCTCAGTTCCTTGCCCATGGCGACGGCCTGGGAGCCCTGGCCGGGAAATACAAAAGCGCGTGTCATGTCGTCGTCTAAACCTCTTGATCGAGACCCGTTCGGGCGGAACATATTTGGGGATCGCATCCCCAGTGATAGCGCCCGAACACCGGCTGTCAAGCGCCCATGTGCGGGCCGCGTCACTTGCACTTGCAAGCCGGTGCAAAATCTGTATAGTCGCGCGCCTTACATAACTCCTTGCCGGTCTTTGCCGGCTATGTCCGGTGCGCCGGGCCGATTTAGCCAGAAGGGGTGCATGCGCATGTCGCTGTACGAAAACATATTTCTCGTGCGGCCTGACGTTTCGTCCGCACAGGTCGAAGCAATGGCCGATGAATTCTCCGCCATCATTAGCGCCGGCGGAGGCGAAATCAAAAAAGTTGAACATTGGGGTTTGAAGAACCTCGCTTACCGGATCAAGAAGAACCGGAAGGCCCACTACGTCATGTTCAACATCGATTCTCCGCATGAAGCGGTGCATGAAATGGAACGCAACATGGGACTGCATGACGATGTCATGCGGCACATGACGATCCGGGTCGACGACTTGGAGGAAGGCCCGTCCGCCGTCATGCAGAGCAAGGCCGCCCGCGACGAGCGCCGCAGCCGCCGCGACGAACGTCCCCGCGACGACCGCCCGCGGGGCGACCGCGCCCGGAGCGACCGTCCGCAGGAAGACAAAGCGCCCGAAGCAGCTGCACCCGAAGCGGCCGAGGCAAACGAAGCGAAGGGAGACGACAAATGAGCACCACCGGATCAGGCGGCCGCCGCCCTTTCTTCCGCCGCCGCAAATCTTGCCCTTTCTCGGGCTCGAATGCGCCGAAAATCGACTACAAGGACGTAAAGCTTCTGCAGCGTTTCGTGTCGGAGCGCGGCAAGATCGTCCCCAGCCGCATAACTGCCGTGTCGGCCAAAAAGCAGCGTGAATTAGCCCGCGCCATCAAACGCGCGCGTTTTCTCGCGTTGCTGCCGTACGTCGTCAACTAGGCGTGCAAGCCGCTTCCGCATATGTCGAAGGACATCCTCACCGGCTTAGGCGCGGGTGCGTTAAGCGCGCTTCTGTATCTCGCGATACAGCAGGCGTCGCCGGGAACGTTCATCCTCGCCTATCTGTCACCATTGCCGCTTTACTTGGCGGGCTTGGCGCTTGGGCTCGCACCGGTCGTCGTCGCGGGACTGATGGGAACGGTGTTGGCATTTGCCGTGGGGAGTTGGCCGGACGGGCTGTCATTTGCACTGTTGAACGCGGCGCCGGCAATGTGGATATCGCGCCTGGCCTTACTGGCCCGCGCCGATCAGAGCGGCAAGATGGAATGGTACCCGGCGGAACGCCTGGTGACGTGGCTGTCAACGGTTGCAGGTATCTATTTTCTGATCGCACTCGCGCTGACATCCATGTTGGACGGCGGACTGTGGTCGGGGTTGGAAGCCTACATGCGTTCGATGGCCGAGCAGTTCACCAGTCCCGACGGTCGAAACCTGACGCCGGAGACGCAAGAGGTCATCGCCAATTTCGCTCAATTCATGCCGGCCATGGTCGGTATTTCCTGGATGACCATGCAAGTCGTAAATGGAACCTTGGCACAGGGATTGGCCGTTCGTTTCAAACGCAATCTGAGACCGTCGCCGAGCCTCGCCGATTTTCGCGCGCCTGCACCTCTGGTTTATGCGTTAGCGGCGCTGACCGCGGCGTCGTTTGTTCCGGGAACCATCGGCCTGATCGCTGGAACACTGGCGGTGTTTACCGCCTATCCGTTCCTGTTTGCCGGTCTGGGCGTGGTCCACGCCCTGGCAGCTCGGCTAGCGTCGCGCAATATCGTGCTGGTCGTCTTCTATTTTCTTCTTTTCATGCTCGGTTGGCCCTTCTTGCTGGTGGCCGGGCTCGGACTAATCGATCAATGGGCTGATTTGCGCGGCCGTTTCAGCGGCACGCGCAACGGTCCGGACAACGGCCCAGATGATGGCCAGGAGGTAAAGTGATGGAAGTTATTCTGTTGGAGCGGGTCGAGAAACTCGGCCAAATGGGCGATGTGGTGAAGGTGAAGGACGGCTATGCCCGGAATTTCCTGCTGCCCCGAAAGAAAGCGCTTCGCGCCAATGCCAACAATTTGGCCAAGTTTGAATCGCAGAAGGTCGACCTGGAAGCCCGCAACCTGACGGCCCGCACGGAGGCCGAAGGGGTTGCCGCCAAGATGGACGGCATTTACTGCACCTTGTTGCGCCAGGCCAGCGAGGGCGGACAGCTGTTCGGTTCCGTGACCGCCCGCGATATCGCGGAATCGGCCACGGAAGGCGGCTTCGCCGTCAACAAGAACCAAGTCGTTTTGGGTCACCCCATCAAGACGCTCGGTGTTCACGAGGTCAAGGTCAACCTTCACCCGGAAATTTCGGTGACCGTTATGGTCAACGCGGCCCGGTCCGATGCCGAAGCCGAGCAGCAGCAGGCCGCATCCGAGCGTGGCGAAGACGTCACGGCCGAGGGTGCCGCGGCCGCGACGGAGGAAGTCCACGTCGAGGAATTCTTCGAGGAGGAGGCCCTGGCTGAAGCCGAGGCTGAAATCGAAGAGGCTAGCGCCGAGGAACAGGCCGAAGAGGAAGTTGCCGCTGAAAACGAAACAGAGGCCGAAGAGGCTCCGGAAGTTGCCGCTGAAAGCGAAACAGAGGCCGAAGAGGCTCCCGAAGTTTCCGCTGAAAGCGAAGACCAACCTGCCGAGGAAAAACCCGAAGAAGCCTAGTTTCCTGCAGGCTGAATTTCATGCGACGGCGCGGACCCGGGTTCGCGCCGTTTTCATTCGCGGTATCGCAAATACCGTACTGTTGAATTTACCATGAGGGGAGTTTCCGTTATAATAGTTGTCTGAATACCGCGCCCTTTTAGGGCGTCTGCGGCTCCCAATGGGGACCCATCTAGGCTTGTGTCGAAGGACGTTTTGTCAAAGATGGAGGGGCGTTGCCATGGATATTCTGGGCACGCTGTGTAATCGGTACTATTCATTTGGTCGTCTGGAAATAACGGACGTTGACGGTCGCACTACGGTCCTCGAGGGCAAGAAACCGGGACCGTCGTCCGCCATGCGGATTCACGATCCCTCGTTCCGCCGAAAACTTCTTCTCAATCCGCAGCTGGCCCTTGGCGAGGGCTATATGGACGGGCTTTACACCATCGAACAGGGCGATCTTTACGACCTCGTATCGCTCTGCTTGAAGAACTCCCATGCCATTGATTCCGGCGGCTGGTATGCCGTTCTCGCCTGGTTCCACCGCCTGGGACGTAGCGTCATGCAGTACAACCCCATCGGGCGGGCACAACGTAATGTTGCCCATCACTACGACCTGTCGGATGCGCTCTACGACTTGTTTCTTGATGCCGATCGGCAGTACTCCTGCGCCTATTATTCGGCCGACTCGCAACCTCTGGAAGAGGCACAGGAAAACAAGAAAAGGCACATCGCCGCCAAGCTCCTGATTGAACCCGGCATGAAAGTCCTGGATATCGGTTCCGGCTGGGGCGGCCTGGGTATATTTCTGGCCCAGGCGACCGACGCCCGGGTCGTCGGCGTCACGCTATCGGAGGAGCAGCACAAGGTGTCGTGCCAGCGGGCCATCGAAATGGGCGTCGAAGACCGGGTTGATTTTCGCCTATTGGATTATCGGCTGCTCGAAGAGGAATTCGACCGCATTGTGTCGGTCGGCATGTTCGAACACGTCGGCATCACGCATTATCCGGAGTTCTTCGAAAAAGCCCGCGACCTTCTAAAGGACGAGGGCGTGGCCCTGCTGCATACCATCGGGCGCGCCGACGGTCCCGGTTACACCAATCCGTGGATCAGAAAGTATATATTCCCCGGCGGATACTGCCCCGCCCTTTCCGAAATCACCCCGCCGCTCGAACGCACCGGCATGTATACCACCGACATCGAAGTCCTGCGGCTGCACTATGCCGAAACATTGAAAGCCTGGCGGCGGCGCTTCCTCGCCAACAAGCACAAGGTGGAAGAGATCTATGACGAGCGGTTTTGCCGCATGTGGGAGTTTTACCTGGCCGGCTCGGAAGCGGCTTTCCGCTGCGGCGGGCACGTGGTATTCCAAATCCAATTCGCCAGGAAGCAAGACACCGTACCGCTGACGCGGGATTACATCACGGAATGGGAGACCGGACTGCGGGATCAGGCAAGAAGCGCCGCCGAATAGTTATCCCCGAAGTTCACAGCCTGTGCGTCAGCCTTATCCACCGCTTTCTTGGGAAACGATCGAATACGTTCTCCACCCGTTAAGGGTCAATGGGTATAGTGTCGTCCCATGGAAAGCGCGAACAGCACACCGCACCTGACGCCGGTCGACGATCTCGGCGATCCGACCGGTTTGGACACCGGTCTGGGCTATCGCGAACAGCCCAGTAACGCGGATGCCGAGCAGGCGCTGTTGGGCGCCATCCTGATCAATAACGAGGCGGCGCATCGCGTCGCGGGTTTCCTGGTGCCGCAGCATTTTTTCTGGCCGGTGCACGGACGCATCTATGAAGCTGCCGGAAAACTCATCGATCGAGGCCAAATCGCCACGCCAACGACGCTGAAGACCTACTTCGAGCGCGACGAGGGTTTGGCCGACGTGGGCGGTGCGGAATACCTCGCTCGCCTGGCTGCCGCCGCCACGACCGTGATTAACGCCGAGGACTACGGCAAAGCTATTTACGACCTCTATCTCCGCCGCGAACTCATTGATATTGGGGAAGGAATGGTCAATACGGCGTATGACGCCGATATTGACGAACCGGCCGGCCGGCAGATCGAGGACGCCGAAAAATTCCTCTTCGACTTGGCGGAAAAAGGCGCCCACGAAGGCGGGTTTGAGGCCTTTAAGGATTCCATGACGGCGGCGATCAAGGCCGCCGAAGCCGCCTTCAAACGAGACGCCCAACTGACCGGCGTGCCGTCAGGTCTGGTCGATCTCGACGAACTCCTGGGCGGCATGCACCGTTCCGACCTCATCATCCTCGCCGGACGGCCGAGTATGGGTAAGACGGCGCTGGCCACAAACATCGCCTTCAACGCCGCCAAAGCCCGGCATCAAAAAGGCGATGATGACGGCTCGGTGGTCGGCTTCTTTTCGCTGGAAATGTCGGGCGAACAACTGGCTACTCGTATTCTGTCCGAGCAGGCCGAGATATCATCACACAAAATCCGTCGCGGCCAAGTTTCGAGCGACGATTTCCACAGGGTCGTCCGTGTCGCCCAGGAACTGGAAGAACTGCCGTTTTTCATCGATGACACGCCGGCCCTTTCCATCGCGGCCCTCAGAACCCGGGCACGGCGGCTGAAGCGTCAGCACAATCTGGGCATGATCGTGGTCGATTACCTCCAACTCATCCGTCCGTCCGGGACCGGACGGAACGACAACCGGGTCCAGGAAGTATCCGAGATTACGCAGGGCCTCAAAGCGCTGGCCAAGGACCTCGACATCCCGGTGTTGGCGCTGAGCCAGCTCAGCCGCGCGGTCGAACAACGCGATGACAAACGGCCGCAACTCTCGGACCTCCGTGAATCGGGCTCCATCGAGCAGGATGCCGACGTCGTGATGTTCGTGTTCCGGGAAGAGTACTACTGGACCCGGAGCAATCCCCGGCCCAACCGCGCCCGCAAGGAGGAAACTGAAGCGGAATTCATCCTGCGCCAGCAGCAATGGGCCGAAGACTACCAACGCGAAGGACGCGCCGGGGAAGCCGAAATCATCGTCGCTAAGCAGCGCCATGGGCCGACCGATACCGTCCGCGTCTATTTCAGCAATCAGTTCACCAAGTTCGACAATCTCGAAACCGACGATCATTCGCCTGACGATGTCGGACTATGAGGACAGCTTCCCGCCCCGACCGCTCGCCGGCGCGACCCTGACAATCGATCTTGGGGCGCTGGCAGAAAACTATCGCAAGCTAGCCGACTGGTTCACCGGACGCCACGTCGGCGCCGCCGTCAAAGCCAACGCCTATGGCATCGGCATCGAATACGCCGCACCGGCGCTCTACGGCGCCGGGTGCCGGAGCTACTTCGTCGCTACCCTGGATGAAGGTCTGCAACTGCGGGAGATCCTCGCAGCCGACGCAGAAATCTACATACTCTGCGGCCAGATGGCAGGACAGGCGGATGTATTCACGCGGCACGACCTTCGTCCTGTTCTCAACGATCTCGCACAAATCGCCGACTGGTCGGCGCACGGACAGGCCGAGAAACGAATCGGCAAGGCCGCGCTCCATTTCGACACGGGCATGGCCCGCCTTGGCCTGCCGGACTATGAGGTCAAGAAACTGGTCGACGATCCGTCGCTGCTAACAGGCATCGAGCCGACCCTGGTGATGAGCCACCTCGCCTGCGGCGACGAACCGGACAATCCCATCAACGCCGAGCAGCTGGAGAAATTCAACCGCCTGAAATCGCTGTTTCCGGAAATTGAGGGTAGTTTCGCCAACGGCGCCGGCATCATTCTGGGGGCCAATTACCACTTCGATGTGGCCCGCGCCGGTCTTGCTCTTTATGGCGGAAATCCGGTCAACGACCGGCCCAACCCGATGACGGAAGTCGTTCATTTAAAAGCAAAAATCGTCCAGGTGCGTGAAATTGACAGCCCTCAGGCCGTTGGCTATGGTGCAACACACCGAGCGTCCGGACCGACTCGTATCGCCACTGTTCCGGTGGGCTATGCGGACGGCTATCCCCGATCTCTCGGTAACCGCGGGTTTGCTGTCGTCGACGGCACGCGTGTTCCAGTCGTAGGACGCGTTTCGATGGATTTGATTACCCTCGACGTCTCGGCCGTTGCGCCCGAAAAGGCGGCGCCCGGATGCGATGTCGAACTTTTAGGCGGCGCGGTTCCCTCCGCCGAACTGGCGGCCGCTGCCGACACCGTCGATTACGATCTCTTCACGCGGCTGGGGCGCCGTTACAACCGTATTTACATCGAGAAAGACTAACGCCGTGACCATGGCGAACACCTTTGTCGCCACGATTGGCCGCATCTTCCTGACCTTCCTGGGCGCCTGCGGGCGGCTGTCCGTCTTTACCGGCATTGCCGTGAGCCATTGCGTGCAGCCGCCGATATATGTCCGGCTGCTGCTGCGGCAGATGATGTCCATCGGCTATTATTCCCTGCCGGTGGTCGGCATGACGGCAGTCTTCACGGGCATGGTGCTGGCCTTGCAGATCTATTCCGGTTCCTCGCGTTTCAACGCCGAGGGTGCGGTCGCCACCATCGTCGTCATCGGTATCACGCGGGAGTTGGGTCCCGTGCTGACAGGATTGATGGTCGCGGGCCGCGTTGGCGCCGCCATGGCCGCCGAAATCGGCACCATGCGGGTGACCGAGCAAATCGACGCCTTGACGACATTGAGCACCAATCCCTTTAAGTACCTCGTCGTACCCCGCCTGATCGCCGGCGCCTTGATGCTGCCGTTGCTGGTGCTGGTCGCCGACATTATCGGAGTCATGGGCGGATATCTGGTGGGCACGGAAAAACTGGGCTTCAATGCTGCGACATACCTCGACAATACCTTCGAATTCCTCGAGCAGATCGACGTCATTTCCGGTCTTGTGAAAGCCTCGGTGTTCGGCTTTATCGTTTCGCTGATGGGTTGCTACCACGGTTATCACAGCCGGGGCGGCGCACAGGGCGTCGGCGCCGCCACGACCAACGCGGTGGTCTCCGCCTCAATCCTCATCCTGGCGGCCAACTACGTCACTACGGAGTTGTTTTTTTCGATATGAGCAACGACACGCCGAAAATCAGCATTAGCAACGTCCATAAGTCGTTCGGACCGAAGATCGTGCTTGATGGTCTCGATTTGACGGTCGGCAAGGGTGAATCGGTCGTTGTGATCGGCGGCTCGGGGACAGGCAAGTCAGTTATGTTGAAATGCGTGCTCGGCCTTTTGAAGCCCGAGCGGGGCAGTATCAAGGTAGATGGCGAAGAGGTCGTCGGCATGCGCGGCACAGATCGCGAGCGGGTGTTGCACAAATTCGGCATGCTGTTTCAGGGATCCGCCCTGTTCGACAGCCTGAAGGTTTGGGAGAACGTGGCATTCGGCCTCATACAGGGCCAGAACATGGACCGCGACCAGGCCAAGGAAGTGGCCCTGGAAAAGATGGCCCAGGTCGGCCTTGGCGCGGAGGTCGGTGAACTCGGCCCGGCTGAACTTTCCGGCGGTATGCAAAAGCGCGTCGGGCTCGCCCGCGCCATCGCGACGGAACCGGAAATCATTTTTTTCGACGAACCAACCACGGGGCTCGATCCCATCATGGGCGACGTGATCAACGACCTGATCGTAAAATGCGTGCGCGAACTGGGCGCGACGGCACTTTCGATTACCCATGACATGGCGAGTGTGCGTAAAATTGCCGACCGGATCGCCATGATCTATCACGGCAAGATCATCTGGGCCGGTTCGGTCGACGAAGTTGACGATTCCGGCAACGCCCACGTCGACCAGTTTATTCACGGCCGCGCCGACGGCCCGATTGAGATGGAAGTTCTTCGGCCATGACCGCACGTAATTCGGAGACGCATATCTGATGGCCAGGGCCGCCCGGCAATACGTCTGCCAATCCTGCGGCGCGGTGAGCGCCAAGTGGTCCGGCCAGTGCGATGCCTGTAACGAATGGAACTCGATCGTCGAGGAAGCCGGCGCCGCCAGCGCGCCCAAAGGCTTGAGCCCCGGCAAGGGCCGCCGCGTCGATTTCGTGCCGCTGGACGGCGAGACGGCCGAAAGCCCCCGGCTGACCACCGGCATCGCGGAGTTCGACCGCGCCCTGGGCGGCGGCCTGGTTGCCGGTTCGGCCATCCTGATTGGCGGTGATCCGGGCATCGGAAAATCCACCTTGTTGCTTCAGGCCACGGCGGTGCTGGCCAAATCAGGTGCGCCCTGCATTTACATTTCCGGGGAGGAAGCCGTCGAGCAGGTCCGCATGAGGGCGCGGCGCCTTGGGCTCGGAGACGCGCCTGTCGAACTCGCCGCCGCCACCAGCGTGCGAGATATTCTGACCAGCCTGGAAAGCCGGGAGGCGCCCCGCTGTGTGGTCATCGATTCGATCCAGACCATGTTCGTCGACAACCTCGAATCCGCTCCCGGCAGCGTCGCCCAGGTTCGCGCCAGCGCCCAGGAATTTATCCGCATGGCGAAGAACCGGGGGATCAGCGTCCTTCTGGTCGGTCACGTCACCAAGGAAGGACAGATCGCCGGCCCCCGCGTGCTGGAACACATGGTCGACACGGTGCTTTATTTCGAGGGCGAACGCGGCCACCAGTTCCGTATTTTGCGCGCCGTCAAGAACCGTTTCGGTCCGGGCGACGAAATCGGCGTGTTCGAAATGACCGACGCCGGTTTGGCCGAAGTCGCCAATCCCTCTGCCCTTTTTCTGCCGGAGGAAGGCAGCCGCGTCAGCGGCAGTTGCGTGTTTGCCGGCATCGAAGGCACGCGGCCCGTTCTGGTCGAAATTCAGGCTCTGGTGTCGCCGTCGCCGCTGGCCACGCCGCGGCGCGCGGTGGTCGGCTGGGACTCGTCGCGCTTGGCCATGGTCATGGCGGTCCTGGACGCCCGATGCGGCCTTCATCTTGCCGGCAACGACGTCTACCTGAACGTCGCCGGCGGGTTGAGGGTGCAGGAACCGGGCGCCGACCTTGCCGTGGCGGCGGCGCTAATCTCTTCCATCACCAACGTCCCGGTGCCAGGCGGCGCCGTCGCCTTCGGCGAAATCGGCCTGTCCGGCGAGGTCCGCCCGGTCAGCCAGACGGATGTCCGCTTGAAGGAGGCGGCGAAGCTCGGCTTCGAGCGCGCTTTGATCCCGGCGGGTGCGGCAAAACGCAAGCCGCTTTTAACGATGGACGAGATCTCGGCGGTACACGAACTGGTGACGCTGTTCGGTGAACCGCAGCCCCTGCGCGCCGTCTCGGGAGCCGACGATGCCTGACGGATCGGTCAATATCGTCGATGCCGGCGTCGCCGTGGTCCTTATCCTGTCCGCACTTCTCGCTTTCAGCCGGGGTCTGGTGAAGGAATCCCTGGCGGTGGCCGGCTGGGTGGGTGCCGCCTTCGTGACGCTCTACCTATATCCATACGCCGCGCCCTATTCACGGAAATACATCCCCATCACGATCGCCGCCGATGCGGCCACCGTCATCGCCATCTTCGTCGTGACCCTTGTCGTAATTTCCATCATTAGCCACCAGATTTCCGCCAGGGTGAGAGAAAGCGCCATCGGGCCGCTTGACCGCTCCCTCGGGTTTCTCTTCGGTTTGGCGCGGGGCGCGGTTGTGGTCATTGTTGCTTACATGCTGCTGACCTGGCTTATTCCCCCACAGGACCATCCCAAACTGGTGACCGACGCCCGCGTGACGCCTTGGGTACAGCGGGGCGCGGAGCTCATGGCCAGGTTGGTTCCCGAAACCTCTCAGGCCCGCGAGGCCGTCGAGGGTGCGTTGGACGAAGCCGGCAGGCTGAACGATCAAACCGGAGGACAATTGGAGCGCGCGATCAAGCAATCAATTGAAGACTCCGGTGCGAAATTGGGCTACAAGCCGAACCAGCTGAACCAGATGGACCAGTTGATCAAATCCAACCAGGATGAGTAATGGAAAATCGGAACAGAACCGCGACCCCGACCCTTCGAACGACTGGTTATTTGAACGCTCCGAGCCATCCCTTAGACGACGACAAACTGCACGAAGAGTGCGGTGTTTTCGGCATATACGGCCATCACGACGCAGCCGCTCACACCGCGCTGGGTCTGCACGCCCTGCAGCACCGGGGGCAGGAATCGGCCGGTATTTGCGCCTACGACGGCATCCGTTTCAACACGCACCGGAACCTCGGCCTGGTGGGCGATATTTTCAGCTCTCAGAAGGTCATCGACAGCCTCGAGGGCGACCGGGCGATTGGTCACAACCGCTACTCAACGACCGGCGAGACGCTGTTCCGCAATGTCCAGCCGCTGTTTGCCGAGTTCGCCTTCGGCGGCCTCGCCATCGCGCACAACGGCAACCTCACAAACGCCTATTCCGTCCGCCGGGACCTGGTGGACAAGGGTTCCATTTTCCACACCACGACCGACAGTGAAGTGTTGGTCCACCTTATTGCGACCAGCAAATTCAACACCGTTTCCGACCGCATGGTTGACGCCCTTTCGGGGGTCGACGGCGCCTACTCGCTGGTCGCGCTGACCAACGACGCTATGTACGGCGTGCGCGACCCGATGGGGGTGCGGCCCTTGGTAATCGGGACAATCGACGGCGCCACGATCCTGGCGTCCGAAACCTGCGCGCTCGATATCATTGGCGCCGAGTTCGTGCGCGACGTCGAACCGGGCGAGTTGATCATCGTCGACGACCGCGGCATGCAAAGCCTGAAACCGTTCGCCCCGACGCAACCGCGCTTTTGCATTTTCGAATACATCTATTTCGCCCGGCCCGACAGCATGGTCGAGGGCTCCAGCGTCTACGAAGTCCGCAAGAGCATCGGCGCCCAACTGGCCCGCGAGGCGGGCGTCGAGGCCGATATCGTCGTGCCGGTACCCGATTCCGGCAACCCCGCGGCCATGGGATACGCGGCGGAAGCCGGCATACCCTTCGAACTGGGCATCATCCGCAACCATTACGTCGGCCGCACCTTCATCGAACCAACGGACTCGATCCGGCATCTGGGCGTCAAGTTGAAGCACAACGCCAACCGCTCCTACATCGAAGGCAAGCGCGTCGTGCTGGTCGACGATTCCATCGTCCGCGGCACGACGTCGACCAAGATCGTCGAGATGGTGCGGGAAGCCGGCGCCACCGAGGTGCACATGCGGATCGCCAGCCCGCCGACGACCCACTCCTGCTATTACGGAGTCGATACGCCGTCGCGGGACAAGCTGATTGCGGCGCGGCTCGATCTGGAAACGCTGCGCGCCTATGTCGGCGTCGACAGCCTGGCCTATATCTCGATGGACGGGCTTTACCGGGCCATGGGCCAGGAGAACCGCGATCCCGACGCCCCGCATTACTGTGATGCCTGTTTCTCGGGCGACTACCCCGTCGCCCTGACCGATCACGTCGATGGCGAAGCGCCTGCCCAATTGTCTCTGCTGGCGGAACGGTAACATCCCGAAATGACCAAACGGCTCGAAGGACGCGTGGCCCTGGTAACGGGGGCCTCCAGGGGTATCGGCTACGCGGTGGCGGAACGCCTGGCCCGCGAAGGCGCGCATGTAATCGCCGTCGCCCGTACGGTCGGCGGTCTGGAGGAACTTGACGATGTCATCCAGGAAGCCGGCGGCAGCGCCACCCTGGTGCCCTTGGACCTCTTGGATTATCCCGGCATCGACCGGCTTGGCGGCGCCGTGGCGGAACGCTGGGGCCGTCTTGATGTCCTGGTGGGTAACGCGGCGACACTTGGGGCGCTGAGCCCGGTCGGGCATTTCTCGCCGGAAGACTGGGAACGCGTCTTCGCCCTCAACGTTACGGCAAATTGGCGGCTCATTCGATCCTTCGATGCGCTGCTGCGGGCCTCGGATGCGGGGCGCGCCATGTTCGTCACGTCGGGCGCCGCCCACGCCTTCGTGCCCTACTGGAGCGCCTACGCGGCGAGCAAGGCGGCGTTGGAAACCATGGTTCGAACTTACGCCGCCGAAATGGACAAAACGTCCGTGCGGACCAACCTCATCATCCCCGGCATCATCCGCACCGCCATGCGGGCCCAAGCGTTCCCCGGCGAAGACCCGATGACGCTGCCGGAACCTGCGTCCATTACCGGCACATTCGTGGAACTGGCTGAAGCCTCGTGCGGCCGGAACGGCGAGACAGTCGTGGCGGGCTGACCACCTATTTCTTCCCGGCGTAAGGGTTCTCGCCTTTGCGCATGATAAGCCGGATGGGCGTGCCCGGCAGGTCGAAGCTCTGGCGCAGATCGTTTACCAAGTAGCGGCTGTAGGAAGCGGGTAGCGATTCCGGCCGGCCGGCGAACACGATGAAGGTCGGCGGGCGCGATTTCGCCTGAGTGACGTAGCGCAGCCTGACGCGTTTGCCGTTGACGGCGGGCGGCGGGTGACGTTCCGTCACGTCGGCCAGCCAGCGGTTGAGCTGGCCCGTGGGAATGCGGGTATTCCACACGCCGTAGGCCTCGAATACGGTCGGCATCAGGGTGTCGAGCCGGGCGCCGGTCAGAGCCGAAATCTTGACGATCGGCACGCCGCGAACCTGGGGTAGTGAGATCTCCAGCCGGTCGTTCAAATCCCGCATCACGGCTTTGCGGTCCTCGATGGCATCCCACTTGTTGACCGCAATAACCAGGGTTCGCCCCTCGGATATCACCAGGCTGGCAATCGTGAGATCTTGTTTTTCAAGCGGCGCCTGGCCGTCGATGACCAGAACGACCACCTGGGCGTAGCGGATGGCGCGGGTCGTGTCGGCGGTCGACATGCGCTCCAGCCGTTCCCGCACCCTCGCCTTGCGGCGTAGGCCGGCGGTGTCGATCAGGCGGATCAGTTCGCCCTGCCACCGCCATTCCACGGCAATGGAATCGCGGGTGAGACCCGCCTCGGGACCGGTAATGAGCCGGTCATCCTCAAGCAGGCGGTTGATCAGGGTGGATTTTCCGACGTTGGGACGGCCGACGATGGCCATATGGATCGGCCCACCTTCCTCCTCCTCACCTTCCTCTCCCTCTTCGGGGTCGAGCAGCGAGGCGGCGGCGTGATCAAGCAACGGGGACAGAACATCATAAAGCTCGTCGATGCCCTCTCCGTGTTCCGCCGAAATGCGGACGGGATCACCGAGACCAAGCCGGTAAGCTTCGAGAAAACCGCTTTCGCCTTGGCGGCCTTCGCATTTGTTGGCCAGCACGATAACCGGGGTATGGCGCCGCCGCAGGATCTCGGCAAAATGTTCGTCGGAGGCGGTAATGCCAGCCCGGGCATCGACCAGCATGAGGCCGACGTCGGCCTCATCCAGCGCCGTTTCGGTCTGACGCCACATACGGTCTTCCAGGCTCGCCGCCGGGCCTTCCTCCAGTCCAGCGGTATCGATCACGCGGAACTTGAGGTCGACGAGGCGGCCCTCGCCTTCGCGGCGGTCCCTGGTTACGCCCGGCGTGTCGTCGACCAGAGCCAGCCGTTTGCCAACCAGCCGATTGAACAGGGTGGACTTGCCGACGTTCGGTCGGCCGATGATGGCGACGGTAGGAAGCATGTGTTCAAAACCGGTTTTAGCGGTAGGCGAGCAGTTCGGCGTCGTCGGTCAGAAAGAACAGGGTGCCATTGGCCACGATGGGGGAGATCGAGACGGCATCGGAAAGTTCGATCTGCCCGATCACGTGACCGTCGTAGGGCGAAATGGCGATGGCGACGCCTTGCGACGAAACGGCGATGATGCGATCTCCGGCGAGTACGGGACCCGCCCAATCAACAGGATCGGTCCGGTCTTCCGGGTCTTCGAACCGAGCAAGCTGTTGCACCCAACGAATACGGCCGCTCTTGCGCGACAGTGCAATGATCTGGGCGTCAATGGTAAGAACAAACAGGAAATCTCCGGCGATCCACGGTGTTTGCACGCTGCCGATATCCTGATCCCAGATCCGGTTGCCGGAGCGTAAGTCAATCGCCACCATGCGGCCGGCATGGCTGACGGCGTAAACCACGCCGCGGTCGATTACCGGCGCGCCGTTGATATCGCTGAGTTCGGAAAGCGCGGTCAATCGACCCGCCCGAGTCAGCGAGTCAACCCAGGCGACGCGTCCGTTCGCGGCACGCAGTGCAAACAATTCTCCCGACGAATAGGGTGCAACGACCAGGCCGCCAGTCGCCGCGGGGCTGGCCGATCCCATCAAGCCGGCCTTTTCCGCGATTCCGACGTGGGTCCATTGAACATTGCCTTCTGCGGTGTCGAGGGCATGCAGGCGGTTGTCGTTGGAAATGACGAGCACCCGACCCTGCTCGATGGTCGGTGCGCCGCGCAGCGGGACGCCCAGCCGCTGTCCCCAAAGGACCTCACCGGTGGCGGGTTCCAAGGCATGCACATAGCCGTATCCCGTCGCGACATACAGTGTTTCCTCGGCATAGGCCAGGCCACCACCAAGGGCGCCGGGGTCTTCGCCCGGCGGCGTCATGCTGTAGCGCCAAACGCGTTCGCCGTTGTCTGCCCGGTGGGCCGAAAGATTGCCTCTGGCGTCAAGCACGAAAACCATTCCTTCGGCATAAATCGGCGCCGCCAAAAGGCGCTCCAAGTCGTCCGAACCGGCGCCGGCGCCGGCGCTCCAAATCAACCTTGGCGCCTCAGCCATGGCAAGATGATGCATGGCATGCGTCGGATGCCCCCCGAGTTGAGGCCAATCCGTATTTACATACGGCCGGGGCAGCCGCACAACGAGGTCGGCAATCGCCGGGTCCGGCGTGATCGACGTCTCAAGGCTCAAGACGGAGATGCGCTCTCCCGGCAAAGGCGGCGGTTCGACATCGCCCAGCCAGTCGGGCAGCACTGATTCGCAAGCCCCAAGGGCGAGCGTCGCAAGCACCGTAACCAGATATCGGGCCGACGATTTCATATTTATTCCGAACCGCCCACGGCAGCCAACATTTCAGCCGCTCTCGCCCGGACGCCCTGCGGCGCCGCCGCATCGTCTGAAAGCTCCTTGAAAGTCTTGATTGCAGACGCCGTATCACCATCCGCCAGGGCCGCGACCGCAACAAGTTCAAGCGCTGAATGGCGCCAAACCTTGCTGCTGCCCGTCAGGGGTTCCAAACGCTGCCGGGCACCAGACACATCGCCCTCGTCGAGTAGGACGCCGGCCGCCAGCAGGGACGCCAGTTCCCGGTAAACCTGGTCACTCCCATCTGCGGAAATCTGGTCGTAGGTCGAAACGGCCGCCGCGATGTCGCCCGATCTGGCCTGAGCGGTGGCTTGTTCAAACTTGGCGATCACGGCGTACCCGCCACCGGCGTCAGCGGCAAGTGTGGCAAAAGCGGCCACCGCCTCAGCTTCTCTGCCCTCGCCAACCAGTGCCTTGGCGGCGGCAAAACGCTCCCCGTCGGCCAGTCTCTGGCTTTTGGAATACTCGCGCCAGCCGACGTTGGCTGCTGTTGCCAGCACGATGGCCAAAGCCACGGCGATCACGTATTTGCCGTATTTCGCCCACAATTCCTCGTGTTTATCGCGCCGTAGGTCTTCATCGACCTCTTGGAAGATGTCTGCCACTAATTCCTCCGAAAAGAATCACTCGAATTCAGCCGGTTTACCGCGTCCTGCGCCGCCAGCGCGCCGCGTTCAAACCGCGTCAAAATCGGGCGCTACCTTATAGCCTGACGCCGCTATTAGCAAATTCACGGATGCCATGATGAGGGCGAACATTCAGCCCATTTGTAGGGGCCGTCTCAACGCAATTCCTAGGCTGCGTTATCGGCGCGCCATTTGATGGAACAACCCATGCTGGCGATCTGGTTGCGTGGTCCGGAACCGGTCCTTGCGACCTCGATCATGGCCTCGAAAAGATCCCTCCGGGCATCAGGCACGGCCGTCGTCCGGGATTCGTCCAATCGGCCCCGGTACTGCAATTCGTCCTCGGCGTTGAAGCCGAAAAAATCGGGCGTGCATACGGCGTCATAGTCCCGGCCGATCTGTTGCGTCGGATCGATTACATAGGGAAAGGGAAAATTCTTCTCGTCCGACCAGCGCTTCATATTTTCAAACGAATCGTCGGGATATTCCGCGGTGTCGTTGACCATGATTGCGATGGCCCCGATGCCGTGAGCTTTCAGGTCCGACACATCTCTTATGATGCGGTCGATCACCGACTTGACGTAGGGACAATGATTGCAAATGAACATGACCAGCGTACCATTTTCGCCACGTACGTCAGCCAGCCTGTAGCGGCGGCCGTCAACCCCTTCAAGGTCGAAATCCACTGCTTTCCAGCCAAATTCACATATCGGTGTCTCGGCAGCCGCCATTATCCGTCTCCACTTTCACATCGCACCGGCACCCCAGCCGGCGCATCCAAGCAAATGAATATCATTGTCTGCGACGGAGGTAAAACATATCGGGCCGGTCTTGGGTAATACCGCAACTCATGCCAAGATAGCGCCCGTTCCATCGGCTGAAATCCAGGAAATATAGAATGCGACAGCAAAAAATATTCCGGGCCGCCGCACTATCGGCAATTCTCTCCATTACCGGCTGCGTCGATGCCATGAACGCCGGAAGTTCCGATACGAAAGCCGCCACGGGCACGCTCGAGGAAGCCTCGACCCCGACCGCGCAGATGGTGACGTTTTCGGATATTCCGGTACCCGGCGGCGCCGAGGTGGACACGGATAACTCGATAATTCTGGGGGCTGGCGATTCATGGACGGGCCGAGTATTGCTGGAAAGTAGCGAGGTCCCTGCGGCAATTTTCGAGTTCTACCGGCAGGAGATGCAGGGATACGGTTGGGAGGAAGTGACGGCGATCAGAGCCGCGACCAGCGTTCTGACCCATGCCCGCGAAGATCGCATCGCGATTATCCAAATCGGCAAATCACCGGCCGGCGCGACATCCATCAGCGTCACCATGTCGCCCAAAGGCTCCGGAGAGGCCGCCGCGAAAACCAACTAGCGGCAACCCGAATACGCCCCCGAAATAAATGCCTGGATTCAGCGGACGTTGAGGACGGACGTTTCGGAATTTCCCATCACGCCAAATGCAATACTGCCGGTTAAAAATCGTTTCAACCGTCCCTTGCCAGAATCCGAGACGACGATGAGATCGTGATCCTTGCCGGCCTCCAGGATCGTCTCCATTGGGCGTCCGACACTGACCAGGGTTTCGGCAACCTCGATATTCATTTGCTCAAGCGTATGCTTGGCCAGTTGGACGGTGTCCTCGGCCTGAGACCGTTCCTCCATGTCCAGGGCGACGGACAACAGGGTGATGGGTATACCGCAGTGTTTAGCCAACACTGCGTCGCGGCGGACGGCTTCCATCGAATGGTCGGATCCGTCGGCGCAGATCAGATGTCCTTTATCGCCGTGGTGCGGCCGAACGATCATGGCCGAACAGGGCGACAGCATGGTGACCTTCTGGACGACGCCGGCATTGACAAACGAGCTGAGTTCGCCTTTCCAGCGGCTAGGCCGGCCCATGATCATCAAATTGTAGGGCCCCAGTTCGTACTGATCGAGGATGCCGCTGGCGGCATCGGGGGCGACCTTGAGCTTGAGGACGATACTCTTACCGTTTTCGCTGCGGTATTCTGTTTTGGTATCGCCCAACGGATCCCCCCAAACCGCTCTCGTCGTCGTCGTGGCGTCCCAGCCGTCCAGCATCCCTTCCTCGTTGATGAGAATATCCAATCCCTTCTTGAGGTAACGGACGCCGGGCAACTCGAGGCCCCAATCCAACATGTTTTCACGGGCAACCCGGACTTGTAAGCCGCCGGTTCGCAGTCCCTGATCGATGGGGCGGACGTGACACAGAATTATGTCGCACTCGTCGCTGTTGCCGATCTCCGCCGCATAGCGCAGGCATTCGTAGGATTCATCCGAGCCGTCAATGCAGACCAGGATGCGGAAGCGATGGCTACGCCATTCGGCCAGTCCGTCCAGTTCCTGCCGGCTCGGTTCGGCTATGCGTTGGGATAGAAACTTGAAGGCCATTCCGATCAATTTCCGTTCAACAACGGCCAGTAGAGCGAGGCGGCCAACAGCATGACGGCAAGGGAGACGATCGTCATGCGGGTTCCGACAGTGAGAAAATCGGTCGTCTTCAGGTAACCCGAGGCATAGACGATGGTGGCGGCCGGGGTGCCGACCACGGTCAAATAGGCGAATGCGGACGACACCGCGGTGATAAAGCCGATTATGATCGGATTCTCGCCTGCGACAGTGGCGACATTGAGCACAATCGGCCCCAGCACAGCCACGGCAGCGCCGTTCGACATGGTGTTGGTCACGCCGGTGGTCAGGGCCGATATCGCGATCCACAAACCGAAGCCCTCGTCGGCGCCGATCGGCTCCATCAGGTGCAGGAACGAGCTGGCCACCCACTCAGCGGCGCCGGTTTCCTTCATTTCCACGCCCAGAGATATGGCCGCGGCGTAGAGCAACACCACGCCCCAATTGACGCCCGAATTCAGATCCTCCCAGCGGACCAATCCGGCGATCAGAAACGCCGACGCGCCGAGCAGCGCGACCGTGCCCATGCCGATATCGGCGGAAAGGAATATCCAGCCCCAAAGAATGGCAAAGAAGAACAAGATCGACACCCAGTCACCCGGCCTCATGGGCCCTTCTTCGTTCACCTGCGCGCGCAGCCTGACAACCGCGCGCGACAGGTCGCGGTGCTCGGGCCGGAAGGTAAACAGCAAGACCAGCGTGACCAACGGCAATTGCAGCAGAAACATCGGGTAGGCGTACATCATCCAGCGCAGGTAATCGATCAGGAAGCGGTGTGTTTCCGGGTTGGCCGGATCATAGAAAAATTCCTTCCAATATCCGATCATGATGGCGTTGCGGGCGCCGCCCGAGGGCGTCCCGATGCCGGCGACCGAGGCTCCGTAACAGATGGAAAAAAGCAGCACAGCGGCCAAATTACGTACCTGTTTGGGATCGTCGGACGTCAACGTTATCAAGAGGATGCCGACCGGCAGCATCATGGCGGCAACCGTGTGCTCGCCGATAAAGGACGCCAGCAACCCGGAAACCACCGAGATGCCAAAACAGATCCGCGAAGTCTTGGTGCCGGTAAACCGCACCAGCAGCCAGGCGATGCGCTTGTCCAGCTTTTGCTTTACCACTGCCACCGCCAGCATGAGCGACCCCATGATGAAAAGGACGGAATCGGTCATCAGACTCCTCGCCACCTTGGTCGAATCGATATCCAGCAGCAGGATCTGGCCGACAATGATCAACAAGGCCACGGTGGGCAAGGGAACGGGTTCGGTAACAAACAAAATGGTCGCAACCACTGACATGGTGAGCACGATCTCACCCTCGCGGCTCAAGCCTTCCGGTAATGGCAAGGTCAGCATGAACGCGCCGAGCGCCATGGCGAAGAAAAACCAACGTTTTTCCCAGAAATAGTAAAGATTGAACTTGGTATGGATCAGCAGGACACGCTGGTATCCCCGCCGCCGCACCCGGACCAGCCAGGCGCCGGCCGCTGGATGAGCCCGCAGACTGTCCGTCACGAGACTGATATCAGTCACTCTTCCGCCCCAAACTTTGGCCAATTCCTCCAGGCCGTGGAGATTAGCCGAATGTTACCTTACAAACTCCTAATATACGAAATCGTACTGTAAATCGGAGCTTATGGGTACCGCATCATTTACTAAACTTTGGCTCCGCATTTGAGGTGGTTTTGCCGCCAACTTCGGTAAAAATTATGAATTTGGAAAATATTGGCACGTCGTTTGCTGATTTCCCCATATGACCTTAGGAAATCGCATAAAAACCGCTCGCAAGCGTCTCAGTATGAGCCAGGCTGTCTTGGCCCGGCACATTCAGGTGGATCAATCCAGTATCGCCTACTGGGAATCCGGACGCACTTCACCCAAATTTTCGCGTCTCGTAGCCCTTGCCGAAACCTTGTCGGTAACGCCCGAATGGCTGCAGTTCGGCGTCGAATCGCCCACTTCGGCGGAAAACATTCCAGTTGTGGCGAATATCGGCGGCGCGTCCGCTGATTCCGGCCAAAGGGCCAATGGAAATGGCGCGCAAATCGCCTTTGGCGTCAACGGAACGGATACCGAGACCATCGCGGTTACCGTGACGGGTGACGCGCTGGCGCCGGTCTACTTCGACGGCGATGTTTTGATCGGTTCACGCCATGGCCCGGAAAGCTTCCTGGAAGATTCGGCCTGCGATTGCGTCATTGGCCTGACCGATGGCCGCGCCCTTCTGGTGCGCAGTCCGGCCGGCCGGGGCGTGTCCAACAATCCGGCGGTTTCGCGTTCCGCCATCAAGTGGGTCATGACGGTTTCCTGGATTCGCCGGGGCCCGGCCCCGTCGGTTGCCGAGGTTGATACGGCAGCGCTCCAGTCACTCCCACTCGATCGTGCCGGGAGGTTTGCTGGTAATGTCGTAGACCACCCGGTTGATGCCGCGCACCTCGTTGACGATGCGGGCGGAAACCCGCCCAAGGAACTCGTGATCGAAGGGGTAGTAGTCGGCCGTCATGCCGTCGGTTGACGTCACCGCCCGCAGCGCACAGACATAATCGTAAGAGCGTTCGTCACCCATCACGCCGACCGTGCGAACCGGCAGCAGCACGGCGAACGCCTGCCAGATGGCGTCGTACAGGCCGGCGTTCCTGATTTCCTCCAAATAGATCACGTCCGCCTTGCGCAGGATGTCGACTTTTTCCGGCGTTATTTCCCCCGGAATGCGAATGGCGAG
Source organism: uncultured Rhodospirillaceae bacterium (assembly GCA_964528595.1). Classification (GTDB taxonomy): domain Bacteria; phylum Pseudomonadota; class Alphaproteobacteria; order UBA2966; family UBA2966; genus CAYFKJ01. The sequence continues at coordinate 63,325 of CAZGTM010000015.1, forward strand.
ACCAGGGCCCGGGAACGGATGCCGGCCGATGAACTTGTCCGGCAGCCCAAGCTCGCGCCCGAGCTCCCGTACTTCGTCCTTGAATAGCTCCCGCAACGGTTCGACCAGTTCCAGGTTCATCCGTTCCGGCAGGCCGCCGACATTGTGGTGGGATTTGATGACCGCGCTGGGACCGCCGGCGAACGACACGCTCTCGATAACATCCGGATACAGCGTGCCTTGCGCGAGAAAATCCGCCCCGCCCAATTTGTTGGCTTCCTGCTCGAAAACGTCGATGAAGGTGTTGCCGATGATCTTGCGCTTTTTCTCCGGATCCGAGACGCCGTCGAGCTTGCCGAGAAAATCGTCCGCCGCATCACGGTGGACCAGCGGGATGTTGTAGTGCTCGCGGAACATCTCGACGACTTCCTCGCTTTCGTTTGCTCGCATCACGCCGGTATCGACATAGATGCAGGTCAACTGGTCGCCGATGGCTTCGTGTAACAGCACCGCAACGACCGAGGAATCGACGCCGCCCGAGAGCCCGCAGATGACGCGGCCGTCGCCGACCTGTTCCCTGATTTTGGCGATCTCCGCCTCCCGGAAGGCCGACATGGTCCAGTCGCCCAGACACCCCGCGATGAGGTGGCTGAAATTATGCAGCAGTTTCCGGCCGTCCGGCGTGTGTACCACCTCGGGGTGGAACTGAACGGCGTAATACCGCTTCTCGTCGTTGGCGATGGCGGCGAACGGCGCGCCGTCACTGGTGGCGACCGTGCGGAAGCCCTCCGGCAGATCGATGACCCGGTCGCCGTGGCTCATCCAAACCTGTTCGCGGTCGCCTTCCCGCCAGACGCCGTCGAACAGGGCGCAATCATCAACCACGTCGACGAAGGCGCGGCCGAATTCCCGGTGATCGGCGGCTTCCACGTTGCCGCCCAGTTGCGCCACCATGGTCTGTTCGCCGTAGCAGATGCCAAGCACGGGCACGTCCATCTCGAACACCCGCTGTGGCGCGCGCGGCGTGCCGGTATCGAGCACCGAGGCCGGACCACCCGACAGGATGATGCCCTTGGGCGCATAGTCGTCGATGATCTCGGCCGACTTGTTGAAGGGAACGACCTCACAGTAGACACCGCTTTCGCGGACACGCCGGGCGATCAATTGAGTGACTTGGGAACCAAAATCGATAATGAGAATACGGTCTGTCATGGCGCGAAATTTATCTTTCCTCTTTGGCGGGAGTCCAGCGGCTTCATGACCGGCGCTCCAGCACGGCGGTAAAAAATCCGTCGGTGCCGTTGGCGGCCGGCGTTAGTTTAAGAAAGTCCCCGGTACCCGGAATTTCGCCGGCGACGCCCTCGGGCCGGATGGTACTTGCGGGCACAACGGTGAAGTCGGGTTGTTCCCCCAGGAACCAGGCGATCTGCTCGTCATTTTCCCGTTCAAGGATCGAACAGGTGGCGTAGACAAGCCGTCCGCCGGGCCGGACCATCCCGGCTGCCCGGGCGGTGATGGCGCGTTGACGTTTGATCTGGCGCTCGAGGGTTTCGGCGTCGAGCCGCCATTTGGTTTCCGGATTGCGCCGCCAGGTTCCCGTGCCGCTGCAGGGCAGGTCCAGAAGAACGCGGTCGAAGCGTTCCTGCCGGTCGGAAAATACGCTGGCGTCCGAAGCCGATATGCGGCGGGTCTGAATGTTTCGGGCCCCTGCCCGCTCGGCGCGTTCCCTGAGGCGTTCGAGCCGTCCGGCGTCGACGTCCCAGGCTTGGATCTGACCCTTGTTCTCCATTGCCGCCGCCAGGGCCAGCGTCTTGCCGCCGGCGCCGGCGCAAACGTCGGCGATCTGGTGATCGGGCCGGGCATCGACCAGCAGCGCCGCCAACTGGGCGGCCTCGTCCTGGACTTCCATCCAGCCCCCCCGGAAGGCTTTCGTGCCGGTAATGCGCCGGCGCCCCGTCAGGCGGACGCCGAGCGGCGAAAGCGGGCAGGCTTCCGCCTCGATATCTTCGGCAGCCAGCGCCGCCAGCACCCTTTTGCGGTCCGACTTCAAGGTGTTGACCCTGAGATCGACCGGCGCGCGCTCGTTCATGGCCGCCATTTCTTCGGCCAAACCGTCGCCGAACCGTTCCGCTAGGTCGGTTTCAAGCCACTTGGGGTAATTTCCCATGACGTCGGGCGGCATTTCGGGGTTATCTCCCCTATCTGCGTCGATCCCGTCGATCAAGGCCAGTTCCGCTTGCGTGAGCGGTGGGGGCCGGTGAACGCCACCGTCGAATGCCTGTTCGAATTGATCTTTGGTCCAACCGCTAATGAGCCCCAGAGCGGCAAGAACAAGCGCGCGGTTGCCTTGCAGGCCTTGCGTCCGCCAGGCCAGTTCGGCCCGCCGGCGCAGGACGGCATAAACGAGTTCGGAGATTTCCCGGCGGTCGCCGGAGCCGGCGAAGCGGCGGTCGCGGAACCAGCGGTCGACGAAGCGGTCGGCCGGCTTGGACGTGGCCGCAAGGGCGTCCAGGATCTCGATGGTCATGGCCGCCCGGGCCCCGGGTGTCATCGCGGCCCCATCGTCATATCCGGCCGGCCCTTAGGACTGGCCGGGGTAGTTGGGCGATTCACGGGTGATCGTCACGTCATGAACGTGGCTTTCACGCAATCCCGCCCCGGTGATGCGCCGGAAGCGGCAGTTTCGGTTCATCTCGGCGATGCTGGCGTTGCCGGTGTAACCCATGGCTGCCCGTAGGCCGCCCACCAACTGGTGCACGACGCCGCCGGTCGGGCCCTTGTAGGCGACCTGGCCCTCAATGCCTTCGGGCACCAGCTTTAAGGTGTCCTTGATGTCTTCCTGGAAATAGCGGTCGGCCGAGCCGCGCGCCATGGCGCCGACCGACCCCATGCCGCGATAAGCCTTGTAGGACCGGCCCTGGTAGAGGAAGACCTCGCCTGGCGCTTCGTCGGTGCCGGCCAGCAAGGAACCGATCATGGCGCAGTTGGCGCCGGCGGCGATGGCCTTGGCGAGATCGCCGGAAAACTTGATGCCGCCGTCGGCCACCACCGGCACGTCCTCGCCGCGGGCCGCTTCGGCCACCTCCATGATGGCGCTGAGCTGCGGCACGCCGACACCAGCGACGATGCGCGTCGTGCAGATCGAGCCCGGTCCGATGCCGACCTTCACACCGTCCGCCCCGGCCCCGATCAATGCCTTGGCGGCTTCGGGCGTGGCCACGTTGCCGGCCAGGACCTGAACATAATTACTGGCTTTTTTGATGCGGCCGACGGCCTCGATGACGCGCTCGGAATGACCGTGGGCGGTGTCGACAACCACAAGATCGCAACCGGCTTCGACCAAGGCCTCGGCGCGCTCGAAACCGCTGTCGCCCACCGTCGTGGCGGCAGCCACCAGTAGGCGGCCCTGTTCATCCTTGCAGGCGTCGGGGTGCAGCGTCGCCTTTTCCATATCCTTGACGGTAACCAGCCCAACGCAGCGGTTCTGGTCGTCCACCACCAGCAGCTTTTCGATGCGGTGGTGGTGCAGCAGCCGCTTGGCTTCTTCGCCGTCGACGCCGTCCCTGACAGTCACGAGATTCTCGTGTGTCATCAATTCGCTGACGACCTGATCCATTTCGGTGGCGAAGCGCACGTCGCGGTTGGTGATGATGCCGACGAGTTTGCCGCTGCCTTCCTCGACCACCGGAATGCCGGAGATCTTGTGGCGCTGCATCAAGTCCAGCGCGTCGGCCAGCGTGCGGTTGGGTGAAATCGTCACGGGGTTCACCACCATGCCCGATTCGAACTTCTTGACCTTGTGGACTTCGGCGGCCTGCTGATCGATATCGAGGTTACGGTGAATGACGCCCATGCCGCCGGCCTGCGCCATGGCGATGGCCATGTTCGCTTCGGTCACGGTGTCCATGGCCGAGGAGATCAGCGGAATATTTAGTTCGATGGATTTGGTCAGCCGGGTCCGAGTATCAACGTCGCCGGGCAGGACGGAAGAGGCCGCAGGCTGGAGGAGGACGTCGTCAAAGGTGAATGCCTCTTGGATTTCCATTGCTGCTCCCGTTCAAAGTGGCGCGCAATATGCCACGGTTGCCCGGCAATGGGTAGGGCCATTTTTCAGCGAAATTTCCACCGCCGATCGGCGGCCGGAATCAGCTTTCGGCTGCAGCCTCGGCGGCGAAATCACCCTGCAGATCGGTCTCGTTCATGACGTTGGGATAAAGCTTGGTGAACTCCTCGACGATCATCTCGGCGGGGACGTCGAAGAACGTGCCGTGTTCATTGACGTACTCCATATGCCGTTTGCCTTCGGCATTGTTGGGATGGAAGATCGAATCGTTGCGGCCGTCGAAATCGAGCGGCAACACCTTGAACTTCTCACACAACGGCAAATCAAACACCGGCGTCATCTTGACCCACTTGCCCTCGAGGTAGAGCTCGACGTAGCCGTGGTAGATGTAAAGGTCGGTTTCCAAGAGTTCCTGCAGGCGCTTGGAGCTGAGGTGGTTGCGTACGTCGGCGTAACCGACCCGGGCGGGTATGCCCAAGCAGCGCGAAGCCGCCGCCATAAGAGCCGATTTGAGGATGCAAAATCCCCGGCCCCGCGAGAGGCAATAGGAAGCCTTGGGATTGATGGCGATGTCCGTGGTGGCGTAGGGATCGTACTTGATGCCGTCCCGCACTGCGTAATAGAGCTTTTCGGCCAATTCCATGTGGTCCGTCGCATCGCCGACGGTCTTCTTGGCGAAGGCGATGACCTCGGGATGGTCGCTGTCGATGTTGACGCCGGGGCTCAGATACCGCTCGGGATCGTCATGATCCAAATCGTTGTTGGACACCGCTTCACTCATTCTCGACTACCTCTTCCTCATTAATGCTGGGGCCCTTGAAGCCCGTGGCGACAACATACGTTTCCGCCGATTCCTTGCGGCTGGCGCCCGGCTTGGCGTGCTTGACCGTCTCAAAACTCTGTTTCAGGGCCGCCAGCAGATCGCCCTCCGCGCCGCCCTTAAATACCTTGGCGACGAACGTTCCGCCAGGGTTAAGAACATTGACCGCGATGTCGAGGGCGATTTCCACCAGCGCCACGATGCGGATGTGATCGGTCGGGCCGTGCCCCGTGGTCGACGGAGCCATGTCCGACAGCACTACGTCCGCCTTGCCGCCGGCCGCCTCGATCAGCTTCTTAGGCGCGTCCGGCTCCCGCATGTCGAGCTTCAGCACGCCGACGCCCGTCATGCCGTCCATGTCCAGAATGTCGACGGCGGTCACCGAACCGCCGCCCGTCTCGGTGGCGCGGACCCGCTCGACGGCGACCTGGCTCCAGCTGCCGGGTGCGGCGCCAAGATCGATCACCCGGCGGCCGCGTTTGAGAAACTTGAACTTGTCGTCGAGCTCCGTGAGCTTGTAGGCGGCGCGGGCGCGGTAGCCGTCGGCCTTGGCCTGCGCCACGTAGGGATCGTTGAGCTGGCGCTGCAGCCAGAGCGTCGAGGAGCGTTTGCGGCCGCGCGCCGTCTTGACCTTGGTGTGGAGTTGACGCGGCGCGTTTCCACCTCGGCTAGCGCCGCGCCGGCCGCCCGATTTGCCGCCGCGTCCGCGCCCGGCCACTTATTCCGCTCCGGCCGCGGCTGCCGCGGCCGCGTCGGCGTCCGCCGTCATCATCTGGGTCAGCATGCCTTCCCGCAGGCCCCGGTCGGCAACCCGCAGCCGGGCCATCGGCCAAGCGGCGATGATCGCCTCCATGATGGCGCAGCCGGCGATCACCAGATCGGCGCGGGCCCGGCGGATACAGGGATGGTTGGCGCGCTCCTGGAAGCTCATGCCGCTCAGCATGTCGGAGATCTGGCTGATCTCGCCGGTCGGGATCCAGGCGCCGTCGACCTGGGAGCGGTCGTAGCGCGGCAGGCCCAGGTGCACCGCGGCCAGCGTCGTCACCGTGCCCGAGGTGCCGAGGAAATGCGCACCGCCCGAGGACGCGGCCTCGCGGATGCCGTGGCGGTCCTCGAAGGCTTCGAGTTGATCGGCGACGGTCTCGACCATCCGACGGTAGGCCTCCGGCGTCACCTCGTTGCCGCCGTGGCGTTCGGTCAGCGTCACGACGCCCAGGGCGAGCGAGACCCAACCCTTGAGCCGGGGCGGCGCGCCCGCCACGGTCTCCACCCAGATCAACTCCGTACTGCCGCCGCCGATGTCGAACACCAGCGCGTTCGTGCACGCCGGATCGACCAGGGGCGAACAGCCGGCCAAGGCCAGCGCCGCTTCCTCCTGCGGATCGATGATTTCAAGCGCGATGCCGGTTTGGCGCTGGACGCGGTCGAGGAAATCCTGGCCGTTCTCGGCCCGGCGGCAGGCCTCGGTGGCGACCGTGCGGACCCGCAGCGCGTTGGCCCGGCGGATTTTGGTGGCGCAGACGCGCAGGGCCGAAACCGTGCGGTTGATGGCGGCATCGCTTAAGCGCCCCGTATGCTCCACCCCCTCGCCCAGGCGGACGATGCGGGAGAAGGCGTCGACCACACGGAAACCCGTGGCCGCCGGTTGGGCGATCAGCAGGCGGCAGTTGTTGGTGCCGAGGTCGACGGCGGCATAGGCCTGTGACGCGGCCTGGGATGTGGCTGGGGACGACGGCCCAGTTCGACCGTCGGCGGACGCTGCGCCCTGTTCCACAGGAGGCGCAGGTGAACCGCCGGACGCCCCACCGCCCGACATGGATTCAACCAATCGAATATCTCCCGCCCGCCGCCGCCGGTCACGGCTCAACCGCGTCCCGGCACAACGGACAATTTCAAACGTGACGCAATGTTAGCATTGTTGGCCGAGCGGGCGAAAGCGGTAGAAAGTAACGATCCAGTCAACCGCCATTATTGACATCCGCCGCCCACATTCATATGTTCCCGCTTGAGCGACGCGGCCTTGTCGAAGTGGCCCCGCGCCACCCCTGCTGGGGAATAGTTTAATTGGTAGAACAGCGGACTCTGACTCCGTCAGTCCAGGTTCAAGTCCTGGTTCCCCAGCCATTTTTTGTCCGGAAATTAGTGTTATGGGCCCAGCGCAGTATTAAGGGGACTTGTACTCGTTACGTGTCCCCTTAATGCGGCCAGGTCAGAATAATTAGGTATACTGTCCTCGGAACTCTGGAACTCCCGGAACTCGTACTGTGCAATTAGTTGTCTTGCTTTTTGAAGTTTTCGATCCAGTCCCTGTAGTCGTCCTCCGAGGGTATCAAGCCTTTTTTAACCGACGAAAAATCGATTTCTGTAACTCTTGGGGAAGTCCCTCTATAGCGTTTTTCATAGATTTTCTTAAGTTTTACACCATGCAAATACAACTCTTCGATTAGCATTTTACAGAACATTATACAGCTGTCGTTTTGTTGATATATCGATTCCACAAAATCTGAATATCTTCTGTCCCTGTGGCCTGAATTATCCTTCGTTCCGAAGTAAAAATGAGCACTCCGAATATCATCTGGGAGCGGTGCCGACCTATAAGCCGTGCCTATCCGGTTGACGCAGACACCCGCTACATCTAGTATCTGTCCATTA
>CAZGTM010000016.1:0-69936 GCA_964528595.1 uncultured Rhodospirillaceae bacterium
GTTCGTTCCTCGACAAACAAGTACTGAAAAATTTTGGAATCTACGCGCCTTCCCCGGAAACATTTTGACGCTTCGCCGGTAAAACTGTCAACGCATTCCCTGGCGCATCTTGACCGAATGTTTTCCTGCGGACGGACCGCTCAGTCGCAGAAATCTCCCATTTCAATCCACCGCGAGATTAGGCGCGGCGCGACCGTCGGCGCCTAGCCCAGGGCGTCTTCAATGCCGTCGATGAACGCCGTCAGGTTTTCCCCAAGGCCGTCGCACAGATAACCGCCCTCCTGGACAAGGACAGTCGGCAAATTCAGTCCTGCGACGGCGCCGCCGATCCGCCGAAAACCTTCCACGGTAATTTCGAGGAAGGCCAACGGGTCGTTTGCTTGGGCGTCGAGACCCAGAGAGACAAGCAGGGCGTCCGGCGCAAAGGTAGAGATCGCCTCCAGACCGGGCGCCAAAGCCGCTAAGAATTCGTCGTCGCCGGCCCCGGCGGGCATCGGAATATTGAGGTTGTAGCCCCGACCCGGCCCCTCTCCCCGCTCGTCCTCATAACCGCAGAAGAAAGGATAAAAGCCGTCCGGGTCGCCGTGGATCGAAACGAAATACACATCGCTGCGCCGGTAGAATATGTACTGCGTTCCGTTGCCGTGGTGAACGTCGACATCCAGGACCGCCACCCGGCCGGATTTGCCCGCCGCCCGGAGTTTGTCGATCATGTGCTGGGCAGCGACAGCCACATTGTTGATGAAGCAAAACCCGCCGGCCATATCTGCGAACGCATGGTGGCCCGGCGGGCGGCACAGCGCGTAGGCGCTTCGTTCACCGCTCAACACGAGGTCGGTGGCCGTCAGGGCCGATTGCGCGGCCGCGTAGGCCGCCTCCCAGGTACCTTCGCCGATGGGACAGGCCGTATCCGCCATGTGATAGCCGGCCTGACCCGTAATGTGGCTTGGTCTCCGCGTCTGAAAACGGTTGGTGTGGACATTGGGGATCATTTCGTCGCCCGAATTAGGCAGCGCCCGCCACGCCGCCAGGCCCTGCTGCAGGAAGGTAAGGTAATCGGTCGAATGGATGGCGCCGATCGGCCCCATGCCGTGATCGTCGGACGGAACGATTTCGTGCCCGGCTGCGGTCATGGCCGCAAGGAAGCGTTCGGCCCGTTCCGGTTTTTCCGGATTGTCCGCCAACGCGCCACGAACGATAAACCGCTTCGGGTAATGTTTTTCGTGGGCGTCGCTGTAGACGGTCTTCATCCCGCATGCTCCTCGTCGGTCTATTGTGACTTCAGGTAATCGGCTACCGGAAAATACAGCCAGAACAGCAGCATTGAAACGAATCCGAGGGCCGTCATGACAAGCAGGGCGGGCCCGCTGCCGAATAGGTCGGCAAGGGCGCCGAGGTAAGCGAAACCGATTGGGGCGGTGCCGATGCAAATCGTCAACAGCCCGAGCATGCGGCTTCGTTGTTCCGGCGGTGAGAGCCGGTAGATTAGAGTCACCTGGGATGCGGCGAACAAACCCGCGCCTACTCCGGCAGCACCGATACCCAACGCAGCCATCGGTACATCCCGCGCAAATCCGAGAACGACAACGCCCGCCATGCAAATCAACACACCACCCATATAACGGCCCCAGATCTGCCCTTCGGTGCGGGCCCGGCTTACCAGCAACGAACCAATGATGGCGCCGCTGCCTTCCAGCGCGGCGATCAGCCCCACGGCATCCGGCCCCAATCCCAATGTCTGTTTACCGATCACCGGGATGAGCGCGGTAAAGGGAAATCCGAACAGGTTGAAAATTATCGTTATTGCGAAGGCGGCCACAAGCTTGCGCCACCGGACGGCAAAGATGAAGGCGTCGATAATTCCGCGCAGCAAACCGTGTTTTTCGATCGCCGTTTCCTCAGCGCCAAGGGTAAATCGCAGCGCCATAACCAGGGCAACGAAATAGAGCGAGACGGACAGGAACAAAATGCCGCTAAATCCAAGGGTGGCTATCAAAATGCCGCCAACGACGGGCCCCACGGCACGCGTGAGCGTGTTGCTCGCCGCGTCAAAAGAAAGCGCTTTCGAAAGATGATCCGGCCCGGCGAGTTGGCCCAGCAAATTGCGCCGGGCGGAAAAATCGGTCGTCCAGTACATCCCGCTAATGACAGTTCCCACCGCCAAGTGCCAAAGTTCCAGTTCGCCGCGGTACGAAAGAATGGCCAACACTCCCGATACCGCCACCATGGCCGTCAGTGAAAGGCGCAATACCATTCGCTGCCCCAGGCGGTCGACCAGCGCCCCCGTCACGATACCGAACAGCGAGAACGGCAGCAGGCGCAACAGCGTGAAGGTTGCGACGAGGAAAGCGGACCCGGTTTGGTCGAAAACATAGATGCCGAATGCCAGGAGCTCCAGCCAGCGGACAATGCCCGACGCGATGCCAATCAGCCAGGCCCGCCGGAAATCGGCGATGCGCAGCAGGTCGGCGAGACCGAACGCCTCCTGGCCCGCCTCAGCGGACAGAGATCGTTTGACGGTCATGCTGCGTCAGCAGACGGAAGGTTCTGTCATCGCCCGCCGATCAATGTCTTCAACAGCGTCCGCACGAGGCGGCCGTATGGCGGGTGGAGCAGACCGGCGCCGTTTAGGCGGCTTTGGTAAAAGACGCTCTTGCGCTTGGTGAAGGTGTCGAAGCCGTCCCGGCCGTGATAGTGGCCCATGCCACTGGCCCCGACGCCGCCGAAGGGCAGATTGTCCTGGGCGATATGGAAGAGCGTGTCGTTGACCGTCACGCCGCCGGATATGGTTTCTTTCAGGATACGGTCGATACGGCGGCCGTCGGTATCGAAGTAATAGAGAGCCAGCGGCCTGTCGTGGTCGTTGACGTAATCGATGGCCTCGCCGAGATCCCGATAGGTCAGGACCGGCAGGATGGGTCCGAAGATCTCCTCCTGCATGACCGTCATGCCGTCGGTGGGTTGCAGCACCAGGGTCGGCGCCATCTTGCCCGCCGAGTTTTCAAAGCCCTCGCCGGCCGGATTGATGGTGACGACCTGGGCGCCCTTTTCGGCGGCATCGTCGAGGTGCGCCCGCAGCCGGGCATAATTGCGGTCCCCCATGACGCTGGTGTAATCCGGGTTGGCCGCGAGATTGGGGTACATGCCCGCCATCTTCTGCCGGGCATGGGCGACGAACGAATCGAGATTGGATTCTGGCACCAGAACATAGTCCGGCGCGATACAGGTTTGTCCGGCATTCAGCATTTTACCTGCAACGATGCTGCCGGCGGCCCGGTCCATGGCATAGCCCGGCGCGACGATGGCCGGTGATTTCCCCCCTAGTTCCAGCGTCACCGGCGTCAAATTCTCTGCCGCCGCCCGCATGACGTGATGCCCCACTTTGGTCGCACCGGTGAATAGCAGGTGATCGAACGGCAAGCGCGAGAACTGCTCTCCCACTTCCTGGCCGCCTTGCACCACAACGACTTCTTCCGGCTCGAACAGGCCTTCGATCATTTCGGCCAGCAGCGCGGACGTCTTGGGCGTGAATTCCGACGGCTTGATCATCACCCGGTTGCCGGCGGCCAGCGCCCCGACCAGAGGATCGATGGCGAGGTAGAAGGGGTAATTCCAAGGGCTGATAACGCCGACCGTACCCAGCGGTTGCTTGAGCACCTTGGCGCGCGCCGGCAGGAAGGCCAGATTGACGGCGTGACGCTCAGGCTTCATCCAGCCTTTTAGATTGCGCCTGGCGTGGCGAATTGATTCCACCGTCGTGAAGATTTCCGCCATGCGCGTTTCGACATCCGAACGGTGCCCGAAATCCTGTGAAATGGCGTCGGCGATCCGGTCCTGCATTGCCAGCACCGAACGCAACAATTTCTGCAGGTTGGCGCGCCGCTGCTCGGCACTGGGCGCGCCGGCCTCGCGGTAGGCCTGTTTTTGGGCATCCAGCAACGCCTTGAGCCGCTCCGCCGTGATGGGCGAATGGGTGGCCGCGTTGCGCTTGGCGTTGGGGTGCAGGACGGCGATGGTCATCGACGGAGCCTCCGAAAAGGTCGCGGAAAGACCCCCTTTATAGCATGTTTCGGCGGCGATTCGCCCCTTCTTCGACGCTCATTGCCGCTCGGACCGCGGGCCCGGACAGGACATCGTGAAAGTTAAGCCTTGCCCGGGGGTTGCTATTTATTTTAAGCTTAAAATATATTCCCAAGTAGATTTTCAAAACCGCCGGGAGCGAATTGATGCCGGGTGTTGAAAACACCGACCAAATATCAGCCAGTCCGCTGGTCAACCCCTTGCAGGGCCGGCATGCGTTTGTCACAGGCGCCTCCCGCGGCATCGGCGCGGCGATCGCCATGGAACTCGGCCGCCTGGGAGCAACGCTGTCCCTGACCGGCCGGGACGAAGATGCTTTGAGCGAACAGATGGAAGCGGTCGGCAGCCGCCACGGCGGCGATGTCCGGGCCTATGTCATGGACGTCACCGACGGTGACGAAATCGCCCATATCTTTGCCAAGGCGGCCGAGGACGCCGGCGGATCCGTCGATATCCTGGTTAACAACGCCGGCGCCGCAACCAGCGCACCCTTCCCCCGCATTACGCCGGATGCCTGGCGGGCGATGCTGGAGGTCAATCTTACGGGCCCCTATCTCTGCACCCAGGCGGTGCTCCCGGGCATGCTGGAGAAACGCTCCGGCCGCATCATCAATGTCGCCTCGACCGCCGGTCACAAGGGCTACGCCTACGTCGCGCCCTATTGCGCCTCGAAGCACGGCGTTATCGGCATGACACGGGCGCTGGCGCTGGAGATCGCGCCGTCCGGCGTCACCGTCAACGCCGTCTGCCCCGGCTTTACGGAAACCGACATTGCGGCGCGGACGATCGAAACCATGGTTGAGAAAACCGGCCGCGACAGAGACGAAGCCTATGCGGAGCTTGCGAAGTTCAACCCGCAGGCGCGCCTCGTGCAGCCGGAAGAAGTCGCTCAGGCGGTCGGCTGGCTGGCGCTGCCGAGTTCGGGCTCCATCAATGGCCAATCCATCATGGTCGACGGCGGCGAGGTTATGTCATGACCGATACGGTTACCTCCACTTCGGGCGGCGATCTTGAATCCTCGGTCAAGTCCGATGATAAGCCCGAACTCCGCGTCTGGTTGCGCCTGTTGACCTGCTCCACGCTGATCGAGCAACACGTGCGTTCCGGGTTGCGTCAGGAATTCGAAACCACCCTGCCCCGCTTCGATGTGCTGGCCCAGCTCGACCGTGCGCCCGACGGCATGACAATGGGACAACTGTCGCGCCACCTGATGGTCTCGAACGGCAATATCACCGGCCTGATCGACCGCCTGGTGCAGGAAAAACTCGTGACCCGCTCGCCCGCGCCGGATGACCGCCGCACCCAGCTGGTTCGCCTGACCGATGAAGGCCGTCAGGTATTCGATCGCATGGCGCCGGCGCACGAATCCTGGGTCGTCGACCTGATGGCCGGCCTGGAGCGCCAGGAAAAAACCGAACTCTACGACCTACTCGGTCGTTTTAAGAAATCCCTTGAACAATCTTTGCAAAATGGAGACGAAGAATGAAATCAGTAAACGGCGCCGACTTTACGCCGGAACACTTTGGTTGGGAGGTCGCCGACGGGGTGGCCACGCTGACGTTGAACAGGCCGGACCGCAAGAACCCGCTGACCTTTGAGAGCTACGGTGAAATGCGGGATACCTTCCGCGAACTGCAGTATGCCGATGACGTCCACGCCATCGTCATCACCGGCGCCGGCGGAAACTTCTGCTCCGGCGGCGACGTGCACGAAATCATCGGCCCCCTGGTCAAAATGAACATGGTCGACCTGATGCGCTTCACGCGCATGACCGGCGATGTGGTCAAGGCCATGCGGGCCTGTCCGCAACCCGTCATCGCCGCCATCGACGGCGTTTGCGCCGGCGCCGGCGCCATCCTGGCGATGGCCTCCGACCTGCGCTACGGCACGCCGGAATCCTCCGTCGCCTTCCTCTTCAACCGCGTCGGCCTGGCGGGCTGCGACATGGGTGCGTGCAACATGTTGCCGCGCATTGTCGGCCAGGGCCGAGCTTCCGACCTGTTGTATTCCGGCCGCGCCTTGAAGGCCGAGGAAGCCGAACGCTGGGGTTTCTATAACCGTATCTGCAGCGCCGACGATCTGCTGCCCGAAGCCCAGAAGACCGCCGGCCGCATTGCCAACGGCCCCACTTTCGCCAACGGCATGACCAAAAAGATGCTGCACCAGGAATGGAACATGGGCGTCGACGAAAGCATCGAAGCGGAGGCCCAGGCCCAGGCCATTTGCATGCAGACCGAGGATTTCACGCGGGCTTACAATGCCTTCGTGGCCAAGGAGAAACCCGTCTTCGAAGGGAACTGACGTGGCCGATACGAGCTTTCTGAACTGGCCGTTTTTTGATGACGGCCATCGCCGCCTGGCCGAGGAACTGAGTGCCTGGACGGCGCGGGAGATCGCGCCGTTCGAAGATGACGAGGACGATGTCTTCGGCCTGTCGCGGAAGTTCGTCCACATGCTGGCGGAAGACGAGTGGCTGAAATTCGTGGTCCCTGCCGAATACGGCGGGGTCCATGAGAAGCTCGACGTGCGTTCGCTTTGTCTCTGCCGTGAGATTCTTGCGCGTACCTCGGGCCTGGCCGATTTCGCCTTTGCCATGCAGGGGTTGGGCACGGGATCGATCTCGTTGTTCGGCGATGACGAAATCAAAAGCCGCTACCTGCCGGCCGTGCGCGCCGGTGAACGCGTCGCGGCCTTCGCCTTGACCGAGCCCGGCGCAGGTTCGGATGCCGGCGCGCTCGTAACCACGGCGGATCAGGAAGGCGGCGACTTCGTCATCAACGGCGAAAAAACCTTCATCTCCAACGCCGGCCTCGCCGACCAATACGTCGTCTTTGCCCGCACCTCGGACGACGGTGCCCGCGGCTTGACGGCTTTCGTCGTCGATACCGACACACCCGGCGTTGAGGTGACGGAGCACCTGGAAGTGATCGCCCCCCACCCGCTGGGCACGGTGACCTTTACGGATTGCCGTGTTCCGGCAAGCCAGATGCTGGGCGAGATCGGTGACGGCTTCAAAGTCGCCATGTCGACGCTCGACATCTTCCGCTCCACCGTCGGCGCGGCCGCTCTCGGCTTGGCCCGCCGCGCCCTCGATGAAGCCTTGGCGCGGGTCAAGTCGCGTGAAGCCTTCGGCCGGCCCATCGCCGATTATCAGTTTACGCAGGGCAAACTGGCCGACATGGCAACCGAGATCGACGCCGCCGCCTTGCTGATCTACCGCGCCGCCTGGACCAAGGACTGCGTTGCCGACCGCGTGACGCGGGAAGCCGCCATGGCCAAGATGTACGCCACTGAAGCGGCCCAGAAGGTCATCGACGAGGCGGTCCAGCTTTTCGGCGGCACCGGCGTACTGCGCGGTACGGCGGTGGAGCGCCTCTACCGTGAAATCAGGGCGCTGCGCATTTACGAAGGCACGACGGAGATCCAAAAAATCGTCATCGCCAGCCAGGTGATGAAGGAAACGCCGTAGGTCACGGAACATGAGGCTTCTCGAACCGCTCGACATCAACACCATCACCATCCCCAACCGGGTGCTCGTCCCGGCGATGGTGACGCGTTTGTCGGGTGAAGACGGCTTCGTCAATGATGCGGTAACTGAACGGTACGTGCGCTTCGCCCGCGGCGGCGTCGGCCTGATCGTGGTGGAGGCCTGCGCCGTGCACGGCTCTAAATCCGGCCCCCTGCTGCGGCTTTCGGACGACAAGTTCATTCCCGGTCACCGGGAACTGACCAAACGCGTCCACGACGAGGGACCGTCCAAGATCGTGCCGCAGATCATCCACTTCATGAAGGTGGCGCGCTCGGGCTGGCGTCAGACGGTCGACATGCTGGACGTCGGCGACATCGACCGCATCGTCGAGGAATTCGGCCACGCCGCCGTCCGCGCCCGGGAAGCCGGTTACGACGGCGTCGAGATCCATTCGGCCCACGCCTATACACTGTCGTCGTTCCTCTCGCGCCACAACCACCGCCGTGATGCCTACACCGGCAAGACGTTGGAAGGCCGCCTGCACATGTTTGGCCGCGTCATGACAAAGATCCGTGAAAGCGTCGGCGGCGACTTTCCGGTCGGCGTGCGCTTCCTGGCGGAGGAAGTCGTCCGCGACGGCTATACCGTCGAGGACGCCAAACCCATTGCCTTGCGCATGGCACAACTGGGCGTCGACTACATCTCGCTTTCGGTCGGCGGCAAATTTGAGGACGCCGTGCCGCGCGAAGGCCAGCCGCTTTATCCCTACACGGGTTATTCCGGCGACCGCTGCATGCCGGGCGACTGGTATCCCGCCCTGCCCAACGCGCACCTGCCCGCCGCCATCAAGGAATACATAAACGGCCACGGCTTCGACGTGCCCGTAGTCAGCGTCGGCAAGATCAGCCGGCCCGAAGAAGCGGAAGGCCTGTTGCAGCAGGGCCGGGCCGACATCATCGGCATGGCGCGCCAGTTGCTGGCCGATCCCGACTGGGTCGCCAAAGTCAGCCGGGGCCGGGCCGACGATATTGTGAAGTGCATCTATTGCAACGTCTGCAAACAACTCGACGGCAGCTTCCGCGAGGTCAACTGCTTCCTCTGGCCCAAGGGCCGCCACCAGGCGCCCGATGACGATCCCGCCGGTACCGCGCCGCATTGGGGGGACGATCAGGGCGCCTTGCAGGCCGAGGTCGACGGCAAAGGCCGGGTTAAACTCTCCTGGACCCCGGCGGAGGGCGCCGACACCCGCATCTACGACATCTACCGGGCCGAGGAAAACGGCGATATCTCCTGCGTCGAAGCGGTCAAGAAATCCCACTATACCGATCCGCTGGCCCTCGGTGGGGTCGGTTATACCTACTACGTCCGGGCCGTGGGCTCGGACGGCCGTGCCAGTCCGCCCAGTAGTGCTGTGAGTATCACGCCACCCCTTCCGGATTACGCCAGCGAAAGAGCCGCCAGCCATGTCTGAAAACCTCACGCCTTCCGGCATCCCCTCCGCCCACGTCGACAGCTACGCCCGCGATCATCTGCCACCCACCGATCAATGGCCGGAGATGGATTACCAAAGCGTGCCGGAACTCGCCGCCTACAACGAGCGCATGAACTGCGCCGCCGAACTGCTGGACAAGCAGGCGGCGGTCCACCGCGACCGTCCGGTCATTCATTTCGAGGATGTGACCTGGAGCTACAACGACCTGCTGGCTAAGGCCAGCCAAATCGCCCACGTGCTGGTGGATGAATTGGGAGTTGTGCCGGGCAACCGGGTGCTGATGCGCTCGCCCAACAACCCGATGTACGTCGCGGCCTGGTTCGCCGTCATGAAGGTCGGAGCGGTCGCGGTCGCCACCATGCCGCTGCTGCGCGCCAAGGAACTCACCTACATCTGCGAAAAGGCCGTCGTCGAAGTCGGCTTGTGCGACGGACGTCTGGCGGAGGAAATGGAGACAACGCTGGAGCGCTCCGACAACCTCAAGCGCGTGCTCTATTTTGGCAATACTGGCCAGGACGAAACTGCCGGCACTTTGGACGCTCTGGCAGCGACCAAGCCCACCACGTTCGAGACCGTCGATACCGCCTGGGACGACGTCTGCCTGATCGCCTTTACGTCCGGGACCACCGGCCAGGCCAAGGGCTGCATGCACTTTCACCGCGATATCATGGCGATCAACGATTGCTTCTCGCGCTATATCCTTAAACCCGACCAGAACGATATCTTCTGCGGCTCGCCGCCCATCGCCTTTACCTTCGGCTTGGGCGCCATGGTGACCTTTGCCATGCACGCCGGCGCTTCAACCGCCTTGAGCGAAGGCCCGGCGCCGAACGTCCTGATGGACATCATCGAAAGGCACCGTGCGACGATTTGCTTTACCGCACCCACCGCCTTCCGCGTCATGACCGATTTGGTGGGCGACCACGACATCGGGTCATTGAAGAAGTGCGTCAGCGCCGGCGAGACCCTGCCGCTGCCTACCTTCGAAGGCTGGGAAAAGGCGACGGGCATCAAGATCATCGACGGTCTGGGCGCCACCGAGATGCTGCATATCTTCATCGCCACGGCCGGCGACGATATCCACCCGGGCGCCACCGGCAAACCAATTCCCGGCTACCAAGCCCGCGTCATCGACGACGACGGCAACGAAGCGCCGCCGGGCACGGTCGGCAGGCTGGCGGTGAAAGGCCCGACCGGGTGCCGCTACCTCGACAACGAGGAACGCCAGACCGCCTACGTCCAAGACGGCTGGAACCTCTCGGGCGACGCCTACCTGATGGACGAGGAAGGCTATTTCTGGTTCCAGGCCCGCACCGACGACATGATAATCTCGGCGGGCTACAACATTTCCGGCCCCGAGGTCGAGGCCTGTCTCTTGGACCACCCCAAGGTCGCCGAATGCGGCGTGGTCGCGGCGCCCGATCCCGACCGTGGCTTCATCGTCAAGGCCTACGTCACCCTGCGCGAAGGCGGTGAAGCCAGTGACGCCACGGTCAAGGAACTGCAGGATTTCGTCAAAGCCGAAATCGCACCCTACAAATACCCCCGCGCCATCGAATTCCTCGACGACATGCCGCGCACCGAAACCGGCAAGTTGCAGCGCTTCAAATTGCGGGAGATGGCGGCGGGCTGACGTTCAGGTCGGCGCGAAAATACTCAGCGTGAACCACTGCGGGAAAGCCTTGATTTGAGCTTTCGAGCCTTCCAGCCTGAGATCGCCCGAACGAACCGCCTGGGAAATGCTGCGGCGTCCGAGCCAGACTTCCGAGGCGACGCGCACGGGCGCCGTGACGTAGAGATCGACCTCGAAGCCCGGATCCTTCATGCAGAGATCGGCCTCGCCGTGCTCGAAGACCAGCCACCAGCGGCCGTACTTGCTCGGCACGCCGGTAATCGCAAAGTGCACGGTGGTTCGGGTATCTTCCGGCAAAACCGTCGGATCGACCCGCCTCTGGATGTCCCACATTAAAAGACTGGGGTCGAGATCGCCTTCCTCCAATTCCGGTTTGAGGTAGCGCTTGCCCCAGTGGCCGAGGCCTTCGATCAGCGGCGCCAGCTGTTCTCCGCCCTCTGTCAGGTGATATTCCGAGCCGCGTCCGCTGGCGGCCGGGCGGCGTTCGACGATGCCGGCGTATTCAAGCTCCTTGAGGCGTTGCGACAGCAGCGAAGGCGACATCAGGGGCACGCCCTTCTTGAGGTCGTTGAAGCGGGTGCTGCCGCAAATCAACTCGCGTAACACCAATGGCGTCCAACGCTCCGCCACCACCTCCGCCGCTTTGGCGACGGGGCAGAACTGTCCGTAGGTTTTTTTCCTGGCCATGACGAAAAGATGATAGCGGCAATGCGCCCTCCAATCCAAGTACAGATCTTGTACTTTAAATGACGCCGCGCTTCCCCCAAATTCACACTCACCGAACAGCAAATCCAGGGGATTGAGACCATGATCGAAGTAATGACCAACTGCCTGAACATCGTCCACGATGTCGGGCCATCTTTCGCCGAGCGCGCCGGGGAGCGCGACGACAGCGACGAGTTCGTTGCGGAAAATTTCGCAGCGCTCAAAACCGAGAAGTTTTTTTCTGCCATGGTGCCGACGGAATTCGGCGGCGGCGGCGCGAGCCACAGCGACATGTGTGAGGCACTCAAGGCGCTGGCGGGCTACTGCCCGTCGACCGCGCTTTCCTGCTCGATGCACCAGCACCTCATCGCGGCGGCCGTTTACAACCACCGCAACGGCAAGCCGGGCGCCAAACTGCTCGAAGCCGTGGCCACCAAAGAACTAGTGCTGGTCAGCACCGGCGCAACCGACTGGCTAGCCTCCAACGGCGTCGCCGTCAGGGTCGACGGCGGTTTCCGGGTCGACGCCCGCAAGATCTTCGCCAGCGGCAGTCCGGCCGGCGACATGCTGATCTCCAGCGCACCGTATCAGGATCCCGAGGAAGGCTGGCAGGTTCTGCACTTCCCTGTACCGTTCGCTTCCGAAGGCGTGAGCATCGAGTACAACTGGCGGGCCATGGGCATGCGGGGGACGGGCTCGAACACCGTCATTTACGACGATGTTTTCATTCCGGACGAAGCCATAGCGCTGCGCCGGCCGCAGGGTGATTTCCATGCCGTCTGGAACGTCGTGCTGACGGTCGCCATGCCGCTGATCATGAGCGTCTACACAGGCATCGCCGAAAAAGCCGCGGCCATCGCCCGGGAAAAGGCGGCGAAGCGCCCCGACCCGTCGGCCACCTATTCCCTGGGCGAGATGGAAAACGCCCTGGTGACCGCCCAGATCACCCACGCGTCCATGGTCGCCATCACCAACGATTTCGACTTCAAGGCGGTCGACGAGACCTCAAACGCCATCCTGATCCGCAAGACCATCGTCGCCAATGCGGCCAAGCAAACGGTCGAAAAGGCCATGGAAGCGGTCGGCGGCGCAGGATACTTTCGAGCCACGGGGATCGAACGTCTGCTGCGTGATGTCCACGCCTCTCAGTACCATCCGCTGGCGGAAAAGAAGCAACTACTGTTCACCGGCCGCATGTCCCAGGGGCTCGACCCGGTGGAGGCGCTGAGCTGACGGAAAACAAAATCAAGCGCTCCATCATGATGGAGGGCAAAGCGACATCCCGCCCCATCGGCACGCTGATGGGGCGGTCTCATTTGACGCCCTGGACGGCAGATCAGAAAAGCGGGAATCCGGTTAACCGGATGATTTCGCTTGTCTTTTTGCCGCCTGTACGGTGGTTTCAAGGCGGTTGAGGAAGGCCGACCGGTCGGCCTTGCTGAACGGCCTCGGACCGCCCATGATCTCGCCGCGTTCGCGCAGGTCCTGCATCAGTTCGCGGTTGGCCAACGCCATGCCGATGCCGCTTTCCGTGAACGCTTCACCGTTTGGTTTGAGAGCGACCCCCCCCGCCTCCAGACAGCGCGCCGCCAGCGGAATGTCGTTGGTGACGCAGATGTCGGCGGCTTGGATGTGCTCGGCGATCCAGTCGTCGGCGGCGTCCGCGCCTTGTGCCACGATCACCAGTTCGACCATCGGGTCGCGGCTGGGCCGAATACCGCCGTCGCTCACCATGTAGGTCTTCAGGCCGTGGCGGGCGGCCACGCGGACAACCTCGTCCTTCACCGGGCAGGCGTCGGCGTCGACATAGATGGCGGTCATACCGCTTCCGCCACCAGGACTTCAGAGGGGATCAGGCTGCTGACGGAAATCTCGTGATGACGCATGCGCCATTGGTCGCGCGGCAGCAAGGCGTTTAAGTCCATAGGCCGGCAACCGCCGACGAACCACGGACTGATCTTGTAGGCGAGTGTCCAAAGTCCGCTGGTCAGTGAGGAAACCGGCCCCTTCCCTCCCGACAAACCGGCCAGGCACAGCAACCCGCCATCCGACGTCGCGCGCCGGGCCGCCGTAAGGGCTGCGACGATATCCCCTTCGCTTAGGAGGTCGAAAACGTAGGTGCTGACGATCCTGTCGAACGGCCCGCCAAGGGACGCGAATTCGAAGCCGCCATCGGTGTGATGGATCGCGCTGCGTTCCGCCCAGGGCTTCAATCGTTCACGGCTCAACTCCGCCATGGTCGTACTGACGTCGATGCCAACATAGCGGGCGGACGCCGGCAGGTGATCGGACAGCAGACGGGCGGCAAACCGTCCGGTGCCGCAGCCGATCTCCAGCACCGACTGACTTTGGGCAAAATCGCCGTGTTCGATCAAAAGATCGAGCGCCGCATCTTCATAGAATCCCTGGCCGTCCTGTTTCGCGCCGTAGCCGTCATAGAAGCGGCGGGCTTCTTCGTGGCTGAGCGCGGCGTTCATCGGCGATCCCCGAAGATTTACTTCTTGGAGGCGTGCAGCGGTTTGATGTCTTCGCGTTCAGCAGCGCGGGGACGATTTTCTTCCTCCACCGTTAACGCAGGCGCCGCTTCGAGCGATTGCAGCGAGCGCTGCGCCAGTTCCTGGTAAAGCGCCGTGGCGCTGGACTTCCAGGCCACGTCCTGGTCCGACAGTTCGCGCAGGATCTTGGCCGGAGAGCCTGCTGCAAGCGCACGACGCGGCACCTCGAACCCCGCCTTGACGAAGGAATTGGCGGCAATGATGGCTTCCTCGCCGACCACGGCATCGTCCATCACGGTGGCGTTCATACCGACGAGCGCATTGCGTCCGATGGTACAGCCGTGAATGACCGCGGCATGGCCGATGTGGCCGTCCTCCGCGATGACGACCGTCTTGCCGGGAAACGAGTGCACCACGCAGTTGTCCTGGACGTTGGCGCCGATGCCCACCTCAATGCGGCCGAAATCCCCCCGCAGGGCCGCACCCGGCCCGATGAAACAGCCCGTCTCGATGACCACGTCGCCGATCAGTACGGCGGTCGGGTGAACGAAAGCGCCCGGTTTGATGACGGGAATCATGCCTTCGAAGGAATAGGTGTTTGCCATGATGGGGGGTCCTAACGAGTAACTGCCATTTTAGCTGATGCTCGGCTATCCTAACCGTTGATTCGAAGGATTGCCGCCGCAACGATGTATCGATATGTTGTCGGCGATATTGTTGGCCTACCCATCAAAAATGTCCACAGCCAAGGTTCGCCGATCAGCAGGAAGTGCACGAACAAGGAGACCCCCCACATGACCGAAGCCTATATTTGTGACGCCGTCCGCACGCCCATCGGACGATACGGCGGCGCCCTCTCCAGCATTCGCGCCGACGACCTGGCCGCCCTGCCGCTCAAGGAACTGATGTCACGCAACACCGACATGGACTGGTCGCGCATCGATGACGTGTTCTACGGCGCCGCCAACCAGGCCGGCGAGGACAACCGCAATATCGCCCGCATGGCTTCGCTGCTGGCCGGCATCCCCGACAGCGTCTCGGGCGCCACCGTCAACCGCCTCTGCGGTTCGGGCCTTGAGGCCGTGGGCCAGGCGGCGCGGGCCATCAAGACAGGAGAAGCCGACCTTTGCGTTGCCGGCGGTTCGGAAAGCATGAGCCGGGCGCCGATGATCCTGCCCAAGCCCGACGCCGCGTTCTCCCGCCGCGCCGAGGTTTTCGACACCACCATCGGCTGGCGCTTCATCAACCCGTTGATGAAAAAGCAGTACGGCGTCGACAGCATGCCGGAGACGGCGGAGAACGTCGCCGAGGAATTCCAGATCCAGCGCGAGGATCAGGACGCTTTCGCGCTACGCAGCCAACAAAATGCCGCGGCCGCGCAGAAGAACGGCAACCTGGCCGAGGAAATCGTGGCCGTCACCATCCCCAAGCGCAAGGGCGATCCCGTCATCGTGGAGGCCGACGAGCATCCCCGCGAGACTTCCATGGAAGCCCTGGCTAAATTGCCGACGCCGTTCCGCGAAGACGGCACCGTGACCGCCGGCAATGCCTCCGGCGTCAATGACGGCGCCGCCGCCCTGATCATCGCTTCTGAGGACGCCGCCAAGGAACACGGCCTGACGCCGCGCGCCCGCGTCCTCGGCATGGGCCATGCCGGCGTACCGCCGCGCATCATGGGCTTCGGCCCTGCCCCGGCGGCCCGCAAGCTGTTGAACCGCCTTGGCCTCAAGTTCGACGAGCTTGATGTCATCGAGCTTAACGAAGCCTTCGCCGCGCAAGGCCTGGCGGTCACCCGTGACTGGGGCCTGGACGACGACGACGAGCGCGTCAATCCCCAAGGCGGCGCCATCGCGCTCGGGCATCCCTTGGGTATGTCGGGCGCCCGCCTCGCCACCACAGCGACCTATCAATTGCAGCGCAACGGTTCCAAGCTGGCGCTGTGCACCATGTGTATCGGCGTCGGCCAGGGTATCGCCGCCGTCATCGAACGCGTTTAGTTAAAGGGAGTAGTCGATATGTTGGCGGAAAACCGCGCGCCCACCAAGGACGAGATGGAGGACATCGAAACGGCGAGCCGCGATGAAATCGCCGCGGTCCAGACGGACCGCTTGAGGAAAACGCTGCGGCACGTTTACGACAACGTGCCCTTCTACAAGCAAAAGTACGACGAGGCTCACGTCCATCCCGACGACTTCCAGTATCTCGAGGACATCGCCAAGTTCCCCTTCACCACCAAGGCGGATCTCAGGGACAACTATCCCTTCGGCATGTTCGCCGTGCCGCGCGAAGACGTCATCCGCGTCCACGCATCATCGGGCACCACCGGTAAACCGACTGTCGTGGGTTACACCCAGAACGATATCGACAACTGGTCGGACCTGATGGCGCGCTCCATGCGGGCGGCCGGCGCCCGGGCGGGCGATATCATCCACAACGCCTATGGTTATGGCCTATTTACCGGCGGTCTCGGGGCGCACTATGGGGCCGAACGCCTCAAAGCCACGGTGGTTCCCATGTCGGGCGGCATGACCGAACGCCAGGTGCAGCTGATCGAGGACTTCGGCGCCGGCGTCATCATGGTGACGCCGAGCTACATGCTCTCCATCGCCGACGAGTATGAAACCCAGGGCCTGGATCCCAAGGAATCTTGCCTGCGCATCGGCATTTTTGGGGCGGAGCCCTGGACACCGGCCATGCGCGAGGAAATCGAGACCCGCATGGGCATCGACGCGGTCGACATCTATGGTCTTTCAGAGGTCATGGGTCCGGGCGTCGCCTGCGAGTGCATCGAGACCAAGGACGGTCTGCACATCTGGGAAGACCATTTCCTGCCCGAGATCATCGACCCCGCCAGCGGCGACGTGCAGGCCGACGGTGAACAGGGAGAATTGGTGTTTTCCAGCATCACCAAGGAAGCTTTTCCAGTGGTGCGCTACCGCACCCGGGACCTCACCAGTCTGATGCCCGGCACGGCGCGGACCCATCGCCGCATGGCCAAGATCACCGGCCGGTCGGACGACATGCTGATCATCCGCGGCGTCAATGTCTTCCCCTCCCAGATCGAGGAAATCCTGCTAAAAGACAACCACATCGCGCCGCACTACCAGTTGGAAGTGAGCCGCGACGGCAATCTCGACAAACTGGCCGTGGTCACGGAGCTCAAATCCGAGCTCTACGGCGCGGGCTGGGAAGACGTCGCGAATACCGCCGCCAAGGACGTGGCCCATCACATCAAGGCGATGGTCGGCGTCACGGCGGATATCCGCGTGGGCGAGGAAGGCGCCGTACCGCGCTCCATCGGCAAGGCACAGCGCGTCGTCGACCTGAGGAAGAAAGATTGACCTTCATCGCCGCCCAAATATCCGACCTCCACGTTTCCGAACGGGGCAAGGATGCGGACGGCAATTATCAAACCTGCGACCACCTGGCCCGGGCCGTCGCCCATATCATGGCGATGAACCCGCGGCCGGATATCGTGCTCGCCACCGGAGATCTGGTGGATTGGGCCAAGCCCGAGGAATACGAGGTTCTTAAGGAGCTCTTCGCCCCGCTCGACATGCCGCTCTACCTCATACCCGGCAACCATGATTCCAGGGAATATCTGCGGGCGGCCTTCCCCGGTCACGACTACTTGCCGGCCGAGGGGTTCATAAACTACGCCGTGGAAGATTATCCGCTGCGCCTGGTCGGACTGGATAGCCAGATCGAAGGCGAGATCGGCGGCACGATGTGCGCCGAACGGCTGGCCTGGCTGGACGCCACACTGTCGGCAGAGCCGACGCGGCCTACCTTGGTTTTCATGCACCATCCGCCGATCACCAGCGGCATCGAGATCATGGACCGTCACGGCTTCGACAATCCCGCGCCGATGATGGAAGTCATCCGGCGTCATCCCCAGGTGGAGCGCGTCGTGGCCGGCCACCTGCACCGCCCCATCACCGTCAGCTGGGCCGGCACTAGCGTCTCGGTCGCCCCCAGCACGGCCCACCAAATCGGCCTGGAAATGGGCGACGACGCCCCGCTGGTGCTGGTCATGGAGCCGCCCGCCGTCTACCTCCATACCTGGAACGAGGCTACCGGGCTGGTCACGCATACCTCGTACGTCGGCGAATACGAGGAACGGCTGCGTAAGGAAAAACTGGGCGGTAAGCCCGGCAATTGATCGGGAGCGTTGGGCCACGCAGGCTCGCACCAATACCGTAGATATCGTACAATCGCCCTCAGGGCTTGCTTGGGGGATCTTGGTAATGAGTGAAGGCGGTGGGGACGAACGCCGGCTGTCGGCGATTCTTGCGGCCGATGTCGTCGGTTACACGCGCCTCATGGAGCAGGATACGGACGGCACCGTTGCCGCCTGGAAGGAAGCACGCTCCAGTGTCATCGATCCCAAGATAAACGGCTATTCCGGGCGCATCGTGAAACACACCGGCGACGGATTTTTGGCTGAGTTTCCGACGGTTCAGGACGCCGTTACGTGCGCTGTTGAATTACAGGATGATTTGGCGGCCTGTCCCTTGGAATTCCGCATGGGTGTCAACCTGGGTGACATCATCGATGACGGTGAGGACATCCACGGCGAAGGCGTCAACATTGCCGCCCGCATCGAGGCACTGGCTGAACCGGGCGCGATCTGCATTTCCGGCGGCGTCTTTGAGCAGGTACGAAACAGGCTGGATTACGAATTCGAGGATCTTGGCGAACACGAGGTCAAGCACGTTTCAGCGCCAATCAGGGTTTACAGCGTTTCAACCGTTGAAGCTGAGGCGCCCTCCACCGAGTCCAAAGCGAATCCCACCGCGTCCGCTGAGTCCGACAAGCCGTCCCTGGCCGTCCTGCCGTTCGACAACATGTCCGGCGACCCGGAACAGGAGTATTTCGTCGACGGCGTCACCGAAGACATCATCACCGAGCTTTCCCGCAATCGCTGGATGACAGTGATCGCACGTAACACCACGTTCACCTACAGGGGCCGGGCGGTAAACGTCGCCGAGGTGGCGAGGGAACTGGACGTCCGATACATCATCGAGGGCAGCGTGCGCAAATCCGGCGACCGCATGCGCATCAACGTTCAGTTGATAGAGGGCAGTTCCGGCAATCATGTATGGGCCGAACGCTACGACCGGCAGGTCGTCGACATCTTCGACCTGCAGGACGAGATCACCCGCAATATCGCGGCGGCCGTCGAGCCCGAGGTCTTCGCCCTGGAAGGGCACAATGCCTCCAAACGCGATCCCTCCCAGATTTCGGCCTGGGAAACCCTGATGAAGGCGCGAACCCATTTTTGGCAGCTCAACAAGTCCGATACCGACGAAGCCATCCGCCTCATGCGCAAGGTGGTCGAAGATTTTCCCGATCTCCCCTTCGCCAGCAGCGCGCTGGCCTTCATGTACATCGTTTCCATTCACATGGGATGGCGCGTCCGGGATCCCGAACTGGAGGAGGCCGAGCGTTTGGCGCGCAAGGCCGCGGCCATGGACGCGCGGGATTCCTGGGCGCACATCGCGCTGGGTTATCTGCAGATAATGCACCGCAATCCGGACAGCGCCATTAACGAACTCACCCGCGCGCTCGATCTCAATCCCAACAGCGCCACCGCCTTCGGCTATCGGGGTTTGGCCAAGGGCTTCGGCGGGAACTGTGACGACGCCCTGGCTGACATCGAACAGGCCCTGCGCCTCAGCCCGAGGGATCCCCAGGTGCCCTATTTCATTGCTTCAAAAGCGGTCGCCCATTTTGTCGGCGGCCAATACGAGGAAGCCTCCAAGTGCATGGATCTTGCGCTGCAGGACCGTCCGGATTTCCCCGGCGCCTATCGCATCAAGGCCGTGGCGCTGGCTCATCTGGGTCGGATTGACGAGGCCCGCGAGATCATGGACCGGTATAAAGTCCTCTATCCCGACAGCACGCTCGCGTTGATCGAGGCGACCCAACCTTACGCGGTAAAGGAAGATCTGGACAAATTAATTGAGGGCTTGAGGCTGGCCGGTCTCGAGTAGGGTCGAATAAATGCCCCAATCTCTTTACGGCGTGCGAGTCGTCGACTTTACGCAGATCATCGCCGGACCGGCGACGACGCGGCAACTGGCGCTGCACGGGGCCGACGTCATCAAGATCGAAACACCGGATGGCGGCGATATCATGCGCGGCATGATGGCCGATGGCGCTCTCGCCGAATGCAAAATCTCCCCTATGTTTCAATATCTTAACGGCGGCAAGCGCAGCCTGGCGCTGAACCTAAAATCAGTGGAGGGGATCAACCTAGCCCGCGAGTTGATCGACCGGGCCGATGTCGTGGTGGACAATTTCCGGCCCGGCGTGATGGCCCGGCTGGGCCTCGATCCCGACGATTGCCGCCAGCGCAATCCGGGACTGGTCTGGTGCGCCATCAGCGGTTATGGCCAAACCGGGCCCAAGGCGGGGCTCGCCGCTTATGACGGCCCCCTGCAGGCCGACACCGGCATCATGTCCGTCAATGGCCTGCCGGACGGCGATCCCACCAGGCTCGGTATCATGGCCATCGACATGTACGCTGGTTTGATGGCGGCAACCGCCATCTTCTCGGCTCTGCTGCGGCGCGCGGCCACCGGCGAGGGTCAGTTCATCGACGCTTCGCTGCTGGACGGCGCCTTGCACCTCATGGCGCCGCAAATCATGAACTACGCCAACGGCGGCCATGTGCCGGGCCGCAACGGCAACCGCACCGAGGCCGGTTTGCCGACCGACAACCTGTATCCCACGGCGACGGACGGCATTCTGATTACCGCCATCAACGACGCCCAGGTCGCGAACCTGCTCAAGACCCTCGGTCGCGACGATCTGGCTGACGATCCCCGCTGCCTCACCACTGAGACCCGCATGGAGCACAGGGATTTTGTCGAAAGCGTCATCCGCGACGCCCTAGCTGGCGATACGGCGGAGAATTGGGAGGTCAAGATCAGGGACGCGGGCATTCCCTGCGCCCGGGTGCGAACCGTGCCGGAGGTCGTCGAGGATCCGCAACTGGCGGCAGGAGAACGGCTGGTCGAAGCGCCGGTGCCACAAGGCGTTGCCGCCGATCCCGCTATTATCTTGTCAGGCGGCTATCGGGCCGATGGCGACGGTCCGGTCTGCCGCGCCGCCCCTTTACACGGCGGCGATACGGAAGCGGTCCTGCGCGAATTGGGCCGGACGGATGAGGACATTGCCGGTCTCAGACGAGCCGGCGTCGTCTAGGTCTCCGGCAAGAACAAACAGGCTCATTCAGCCTCACTCGCTTGAACAGCCTCGGCGGCGTCCGCACTGGTGACGACCGGCACGATTTCAAACTCCACGAGATCGGACCAGTTCGCCGTCCAGCGCTGCAGCAGAGCCTCATCGTCGCATTCCATGATCTGGAAACACCGCTCAAGGTCGGCGCTGACCCACGACTCCACGAACGCCAACCCCTCGGGCAACATGCGTCCCTCCTCCCGGAAGCGCGCGTAGACCGGCTTGGCGTCCTGATTGCGGAAGGTTTCGATCACCATGAACTGCACGGCAATTTCTCCTGTCAGGCCGGCACCGTTTCCTTCGCCGTTGCGAGATTGATCTTCGAGGGATCGTCGATCACCCAGATGCGGACGTTGCCGTCGCGGCCGCGCACGTCGACGGTTTCATGCTGGAAACCGCCGAGGTCGATGCCGGCTTTTTCCGCCGTGATGGCCGAGACGATCAGCGGGACGCCGAACTCCTTGCACTTGGCCTCGAGGCGGGCCGCGATGTTCACATGATCGCCGATGGCCGAAATGATCGGGTGGTCGGGCGGTCCCATGCTGCCGACGATGGCCTCGCCGCTGTGGATGCCGATACCGATGGCGAGCGGTGTCGGCAATTCGGCCTTCAGCCGTTCGTTCAACTCCGCGATCCGCCGCATCATGGCCTTGGCGCCCTCGATGGCTTCCCTGGCGCCCTGTTGGATGCCGGAGTTCAAGCCGTAGATCGCCATCAGGCCGTCGCCGTTGAACTGGGCGTAATGGCCGTTGGTTTCCTGGAGTGCGCCGTCGATGGCGGCGAAGAACTGGTTGAGGACAAAGACGAAATCATAAGGCAAACGCCCCTCGGAAAGCCCCGTCGAGCCGCGCAAATCGACGAACACGAAAGCGACTTCGACCTCCTGGCCGGCCAGATAACCAGGCTGCTCGAAGCCGTCCGACGCGGTGGCCTCGGGAGACAGCAGAGGGGCGATCTCAAGATCGACCTTGGGCCGCACCTGGCAGGCCAACCGGACCGAGGGCGGCGCCGAGATGCGCTCCAACACCTTGACCTCGTTTTCGTCGGGCGGCGTGAGCCAGTCCGCCCCGCGCCCCACACGGACCCGGCAGGTCGAACAGCGTCCCCGCCCGCCACACACCGAAGCGTGGGGAATGCCGCCCGCCCGCAAAGATTCCAACACCGTCGCGCCCGGGATCGCCGTGATTTCCTGACCACCCTGGTAATGCAGCACCAGCGGCGTTTCGCGTTTGGCGATGGCCAACCTGATCCAGCGGGCGCCGAATATCAGGCCGATCAGAATCAAATAGCCGATGCAGAGATTGGTCATCCAGCCCATCGCCGCCGTCAGCATTCCGTCCGTAAAGCCGGACTCTTTCACAAGGGCACCGAGCCACTCCTGATCGGCCGCCATTTGTTGCGCCCGGTTGCCGGAGGCCATGTACCCGGACAGCGACATCACGGGCCAGCCGACCGCCAGGCCCAACGCCCAGCCCTGATAGCGCTGGTATCGCGGTTTCAGCCGCGCCCAGGTGTGAAGACCGATACAGCCGTGGAACCAGACAAGCAGAACCAGAGCGACCTGAATGACCCCGAATTCGGGACTGACCACGAACAACGCGACCATTTCGAGCGCGTAGCCCGTCTTCAGGCCCATGATCTCGACCAGGCCGCGGGTTGCTGCAACGTGGCCGAACAACAACAGCGGGATCAGAAGACCGAGGATGTTTTGCGTCGCCTCCCACGGCTTCATGCGCAGGGTTTGGCGAAAGAACAGCGATTTCAACGATAAACTGGTGTGGGTCAGAAACGCGCCCACCAACAAAACGGTTCCGGGCAAAGTGCGCCAGGGCCGCGTCGTGAATTGCGATGACGCGTCCATCGCCTCGAACGAGAACAAGCCCATCGAAGCGTTAAACAGGTGACCCGTGACGAACACCAGCAAGACCATGCCGGAATAGAGCCGAATACGCGCGACCATCAATCCCCCCCAAGGGTTAGAACTCGGGCGAATGATACCTCGTTTCGAAGCCGTTAGACAGGCTCGGCGAGGTACAATTCACGCCGGATCAGCCCTCGCTCGAGGGCTGCGATCTTGGCTCGGTGGCGGTTTAGTCGGGCAACGAAATCATCTCCATCGTGCAGCGGCGACAGTTCGGTGGCACGCGCCTCCTCCTCGAGCACCGAACGGCGTGCGGTCGCGAGAAAGGTGTTCGTCAGGTCTTGGGTCGACGTCAAATGCCAGCCTGTATCCGCCAGCAACGCCGGGTAATCGCCTTCCATATCCATGAAGGGCGGGCCGGCGGCGACGGCGAGTTCAACCGCGGACGGCGGCAAGTCAGGCACCATAAAGATGACGGAGAACGCCATTTTGGCGCCGGGCCGTATGACGCGCCGGCAGTTTTGCAGAACTTCGCGTTTGGATTTCAAACAGCAGAGTACGTCCGCATGGTGCACGGCGTCGAATACGGCGTCAGCGAACGGTAAATGCGCGCCATCAGCCAGGAGGCCAAAACAACGGCCACCCAGCCCGTCGGTTCGCGCCCTGTCGTTTGCGATCCGTATACCGGAAATCGGCAAGTCGGTCAGGACGGCGTCGCACCCTGAGCTCTCAGCCATGTGTAACGAAGGCCAGCCGGACCCCGCGCCGATTTCCAGCAGCCGTGTGTTGGGGCCGAGGCCGAGCAGCTTAGTTATTTCGCGAACTTCGTCCAACGTGGCCCAGCTCGTGGCGCCGTAACGGCAGCCGCAGGTGATTTCCTCGACCTCCAGCATGGCGGGCGACTGGGCGCGGCGATAGACGTCGATAAAGCGGGTGGTATCCTGGATTTCCTGCGGGCTGCGGGCCACGGACTAGTCGCGCTCGTCGAGCCAGGCCATCTGGATGGCCTCGAGTATTTTTTCGTTAGAGCGATTGGGATCGTCGCTGAAGTCCGGCAGTTCGGTGACCCAGCGATGCAGATCGGTGAAGCGCATGTTGACGACATCCACATCCGGGTACGCGTCTTCCAGCTCAATCGCGATATCGTTGACGTCGGTCCACTTGAGCTGCATATCGCCCCCTTTATCTTGTTCTCGTCAGGCGTCCACCATCATGTTGCGTGTGGCCGCCGGCAAGGTCACTTTCAGACCGTCCAGTTCCTCGGTAATGATGATCTGGCAGCCCAGCCGCGAGGTATGCGTCAGGGCGAACGCCAGATCCAGCATGTCTTCTTCGTCCTCGGTCGCCTCGGGCAAGTCGTCGAAAAAATCGTCGTCAACGATAACGTGACAGGTCGAACAGGCCAGCGAGCCTTCGCAAGCCCCTTCCAGGTCGATCTTGTTGCGGTGGGCGATCTCCAGCACCGAAAGGCCAAGGGGCGCATCGACCTCTTTGGCGTTTCCTTGCGGGTCGATGAAAGTCATCTTAGGCACGGGCTAACTCCGAAAACTTGCAGTGGTACAAAACGGACCGAGGGACGGGTCGCGGAACGCGGTACGACATAGCGCGGACGGCACACAATTACCAGACCGCTTTAGTGCGACCGATCGCCGCAAAATCTAGACTTCGCCCAGTTCGGCATCCTCGTTCAATTCATCGATGGCGACACCGGTCAGGGCGCCCCTGATTTGACGGTCCATGCGACGGGCGGCAAAGGGTTCGGTCGCTTCGTTCAGAGCCTCCACGGCATCGTTGACCGCGTCCCGGTCATCCCCTTCCATGGCCTCGCGCAGCTC
This sequence comes from uncultured Rhodospirillaceae bacterium, assembly GCA_964528595.1. Classification (GTDB taxonomy): domain Bacteria; phylum Pseudomonadota; class Alphaproteobacteria; order UBA2966; family UBA2966; genus CAYFKJ01. The sequence goes on from CAZGTM010000016.1 coordinate 24,819, forward strand.
GGCGATTTTTTTGTCGATCAATTCCTTCTCGTCAGGTTCGACGAGGTCGCCATCCGCTTCCAGTGCTGCGTCGAAGGCCAACAGCATGCGTTCGGCCTCGACGCAGGCTTCGGCCAGCAGGCGCGTCGTCATGTCGGCGCGGGCGTGCTCCATGCTCTCGCGCAGCATGCGGGACATGTCGTCGTCCGACAGGCCGTAGCTCGGCTTGACCTCCACGTGCGCTTCGGTGCCGGTGCTTTGCTCGACGGCGCCGACGGTCAACAAACCGTCGGCATCAACCGCGAACGTCACCAGAATTCGTGCGGCGCCCGCCGCCATGGCCGGAATACCCCGCAGTTCGAAACGCGCCAACGAGCGGTTTTGGTCGACCATCTCGCGCTCACCCTGGACGGCGTGAATGGCCATGGCTGTCTGGCCGTCCTTGTAGGTCGTGAATTCCTGGGCGCGGGCCACGGGAATGGGTGTGTTGCGGTGAACGACTTTCTCAACCAGTCCGCCCATGGTCTCTATGCCTAGGGAAAGCGGCGTGACGTCCAACAAGAGGGCGTTCGACCCCATGGTCAGGGCCTCGGCCTGAAGGGCCGCCCCCAGCGCCACGACCTGATCGGGGTCGATATCGGATAGCGGTTTCTGACCGAATAGTTCGGCGACGCGGCGGCGCACCAAAGGCACGCGCGTCGATCCGCCGACCAGAACGACGCCTTTGATATCCTCCGGAAAAACGTCGGCGTCGTCCATGACGCCGCGGCAGAGATTGACCGTGCGATCGACGATATCGCCAATCAGGTCTTCGAATTTTGCGCGGTCCAGTTCGTGCCAGGTCGCCTCGCCCTCGACGTCCAGCATCCAGCGTCCCTGCTCCTGATCGGTGAGGCACTCCTTGACGAGCCGCGCCGTCATCATCGCCGTTTTGGCTTCGGCGGATGAGATCTTGGCATCCTCGGGCCGGTCTTCGCGCTGGCCGAGGAAATGGCTGGCCACCGCATGATCGAAGTCGTCACCGCCCAGTTGGGCATCGCCGCCGGTGGCGAGAACCTGGAAGACGCCCATTTCCATACGCAGGATCGATATATCGAAGGTGCCGCCACCCAGGTCGTAGACCGCATAGAGCCCTTCGGCATCTTTATCCAAGCCGTAGGCCAGCGCCGCCGCCGTCGGCTCGTTCACCAGACGCAGAACCTGCAGGCCGCAGAGCTTCGCGGCGTCCTTCGTCGCCGCCCGCGCGGCATCGTCGAAATAGGCCGGCACGGTAATGACGGCCTTGTCGATGGTGCGGTCGAGCGAGGCTTCCGCCATGGCGCGGAGCGCACCGAGGATGTGCGATGAAACCTCAACCGGCGTCAAGCGATGGCCCGCCACGTTCAGCCGGACCATGCCGCCTGATTCCGCGTCGTCGTCGATGTCGTACGGCACTGCGCCGCCCAGGGACTTCAAATCTTCGAGGCCGCGGCCCATGAGCCGTTTGACCGAGGACACCACACGGTCGGGATTGTCCATGATGACGCGCCTGGCGCCCTCCCCCACCACGGCTTCACCGTCGCCATAGGCGACCACCGAGGGCACCAGCGCCTTGCCGTCCGGTCCGCGCAGCACTTCCGGGTCGCCGTCGTGGACGATGGCGATCAACGAGTTCGTGGTGCCGAGGTCGATGCCGACCGCGACCTCCTCCCCAGCGTGCGGCAGGGGCGTTTCGCCCGGTTCGTGAATCTGCAGCAGTTCAATCATTCGAAATACTAACCTTGTACGCTTCGGCGCTTGCGCCGGATTTCTTCGTGTAACTTAACCAGATATTTGAGGCGCGTGATCAACTTCGCTGCACCTTCCAGGTCCTCGACGGCGAAGGCAAGCGACATCGCTTCCTCACAGACTTCAATATCAACCCGCGCCTTGACTTCCAAGGCCGCGACGGCTTCCGCATTATCAGCTTCGGCCAACGCCTCACGGCTCTCCATGGCTTCCATGAGCAATTCCGGGTCGCCCTCGGTGTGGGCTTCGTTCGGCGGCGTGCCGCCCATGGCGACCAACAGGGATTGCGCCCGCGTCAACGGCGCCTTCAATCGCTCGTAAGATTCGTTCAGGCCCGTCGCGTGCTGCAGCGAATATTGCCTCTCCCGCGCCGTCTTGGTGGCAAAACGGTCAGGGTGAAACGTGCGTTGGAAGGCGAAATACCGTTTTTCCAAATCTTTCGAATCGACGTCGAAGTGGCTGGCCAATCCGAGGCGCTGAAAGTCATCCGCCGGGCGCGGTGGCTGGATCACGCCACAGGCATGGCAAAACGGCGCGCGCCCGTCGACGCCGCCCTTGCAGGACCAGCAGGGGACGGATTGGCCCGGCTGCAAGGCCTCCGAGATGATGAGTTGATCGTCTCCGTCGTGCACGGTTTGGTTCTCTTCTTACCGTCCTAAGGCATGAATATGGGGGGCGCCAGGCCCCCCGGGGTCGTGCGTTGTCCGGCGGGCAGCCTAGACGTGGAAGGATTCACCGCAACCGCACTTGCCTTTTTCGTTGGGATTGTTGAACACGAAACCGGACTGAAGCTTTTCCTCGACAAAATCCATTTCCGTGCCGACGATAAACATGGTCGCCTTGGGATCGATGAAGACCTTGACGCCTTTGTCCTCGACAACCTCGTCGAATTCCTCGGGCTCTTCAGCGTACTCAAGGGTATACGACAGACCGGAACAACCCGCCGTCCGCACGCCAATGCGCAAGCCCATGTCCGGGTTGTCGCGCTTGCTCAACAGCGCCTGGATACGGTCCACCGCGTTGTCCGAAAGTGTGATCATCTGTGCCATGCCAAACTAATCCTTGTTAATCGCCGTACCGCCGCTCAAGCGGTTTCCTTGATTTCCTCGTCGGTCGCGGGCGCAGCTTCCGTGCCCTTGCCCTTGTAATCTGTGATCGCAGCCTTGATGGCATCCTCGGCCAGAACCGAGCAGTGGATCTTGACCGGCGGCAGCGCCAGTTCCTGGGCGATGTCGGTATTCTTGATATCGCCGGCCTCATCCAGGCTTTTGCCCTTGACCCATTCGGTGATCAGGCTTGACGAAGCGATTGCCGAGCCGCAGCCGAAGGTCTTGAATTTGGCATCTTCGATTATGCCGTCGGCAGACACCTTGATCTGCAACTTCATGACGTCGCCGCAAGCCGGCGCACCGACCAAACCGGTGCCGACCGCCTCGTCGTCCTTTTCGAAGGTGCCGATGTTGCGTGGATTTTCGTAGTGGTCCAGAAGCTTGTCGCTATAGGCCATGAGTGATCTCCCAATTCTCCGCTGTTTCTATCAGACTAAGACTAATTTGCAGCGTGGCAAATTGCCTCAATGCTCAGCCCATTCAATGGACTTCAAATCAATCCCCTCTTGCGCCATCTCCCAAAGCGGGCTCATGGCGCGCAGTTTTTCAACGGCCTCCACCAACGTGTCGACGGCGTAGTCGATTTCCGCCTCTGTCGTGAACCGGCCGATGCCGATGCGTAGCGAGGTATGCGCCAGTTCCTCTTCCACGCCGAGCGCCCGCAATACGTAACTGGGTTCCAGAGACGCCGAGGTACAGGCCGAGCCGGAGGAGACGGCAAGATCCCGGATACCCATCATCAGCGATTCACCTTCGACATAAGCGAAACTCAGATTGAGGTTGCCGGGGAAGCGCTGATCACGGTCGCCGTTGAGGAATACTTCCGGCAGTTTGTCGGTAATTTTGTCGTAGAACCGGTCCGACAGCATACGGATGCGCTCGTTGTCAGACGCCATATCGGCCTCGGCAACGGCGCAAGCCTCGCCCAAACCGACACACAACGGCGGCGCCAGCGTCCCGGATCTCATGCCGCGTTCCTGACCGCCGCCGTTGATCATGGGGCGCAGGCGCACCCGCGGCTTACGACGGACATAGAGCGCACCGACACCCATGGGACCATATAGCTTGTGGCCCGAAATGCTCATCAGGTCGATGTTCATCTCGTTGACATCAAGCGGGATTTTGCCCGCGGCCTGGGCCGCATCGGTGTGAAAGAACACCTTGTTTTCGCGGCAGATGGCGCCGATTTCCTTGAGCGGCTGGATCACGCCGATCTCGTTGTTCACGGCCATGATAGAAACCAGAACGGTTTTGTCCGTCATGGCGGCCCGCAGCTCATCCAGATCGATCAGGCCGTTCTCGGCAACCGGCAGATAGGTGACGTCGAAGCCCTCCTCCTGCTCCAGGTGGCGGCAGGTGTCGAGCACGCACTTGTGCTCCGTCACCGTCGTGATGATGTGGTTTTTCTTGTCCTTGTAGAAGCGGGCCACGCCTTTGAGCGCCAGGTTATTTGACTCGGTGGCGCCCGAGGTGAAGATGATCTCCTTGGTCTGCCCGCCGATCAGGCTAGCCACCTGGCCGCGCGCAGCCTCCACGGCTTCCTCGGTCTCCCAACCGAAGGCATGGCTGCGCGAATGGGGATTGCCGAACTTCGTCGTGAAGTACGGCATCATGGCTTCCAGCACGCGGGGGTCCACCGGCGTCGTCGCCTGATAGTCCAAATAGATGGGCGTCTTCATGTTGGCGCCCGGGGACAAATCGTTCATGCGTTACTATTCCTTGTTCCTACGCCGGCTTGCCGTTGCGGCGCTTAAGCCGCCGACAATGCCTCTGACTTGATATTCAAACGGCGATAGAGATCACGCCAAGCGGATACGAGGCGGTCGACTTCTTGTTCGGAGCTATCCGGTCCCATGCTCACGCGAATGGCGCAGCCGGACTGCTCGTCCGACATGCCCATCGCCGCAAGTACGGTGGAGGATGCGACTTTTCCAGACGAACATGCCGCGCCGGCACTGACCGACACCCCGGCGAGATCGAGCGCCATGATCTGGGTTTCGCTGTCCAGGCCGGGCGCGATAATAGTCGAGGTATTGCAGAGCCTCGGGGCGTTCCCGCCGGCAATTGTCAGCTCGGGCGCGATGGTCGCCAGCTCCGCTTCCATGCCGTCACGCAGCGCAGCGATCCCAGACACTTGCTCAAGATCCGCCTCGGCAAGTTCGGCGGCAAAACCGAAACCGGCGATGCCCGGAACATTTTCTGTGCCCGGCCGCAAGCCGCGTTCCTGACCGCCACCCAGCTGAACGGCATTTAATTCGTGCGCGGCCGCTCCGACGACCAGCGCGCCAACCCCTTGAGGACCGCCGAGCTTGTGGGCAGACAGCGTCAGAAGATCCGCGCCGAGGGATTTCATATCAAGCGCCAGACGTCCCGGCCCCTGGACGGCGTCGCAATGCAGCAGCGCCCCATGCTTATGGGATATCTCCGCCGCCGCCGCCACCGGCTGAATGACGCCGGTTTCGTTGTTGGCCAGCATCAGCGAGACCAAAGCGGGTGTCGGATCACTGGCAAGTATTACATCCAACGCCTGCAAATCGATAATGCCGTCTGCGTCAACGGGAACGGTTTCCGCCCCCAACTTGTCGCCGACAACCGCCACCGAGGCATGCTCGATGGCCGAGACGACCAGCCGCCGGCCGGTCCCAGCAAACCCCGCCAGCGCCAGATTGTTGGCCTCGGTTCCGCCGCTGGTGAAGACAACCGTCTCCGCGGCGGCATTCACCAGAGCCGCTATCTGGTCCCTCGCACGATCAACCAAGGTGCGCGCAGCGCGGCCCGAACGATGAACGGAAGTTGGATTTCCGCCCACCGACAGCGCGTCGGCGACAACCTCCGCGACGCCGGGCTTTACCGGGGCCGTCGCGTTGTAGTCGAGATATGCGAGGGGTTGGCTCACATGGCCTCCTGGGCGACTAGGTCGGCCATTTCCGGCTCGATGGAGGCCGCGGCGAGAACGCCGCTGGTGCCGAGAATTCGGCGGCTCACCACATCGTCCAGCGTTACCGAAGACAAATAGAGGTGGATTTGGTTGGACAGTTCTTCCCACAGATCATGGGTCAAACATCGGCCCTGGTTGCTGTGACAACCGGTCGGTGAACCCGGCGTACATCGCGTTGCCGTCAGGGGTTCATCGACCGACAGAACAATGTCGGAAATACGGATTTCCTCAGGCCCCCGGCCCAACATATAGCCGCCACCCGGACCACGGACGCTCTTGACGAGGCCGCAGCGCCGCAACTTTCCGAACAATTGCTCCAGATAGGAAAGCGAGATTTCCTGACGAGCGGCGATATCAGCCAACGAGACCGGACGTCCCGCGCTTTGGATCGCCAGATCGGCCATCGCCATGACGGCATATCGTCCTTTGGTGCTGAGTTTCACTTGTTCTCTCCCATTTCTGCCCCGCGGCGAGAATCGGCGCGGCCCGGTTTGCTATACGTTGAGCTTGGTATCGGTCTCGGTCGCAGCCTCGATGCTTGTTTCCGCTGCCTCTTCCTCAAGCGGCCAGTCGTCCTTTTTATCGGCGGTAAGCGCTGCCTCCAACTCCGCGACGCGGGTATTCAACGTTTGCACCTGGTCGAGCAAACCGTCGATGGAACGCGCCACCGGATCCGATATTTCACTGGAAGGTGTGCCGTAAGGTTCGAACCGGCGTTCAGCGGGACGCGGTTTCGCCGCGCCAGCTATCTTGCCAGGTATGCCGACGACCGTGGCGCCAGCAGGCACGTTCTTGAAGACCACGGAATTGGCGCCGACGCGAGCATTAGCGCCGATCACGATGGGCCCAAGGATCTGCGCGCCGGAACCGACGATCACCCCGTCTTCCAATGTGGGATGGCGTTTTTGCGATACCTGGGCGGACGAATTCTCCGCCGGCGAGATACCGCCCAGCGTCACGTCATGGTAGAGCGTCACGTATTCGCCGAGCACCGAGGTTTCGCCGATCACCACACCCATGCCGTGATCGATGAACAATCCCCTGCCGATAACGGCGCCGGGGTGGATTTCGATACCGGTCAGGAACCTACCCATATGGGAAAGAAAGCGTCCCAGCAAATACCAGCGCCGGACCCAGGCGGCGTGCGCCAAACGATAGATCAAAGCGGCATGGAAGCCCGGATAACAGAGGAAAACCTCTAGTTTTGAGCGGACTGCGGGGTCGCGCTCGAATACCGCAGCTATGTCGTAACCAATATTCTTGAACATCGGACCACCGGACATGATATATTCCCCGACCGCATCCTTCGTGTTGCACCGACCGGTTCGGGTGAAATCCATTTAAATCAACGGATTAGCAACCTTTTCCGGCTACGCTTCGCGGAGGACGGGCTTTGTTGTATGCGCCGGAAAAATCGAAATCCGGCATACGAGACGCAAGGCTCGGCTCCATATCGCTGACAAGGATATAGTTATTCCGACAACAGCAGTCAAGTATTTCCGTAAAGCGCCTGAAATAGGTAGGTTTTCAATCCCAACCTATAAATGTGGAAAATGTGGATAACAATTTAACGCCGGACCTTTTAAGCGATATCGAGTTCCGGCCATAAACAGTGGTATACCCGACAAGACATGCCTGACATCATCATTAATGGCCCTGAAGGCCGCCTGGAAGGGCGCTATCATCACAACCCGAAAGAGGGCGCGCCGATTGCGCTGGTCCTCCACCCCCACCCGCAATACGGGGGGACGATGAACAACAAGGTGGTTTACAACCTCTATCACACCTTTGTTCGCCGGGGTTTTTCAACGCTTCGGTTCAATTTTCGCGGCGTCGGTCGAAGCCAAGGTATTTTCGACCAAGGCATCGGCGAACTGTCCGACGCGGCCGCTTGTCTGGATTGGCTGCAGACCTTCAACGAAAACGCGCACGCTTGCTGGGTCGCCGGTTTTTCCTTCGGCGCCTGGATCTCCATGCAGCTGCTGATGCGCCGGCCAGAGATCGACGGTTTCATTTCCGTGGCGGCGCCCGCGAACATGTACGATTTCGCCTTTTTGGCGCCCTGCCCCTCGTCCGGCATTCTGGTGCACGGCACCGAGGACGACGTGGTACCGATCCCCGATGTCGACAAGCTGGCGGCCAAGCTGCAAGCCCAGAAAGGCATTACAGTTGAATACGAACTGATCAAGGGCGCTGGCCACTTCTTCGAGGGTCAAATGGACGAAATGACAAAAACGGCGGCCGGTTACCTCGATGCTCGTTTGGCAGCAGCCAGAGCGGCTTAGATCACAACCCGTTAATTCGAAGACCTGTGTAGCCGCCCTCCCGTCATGGGGGCGGCAACGCCTGTCGTCGTCGGCAGGCTGAGAGGAAGGCCCAACAGACTTCGCACAGCGAGGAAGGCAAAGGCTTCGGCCTCCAACGAATCGCCGCGCCAGCCCACCGCCTCGACCGGTTGAACGGGCGCGCCTAGCCGCTCCGTCAACATCCCCATGAGCGTCGGATTGTGCCGCCCGCCACCGCATGCCAGCCAGCGCCGGGGGGCGGCGGGAAAGTGCAGAGACGACAGGGCGATGGTTTGCGCAGTCAGGGCGGTCAAAGTGGCGGCGCCCTCTTCCAGCGCCATTCCCTTTACGGCCTTTTGCACCGCGGCGGAAAAATCGTTGCGATCCAGGGACTTGGGAATGGGCCTGGCGTAATAGGGATGGCCCGTCAGGGTGTCCAGTATGTCACCGTTCACCGCGCCTTTGGCGGCGGTCTTACCTGCCATGTCGCAGCGGACGCCGCCCTGAGCCGACATCCAGTCGTCAAGCAGGGCGTTACCCGGACCGGTATCGAACGCGATGATGTTTTCGCCGCCCTCGCCGATCCAGGTCACGTTGGCAACACCGCCGATATTGACAACGGCAACTGGTTTTTCCAGGTCCCCCGCCAACGCCGCGTGGTACAAGGGCGCGAACGGTGCGCCCTCTCCACCCGCCGCCACGTCGGCCAGGCGAAACTCGTTGACGACGTCGATGCCGGTGAGTTCGGCGAGCCGGGCCCCATCGCCGATCTGTTCGGTGACACCTTCCTGAGGCCGATGGTCAATGGTCTGACCATGAAACCCAATAATATCAATATTTCTGTTATTTAGACTGTTTTTCTCAAGTAATAAATTAATAATTTCCGCGTGCCGATCAGTCAGTTTCCGTTCGACTTCCCGGGGATCGCAGCCGCCGTTGAGGACGGCGCGGATGTCCGCTCTGAACGTGTCGTCGTAGCTTTCGGACAACGTCGGTCCAAAGGCCGCCACGCGGTGGCCATCCGTTTCGATAACCGCCGCGTCAACGCCGTCCAGTGACGTGCCGCTCATCAAACCAAGCGCCGTAAATGTTTTCACCCGAATGTCCCTTCCCCGTGGCCAGTGATACGAAGAGCATGCGTTGTCGCCAAAATCAAGGTGTGGTAGACACCGCGCAGCATTTTGCGTTCATTACCTTCAGCACAGAGCCGACCAGCCATGACCGAGCTTCGCTCAGAATTCCTCCGCACAATTGTCGAGCGCCAATTTCTGCACCAATGCACCGACATGGCAGCCCTCGACGAGCGCGCCGCCGCCGGGAAGCCGGTGCCGGCCTACATCGGCTTCGACTGCACGGCGCCGAGCCTGCACGCCGGCAGTTTGGTCCAGATCATGATGTTGCGGCTTTTACAGCGCAGCGGTCACAAACCCATCGTGTTGATGGGCGGCGGCACGACGAAGGTCGGCGACCCTTCGGGCAAGGAGGAAAGCCGGCAACTGCTGACGGTGGAGGCGATCAACGCCAACATGGCAGGCATCAAGGATGTCTTCGCCAAATTCCTCACCTTCGGCGATGGCCCAACTGACGCCATCATGGTGAATAACGCCGATTGGCTCGACGAACTGCAATACATCGATTTCCTGAGGGATTTCGGGCGACATTTCTCCGTCAACCGCATGCTCGGGTTCGACAGCGTCAAATTGCGCCTTGAACGCGAACAGCCGCTCACCTTCCTCGAATTCAACTACATGATCCTCCAGGCCTACGATTTCCTCGAACTGGGCCGCCGCCACGATTGCGAATTGCAGATGGGCGGCTCGGACCAGTGGGGCAACATCGTCAATGGCGTGGATCTCGCCCGGCGGGTCGACAGCCGGGCGCTCTACGGGCTGACGACGCCCCTGCTGACCAGCGCATCCGGGGCCAAAATGGGCAAAACCGCCTCGGGCGCCGTTTGGCTCAACGCCGACATGCTGTCGCCCTGGGATTACTGGCAATATTGGCGCAATGCCGAGGATGCCGACGTCGGCCGCTTCCTCAAGCTGTTCACCGATTTGCCGCTGGATGAAATCGCCCGCTTGGAAAACCTTGAAGGCGCGGAACTCAATGACGCCAAGAAGATCCTGGCCAACGAAGCGACCGCCATGTGTCACGGCGCGGACGCAGCCGCAGGGGCTGCTGAAACGGCCCGAAAGACCTTCGAGCAGGGCTCGGCGGCCGACGGCCTGCCCACCGTCGAGATCGCCGCCGGCGATCTGGAGGACGGCGTTGCCGCCTTCGATCTGTTCCGCCGCGCGGGACTCTGTCAGACCGGCGGTGAAGCGCGCCGCCTGATCAAGGGGGGAGGCGCGCGGCTGAATGACGTCGTCATTACCGGTGAGACCGATTTGATCGGCACCGACCACATCGGCCCTTCCGGTGCCATCAAGCTGTCAGCCGGCAAGAAACGCCACGTCCTCGTCAAGTCCGGGTGAAAAGTCGCCGGCCTTAGTTGGCCGACTCCCGGTCGATAACGCCCTCATCATCGTCATCTGGCTGCCGACGACCGAAAAAAATCGTCCGGAGGATTCCGGGTGCTAGGGCAGATAACGGATTTACGGTCACCTTGGGCTCGGAAACGGGGCCCGTTACCTGAAACGTGACACCGAACAGGCCTTGCCCCTTACCCCCGACGAAGATGTCTCCCAATATCGGTATCTTACCGGGCACGGTATTTAGAATGTTCGCCGGAACCAGCGTCCCGGCAAGTGAAATTTGCTCGCGATTGCGGTCGACGACTCCGTCGAAATTAATGCCGATTGATGATCCGGCGCCCCGGGCACCCTCCGTTTTGATCATGCCGTTTTGCATGACGAACGGCGCTTCAAATTCGTCGAATGATATCCCCGTGCCGGCCAACAGGTCGGCGACGTCGGCAAGCGAACCCACAGTCAGAATCCGTGTCAATGTCGGCGCATCCACGACCTTGAATTTCTTGAAGATGACTTGACCGCTAACGGGCCGGCCATCTGAAGCTTCGTCGATCGTCGCGGTAATGGACAATTGACCGCCGATGGCATTTTCGAATATCCCCAGGTCGCGGGCAAACGCGCCACCGTTCTTGGAGACAACGATGATCTCGCTTTTTTCGGCGCCGCTTTTTACGGAAATGTCGACCGGCGCCCCCTGCTTTAGTGCGCCCACCGCCCGCATCTCCTCCCAGCCGGAACCGTTGTAAACGGCCCGGCCTCGCATCTGGTTAAGCACGTGCCCGTCGCCCAGGATCATTTGACCCAGCCTCGCCTCCAGCTTGAGCCGGGGCAGATCGGATTCCGCATCCCCCCCGACAAACTGCGAGATGTAGGGCCGCATATCGAAGCGCGCGCCATTCAGAGCCACGAAATAACCGGAGGGCACTAGCGGCCGGAGTGAAACCGTGACGTCGGATTCGCCAAGCTTCAAGCGTGACAGTTCAAGCCGGCGAAATTCGAAATCTGGCCCCACTTCCACCTGCCCCTGCGCCTCAAGACCGCCGCCGGCGTATGAAAAATTGGAAATAATGCCTTGGTTGGTCTGCTCGGCCGGATCGTCCGGCTTGGCCGGCAGGGCAAAATTGAATTTTGCCTGGCCCGCGACGCTTTGCGCCTTGGACCAAATCAATTCCGGGATGGAAAGCACGGCGCCGGTCAATTCGGCGGTGACGCTGCCGCGACTGATGTGCCAGCCGTCGGCCAGGAGTTCCGCCGTCACCGGCACCGCTCCGGACAGCCAGGGCAGTTCAGGCATGCCGAGCGCTCCGCGTGACGCTTCGTCAAGCAACATCGCAATGCTGAGCGATGTCGTTGCGGCGTGTTCGCCATGAAAGTCCTTCCGCCATTTCACATTGGCCGGCACACCCGCGACGTTGACCGAGCCGTCGACATCCATGCCGTTGGCGTCAATTCTGACGACCATCGACCCGCCGTCCAGGGCGTAGCCCTCCATTCCCGATTTCATGCCGAAATCCCGAAGGTTTGCGGCGGCGGCGAAACGGATTTCCTCCATCTCGATTTCGTCTTTTAGGGGGAAAGCGAAACGGGCCCGGGCTGCCAGCTGGCCGCTGGTGTCATCAGGGTCAAGCGCCATCAGATTGGCGAATTCGAAGGGCGGATTGTTGAGCGCTGTGAGGCCATCCGAGATGGGTCCGCTGGCGACAAAACTGATATCAGCCGACGCGGTATCACTGTCCAAACCGTCAATGCGAACGTTTCCCTCGGTTATCTCCAGTTCGGAGATCTGACCTGACGCCAGCGCTATATCCAGCGTGCTGACGGTCATGCGCGCGGTTCCACGAGCCTCCACTAGCTCCGGTAGATCGTCCAGATACCGCGCCGTGAGTCCATCGAACTCGATATTCAATTCCAGAGCTTCCTCGGACAGTTCGCCTTTGAGGTATTCCTCAGGGCTCACTTGCATCACGATTTTTCCGTTGCCCACGACCCCGTCGCGAATGTTCGTGGTCACCCATTCACGTGCCGCCGGCGCCAGCTTTGGCGGCCAATATTCACCGAGATCATCGATCCGCAGATCGCGGAACTCGCCTTCCAGCCGACCGCCAAATGCCAGTTGTCCGTTTGCGCCGTCAATTGTCGCCAGGCCGCGCGCGACACCCGACGGCCCGCCCGCGTCGAAGAACACCTCGTCAAACCGGACGGCCGAGAAATCATCGACGACGCTTCCGCGTGCGGACATTTGCGTAAAAACAAGCGTGCCTGAAAAGAACTCCGGTAGGGCAACCGACCCCGGTCCTCCCGTTAAGTCAAAATCCACCGGAGCGAGCCCGCCATCGGCATTGAGCACGGTGGTGATGGTGCCGCTTATCGGGGCAGTCAACGCGCCGAGTTCGGCCAATTCATCGACGTGCGTCGCGAGGCGCGCGGGTTCGAAGTCAGCTAAAAGCACTTCCAGCGCCGTACTTCCCCCCTTCAGTTCGTATAGGCCCTTCACCACGATGCGGGTCGCACCGCCGCCGATTTCCAAATCCGCCGTCAATTCGGCGTCAATACCGGCATCCGTGCGCAACATCGTCAGATCCGCCCACGGCGCGCGCCACGTCGTGCGCGACGCCTTGTCGACAACGATCAGATCGGCATCGAGAATTCGCACCAGGCTCAGGAAACCGTCGCGGCGGTCGGCCGGGCTCGGCTGCAGCAAAGTCTGCAGCATGGCGCCGGCGGCGGCGTCCGTCGCGCTGCCGACCTTGGTCCCGAGCCCCAGATCAATCTGACCTTCCCGCGTCCGCAACAGCCTGATTTTAGGGCGCAACAGGTCCAGCGTCGTCGGCACCAGCCGACCGTCCAGCAAGGCGGTGCCGCTCAAACCCAGAGAAACTTCCGGTACGCCGGCGATCAGGCCGCCCTCCTCGTTGAGCAACCGCACCCCGATGGCGCGGATGTCCAGTGTCCGGTCCCAGCCCGCCCAGGCCAGTATGGTGTCCTCCAGTTCAACGCGCACGCCCGTGCGGCCAAGCGTCAAGGCTTCCTTCAGGTATGGCGTGAGAAATCCCAGGGAGACCGGACCGGACGACAGCAGCCAGGCCGTGACCGCAAGCAAAACGGCAAGGCCGGCCGCCATGGCAGCGATAACCTGAAGAATGAATTTGCCTGCTGGAAGGATCACGTGGTTTGTCCGGGTACGCTAATGTGTTTCAACCGCTAATATCATAACTCCAGGCCGCAGCCGCAACGGGTCGGCCGATTTTACCGCCGCTCACCTTGACCCATTCCCTCGCTTCAAGCAGCATGCCGTATTCTTCGGCAGGAAGGAAATTTGCGTGTTCGCTCTGTTTGCCGACGCTTCCTCGTTACCTCCACCACACGACGCAGAGAGCGTCGAGAACGGTTTCAGCGATTGGTATGCCGCCGCCAATTCAAGCGCCGACGACGGCCATTCCGATTTCATTCACGCCTTCGCAGCAGATGAGGCCGGCCGAGCGTTCCTGACGGCGCTATTCGGCAATAGCCCTTATCTCGCGCGAAACGTGATTAGAGATCCGGGGTTCGTCCAGAGTATAGCAAGCCAGGCGCCGGAAATCAGCCTGCAAGCGCTGTTTGACCAAGTTCGGGACCAAGCCCGTGACGCCGCCAACGCGGCAGGTTTGATGACGGTTCTGCGCAAGGGTAAATCCCGTCTGGCTTTGTTGACCGCGGCGGCGGACCTGACCGGCAGCTGGTCCCTGGCGGACGTCACGGCGGCCTTGTCGACTTACGCCGCCGTGTCGCTGAACATGGGTCTCGAATACTTGCTGCGGGCGGAAGCGGCGGCGGGCAATTTCGAGATCGCCGACCTGGAGGACCCCTGCCGCGGTTGCGGTCTGGCCATCCTGGGCATGGGTAAGCTCGGCGCCGATGAACTGAATTATTCCAGCGATATCGATTTGATCGTCTTGTGGGATCAGGAAATCGCCAGCTATGTCGGGCGGCGCGGACCCGAGGAGGGTTTTGTCCGCCTGACCCGGGATCTGGTGAAAATAATCCAGGACAGAACCGGAGACGGTTACGTTTTCCGCACGGACCTTCGACTGCGCCCGGATGCCGGGGCGACGCCGGTCGCACTGTCGATGGCGGCGGCGGAAAACTACTACGAAAGCGTCGGCCAGAACTGGGAGCGCGCCGCCATGATCAAGGCGCGCACGGTGGCCGGGGACATCGACGCGGGCAACGGCTTTCTGCAGCGCATTTCTCCCTTCATCTGGCGCAAGTTTCTCGACTTCGCGGCGATCGAGGATATCCACTCAATCAAACGCCAAATCCACGCCCATAAAGGCCACCAGCGGGTGACGGTGCCGGGACACAACATCAAGGTGGGACGAGGCGGAATCCGCGAGATCGAGTTTTTCGCCCAGACCCAGCAGCTTATCGCCGGTGGGCGCGATCCCACGCTGCGCCAGTCGGGCACCTGTGCGGCGCTGACCGCATTGGCCGACGCCGCCCAGATAACGCCTGATGTCGCCGACGAGATGATCGACAGTTACGGCTATTTCCGCCGTTTGGAGCATCGGCTTCAGATGATTGCCGACGAACAAACCCAAACTCTGCCGGACGACCCTCAGGGCTTGGCGCACATCGCCACGTTTTCCGGCTACAAGGATGTTTCCCTGTTCGAAACGGATGTCCTTGCGCACCTCGAAAGGGTGGAAAGTCATTACGCGCGGTTGTTCGAGGACGCCCCCGATCTGGGTGCCGGCGATGGCGTCGACGGCAATCTGGTCTTCACCGGCACTGAAGATGATCCCGGCACGATCGAAACGCTGGCGTCGATGGGCTACCGCGAACCCACCACGGCCGCCGCGGCCATCCGGCGCTGGCATCACGGCCGCTACCGGGCGACCCGCAGCGTCCGTGCCCGCGAACTGTTGACCGAACTGATGCCGATCCTGCTTTCCACGCTGGCCAACACGTTGAACCCCGACGCGGCGCTGCTGAAATTTGACGAATTCCTCGGCAAACTGCCGTCGGGCGTTCAGCTTTTTTCGCTCTTTCACGCCCACCCAGGTTTGCTGAACCTGGTCGGCGAAATTATGGGCGGTGCGCCCCGTTTGGCGGAATATCTCAGCCGCAATCCGAGCCTGCTGGACGGCGTCATTTCCTCTGGCTTTTACGATCCGTTGCCGGACGCCAACGAATTGAGGTCGGAATTGGAAGGCGCACTTAGCCGGGCCCGGGACATTCAAGACGTTTTGGACATCACCCGGCGCTGGAGCCACGGCCGGCGCTTTCAGATCGGCGTGCAAAATCTGCGTCATATCCTGGATGCCAATGCCGCCGGGCCGGCGCTGGCCGACCTTGCCGATGTCCCCATCCGGGCCCTTCTGGGGTGCGTATCGGACGAACTGGCGGAAAAGCACGGCGTCGTGCCGGGCGGCGAATTCGTGGTCATCGCCATGGGTAAGCTGGGCGCCCGCGAAATGACGGCAGGCTCGGACCTGGATCTGACGTTCGTCTACGATCACCCGGACGATGTGTCGTCCTCCGACGGTCAACGGCCCCTGTCGGTCACGGAGTACTACGCGCGCTTGGCCAAGCGGCTCATCAATGCCCTCAACGCGATGACCGGCGAAGGCCGGCTATATGACGTCGACATGCGCCTGCGCCCGTCCGGCGCCGCCGGCCCGATCGCCGTGCGTCTCGACGGCTTTGCAAGCTACCAGACCACGGACGCTTGGACCTGGGAGCACATGGCGCTGGTGCGGGCCCGGATCGTGGCCGGACCGGACCACCTGGCCGGGCAGGTCGAACAAACCGTTCGTCAGATCATGAGCGCCCGGCGCGACGGGGACAAACTGTTGCATGACGTGGCGGAGATGCGGGAGCGCATCGAACGCGACCGGCCGACCTCAAACCCATGGTCCGTGAAATACGTGCGCGGCGGCATCGTCGATCTGGAATTCATCGCCCAGTACCTCGTCCTGCGGCACGCCCACGAAAAACCGGAGGTCATCGACGGCAACACCAGCGGCGCCTTCGAGCGCCTAAGGGAAACCGGGCTGCTCGATCAGGGGACGGCGGGCGACCTGATCGACGCCATTGTCCTGATGCGCAACGTTCAGGGATTGTTGCGACAAACCACGAGCGACGATTTCGAAGACGTGAACGCGCCGGAGGGCCTGCGCGCCGCCCTGGCCGCGGCGGTCGGGGAGCCGGATTTCAGCGCCGCGCGCGCCCACCTGATCGACACCCAGGCGCGTGTCTTCCAATTGTTCGGAAACATCGTTAGTGAACCAGCTTCGCTCTTGAAACCCCAGTAAAACGATTGATCTAAAATATTAGATATATTGTATAATTAATTGATTTATATAATTTTTAATGGCAAATCCGCAATCACTCCTCGCCCACGCCACGGAAATTCTCGAAACGCCGGACCCAGCGGATAAAGTGGCGCTAAGCCGGGCACTGGCGGCCGCCTGGCGCGACGGCCAGCTGGCGCTCAGCCTTTCGGGTGATCCCTCTCCCCCGCTCCGCCCTGCCCGACCGGCACGCCCCGAGTTGCGCCCGCCGCGGGACATGCCCAAGCGCAGCGCCGCTGGCGAGCGGGGAAAGGGAGCGTTGCTGCACGCCCTGGCGCACATCGAGCTGAACGCCATCGATCTGGCCTGGGACATCATCGCCCGTTTCGCATCTGCTGAGCCGTTTCTGCGGCAGTCACCTGGCACCGCCGCTGCCTTTTGTAACGACTGGGTCGGCGTCGCCGCCGAGGAAGCCGGTCACTTCGAGTTGCTGGCGCAGCGCTTGGACCATATTGGTCTGGCGTACGGCGATCTGCCCGCCCATGACGGGCTGTGGGAGGCCGCGACGGTTACCGCCGGCGATCTGCTCGCCCGGCTGGCCCTCGTTCCCCTGGTTTTGGAAGCCCGGGGGCTGGACGTCACGCCGGACACGGTGGAACGTCTCCGCTCACACGGCCACGACGATGATGCGGCGGCATTGGAGGTAATTTACCACGACGAAATCAAACACGTCCGGGCCGGTTTCAAGTGGTTTTCCCGGCTCGCGGAGCACCGCGGGCTGCGGGCGGAGGTCGCCTACCGGGAATTGGTCACCCGGCATTTCAAAGGACGCGTTCAAGGGCCGTTCAATGTACCGGCCCGCGCATTAGCGGGATTTGAGGAAAAATTTTATGTTCCATTGGACCCGAAACGTTAAAATTTTTTAAACACACGGTGGACAAGGCGCGTTCATCATGGAAATCTACCGTTTTGGCGGTCCGGCCCTGGGAATTTGATGGGACCGGGCTTGTTGTAGCGGTTTGATCATCTTTTTGATCATTTAGACATATACGGAAGGCTTATGGCGGTCGACGAGACCATCACGTGGCGGGTGCGCGCAAAACGACTCTGGAAACGCATGTTTCCGGAGCGGGAGTTTTATTATCGCAGCCGCGGTCATGTTCATTACGTCTCCCTGGGCGGCGCTTCCCAAACCGTCATCTCGGTGGCGGTCCTCGCCTTTTTCGGCTGGGTTGCCTTCGCCTCGGTCTACCTGATCTTCAAAAACGAAATTATCGAGAGCAAAAATCGTCAGATTGCGACGATGGAGCATACCTATGATGAGCTGGCCAGCCAGCTGATCAACACCGAGGAACGTTTCACCGCGATGACCCGCGAACTGGAGGAAAAGCACCGCCAGTTGGTCAAGATCGTCGCCCTGAAGGATTCCCTGGAACAAAAACTCGGCTCGCTCACCGAGGAACTCGATCAGGTCTCTTCCGCCCGCGACGAGGTCATCAAAGTCAAAAAGGACCTGAAACGCCGTCTGGCTAATATGGAATCGACGCTTGAGGTTACGACCAACGAACGCAGCGGCCTCAGCAAGGCGCTCGACGGAGCGTTGGAAAAGCTCAGTCAGTTGACCCTACAGCGAGATAGCGCCCGGGAGCGGCGCGACGCGCTCAGCGATCACGTCAATGAACTGGAAGGCAGGCTGGCCGAAATTAAATTCTCCCAGCAGAACCTGATCGCGCGGCTTCATGAGCGTACGGAATTGAATGTCGCCGAAATGGAAGAAATGATCAAAATCACCAAGCTTGACGTCGAAGGCCTGGTCAAGCGCGCCGTGCCGGAGAGCAAAGGCGTCGGTGGACCGCTGATCAACCTCGATGCCGGCGACGCCGCCGACGAATTCGCCGGCATGGACCGGGGATACGAAAGCAGCGTCAGCGCGCTGGAATCGCATATCGGTCGCTGGGAAGCCCTGCAGAATATCCTGCAACGGCTGCCCCTGGCCGCCCCTGTCGACAGTTATTCGATCTCAAGCGGTTACGGCCGCCGCAAGGACCCTTTTACCAAGCGTTGGGCGAGCCATCACGGCCTCGATTTGGCCGGTGTTTTCAAAACCCGCGTCCGCGCCACCGCCGCGGGGGTCGTGACTTTCGCGGGCCGCAACGGCCCCCTCGGACGCATGATCGAAATCGACCACGGCCTGGGTCTCAAGACGCGCTATGGCCATTTGCACCGGATTCTTGTAAAAAAGGGGCAGCGTGTTGATTTTCGGGAGAAAATCGGTCTCATGGGGAGCACCGGCCGCAGCACGGGTTACCACGTTCATTACGAGGTGACCTTCAACGGCAAATCCCGAAATCCGGCCAATTTTTTGAAAGCGGGTAGATATGTTTTCAAGAACTGACAAAGACCAAGCGGGACAAAGAGCAGCAAACGAGGGGGGTAACGTGGCACCATCCATCATCAGCGCCAATCTCCATATCGTCGGCAACCTGAAGACCGAAGGCGAAGTCCAGGTTGACGGCACGATCGACGGCGACGTTTCCATCCGTTCATTGACGATCGGGGAACACGCCAAGGTCTGCGGCGAAATCATCGCCCAAACCATTGAGATCCGCGGCTCCATCGACGGCAAGGTAAAGGCCAAGGAAGTCAAGCTTTCCAAGACCGCCCACGTTGTCGGCGATATTGTCCATGAAATCCTTTCGGTGGAATCAGGCGCCTATATTGAGGGTCAGCTCAAACGGGCGGACGCCCAACCTGTAGTCAACAAGGCAAAGGCCTCGTTTGGCACCAAAGAAGCCGAAGCCAAGGTTCCGGAAGCTCCGATCAAAGAGGCGAAAGAACCGCCCAAAGCGGCGGCCACGGCCTAAAACGCCGCCGATTGGCGAAGTTCATTCGAATTTCACGGCCCGCTCCCGGCGGGCCGTTTCTTTTTGTTCGGCGGGCGTTGTCAGTTCGCAGCGTCAAACATGCGGCTGACCAAGTCGCGCCGTGATTCCAAGGTCTTCGGGTAGGCCGTCCGGCTATGCGATAAGCCCAGTCCCAGGGCCGTTTCCGCCAGTTTGTAAGTCAATGGGCCGGGATTTATCACCGGCACGCTCAAGCGGTCGCTGAGATAGCCGTGGGCCTGATGCATCGTCGTCGAACCCAGCAAAATGACGTCGGCGCCGTCCTCCGCAACGCATTTGTTCGCGGCGTCCTCGAGTAACGGAAAGACTTCCTCCTCCTTTCCGCCCAGCAGGCCCCGGTTGTCGGGGGCGATGTCGATGCTGCGAACGGAGGCGCAATGATCCGTGAAGCGCAGGTCCTTGAGCGTCTTGACGTAGAGGTGTTTCCAATGGGGCCACATGGTGACGATGGAGAATTTTTCGCCCAGCAGCAAGGCCATGAGGACGGACGCCCGTCCAGGCCCGAACACCGGAATATCCAATTCCGATCGCAGCGCTGCGACGCCGGAATCGCTCATGGTGTCGATACAGACGGCATCGAAGCCGCGTTCCTGGGCACTCTGGCCGGCTTCGAGCATGCCCATGTCTGCCAGGATCAGGTCGGACTGACTCACGTAATTCTTAGGCGCCGCCCGCGTTGATTCAAATTCAAATGAAATATTGTCGCCCAATTGCACGGCGTCCAGTTGTTGACGGCGCAGGTTCAGGTCATCCTCGGACATGGGAAAAGGGACGATCACCAGGACACGATACTGCGCATTTTCACTCATGGCGGATCTCCTCAATGATCGGGATGTAAGAATATACCGTTTCGCAGGAATTCGGCCGTTTGTGCGATGACCTCGCCGTGATCGCAGATGAAGGTGTGGTGGGCGTCGATCACAACATCATCCTTGGCGCCTTCCAGCCGGGTATTGGCCAGTTCGACGGTGCCGTCGTGTTCATGGCCGTGGCGGTGAAAGAGGTTGATGTAGGAGATCGGATTGAAGGGGTGGAAGTGCTGCACGCTGGCGATGATGCCGATCTCGGCGTCCGGCACGCCGAGCGACTGCAGCGCCGCTGAGCCCTCGGCCAAATCCTCCAGCGGCAAACCGAATATGAAGCGTGAAAAGGGCAAGGCGCCGAAGCTTGACACCACCCCCGCCCCCTGATTGGGCACGGCGATCAGCACGATGCGGCCCTGTTGCACGGGCGGGCGGTCCGACAAGGCGCCGCGGATGATGATACCGCCCAAGGAATGACCGACGAAATGCACGGGGCCTTCGAAGTTCCGCTCCGCCAACCAGGTTCGGAATGCCTCGACGTGTTCCGCCAGGGTGCGCGTCCGGCTGGGGTAGTCCCAATAGGCTGCGCCGTAGCCTGCCGCTTCCAGGCCGCGGCCGAGCAGGCTCATGCTCGCCCAGCTTCGTCCCAGGCCGTGTACCAGAACCACCTGCTGCGTCACGCCGCGCCGCCCTCCTCCTTGAAGAAATGGGCAATCGCATTGGCGTAGTACTGCATGATGGGCAGTTCGCCCGGCTTGACCCGGAACAGGCCGTCCTTTTCCTCGACCAGATGCCTGAGCGTTAGCATCCTCAGGCCCACCGACAAGGCATAGTCGGCATCGGCGTGGGGAACGTAGACCTGCGCCCCGATGGCCTCCAGTTGGGTGATCAAGGCATGGGCCGCAACTTTCAGATCAAGCTCGCTGATAGCGTCTTCCGGCCGCGCCGCGAACACCGTGGCCACCAGCGACACCGGCAGCACCGGCACGACGTGCCCGACCCGGTCCATGAGGTGCTTGCCCAAGGCTTCGATGCGGTCCCGGTGCGCCTCGCCGACCCGGTCGGCATCGTCGGCCAGCCAGGCGCGGGCCGACACCGGCGCGCCGAAATTGACGCAGGCATAACCGAAGCGGTACCACTTGCGTCTGGCCATCAGGGCGAAATTGTGGCCGATGAAACCGAAGGTCTTTTTGAGCGCGAAACCGGTGGTGCGCCGCTCGGCGTCGCCGTCCAAGGTGCGCACCAGTGAGCGGTCCTCGAAGACCCGGTCGTAGTTGATGCCGACGGGCACGAAGACGATGTCCTTGGCGCCGTCGGTATCCAGCGCTTTCAGCATGTAGTTCAGCAGGCCCAGACGCGGCGGCCTGAGATATCCGTCCTTGCTGAGGCCGCCTTCGGGATAGACCGCCTGCACCACGCCCGCCGCCGTGGCCATGGCGACGTAGCGCTCCAGTACCCGGCGGTAGAGCTGATCGCCCGAATTCCGCCGCACGAAATAGGCGCCCAGCGATCGGATCAGCGCCTGCAGCGGCCAGATCCGCGCCCATTCGCCGACGGCATAGGACAACGCGGTGCGCGAGGCCGCGAGATAGGCGACCAGGACGTAATCCATGTTGGAGCGGTGGTTCATGACGAACACGACGCTGGCTTCCGGGTCGACCGCCGCCAAGCCTTCCTCGTCGGCATAGCCGAGACGCACGCGATAAAGCCACTCGGCGACGCGACGCGCCGCCCAGGCGCCGACGCGGAAGTAAACGTAGGCGTTGAAGGCCGGCACGATTTCGCGGGCGTGACGCGCAACCTCCGCCATCAAGACTTCCCTCGGGGTGTTTTCGGCGGCGCTTTTCTCCTCGACCGCCTGCATGACGTCGGCATCGTAGGTCAGCCGGTCGATCAGGACCTCGCGGCGCGTCAGCTTGAAGGATTGGATCTTGAGGTCGAGCCGGGTGTTGAGTTCCTCGACCGCACGCGACACGCGGCGGCGCAGGAACCAGCGCGCGCTGGGCAACAGAAAGCGGTCGAGCACGGCCAGGGCCGCCAGCAACACCACCAATCCCGCCACCCACAACGGGATGGCAATCATTTCATTCATCGGCGCCTCCGCGAATTAAATGGTGACAGGTACGAATTAATCGCCATTCAGAGCTTACCGATCAAGCAAATGGCGTGCGATTAATTCGTACCTGTCACCATTTAATTCCACCATTTAATTCGAGCCCTCACCGCCCAAACGCTGGGCCAGCGCCGCCGCCATGAAGTCGTCGAGGTCACCGTCCAGCACCGCGCTTGTGTTGCTGGTTTCCACGCCGGTGCGCAGGTCCTTGACCATCTGGTAGGGCTGCAGCACGTAGGAACGGATCTGATGGCCCCAGCCGATATCGGTCTTGGCGTCCTGCTTGGCCTGGGCTTCCTCCTCGCGGCGCTGTAGTTCCGCCTCGTAAAGGCGCGCTTTCAGCATGCTCATGGCGGCCGCTCGATTTTTATGCTGGGAGCGGTCGTTTTGGCACTGCACGACGATACCCGTGGGCAAATGCGTCATGCGCACCGCCGAATCGGTCTTGTTGACGTGCTGGCCGCCGGCGCCCGACGCCCGGTAGGTGTCGACGCGCAGGTCGCTGTCGCTGATCTCGATCTCGATGGCGTCGTCGATCACCGGGTAGACACCGACGCTGGCGAAGCTGGTGTGCCGGCGCGCCGACGAATCGAACGGCGAGATGCGCACCAGGCGATGGACGCCAACCTCCGTCTTCATCCAGCCGTAGGCGTTGTCGCCGCCGACCTTAAGCGTGGCCGACTTGATGCCGGCCTCCTCGCCGGGGCTTTCCTCCAGCCATTCGACCTTGTAGCCATGCGCCTCGGCCCAGCGCACGTACATCCTGAGCAGCATTTCGGCCCAGTCCTGGGATTCTGTACCGCCCGCGCCGGCGTGGACCTCGAGATAGGTGTCGTTGCTGTCGGCCTCACCCGAAAGCAGGCTTTCGATGCGGCTCTTGGCGGCGATCTTGGCCATGCCTTCGATGGCGGCCTCGGCCTCCGCGACGACTTCCTCGTCGCCCTCGGCCTCGCCCATTTCGATCAGTTCGAGATTGTCCTCAAGCCCGCTTTCGAGCTCCAGCACCGCCTTGATCTGATTGTCGAGCCGGGTGCGCTCGCGCATGGTTTTCTGCGCCTTTTCGGGATCGTCCCAGAGCGTGGGGTCTTCCGCCTGGGCGTTCAGTTCCTCCAGCCGGACCAGCGCCGTCTCCCAGTCAAAGACGCCTCCTCAGCAGTTCCAGCGACTGCCTGATGTCTTCGGATATGGATATGATCTCGGCCTTCAACGCCCTACTCCCAACCAATAGCATTTTCGTGCGGCGAGACGGTACTTGCGCGCCGCTTGAGCGTCAATCGAAATGGAGGCTGATTTCAGTACAAGCCGCCGGTTCCCGATACCGCACTTCCCGCGCCACCCGTGACGGCGGTTTCGGAGCCGTCGAGGACAGGGGCGCCCTTGGTGGGTTCGGTGCCGGGGCGGAAGGCTTCCAGGATGACCTTCTTGTCCCACGGCGCGGCCGGCAGGCCGGTCGAGGCGTTGACGCGCACCAGGCGGATGCCGGGGGGCACGCGGAACGGGATGGCGGGTTGCTCCGCCAGGGCCCGGGCGGCGAAGTCGCGGAAGATGGGCGCGGCGACGGACGCGCCCTGCTCCCTGGGCCCCAGGCTCTTCGGTTTATCGAAACCGGCATAGACGCCGATAGCCAGATCGGGCGAAAAGCCCATGAACCAGGTATCGAGAGCCTGATTGGTCGTCCCGGTCTTGCCGGCCAGCGGTTTGCCCACGGCCCTGACGCGCCGGCCGGTGCCGCGTTCGACCACCCCTTCCAGCATGGAGACCACCTGGTACGCGGTCTGGGGTTCGATGACCGCGCGGCGGATGTCGTCGATGACCGGCGGCTTTTGGCCCAGCCAGCGGGTGCTGCGGCAATCGTCGCAGGGCCGCGGGTCATGGCGGAACACCGTACGGCCGCGCCGGTCCTGGATGCGGTCGATCAGCGTCGGATTGATTTCCTTGCCGCCGTTGACCAGCATGGCGTAGGCCGTGGTGAGCTGCATCAATGTGGTCTCGCCGGCGCCCAGGGACATCGAGAGGATCTCCGGCATGTTGTCGGTGATGCCGAAACGGCGGGCGTAATCGGCCACGACTTCCATGCCGATAAACTGCGCCAGACGCACCGTCATTAGGTTACGTGATTTCTCAATACCGAGCCGTAAGGTACTGGGACCATAGAATTTTTTGGTATAGTTAGCGGGCTTCCATTTGGGCAGGCCGGCTCCCTGGTCCATCACGAACGGGGCGTCCAGGACGAGACTGGCCGGGGTAAATCCGTGCTCCAGGGCGGCGGCGTAAACGAACGGTTTGAAGGCCGACCCGGGCTGCCGCTTGGCCTGGGTCGCCCGGTTGAATTCGCTGCCCGCATAATCGAAGCCGCCGACCATGGCCAGGACGCGCCCGGTGTGGGGATCCATGGCGACGATGCCGCCTTCGATCTCGGGTATTTGCTTGAGGTGGTAGACCCCGATCGTGCGTTCCTTGTCGGACGCCACCGGGACGACGTCGCCCACGGCCAAAACGTCAACCGGCGCCTTGGGCTTGGCGCCGACCCGCTGGCCTTTTCGCCAGGGCCGCGCCCAGGACATGCCGGCCATGGGAATGAAGCCGCGCGCGCCGCTGGCGAAGCCGATTTCGGCGCCGGTTTCGAGCACCGACAGCACGACCGCCATTTTCCAGCCGCCGAGCCGGCCCGGCGGTTTGATCGCCGTCAGCGTTTCGGCCCAGTCGTGGCCGACTTCGAAGCTGGTAATGGCGCCGCGCCAGCCATGGCGGCGGTCGTAGGCCTCGATACCGTCGCGCAGGACTTCCTGGGCGATCTCCTGCAGCCGGGGATCGAGCGTGGTGCGCACCGACAATCCGCCTTCATAGAGGCCGTTCTCCCCGTATTTCTTGATGAGCTGCCGCCTCACCTCTTCAGTGAAGTAATCGGCCGACACGAACTCCGTCGCCGTGCGGCGGCGGATGTTGAGCGGCAGCGCCCGCGCCCAGGATGCCTCGCGCGGCGTCACAAAGTCTTCGATCAACATGCGCTCGATCACCCAGTTGCGCCGTGCCAGGGCGGCCTCGGGCCGGCGCACCGGGTGGTAGTTGTTGGGCGCCTTGGGCAGGGCCGCCAAATACGCCACCTCGGCCAGGGACAACTCGTCCATGGGCTTGTCGAAATAGTTGAGGGCCGCGGCGGCAACGCCGTACGAGCCGAAGCCGAGGTAGATCTCGTTGAGGTAAAGCTCGAGGATGCGGTCCTTGGTGAAGGCGCGTTCGATGCGGAAAGCCAGGATGGCTTCCTTGATTTTGCGCTCGATCGAGACCTCGTTTGTGAGCAGGAAGTTCTTGGCCACCTGCTGGGTGATGGTCGAGGCGCCGACGGGGCGGCGGTTGCGCGCGATATTTATCAGGTTGGTGACGGCGGCGCGCACGATGCTGAGAAAATCGACGCCGGAGTGGGTGTAGAAGTTCTTGTCTTCGGCCGCCAGGAAGGCGTTGATAACCCGGCGCGGAATGGCCCCGATGGGTACGAACACGCGCTTCTCGGTGGCGTACTCCACCAGCAGGCGCCCATCACCGGCATGAACCCGTGTCACTGTCGGCGGTTCGTAATGGGCCAGCTGCTGGTAGTCCGGCAGTCCCCGGCCGTAGTGATAGAGTCCCCAAACGACGCCGCCGGCCAGCGATATGCCAACCAGCACCATCGTTCCGAACAGAGCCGCGAAAATCCTTGTCATGCCGCCGCGCCCATCATTTTTACAATCTCGGATGGTTCCGCAAGCTTACCCGTAAAAGACAAATGTGGCCGAGATGTGACCAAAAGGCCGAATAGTTGCCGGTCCCCGTGCGGGGCACTCACTTCGCGCCTTTCTGAAAATACTTGTCGATGGCGGTGACCAGTGCCGCGACGAGTTTGGCCCGCCGCTTTGGCGAAGTCAGCATCCGTTCATCCTCGGCATTCGACAGATAGCCCATCTCCACCAAAACGGACGGCACATCCGGCGCCTTGAGAACCGCGAAGCCGGCAAAGCGGTGGCTGCGGCGCAGCACCTTGACGCCGTCGGCCAGCTTGTTGACCGCAATGTTGGCGAAGGTGGCGGAGAGGTTCATGGTTTCGCGCTGGGCAAGATCGATCAGGATGTTGGCGACGTCCTCGCTTTGTTCGCCGAAATCCATGCCGGCGATGATGTCCGCCTTATTTTCCTTCCGCGCCAGGGCGGCGGCTTCCTTGTCCGACGCCCGCTCCGACAGGGTGTAGACGCTCGCCCCTCGGACGTTGCGCTTTGAGATACTGTCCGCGTGCAGGGAGATGAACAAGTCGCCGCGGGCCGACCGGCCTTTGGCGACGCGGTTGCGCAGGCGCACGAAGACGTCCCTTCCGCGCGTTAAGATAACCTTGTAACGCTTTGTTTTTAAAAGTTTATCCCGCAACTCTTTAGCGACGCCGAGGGTCACGTTCTTTTCATACACCCCGTGCAAGCCAATAGTTCCGGGGTCGACCCCGCCGTGACCCGGATCGATAACGATGACCGGTTTCGGGTTGGGCTTTTGGGCTGGTTTGGGCGGCGTGAACAGCACCTTCGGTTTGTGCGTCGGCTTGCCCGTGCTGCGTTTGAATTGACTGCCGGCGACGCCGGCCAGGTCAATCACCAGACGATGTCCCGATCCGCCGCGCGGCGGTAGGGAAAATGCCCGGTGAACCTTCGCCGGACCCGTCAGGTCTACGACGACGCGCGATGTGCCCGCCGAAAACAAGCCGAACCGCATGCCCTTGATGAGTCCCTGATTGCGCATGACATCCGGCGCGACCTGCCAAGTCACCTCGTTCATGTCAACGACGGCGCGGTAAGGATTGTCGAGCAGGAAAACCTGGAATCCGACGCCTTCCGTCATGTCCAGGACAATGCGCGTCATGTCGGCATGAACGCCGGTACGCACGCCTGTGACGACCGGCGCGGCATGGCTTTGCCCTACCGCCGATAAACTGGAAATGAGGAAGCCGAGGCCAAAATAGATCAGCGTCCCGATGGCCAGGATGATTTTGCGCAGCACTGGGGTAAAGCCCTGTTCAAGAACACTGGGCAACATATGGTATATTCTCCGCTCCCTCGCACTAGATATAATGCGAATTCGGGTAGGGACGCAATGGACAACACGTCAATACCCGCAAATCACGCCACGGGCGAATTCGTTTGTCTTCGGCACGGTACTAAGACTATGATGCCGATGCGAATCTCTGTGGTCAGCTAATTCCCCTCATTTCGGGTGTTGGCGGCGCGGTATCCGAAGACCGGACCGCAGAAACAGGACGAAGGGGGCCGTCCCAAACCGTTTCTTAAAATACTCGGTAAGGGGTAACCGGCACTACCGCTTTTCTGTTTCGGCGAGTTCCATTCGGCCATCAGCGCCCAAGACGGTGCAGAGTTATGTTGAAACTGCGAGACAGGACCCCGGCAAACCGCGATGCGGTTGTCGGCGTCGGCGCCAACCATGAAGAAGTTGTTGGAGCCGGCCAGGTGAACCGATCTCGCCCATATATGAGCGGCGGCATTCCGCCTGTTATTCGCGCAGGAGGTCGGCCGTCCGAAGGTTAATATTATGGCCACGCGTATGCTTATTGACGCGGCCCATCCGGAAGAAACCCGGGTTGTGGTCGTTCGGGGAACGCGCCTCGAAGAATTCGATATCGAATCAGCTACAAAACAACAGCTTAAAGGCAACATCTACCTTGCCAAAGTGACGCGCGTCGAGCCGTCGCTTCAGGCCGCTTTCGTCGATTACGGCGGCAACCGGCACGGCTTCCTGCCGTTCAGCGAAATCCACCCCGACTACTATCAGATTCCCATCGAGGATCGCCAGGCGCTGCTGGAACAGGAAGCGTTCGAAGGCGCAGCCGAAGTAGCGGAAGAAGAGGCGGAAGCGGAACGAACCGCGCAGGCCGAGGAAAACGAGGACGACGAGCCCGAGGCGGAAGAGCTGGATGCCGAGGACGAGCTCAACGGCGGCGAAAATGCCGATAGCGAAGCCGACGGCCAAGACGACGCCGAGGCGGAAGCTGAATTGGCGGAACCGGGGGGCGATGCCGACGACGCTGACGCTGAGGACGGCGAGGACGCGCCTGCATCCGAGGAAGCGGAACTCGACGCCGGCGACGGTGAAGAAGCCGGTGACGTCAGCCTCGACGAGCCCGATGACGGTGAACCGAAACCCCGCGGCCGCAATGTCGTGGCCGTGGGCGGTGATGAACTGGATGACGTTTCCCGCCCCCGCCGCCGGCCGCAACGGCGCTATAAGGTTCAGGAAGTCATTAAACGCCGTCAGATTCTTTTGGTGCAGGTCGTCAAGGAAGAACGCGGCAACAAGGGCGCCGCGCTCACCACTTACCTGTCACTGGCCGGCCGCTATTGCGTGCTGATGCCCAACACAGCCCGAGGCGGCGGCGTCAGCCGCAAGATCACCAGCCAGTCAGACCGCAAAAAACTCAAGGGCGTCATCGACGGCCTGAAGGTCCCGACCGGCATGGGGCTCATCGTCCGCACCGCCGGCCAATCGCGCAGCAAGGCGGAAATCAAGCGGGACTACGAGTATTTGATGCGCTTGTGGGACAGCGTGCGCGAACTGACGCTCGAATCGACGGCGCCCAGTCTGACCTACGAGGAAGCCAACCTCATCAAGCGCTCGATCCGGGACCTTTACTCCAAGGAAATAGACGAGGTGCTGGTCGAGGGCGATGAAGGCTACAAGGCCGCCAAGAGCTTCATGAAGATGCTGATGCCCTCCCACGCCAAGCGGGTACAGCCTTACGCCGACCGTATCCCATTGTTCCACCGTTACCAGGTCGAGCAGCAGTTCGATTCAATGCACAGCCCGACCGTTCAGCTTAAATCCGGCGGCTATATCGTCATCAGCCCGACGGAAGCGCTGGTGGCCATCGACGTCAACTCGGGCCGCTCCACGCGTGAACGCAACATCGAGGAAACGGCCTACCGCACCAATCTGGAGGCGGCGGAAGAAGTCGCCCGTCAGCTTCGCCTGCGGGACCTCGCCGGTCTGGTGGTCATCGATTTCATCGACATGGACGAATCGCGCAACGCCCGGAACGTCGAACGGCGGTTGAAGGAAAAACTGAAATCGGACCGCGCGCGCATCCAGGTCGGACGCATTAGCCCCTTCGGCCTGCTGGAGATGTCGCGCCAGCGGCTGCGCCCCAGCCTGATCGAAGCCAGCACCGAAGTCTGCGCCCATTGCGAGGGCACCGGCGTGGTGCGCTCAATCGAAAGCTCTGCACTTCACGTGCTGCGGGCGGTCGAGGAAGAGGGCATTCGCGGCAGGGCCGCCGAAATACTCATCCACGTGGCGACGCCAGTGGCGCTTTACCTGCTCAACCAAAAGCGTGACGGCGTATTGCTGCTGGAGGAGCGCTTCAAGATGCGCATCGGCATCGGCGCCGACGAAAGCCTGGTGCCGCCGGATTACCGCCTGGAGCGGGTACGGACGCACAGCGGCGACGTCGAGGAAATCGAACCGGTGTCCGAAGTGATAATCGTGGAACCGGAGGAGTCCGAAAGCGACGACGAAGCCCAGCCCAAAAAACGGCGCCGGCGCGGCAAGCGCGGCGGCAGACGCCGTCGGAGCAAGGCCGAGAGCGCCGAGGCCGCTGAAACCGCCGGCGAGACGACGGCCGAAGACAAAGCCGAGACGGACGACGCTGACGCCGTGGACAAGACCGCGACGGCTGAAAGTGACGACAAAGATAGCGGCGTGTCGGAGGAGAAACCCCGCCGCCGCCGACGTCGTCGGCGCAGCCGCAAAAGCGCTGCCGAAACGCCGGCCGAATCCGACGCCCAGGAAGGCGCGGAAAAGACGCCCGAAGAAAGCGAAAAAGAGGCGGAGGAAACCGATGCCGCCGCAGCGCCCGCTGCGGACGAGCCGATGGCCGAAGAACCCGTCGCCGATGAGCCGCCGGTAGAGGCCCCGGAGGCCGCCGAAGACACCTCTGAGGATATCGAGGCTCAAACGGAACCGGAACCCGAGGCGGCCGACTTTGCCGATGAAGTTGCGGAGGCGGAGCCGTCAGCCGAGGCAGACCTCGAACCGGCACTCGCCGCCGATGCCGAACCGGTCACGGCGGAAGTCGTCGAACCGGTAACGGAAATCGCCACGCCTCAAATCGTCGCCACCGAGCCCGCTGCGGAAGAAGTGGCGGAGGCGGCCGACGACGATACCCCAAAATCCCGGCGCCGCGGATGGTGGCAGCGGGGATAGCTCTGCTCAAACTGCTAACGACGAGGGCGGCCCCTGAAACGGTGGCCGCCCTTTTCCGTTTGAGGCAATCCTATTTGGTCAGCCAGCCTTTGAGGCGCTCGGCCGCCTCCGCCATATCTTCGTATTTTCCGGCGAAGGAGAAGCGCACATAGGCGGCGCCCCGGTCGGGATCAAAATCGATTCCGGGGGTTGCCGCGACGCCGGTTTCCGCCAACATCCTGCGGCAGAATTCACTGGAATCGTTTGTCAGATTGCTGACGTCGGCAAAGATATAAAACGCCCCATCGGCCGGGGCCAGATTGTCGAATCCGGCCTTGGGCATTTCGCGCAGCAACATCTCCCGGTTACGGGCATACTCTGCGACCTTGGCGTTCAGTTCTTCGGTCGAAGCGAAGGCAGAGGTAGCGGCATGCTGCGACAGCGTCGGCGGCGAGATGTAGAAGTTCTGCGCCAGCCGCTCCACTGGCCGGACGAGATCCTCCGGCAATACCATCCAGCCCAAGCGCCAGCCAGTCATGGCGAAATACTTGGAAAAACTGTTCACCGCCACGGCGTGATCGTCCAGCGCCACGATGGTTTCCGCGGCGTCGCCGTAGGTAATGCCGTGATAAACCTCGTCTGAAATGATTCGGATGCCGTGCTCGCGGCAATGATCGACCAGCGCCGAAAGCGCGGCATGGTCGAGCATTGTGCCTGTCGGGTTGGCGGGACTGGCGATTAACAAGCCATCGAGCTTGCCCCCATCGGCCGCCGCCCGCGCCAACAACTCCGGCGTGGGTTGAAAACGCGTTTCCGGCCCGGTCAGGATAGTCACCGCTTCGATGCCGAGACCGGCCATGATGTTGCGGTAAGCGGGGTATCCCGGGGCCGCCAGGGCAATCCGGTCGCCCGCGTCGAAGGCCGCCATAAAAGTTAAAAGAAAACCGCCTGATGACCCGGTCGTGACGACGATGCGCGCCGGATCGGTCGCCACGCCATAACTTTCAATGTAGTGGGCTGCGATGGCCGCCCGCAGTTCCGGCAGTCCGAGGGCCTCGGTATAGCCCAACGCGTCGGCCCGGCTAAGAGAGGCTTGCGCGGCTTCGACAACGGCCGCCGGCGCGCCCCCCGCCGGTTCGCCGACCTCCATGTGCAGGACGTCGCCGCCCGCCGCCGCGCGTTCATTGGCGGCTTTCATGACCTCCATGGCGAAGAACGGCGTGATCGGCTTGGTCCGTCGTGCGACCTTCATATGCAAACCTGTCTCAACAGATGTTCCGGCTAGGGATTAGAATTCGCCGCCGACGGCCAAGCCGTAGCCGCGCTGGTCGCTGCGGTATTCACACTTTACGTTTTCGCCGCTCAGCCCGCCGGGGCACAGGATGGCATTCACCCGACCAAGCGACGGCGCCATCCTCAGGGTGTGGCCCCGCCGGCGCATGTTGGCGACGATATCGCCGTTCATATCCGGCTCCACATAGACCAGATCCGGATTACCAGGGTGAAAGACCCGGGGCGCACCGAGGACATTCGTCAATGATCCGGTTTCGATCGCCACCAGCGCGCCCTGCGCCAGCGCCGCCGGTGCGGCGGGCCCGCCGGATGCCGCAGCCGCCATGATCACGCTGCCTTCCGGCCCGACCACCAGCGACGGTCCGAGAAACTCGAAATCGCTTTGAATCGGGGGGGCTGCGAACACAATGCCGGTCAAACGGTCGGCCCGGCCGGCGCCGAACGCCCGGCCCATGGAAAGTGTGCAGGTGACAGCCGATCCTTCACGGTCGACGACGGCGAAGCCGGTCGAACCTCCTTCACCCAATTCCGGACTAAGGGCCGGTTGCCGCGATTTGGGCATCGGCGGATGACGGTTGGGTAGATAACCGGTCATGAGAGCGTGGGCCCGGAACGACGACAAAGGCCGTTTGGCATTGACGCGGCGGTCGCCGTACGCACGGGCCGAAACCTCCGCCAACAGATGTGTGCGCTGGGCGTCCTTGGCTTTCGACAAACGTTGGTTTTCGTTCAGCATGGCCCACATTTGGCCGGCGATCGCACCGCCGCCCATCGGGCTGGGACTGGTGTGGTAGACGAACTTTCCGGTGTTCATCGAAATCGTGTCGTGCCAGGACGGCCGGTAGCCCCTCAGGTCTGAAAGTTCAACGACCCCGCCCAGCGCCCGCGCGCCGCTGACGAAGTTCAGGGCGGCCGGTCCGATGTAGAGCTCACCCGGCCCGCGCACGCGAATTTGCGCCAGCACGGCCGAGAGCGGGACTTGGGAAAGCGTATTTCCTTCCCTGAGCGTCTTGCCGCTCGGCGTCATGAAGATAGAACGCAGCCCCTGCTCCGCCGCCAGAAGGGGACGGGCCGCAACCAGAGGTCCGGCCAGGGCGCGTGAAACGGTATGGCCGCGCCGCGCCAGAATTTCAGCCGGCGACACAAGGGCGGCCCAACTCGTACGGCCATAACGGCTATGCAGCGCCGCCATGCCGCGCACCGTGCCCGGCACCGCGACGATGCCGCCCCGGGCCGGGCGGCCCGGCAGGAAATTGATGGTTTCAGCCGTTTGCGTGGCGGCGTCGTAGATTACACAAACCCCGCCACCGCCAAGGGATGCCGCCGACGGGTAGGTGACGGCCATCGAAAACGCCAGAGCCACGGCGGCGTCCGCGGCCGTGCCGCCGGCCGCCAATACGTCCTGAGCGACCAAGGCCGACCGCGGCTCGTCCGCCGCCACGCCGCCGACAAAGCCGTCGATAACCTCGCCCAGCTCCAAGGTGGTAATCTCCGGCTCGTTAGAACACGCTGCGAGCAGGGCCACGCCGAGGGCAAGGGGAAGCCAGCCGCGTTGACGGCGCCCTCGACCAGTTTTACGCTGAACCACCTTCACGGGAGTCCGCTCGTTGTCCAACTCCATGCCGCGATTACTTCATACGACCGTGATGTGGGCTCTAATTTGGATGTTCGCCGTCCCAATTGGACCGGCATCTTCGGCGCAGATCAAATTGATCCGGGACGCCGAGATCGAACATAGCATCCGCGATTGGGTTTCGCCACTGTTCAGCGCGGCGGGCCTGACATCGGGTGCCGTGCGCATTCACATCGTCGCGGATCGTGATCTGAACGCCTTCGTGGCCGGCGGTCAGAATATTTTCGTCAACACCGGTTTGCTGATGTCGGCCGAGACGGTCAACGAAATCGTCGGTGTTCTAGCCCACGAAACAGGCCACATCGCCGGCGGACATCTGGTTCGGCTCCGCGACGCCATGAAGAGCGCCAACGCCCAGGCCATCGTCGCCATGGTCCTGGGCATTGCAGCGATTGTCGCCGGTCAGGGCGACGTCGGCGGCGCCGTCTTTTCAGGCGGTCAGCAGGTCGCCCAAGGATCCCTGCTCAAATACAACCGGACTCAGGAATCGGTGGCCGACCAGATGGCGATCAAGCTTCTTCGCGACACCGGTCAGTCACCGGCCGGTATTCTGACCTTTCTGGAACGCATGAGAGGCCAGGAAGCCCTTGTCACGGCCAACCAGGATCCCTACGTCCGCAGCCACCCGCTGACGCGAGACCGCATCGCCGCACTTCGCACCGTCGTCGAGCAAAGCGGGCCGCCGCCCGCTGACGTGGAAGCCAACCGAAGGCTTGCCCGGCTGCAAGCCAAAATATTTGCCTTTTTCGAATCCCCAAGCCGGACGCTGCGCAAGTACCCCGAAACCAATTCCAGCATACCGGCCCGGTTCGCCAGGGCGGTGGCCTATCACCGCGATTCGGACCTGCCTGCGGCGCGCCGCGAAATCGATAATTTGCTGAAAGCCTATCCCGATGATCCCTACTTTCACGAATTGAAGGGGCAGATCCTGTTCGAGCAGGGCAACGCCGGCGAGGCAGTGGCGCCCTTGCGCCGGGCTAACGCGCTGATGCCCAAAGAGCCCTTGTTGTTGATGGCGCTGGGCCAAGCGCAAATCGCCACGGCGGATCCATCGCTCGTTCACGAGGCCATCGCGCACCTTGAGGCCGCCGTCAGCCTCGAGCGTGATCTCGCCTCCGCCTGGCGCCAGTTGGCCATCGCTCTGGGGCGCGACGGTCAGATCGCAAAATCGTCGCTGGCCAGCGCAGAGTACGCTTTGCTGACCGGTCGTCCGCTTGATGCCCGCATGTTCGCCCGCCGGGCCCTGGACCAGATGCCCCATGGATCCACGGGCCGTATCCGGGCTTTGGATATTCAAAGATCGGTGGATCGGGAACTCAAGAAGCGGGCTAAGCGCCAATAACGGCGGGAGGGACGGCACGCCATGAACCAGCGATCGGCCAGCGCCTGTATTGTGGCGCTTGACCAGGGCACCACCAGCAGCCGGGCTATTGCCTTCGATCAGAGCGGCGCCATCGTCGCTCTGGCGCAACGTGAATTGCCGCAAATTTACCCTGAACCCGGACTTGTCGAGCATGACCCCCGGATCATCTGGCGCGACACCGTGGCGACAGCCCGGGAGGTCATCGAAAATATCGGCGCCGGCCGGGTCCACGCCATCGGCATCACCAATCAGCGCGAGACCACGGTGCTGTGGGACCGCCAGACCGGTGAGCCGTTACACAACGCCATTGTCTGGCAGGACCGGCGCACGGCGGCGCGCTGCCGCGAACTTGTCGACGCCGGTCATGCCGATCTGGTGCAGAGCTGCACCGGCCTCCTGCTCGACCCCTACTTTTCGGCGACAAAGCTGACGTGGCTGCTGAATAATATCGATGGCGCACGGGAACGGGCGGTTGCCGGCGAGCTCGCGTTCGGCACCATCGATAGTTATTTGCTCTGGCATCTGACCGGCGGCAAGATCCACGCCACCGACGCCAGCAATGCTTCCCGGACGCAGCTTTTCAACATTCATACTCAGGAATGGGACGACGAAGTTCTGGCACTGCATGACGTCCCCAGGGAAGTTTTGCCGGAGGTTCTGGATAGTGCCGGTCACTTCGGTGATTGCGACGCAGCGTTGTTTGGCTCCGCCATTCCCGTCACTGGCATGGCCGGCGACCAGCAATCGGCAACCTTCGGCCAGGCGGCTTTCAAACCCGGCACCCTGAAGAGCACCTATGGCACGGGTTGCTTCGCGCTGCTCAACACCGGCACGACCGCCGTCAATTCGACAAACCGCTTGTTGACCACGGTGGCCTGGCGTCTGGATGGTGAAACGACGTACGCCCTGGAGGGCAGCATCTTCGTTGCCGGTGCCGCCGTTCAATGGTTGCGCGATGGCCTTAGACTATTTGCGGATGCGGCGCAGAGCGAAGCGCTGGCCGCCGCCGCGGCGTCAACCGGCGGCGTTTACATGGTGCCCGCCTTCACCGGCCTCGGCGCGCCCTATTGGGACGCCGACGCCCGGGGCGCGTTGGTCGGCCTGACCCGGGATAGCGGCGCGGCTGAAATAACCCGCGCCGCCCTGGAAGCGGTCTGCTACCAGACCCGCGATCTCTTGGAAGCCATGACCTCCGACGGCGCCCCCCTGCCCCCTGCGTTGCGGGTCGACGGCGGCATGGCGGCCAACGACTGGACCATGCAGTTCCTCGCCGACATCCTGGACACGCCTGTGGAAAGACCCGTGGTGACGGAAACGACGGCTTTGGGGGCGGCCTACCTCGCCGGCTTGGCGACCGGATATTTTTCAGGCATGGAAGATGTTGCCCGTCACTGGCAATGCGACAAGCGCTTCGAACCCGGCATGGCGGACAGTCAGCGCACGGACCTCTACGCCGGATGGAAAGCCGCGGTCGACCGGGTTCGATCGACTTGATCGCCCCTACGAATTAGGAACTGGCTGAACGCTTCCCGGGCCTGCGCCAGGAAGTCGAAGATTTCCCACACAACATCAAGGCGACCTAGCGGCTGAAAAGAGCGTAACCGCTTTGGGAGCCGCGTAAGCGCGTAAAGTTAGTAATCTGCTTGTGAATTCACGCCACCCCGGATTTGGCATATTGTCTCCTCCTTGGTGGCGTATTCATTTAGGAGACCAGCTTTGCCGAACCAACTTTTCTTTGCCCGTGCCCGGACCAAAGCCGCGCCGATACTCGATCAATCCATGATGGCGCTGTTCGGCATGCTGCTGCTGGCGGCTGTTTTGCTGTTCGCCGGATCTTCGGCTGTCCTGGCGGCTGATGCTCTTACGCCGTCTCAACGGAAAGCGGTCGAGGAGACCATCAAGAAATACATCGAAGATCATCCTGAGATCATCGTCGAGGCCTTCAAGGCCATGCAAGCGCGTCAGGAAGCCGAAGAAAAGGCCAAGACGCTTTCCTATCTCAAGAACAGCGGCGAACTCCTGCGCAACGATCCGGACTCATTCGTCGGCGGCAACCCGGACGGCGACGTAACACTGGTCGAATTCTTCGACTACCGCTGCAGTTATTGCAAAAAATTCCACCCTGTGTTGGCGAAACTCCTGGCGACGGACCCCAATATCAGGGTCGTCTACAAGGAATTTCCCATCCTCGGGCCGCAATCCGACTTGGCCTCGCGCGCGGCAATCGCTGCGCTGATGTCCGACCGCACGAAATATCTCGAATTCCACAACGCGCTGATGGATGCGCGCGGCAATCTGGACCGCCGGCGAATTTTCGACATTGCCGAGGAAAACGGCATTGATCCCGTACAAATCGCCGAGGACATGGAAAGCCCTGAGGTCAAGCGGGTTGTCGCCCGGTCCTACGATCTGGCGAAAAATCTCGGTATCCAGGGAACGCCCGGCTTCGTGGTCGGCGACGCCATTATCCCCGGCTACGTTAACCTCAATCAAATGCGAAAACTCGTCGCCGAGGCCCGTTCCGGCTGTTTGACCTGCTGAGGTCAGACCGGTGTTTTACTCGCGGTCCGGCTGGTTGTCCGGGTGGGCGGCGCTGAAGGCTTCCAAATCGCGGCAGGCGGCTTCGACCCTGAGGATGGTGGGATATCCGCTCAGATCGCAATCAAAGCGCTGGGCATTGAAGATCTGCGGGATCAGGAAAGCGTCGGCGAGCGTCGGCATGTTGCCGTGGCAGAATGTACTCGAATCGGGGTGGGCCTGCAGCATTGCCTCAATGGCGCCCAAGCCGGCGGCAATCCAGTGGCGGTACCAGCGCAGTTTGTCGTCCTCGCTCAACCCCATGTCGTTAACCAGGTAATTAAGCGTGCTGAGATTGTTGAGGGGATGGATTTCACACGCCACCGCCTGGCAAATCGCTCTCACCCAGGCCCGGTCGACGGCCTCCTCGGGCAGCAAAGCGGGCGCTGGATAACACTCCTCGAGATACTCGGCGATTGCCATGGATTGCGTCAGCACGGCCTCGCCGTCCAGCAGAGCCGGCACTTTGCCTTGCGGGTTCAGTTCGAGATAGCCGGGCTGCAACTGTTCGCCGAGCCGCAGATGGACGTAAACCCGTTCGTGGTCCAGTCCCTTGAGGTTGAGGACGATACGGATGCGGTAGGCGGCGGAAGAGCGAAAGTATCCGTAGAGCTTCATGCCATATCCCCTTCGGCGACTGTTTGTCGTTCCCGCCGTGCGCCATCGCGCCAGACGACCGGAAAGGTGTCGCTGTCCAACACTTCGCCATCGCCCACGCCGTGGTTCTCGATCGGCGGCGAAACCTGGCCTTGACGTTCCGCATAACGGACGTCGTCGCCCGTCCAGCGCGCCGCGAAGGCGCGGCGGCGACGGGTGGCCGAGGGATTGCCCGGACCGCCATGCAGTGTCAGTCCGTGGAAGGCGATGCAGTCGCCGGGCGTCAACTCCCAGTGCAGAAGGTCGTATTGATCCGGCGCGGCATCGATATCGGGCGGCGCCTCGAACACCTCATCGCTGACGGCCAGGTCGGTCGATTTCTTGAAATACATCGGCTGGTAGCGCTTGCCCCAACGGTGGGAGCCGCGGACATATCGCACTGCCGTTTCTTCCGGCACGTCGTCGAGGGGAATCCAGAACGAGCAAATCTGATCACCCGTCAGCGGATAGTACGGCATGTCGTGGTGCCAGGGCGTACGTTCCTCCGCGCCGGGCTCCTTCACCAAAAGATGCTCGTGGTAGAAGTTGACTTTGTCCGAGGCCATCAGCTGAGCCGCCGCCGCCGCCAGAGGTGAGCGCCAAACGAGATCATCGAAAACCGGTATGCGCAGCCACAGGCAGAAGTCGACGAAGAAGCGCTTTTTGTCGCCGTCCGGCCCGTTCAGCCGCGCCATCGGGCCGGGCTCGGCGATGGCCTGCTCGACCCCATCGCGCAGCCGCTCAATCCAATCCTGGTCCAACAGATTGCGCAGGCAAACCGCGCCATCCTCGGCATAGGCCGCCACTACGTTATCGTCAAGTTTCACAGCCATCCGCTCCCCGGAGTAATGCGCCAGTTGCAAATGTCATTGCGAAGAATTTGCCGGGCGCTGTCAATAGCGGCGGACAAAATTTGGTGTTGAAAGGCGCTAATTCATCCCGACGCGGCCGAGGCCGGGCAGTTTGA
This sequence comes from uncultured Rhodospirillaceae bacterium, assembly GCA_964528595.1. GTDB lineage: Bacteria > Pseudomonadota > Alphaproteobacteria > UBA2966 > UBA2966 > CAYFKJ01. The sequence goes on from CAZGTM010000016.1 coordinate 64,136, forward strand.
GCGCCGGCGGATTGAGGTCGATGCCGAAGGCGGCGCCGAGGACGTTGATCTCCAGGCCTTCCTCCGGCCCCAAAAGAACGCCGGCATAGCCGCCCAGCGAGACTTGCATGCCCCGCCCGCCCGGCAGCCGGGTGTTCAACACGCCATCGGCCAGATAGTCCTTGCCGACGGCAGTGACCGGCAGATCGACGTTGAAACCGGGTACGGACCGGACGACATGGGCAACGAAAGTGTTTGAATTCGGTCCCGGCCAGGTGCGGTAATATTCGGCAAAGGGATAGTCCCGAACCGCCTGCTTAATTTTCGGAATGATTGTTTCCGCATCTTCCCCGCGGATGTCGGCCAGCAACTCGGGCCGGCGTGAAAACCACTCGGCATCCGGCGCCCGGTTGCTGATCTTCAGCGGCGGCCGGCCGTAATAAAGCCGCCAGCCGATCACCTCGTAGCGGGTGTACTGCAGGGCGTTCTTCGGTTTGATGCCGATCCAGGAGTGCACGGCAAATACCCCGCGCCAACCCCAGGTCCGCGCCGCATAGACCTGGACGACCGCCTCCGGCGTGGTGGCCGGGTCCGGCGCCTGCCCGGTGGGATCATGGCTGGCGGTACTCCAGTGCGGCGTTTCGCTTGCGGCAACCAAGGCGGCACTCCCCATCAGCGGCACGACAACCAATGCCATCAGCCACCAGGCAATACGCCGGCGCCATCGCCGATGGGTGGGTTCGGCCGGTTCAGTCATGATTTATGCGGTACCGGACATATTCAGGATACGCCTTCCACGCCGGGACGGAGGGGCACACAAATCTGCCCCGGCTCGCAGCGGCGTTCAACGGGTATCTATCAAGTATGGGGAGGAAACCGCCGATTTTCAACTCGGCGGCAATCCGGTTCAGCCAGTTGACGCCCTAACCGAGTGGATTGAGGAAGACCACCCAAAGCGCAATACCGATGACCATCACGCCAACCAGCCCGCCCGCCAACTGCCATTTGGTCGAGTCGTATTTTGATGATTCAACGGTCGCCAACCACTCTTCTTCTGACATTTCGTGGGGTTCCTTGAGAACCCGGGCCTTCGAATTCTTCGACATTTGTACAAACTCGATTGCTGTTCATCCCGTGTGTGCCGATCAAAAACAGGCCGGCGTTTACAGCGTTTCAATTCGGAACATTTGGAGGGCGTGAGTCGCCGAATCGAACCGCATCGGGTCTGCCACAGCAAACGCCGTGCCGTAACGCGGCACACGTTGCCGTCTTGCGCGACTATGGCCGCGTGCTATAACGGCGGACGGATTTCGCAAGCCGACTTCAACCCGCGCGATCGCACCCGGCCAAGGGATAATGACGGACATGGCAACTACCGTACTGGTGCTCAACGGCCCCAACCTGAACATGTTGGGCACACGCGAACCCGACATCTACGGCCACGAGACGCTCGACGACGTACACCGGATTTTGGCGGCGCGGGCGACCGATCTTGGCCTCGCCGTCGATTGCCGCCAAAGCAATGTCGAAGGGGAATTAGTCACATGGATCCAGGAGGCCAGAGGCGAATTCGCCGGCATCATGATCAACGCCGGCGCTCTCACCCACACCTCCGTCGCACTCTTGGATGCCCTGAATGCCGTCGGCCTGCCGGTTATCGAGGTCCACCTGTCCAACATCTACAAACGCGAGGAATTCCGCCACCACTCCTTCATCAGCGCGGCCGCCGAGGGGGTCATTTGCGGCTTCGGCGTCGACAGTTATGTGTTGGCAATCGAGGCAATGGCTGGAATTCTAGGGCGACAAGAACAAGACTAGGAAACAAACCCTTCATGAACGACAAACCATCCATCGACAAAGACCTCATTCGCGAACTCGCCGGACTGCTCGATGAGACCGGGTTGACGGAAATCGAAGTCACCGAAGGCAAAAGCCAGATCCGCGTGGCGCGAGCTGCAGCACCCGCCGCTGCCGTCGCTGTTCCGGCGCCGGTTGCCGCGCCGGTCTCCCCCGCCGCCCGGGCGGCCGAACCCCGGGCGGAAGCGGAAGAGGCCTCCCACCCCGGCGCCGTTACGTCACCGATGGTCGGCACCGCCTACATTGCGCCCGAGCCAGGTTCCGCCCCCTTCGTCAAGGTCGGCGACGAGGTTTCGGAAGGTCAGACGCTGCTGATCGTCGAAGCCATGAAGACCATGAACCCCATACCCGCACCCAAAAGCGGCCGCGTGACCCAGATCCTCTTCAGCGACGGCGCGCCGGTCGAATACGGCGAAATCCTGTTGATAATCGAATAGACGGGACCGGCCGATGTTCGAAAAGGTTCTCATCGCCAGCCGGGGCGAAATCGCCTTGCGAATTCACCGGGCCTGCCGGGAAATGGGCATCAATACGGTGGCGGTTCATTCCACGGCCGATTCCGAGGCCATGCACGTTCGGCTGGCCGACGAAGCCGTCTGCATCGGACCGCCCGCTGCAGCCGACAGCTATCTCAATATCCCTGCTATCATTTCAGCAGCGGAGGTAACCGGCGCGGACGCGATCCATCCGGGCTACGGTTTCCTGTCGGAAAATGCAAATTTCGCCGAAATCATTTCGGCCCACAATATCGCCTTTATCGGTCCCACCGCCGAGCACATCAATCTGATGGGCGACAAGATCGCCGCCAAGGAAACCATGAAGAGCCTCGGCGTCCCTGTCGTGCCGGGCAGCGACGGCGGCGTCGAAACCGCCGACGACGCCAAGCGCATCGGCGACGAGATGGGCTATCCCATCCTCATCAAAGCGTCCTCCGGCGGCGGCGGCCGGGGCATGAAGGTGGCGGAAACCGCCGACGACGTGGCCCACGCTTTTTCGACGGCGCGCGCCGAGTCCAAGGCGGCGTTCGGCGACGACGCGGTCTACATCGAAAAATACCTTGGCCGTCCGCGCCATATCGAAGTGCAGATCCTGGCCGACAGCCACGGCAACGTCGTCCATCTGGGCGAGCGCGATTGCTCGCTGCAGCGCCGTCACCAGAAAGTGCTCGAGGAAGCCCCCTCCCCCGCCCTCAATGCCGAACAGCGCACCGAGATCGGCGAGAAAGTCGCCGCGGCGATCAGGGGGCTCGGTTATCTCGGCGCCGGCACCATCGAATTCCTCTACGAGGACGGCGAATTCTACTTCATCGAGATGAACACCCGTCTGCAGGTCGAACACCCCATCACCGAGATGATCACGGGCATCGATATCGTGCGGGAGCAACTGCGCATCGCCGACGGCGCTCCCTTGAGCTTCAAACAGGAAGACATCAAGTTCTGGGGCCATGCCATCGAGTGCCGCATCAACGCCGAAGATCCTCGCACCTTCATCCCCATGCCCGGCCAAGTCACCGACTACCACCCGCCGGGCGGATTGGACGTGCGGGTCGATTCGGCGCTCTATTCCGGCTACCGCGTGCCGCCCCATTACGACAGCCTGATCTCCAAGCTGATCGTCCGTGGCGGCAGCCGAACCGAATGCATCATGCGGCTGCGGCGCGCCCTGGAGGAATACGTGATCGGCGGCATCCCGACGACCCTCGACCTCCACCGCGTGCTCGTCAACGACCACTATTTCCAATATGGCGCGTACGACATCCATTGGCTGGAATCGTTCATCGCCAAGCGCGAGGAGAGCTAGCGACATCAGCGGGCCGGACCTAACCCCCGATCTTGTTCTCAAGGCCTATTCGGTCGGCGTCTTTCCCATGGCCGACGGCCGCTTCGATACGCGCATCTTCTGGGTCGATCCCGACAAGCGCGGCGTCTTGCCGCTGGACGGCTTTCACCTGCCCCGCCGCCTAGCCCGCACCGTGCGTTCGGATACTTACCGGGTGACGATCGATACCGCCTTCCGCCAGGTCATGGAAACCTGCGCTGAGCCCCACCCGAGGCGGCAGGCAACCTGGATCAACGACGAGATTATCGACCTTTACACGGCGCTTTGCGAACGCGGCCACGCCCATAGCGTGGAATGCTGGACGGCCGCCGAGGATGGCGTAGACCAATTGGCCGGCGGTCTTTATGGCGTCAGCCTGGGCACGGCATTCTTCGGCGAAAGCATGTTCGCCCGGGCCCGCGACGCCAGCAAAGTCGCGCTCGTCCACCTGGTCGCTCGGCTGCGGGCCGGTGGCTACACCTTGCTCGACACGCAATTCATTACCGATCACCTGGCCATGTTCGGCGCGGTGGAAATCCAGCGTGACGACTATCAGGGACAGCTGGACACGGCGCTTGATGACGTCGGAGATTTCCACGCCCTGCCCAATCAAATCGACGGCACCCAAGCGATCGAGGCCTTAACGTGACCGCATCCTGGCAACCGCCCTCGACATTCGAGGAGATCATCAAGGACCTGCTGGTGCCGGGCTGGCTGTATATGAAATACCGGGTCGCCAAGGAACTGCGCAAGGGCGAGCCGGAAACGCGGCTGTTGCCGTTTCTGGTCGATCGCCGCCGTGCCGCGCTGGACATCGGCGCCAACAAAGGGGTCTACACCCATCTGCTCGGACCGTTGGCGACCCATGTCTATGCCTTCGAGCCCAACCCGAAGCTCTACAAATCCCTGATCCGCAGCCTGCCGTACAATGCGACCGCCAAGCCGTTAGCCATATCCAACGCCGCCGGCAGCGCCGAACTGCGTATCCCGCGCGGTTCCAAGAAAGGCTATTCCAACCAGGGCGGATCGCTCAGCGCACACAAGGTGCAGGGCGAATTCGGCGCGGTCACGGTCGAGGCCGTCCGCATCGACGATCTTGATCTGCCCCCCGTCGGCTTCATCAAGGTCGACGTGGAGGGCTTCGAACTGCAAACCCTGGAAGGCGCCGGGGAAACGCTGTCCAGGGACAAGCCCGTCCTGCTGATCGAGATGGAGGAACGGCATACCGGCATCCCCATCGAGGACATGATCGGCACCGTAGAAGCGTACGGCTATACCGGTTTCGCCCTCCACCAAGGCCAATTGACCAAGGCCCTGAGCCTTGACTTCGACATCTGCCACCGGCCGCTGGTCGGCAAGAAGGGTTACGTTTTCAACTTCATCTTTTTTCCGGCGGGACCGGACTGACAAGACTCCGATACCTTGAAATTGGAGTCTCCATCCCAACCATGTCCCTCCCCTGAATACAGTGAAGAAGAGACAGTATCTTTCTGGCAATCCCCTGAGCTCACAAATCAATGTGTGGCGGCATCGTCCGCGCTTGGTTACAAGCGGCCACCCATTAAAAGCCCCGCATGGAGTCCGCTTTCACTCTGTACGGACGTTTCGAGAAACCAAGTCTGCTTTGGGGCGAACAGCAGACTATTTTCGGAGCCAGCGACCAGGTCTGGAATTGACCCTAAGCGGCCGCTGAAACGGCTGAATTCGTAAGTCGTTAGCTTGAACGAACTTGCTTCTAATTTCCCTATGGCCCCGATTCGACAGGAAACCCCGCGTCTTTCCAGGCTTGTGCCCCACCGCGGAAGAAGTGGACCCTCTGATATCCCCAGTTGACGGCTTTGGCGGCCTCCCAGACCCTATTGTAGCAATCATCGCAATACACGACTATTTCCACGGTCTTATCCACGACCGCTGTGAGCGTCTCTTCCGTGATTCTCGCCTGTGCTGAGTCCGTGAACCGGTAGTAGGTGAGATGGATGGCACCCGGTATTTGCTGTTCTTGCCGTACATCCGGATGGCTTGTATCGATAAATACCGCGCCCCGATCGTGTAAAGACTTTGCTGTTGCAACATCGATCTCCGTTGCACCCTTTACCTCCCACCAAGTATTCCCCGAACCCAAAACTCGATGACGCGTAATAAGATAC
>CAZGTM010000017.1:0-65730 GCA_964528595.1 uncultured Rhodospirillaceae bacterium
CGAATTCCTGGCGGCTGCAGCCGACCAGTGACAGCAACTCGTGATCGGGCACGACCTCGATGGCGCCGCCTTTGCGCAAAGTCGAGACCAGGCGTTCAATCATGTCGAGGCGGACGGCACGGGCCCCGAATACCCGGTATCCGCAGACGCCGTAAAAAGCTTCCGAAACCCCGGCAACCGCCGGAACGGACACCAGCCCGGCGGGCGGCGAGGCATTATCCCCGGCGCTACCATGGTGCAAGATCCATAAGAGACTGCGTAAAGCCGTCTTGCCGGGTTTCAACAGAGCCGGCAGGAAAACCGACTGGGCGCCGATGGTCACGCCGCGTTGGCGGAAGTAGTAGCGGTCGAACTTGCTGAGGGAGTTGATCTGATCGTCGACGGCGGCACGCGGCAGCACGCCCAAGGCCTCCTGCAGTTGAAAAGCCAAACCGCGGCCCGCTGCGCTCAACGTCTGATCATTGGCTTCCGGCCCGGCGGATTTCCGGCGGAACGGCTTCCCGAGGTTGATCAGGGCGCGCAGCTGGCGCCCGATATGGCCGGTGAGCCATGTTTCGAGGCGGGCCGTCAGCTGCCGGCGTTCGGCTTCCTCGAGATCGTTGGTTGATAACGCGACGCCGGGCTGAAGCAAGTCCCGCCCGGCCGCCATCCGCCCCACCTCATGATCGGTGTCGTGATAGCGCCAACGGATGCAGCCGTCGTCAGCCAGGGCCAAATCCTCGTCGGACGCCGCGCCCAGCGCCCGCACGCGGCGCACCAGTTCGGCCGCCACGATGGGGGCGGAGGCGTTGCGCAGAGTGCGGACTTCATCCGCCGTGCCGCCACTGCCTTCCGAACCGCGGTCGGCGACGAAGCGGAAACCCTCGAGGTGGCCCACTTCGTGGCCTTCCACCGACACCGCGCCGTCCGACGCGACGCCGCCGAGCAGTTCGGCGCCGGTGCCGTCATCGAGACGGCGCAGCAGCGCCGCCGAGCGCTGATCGACGAAGCGCTGGGTGAGACGCTGGTGAAGCGCATCGGACAGGCGGTCCTCGATGGTGCGGGCCAGCGCCTGCCAGTGTTGCGAATCGTCGAGCCAGTCCGCCCGGTGCGAGACGAACGTCCAGGTACGGATATGGGCCAGCCGCGTCGCCAGCGTGTCGATATCGCCTTCGCTGCGGTCGAGCCGGTTGAGATGGCCCGCCACCCAATCCGTCGGCAGTGTGCCGGTCTCCGCCAAATGGCCGAATATGCGGGCCAGCAGGCGGACGTGCGCCTCCACCATGGTTTTGCGGAAATCCGGGATCTGGCAGACCTGCCAGAGAAGTCCGGTGGCCGCCTTGCCTTTGGCGGCGGCGGCGATAGCATCGTCGCGCAGCAGGCGTTTGAGGGCTTCGAGGTCGGCGCCCTCCCAGGGTTTGACCAGCATGTCCCGGAAGCGCGCCGGCGGCGGCGCTTCGAGGCTCAAGAGCAGCGCCGTGGTCGAGGAGACGTCCGGCTCGGCGTTGCGCCAGCACATGGTCCGCACGGGCTTGAAGCGGTGCTGTTCGACCCGTTCGATCAGTTCGAGGGCGGGGTCGGGGGCGTCGCCCGTGACGCCGAACGTGCCGTCGTTCATGTGCCGCCCGGCCCGGCCGGCGATCTGTCCCGCCTCGGCCGGCGTGAGGTCCCGGGTGAAGCGGCCGTCGAACTTGGCGAAGCCGGCAAAGGCGACGTGGTCGACGTTGAGGTTGAGCCCCATGCCGATGGCGTCGGTCGCCACCAGGTAATCGACCTCGCCGGCCTCGAACAGTTCGACCTGGGCGTTGCGCGTGCGCGGGCTTAGCGCACCCATGACGACGGCGGCGCCGCCGCGCTGGCTGCGGATCAGTTCGGCCACGGCGTAGACCTCGGCGGCCGAGAAGGCGACGACGGCGGAACGCCGGGGCAGGCGGGAGAGCTTCTTGCGGTCGGCCCAGGTCAGGCTGGAAAAGCGCGGCCGTTCCTGGAAGCGCACGCCGGGCAGCAGACGCTGCACCAGACCGCGCATGGTGTCCGCGCCCAGCAGCATGGTTTCTTCCGTGCCGCGGGCGTTGAGGATGCGGTCGGTGAAGACGTGGCCGCGCTCGGGGTCCGCCGCCAGCTGGATCTCGTCGATGGCGACGAAGGCGAAGTCGCGCTCCAGCGGCATGGCCTCCACCGTGCAGACGAAATAGGCGGGGTCGGCCGGTACGATCTTTTCCTCGCCGGTGACCAGGGCGACGCACTCGGCGCCGCGCCTGTCGACGATGCGGTCGTAGATTTCGCGCGCCAGCAGCCTCAGCGGCAGGCCGATGATGCCGCTGTCGTGGCCCAGCATGCGCTCGACCGCCAGGTGCGTTTTACCGGTGTTCGTCGGGCCCAGGACGGCGGTGACATGTCCCGGCGCCGCCATCGTATGTCGTCTCGCCATCACCCCCTCAACATCGGGCGAGACGGCCCGGAATGCAAGGGGGAGGTTGGGTTTCGCGGGCCTGGAAGGCAAAAAATCGGAAACTTGAAAGTGCTGAATGCCGGGTCGCGGCGTGGACGCGGAATTGACTCCACATCCGCTTTGGCGCACCTTTTTCTTTCGCAAGTGCGAAGAAATGTGCGATTTTGGGTGCATGTGCGAACAGCCCCCCACTGATTTCGAGATGAATTCATGAGCGACTTCGACAAAAAGACCCCCCAGGACTGGCGCGATCTGGCCGCCAAGGAACTTAAACAACGCACCCCGGAGGATCTCGTCTGGCAGACGCCGGAGGGCATCGCCGTCAAGCCGCTCTACACGGCGGAGGATCTCGCCGCCGCCGCCGCCGCCGGTTACGACGCCGCGACCATGCCGGGCCATGCGCCCTACACGCGCGGTCCCCGCGCCACCATGTACGCCGGGCGGCCCTGGACCATCCGCCAGTACGGCGGCTTTTCCACGGCGGAGGAGACCAACGCCTTCTTCCACCGAAACCTGGCCGGCGGGCAGACCGGTCTCTCGGTGGCTTTCGATCTGGCGACCCACCGGGGTTATGACAGTGATCATCCCCGCGTCGTCGGCGACATCGGCAAAGCCGGCGTCGCCATCGATTCGGTCGAGGACATGAAGATCATGTTCGACGGCATCCCGCTCGACAAGGTCAGCGTCTCGATGACCATGAACGGCGCCATCCTGCCCGTCATGGCGGGCTACATCGTGGCGGCCGAGGAACAGGGCGTGGACCAGGCGGCGCTCTCGGGCACCGTGCAGAACGACATCCTCAAGGAGTTCATGGTCCGCAACACCTACATCTACCCGCCCGAACCCTCGATGCGCATTGTCGCCGACATTATCGCCTACACGGCGGAACACATGCCGCGCTTCAATTCCATCTCGATCTCCGGCTACCACATGCAGGAGGCCGGTGCGACGGCGGTGCAGGAACTGGCCTTCACCCTGGCCGACGGCGTCGAGTACGTGCGCACGGCGGTCAACCGGGGCCTCGACGTTGATGCGTTCGCGCCGCGCCTGTCGTTCTTCTTCAACATCGGCATGAACTTCTTCATGGAGGCCGCCAAGCTGCGCGCCGCGCGTCTCTTGTGGGCCCGCCTGATGCAGCAGTTCGAGCCTAAGGATCCGCGCTCTTCAAGCCTGCGCACCCATTGCCAGACCTCCGGCGTTTCGTTGACCGAGCAGGACCCCTACAACAACGTCGTGCGCACCGCCTACGAGGCCATGGCCGCGGCCCTGGGCGGCACGCAAAGTCTGCACACCAACGCCTTCGACGAAGCCATGGCGCTGCCCACCGATACCTCGGCCCGCATCGCCCGCAACACCCAGCTGATCCTGCAGGAGGAAACCGGCGTCACCAATGTCGTCGATCCCCTGGCGGGCAGCTACTACGTCGAGAGCCTGACGCACGAACTGGCCGAGGAGGCCCTGAAGCTGATCGACGAGGTCGAGGCCATGGGCGGCATGACCAAGGCGGTGGCCGAGGGCATGCCCAAGATGCGCATCGAGGAAAGCGCCGCCCGCCGCCAGGCCCGCATCGACCGGGTCGAGGATGTCATCGTCGGCGTCAACAAGTTCCAGCTGCCGGAAGAAGTTGAAATCGATCTGCTGGAGGTCGACAACGCCAGTGTGCGCGAAAGCCAGATCGCACGTCTCGAGACCATCCGTTCGACGCGGGACGAGGCGGCGGCGCAGGCGGCGCTGCAGGCCTTGGAAGACGGCGCCCGGGCGGACGGCAACCTGCTGGCGCTGTCGGTCGAAGCCGTTCGCGCCCGCGCCACCGTGGGCGAGGTCTCCGACGCCCTGGAGCGCGTCTTCACGCGTCACCGCGCCACCACCCATTCCGTCACCGGCGTCTACGGCGGCGCCTACGGCGAAGACCAGGAGTTCGCCGATATTCAAGCCCAGGTCGCCGCCTTCGCCGAGGAACAGGGCCGCCGGCCCCGCCTGTTGGTCGTCAAGCTCGGCCAGGACGGCCACGACCGCGGCGCCAAGGTGATCGCCTCGGCCTTCGCCGACATCGGCTTCGACGTCGACATCGGCCCCCTGTTCCAGACGCCCGAGGAAGCCGCCCGCGAAGCCGTCGAGAACGACGTCCACATCGTCGGCGTCTCCTCCCAAGCGGCGGGCCACAAGACATTGGTGCCGCAACTCATCAAGGCGCTCAAGGCCGAGGGGGCGGAAGACATTCTCGTCGTCGTCGGCGGCGTCGTGCCGCCCAAGGACTATGACGACCTGCGCGCCGCCGGCGTCGCCGCCATCTTCGGCCCCGGCACCAACATCACCCAAGCCGCCGCCGACGTCATCGACCTGGTCAGCCAAAGACGCAAAGCGGCCTAGCAATAAAATCCCCTCCCCCTTTGAAGGGGAAGGGCTAGGGTGGGGGTGAAAGAGCATCCGCACCCGTGGTAGATTGAATGCGGGATGCAGCATTGCCACGGGGGGTGATATGAAAACGTCGACGGTAAGTCTGGGCGCCGGACTATTCAGTGCCGCATTGTTGGTTTGCGCCTCCCCCGTTCGCGCCGTCGATGCGCGCTATCCCATCTTCGACACCCACGTGCACTACAGCGAACCGGCCTGGAGCGTTTATTCGGCCATGGAGATCATCGCCAAGTTCGACCGGGCCGGGGTGGTGCGGGCGTTGGTGTCGTCGTCGCCGGATGACGGCACGCTGGCGCTTTTCAAGCTGGCGCCGACGCGGGTGGTGCCGGAACTTCGGCCTTACCGCGGCGCCGTAGGATCGGGCAACTGGACGCTGGACGCCGAGACGCCCGCCTATCTCGAAGGCCGTCTGGCCAAGACCAAGTACGCCGGCATCGGCGAGTTCCACCTGCTGGGCGTCCAGCAGGTCGCCACCCCGGTGGTGAAGAAAGTCATCGAATTCGCCATCGAACGCGACATTCTGCTGCACGTTCATTCCGACGCCGATGTCATCAACGCCCTCTTCGCTGCAGAACCGCGTCTCAATATCATCTGGGCGCACGCGGGTTTGAGCGATCCGCCCGAGGTCATCGGACCGACTCTGGACGCCCACAGGAATCTTTGGGCCGATCTCTCGATCCGCGAGTTTGATTTACTGAACGGGGGCCGGTTGGATCCGGTCTGGCGGGCGCTGCTGATGCGCCACGCCGACCGCTTCATGGTCGGCAGCGACACCTGGGTGACGGCCCAGTGGGACGGCTACGACGAAATCCTGGCGACCAACCGGCTCTGGCTGGCCCAGCTACCGGTCGAGGCCGCCCGCGCCATCGCCTATCAAAATGCCGTCAAGCTGTTCGGCACCGGCGGTCACCAGATCCTAAGCGCCGATTAGCCTAAGCAGGCTCCATGCCGTCGTCTTTGGCCGGCGGCGTCGGGCTGCCGGCGGCGGCATTGGGCCAGGGCCCGACCGGGAACGGCATGTCTTCCGACGCGAAGGTCAGGAAATTGACGATCTGCTTGAGGTAATCGCCGATATCGCGGCCCAGGTCCACCAGGCCGTCCAGCGGTTTGCCGGTCAGCAGTTTGAAGACGATCTGCAGCAGCACGACGACGGCCAGCACCGCCTCGGCCAGGTTGAAGGTAATGACGAACAGGACCATGTAGGCGATCCGCTTCCAGGTCGACTGTTCGGTGAGGTTCTTCTTGGTATCCGCATCCATCGGAATGTGTCTCCAGCTGGGGGGCGTGTTCCCCTTACAGATGGCGATGGGCGGGCGTTATTCAAGATTTGATGCGCGCGCGGATCTTCTCGTCGGTGAGTTCCCGGTTGGCGTCGGCGGCGATCCACTTGGCGGCCGGCGTGCCGCGTTGGGCGATGCGGTCGGCGCACTCGAGGGCGGCGGCGTTGAGGGCGTGGCTGCGCTTGCCGATCTGGCGTAGCGACCAGTTGACGGCCTTTTTTACGAAATTACGGTTGTCGTCGGCATGCGCCTCAATCAGAGGAAGCAGTCCGATGAAACGCTCGTCGGGTTCGCGCTTGGCATGAACGGCGAGCGAAGCCAGCAGGGCGAAGCCGGCCCGGCGCACGAATTCCTCCTCCCGCGCCGCCCATTGTTCGACCTTTTCCCAGGCCTCGGGCAGGCGGCGGAACAAGTTCATGCAGTGCTGGTCGCAAACGTCCCAGGAATCGAATTCGGCGGCCCAGCAGTCCATCAAATCGCCGTCAACCCGCTTGGGCTCGGCGACCAGGGCGGCCAAAATCCGGGCTTCGTGGATACCGGTTTCAAAGAGCGCTAGGGCAAGTTCTTGATCGCGGCCCAATTCCTTGGCCAGGCCTCTGATCTGCGGCATGCGCAGGCCCAGCACACGTTCGGTGTTGATGCCGTACCGCGCCATGCCCTCGCGCGAAGACGCGTCGGCCATGCCGCGCATGCGCTCGATCACGCTTTCAGGATTTTCACTCATTCGGTTCGATCTCCGGAATCCCAAGCTGGGGCTTTACTTTATCAGGTCGGACTGGCAAATAATGTCTGGATTAGAGGGCGGGGGACGCCCAATTCGCAAATTTGGGTTCGTTCCCGAGGGGCATAAGGAATCGGCAGTGATCGGTTTTATCGTCCGGATGTTTTTGTCATTCTTCCTGGACAAGGAAGGTCGGCAGGCGCTTGCCCGGGGCGCGCATGTCAAGCAGCTCGAGGACGAGTTGAAAATCGAGATGGCCAAGACCAATGCCTTGATCAAGGCCCTCAACACCCAAGGCAGCCAAAGTCTGGGAATTTCGGACGACCGTCAGGCGGAGATCACCCAGGCGCTGGAGAGCCAGACGCGGGCGCAAGCGGCCTTGAACGAGCTTGACCCCGAAACGCGCCGCCGCATGATCGAACGCGTCCTGGCCGAAGAACCGAAGGCTGAGGGACCGACCTCAGACGCCGGTCCCGGCGGCACCGTCGTCGGCGGCGGCGACGACGAGGCCATGGGGGAAGGCGAGCGGGGCTAACAAGCGCGCGCCATGGTTCATGACGAGGGCGCTACCGAAGACATCGTAAATCTCGGAAAAGGCGTGGTGGCCGGCGAACGCCGCGCGCTGGCGCGGGCGATCACGCTGGTCGAGTCGCAACGCAGCGACCACCAGTCCGACGCCGAAGCGCTACTTGCGGCCATCCTGCCCCACACCGGCGGCGCCGTGCGCCTTGGCATTACGGGGCCTCCAGGCGTCGGAAAATCCACCTTCATCGAAGCCTTCGGCCTGCACCTCGTCGAGATGGGCAAGCGCGTGGCTGTGCTGGCGGTCGATCCTTCGTCCGCCCGCTCCGGCGGATCCATTCTCGGCGACAAGACGCGCATGGAGGAGCTTTCACGCCACCCCGCGGCCTTCATCCGGCCCTCGCCCTCGGGCGGGACGCTTGGTGGTGTGGCGCGGCGCACGCGGGAAGCCATGATGATCGTCGAGGCGGCGGGGTTCGACGTCGTCATCATCGAAACCGTCGGCGTCGGCCAGTCGGAGACAACGGTGGCAGCCATGGTCGACATGTTCCTGCTGTTGCTGGCGCCGGGCGGCGGTGACGAATTGCAGGGCATCAAGCGAGGCATCATGGAACTGGCCGATCTCGTCATCGTCAACAAGGCGGACGGTGATTTGCTGCAGGCGGCCGGGCGGATCGCGGCGGAATACAAAGGCGCGCTGGGTTTATTGCGCCCCGTCACCGCCCATTGGTCGCCGGAGGTCGTGACCTGTTCGGCCATCGAAAAATCCGGCATGGACGGCGTCTGGGACGCCGTCGGCCGTCATCACGCCGCGTTCGAGGCCGCGGATGCCCTGGATCCGCGGCGTTCCGGGCAGTCGCGGGAATGGCTTTGGACCGAAATCGAAGCCAGCCTAAACCAGGCCTTCGCCGCCGATCCGGCCGTGCGCGCTCGCCTCGGCGAGATTGAAAACCAGGTTGCGGCCGGGGAAATGACGCCGACGGCGGCGGCGATGAAACTTCTCGGGGCTTTCCGCCGGAAAGACGATCCCTCTTAAGTCCTTGACGCTGCGGCGGGCCTGGCTTAAAAAACGCCGTCGCCGGGTTCAAACGCCCGGCTAATTCCTTTTTTGTACGAAAACGCATCGCAAATGCGGCGATGCAAACTTGGATGTTCGAACCATGGCACGACGCTGCGAATTGTCCGGCAAAGGCGTATTGACCGGCAACAACGTGAGCCACGCTCACAACAAATCCCGCCGCCGTTATCTACCCAACGTGCAGAATACGGCGCTTTACAGCGAATCCCTGGAGCGCACCGTGCGTTTCAAGGTTTCGGCGCACGCCATCCGCTCGGTCGAACATGTCGGCGGTCTCGACGCCTATCTGCTCAAGGCCAAGGACGCCCAGCTTTCCGACGGCGCCCGGCGCGTCAAACGCCAGGTGGCGAAGAAGCTGGAAGCGGCGACCTCGGCCGCCTGATCCTGAAGCGGATACCGGTCCGCCTAACCGGACAGGAACAAGACGTAATTGATGATTGGACCTGACGGAGGCCCGGCTATGACCCGTTCAGTATCCCTTGTGCGTGAGCTCTGGCTGCCCATAGCTGCGATGGTCGCCGTTATCGTCGTCTCCAATATCGCGGTGCAGATCCCGATCAATGACTGGCTGACCTGGGGCGCCTTTACCTATCCCGTCTCTTTTCTTGTCACCGACCTGACGAACCGCCGCTTCGGACCCGACCGGGCCCGCCGCGTCGTTTATGTCGGATTCGCCATTGCCGTGGTGGCCTCGATCTACTTTGCCGGTGCGCGCATCGCGGTGGCGTCGGGCAGCGCGTTCTTGTTTGCCCAGCTGCTGGACGTTACCGTCTTCGACCGTTTGCGTAATACGAGCTGGTGGCGCGCGCCGCTGATTTCATCGGCGCTGGCCTCGGCGCTGGATACGGCGCTCTTCTTCTCGCTTGCCTTTGCTTTCACCGGCTTGCCCTGGGTGACCTGGGCGCTGGGCGACCTGGCGGTCAAATGGGCCATGGCGGGGACCATGTTGATCCCGTTCCTGGCCCTGATGCGGCTGATCGCACCGGCGCCGGCCCGTACCTAAACCTCTATTGCGTTAAGGCCGCCCGGACGGCGGCGGCGACTTCTTCGGTCGCGGTCCGGGCTTCGTCGATCACCTTGCCCATGGTGACGAAGCCGTGGATCTGGCCCTCGTAGCAACTGTAGGCGGCGTCGACGCCGGCGGCGTTGAGCAGGTCGGCGTAGGCCCTGCCTTCGTCACGCAGCGGATCGTAGCCGGCGGTCAGGATCAGAGCGGGGGGAAGGGCTGACAGATCATCATGCAGGGCGGGTGAGACGCGCCAGTCCGTGCGCTGGTCGGCGCTCTCCAAGTATTGCGCCTGGAACCAGCGCTGACCTTTGGCGGTCAGCATATGGCCTTCGCCGAACTCCGCGTGCGAGGGCGTGGCACAGTGCAGATCGGTGGCGGGATAGATCAAGGCCTGAAAAGCGATTTCCGGCCCGTCACCGTCACGCGCCATGATGGAGACGACGGCGGCCAGGTTGCCGCCAGCCGAATCACCGCAAACGGCAAGGCGCGAGGCGTCGACGGCGCGTCCGCCCGCGCCGTCCGCAACCCAGCGGGTCACGGCCATGCAGTCGTCGACGGCGGCCGGGAACTTGTGTTCCGGCCCCATGCGGTAATCGACCGAGAAGACGGCGAAGCCGCCGGCATTGGTCAGCCAGCGGCAAACGACGTCATGGGTGTCGGGATCGCCGATGACCCAGCCGCCGCCGTGGAAGAACACCAGGGCAGGCAGCTTATCCGCTTCCGCGGAAACTTGGGGCCGGTAATAGCGCACCGGCACATCGCCGGCCTCGGTTTCGACGGAGAAGTCCTGCGACAGCGCGATCTCCGGCGGTTCCGGCGACAGGGCGCCCCGGCTGTCGCGGTAAAACGCCCGGGCTTCAACCGGTGACATCTCCTCCAGGGGCGGGCGGCCCTCGGCCTCCGCCTGTTCGATCAGTTCAAGCACCAGCTTGGCGCCGGGATGCAGGGTCACGGACGCGCCTCCTCGGTCAGTGCATGCCGCGCCGGGTGGTGGGCAGGCGGCTCAAGGGGTCGTCATCGAACAGTTCGGCCAGTTTCTCCAGCATCACGCCGCCCAACTGCTCGGCATCGACGATGGTTACGGCGCGGCGATAGTAACGCGTCACGTCATGGCCGATGCCGATGGCGACGAGGTCGACGGGCGAGCGCGCCTCGACCCATTGGATGACTTGCCTGAGATGACGGTCGAGATAGTTGCCGGGGTTGACCGACAAGGTCGAGTCGTCGACCGGCGCACCGTCGGAGATGACCATCAGGATGCGGCGTTCTTCCTGGCGCGCCAACAGCCGGGCGTGGGCCCAGAGCAGCGCCTCGCCGTCGATGTTCTCCTTCAACAACCCCTCGCGCAGCATCAGGCCGAGGTTCTTGCGCGCGCGCCGCCAGGGCTCGTCCGCCGACTTGTAGATGATGTGCCTGAGATCGTTGAGGCGGCCCGGGTTGGGCGGCTTGCCGTCGGCCAGCCATTTCTCGCGCGACTGGCCGCCTTTCCAGGCGCGCGTGGTGAAGCCGAGAATTTCGACGCGCACCGAACAACGCTCCAGCGTGCGCGCCAGAATGTCGGCGCACATGGCGGCGACGCTGATCGGCCGGCCGCGCATGGAGCCCGAATTGTCCAACAACAACGTCACCACGGTGTCGCGGAAGTCGGTTTCGCTCTCGCGCTTGAAGCTCAGGGGGTTTTCCGGGTTGGTCACGACGCGCGACAAGCGGCCGGCGTCGAGGATGCCCTCTTCGAGGTCGAACTCCCAGGACCGCGTCTGCTTCGCAAGCAGGCGGCGCTGCAGCCGGTTGGCCAGCTTGCCCACCATGCCCTGCAAGTGATGGAGCTGCTGGTCGAGGTGGGCCCTGAGCCGCGTCAGTTCCTCGTCGTCGCAAAGCTCGGGGGCTTTGATGATTTCGTCGAAGGCCGCGGTGTAGGGGCGGTAGGGCTTTTCGCTGGGGTCGTTGAGCGGCAGGTCGTCCGGCCACCACGGCTGTTCGCTGCGGCCCGGCTCGTCGTCACCGGCCGCTTCGGCCTGATCCTGGCCGATTTCGCCGTCGGCCTCGATGCCGGCCTCGCTTTCGCCCTCGGCGGTTTCCTGGGTGTCTGATTCGGATTGTTCAGGACCTTCGGCGGCGTCGCCCTCGTCCGAGGCTTCCTGCTCGGTGGCGCCGTCGTCCTCGCCGGCGGATTCGTCGTCCATCTCCTCGCCGTCCCATTCGTCAGCGAGGTCCAAATCGGCGATCAATTGTCGGGCGCAGCGGGCAAAGGCTGTCTGGTCATTGATGTTGTCCGCCAGATCGGCCAGGTCGCCGGCCGCCTTGTCGAGCACCATGGGCTTCCACATCTCGACCACGGCTTTGGCCGAGGCCGGGGGCGGGCGGCCCGTCAGGCGTTCCCGCACGATCATGCGCAGGGCGTCGGCCAGGGGCGCGTCGGCCTTGTCCTTGACGGCGTCGAAACCATGGTTGACGCAGTGATCCTCAAGGGCGGCGTCGAGGTTCTGGGCAATGCCCTTCATGCGCTTGGTGCCGATCGCCTCGACCCGGGCCAGTTCGACGGCGTCGAACACGGCCCGCGCGTCAGCGCCCGGCGGTGTGGCGTGGGCGTGCGTGGCGGTGTCGTGATAGCGCAGCTTCAGGGCGATGCTGTCGGCGGTGCCCCGGATATTGGCCACCTCTCCGGGCCTGAGATCGCGCGAGGGCAGCGGCAGGCGCGCCGTGTCGCCCGCCGTGCCGGGCGGATCGGAGGAATAGCTGACCTCCAGCTCACGCCGGCCCGAAATGGCGCGCACGGTCGCGGCAACCGCCTGCTTGAACGGATCGGTGGGGTTATCGTTGCTGGCCACGAGTTGCCGCTTCCCGCTGCGGTCTAGTTCAGCGTGACCGTTGCGGAACTCTCCGGCAGTTCCTCGCCGATGGCGCGCTGATAATATTCCGCCACCGTGGCCCGTTCGATCTCATCGCACTTGTTGAGGAAGGTCAGGCGGAAGGCAAAGGCGATGTCGTCGAAAATCTTGGCGTTTTCGGCCCAGGTGATGACCGTCCGGGGCGACATGACGGTGGAGATGTCGCCGTTGACGAAACCCTGCCGGGTCAGCTCGGCGACGTTGACCATGTTGGAGATCAACTTTTGTCCCTCGGGGTTGTCGTAAGTCGGCGATTTGGCCAGTACGATGTTGGCTTCTTCGTCGTGCGGCAGGTAATTGAGCGTCGAGACGATCGACCAGCGGTCCATCTGGCCCTGGTTGATCTGCTGCGTGCCGTGGTAGAGGCCGGTGGTGTCGCCCAATCCCACCGTGTTGGTGGTGGAAAACAGCCGGAACGCCGAATGGGGCCGGATAACCTTGTTCTGGTCCAGCAGCGTCAGACGCCCCTCGGCTTCCAGGACGCGCTGAATGACGAACATCACGTCGGCCCGGCCGGCGTCGTACTCGTCGAAGCAAAGGGCCGTCGGAGACTGCAGCGCCCAAGGCAGGATGCCCTCGCGGAACTCGGTGACCTGCTTGCCGTCGCGCAGCACGATGGCGTCCTTGCCGATCAGATCGATGCGGCTGATGTGGCTGTCCAGGTTGACGCGGACGCAGGGCCAGTTGAGCCTTGCCGCCACCTGTTCGATGTGGGTCGACTTGCCGGTGCCGTGATAACCCTGGATCATTACCCGCCGGTTATGAGCGAAGCCGGCCAGGATCGCCAACGTCGTGTCGTGGTCGAAGCGGTAGCTTTCGTCAACATCCGGGACGTGGCCCGACGGCTGCGAAAAAGCCGGAACTTCAAAATCGGTGTCGATACCGAACGCCTGGCGGACGGATACCGTGATATCGGGCGTGCCGGTGGGGTGATCCATTGCGTCCACGGCGGTCGATTGCTCAGTCATTTTTTCTCAATTCCTGGAATTGCGGTGGGTGGCGGCAACATAAGCGCGCTGAGGCGATAGCTCAAGAACTAGAATGTCTCGCAAGCCTCAACTGTAGCCGCAGTTCATGAGGTAGGTATAGGCGCTGTTGACGGCTTTGAAGCGGTCACCCGCCTTGTCGTCGCCACCGTTTAAGTCGGGATGGTACTTCTTTGCAAGCTCTTTATAGCGCGTTTTGATTTCGTCGAGGCTGGCGCGCGGGCTGAGATTGAGCTCGGCCAGCGATTCGCGTTCCTGCGGCGGCAGCTGGCGCACGGCCGTTTCGGCGTTGGCCTCGGCGTTGATCTTGAAGCCGGCGGCGTCGAACACGCCGAGATCGTCGCGGATCGTCTCGCCATCGGCGGCCGCGCCGTTCAGTCCGAGACGCCAGGTCGGGCGATGGCCCGTGACGTCCGAGCGTTGAAAATGCTCAACCTCATCGTCTGACATCTGTTCAAAGAAGTTCCAGGCCTTGTTGTAGTCACGCACGTGGTCGAGGCAAAACCAGTAATACTCCGTCAGGTTCGACGGCGAAATCGGCGCCCGGTAGGCGCCGTCATCCCGGCAATCGGGATGATCGCAGCGTCGAACGGCGGCCTCTTCCGCGGCCCTCTGGAACTGGTTTCGAGTCATATGGAAATTATGGGGAATCCGCCGGTTCAGTTCAAGCACGCGAAGGAGTTGACCGGGCTGATTCGGCGCCTGCAGGGGAAATGGCCGGGTTCGCACAAATAACAGCGGCCCGGTGGGTGCCGGACCGCTGTGGGGAGGGGCGGCGGAAAGCGATGCAAATCCGCCGCCGCGGGGGTAAATTTGCCGGTTTATTCCTCGACCAGCGCCCGGGCCAATGAGCTCAGCGCTTTTTGGTGACGCTCGTTGGTGATCTGGCCGAAATTCCGAGCGAGTTCGAGGCACATTCTCTGCCGCGGCGGAACCGTAAACTCGTCGGCGCTTTCGACGCCCTCGTAGAAATATCCGACGTTTACATCCAGCGCCCTGGAAATATCGTACAGGCGGCCGGCCGACACGCGGTTGATACCGCGTTCATACTTATGCGCCTGCTGATAGGTCACCCCGATGAGGTCCGCCATTTGTTGCTGGGTCAGGCCAAGCATTGTGCGTCGTTCGCGTATGCGTTGACCGACAAAGGCATCAATTTCACGTGCCCGGCTGTGTCGACGGGGAGTTTCCTCAGCATCCGGTTCATAATCAGCGTGCGCCACCATTGCCGTCATAACAGTTCACCCATTCAAATCCTTGCAATTATCAGACAACGTAGCTGAGATAATTATAAATCGCAAGTGAAACTTATTCGCAATATAATTTGTATTTCTCAGTGACTTATGCGGTAGGTGAATTCCAATAATGGTGATTGCGGTTAATTATCCGACTAAATTAGTCGGATAAAAAATTGCCGTAGCAGCAATAGTTAGCCGATTCCAACCCGGTTGACAGCGCCCCGGGGTGCGATCATCTTTCTCCGTCACAGACGACATCATCAAAAACCAGAAAGTTAGAATTCATGAGCGAACAAGCAACGATGGCGGAGCGTATAGAGCGTAAGCTGACTGACGCGCTGACGCCCGAAAGCCTTGAAGTCGTTGACGAATCCGCTCTGCATGCGGGACATGCCGGTGCCCGCCCCGGTGGACAGACCCACTTCCGCGTCAAAATCGTGTCTCAGGATTTTGAGGGACAGTCGCGGATAAACCGTCAAAAATCGGTTTATCGGATCCTGGCCGACGAAATGTCGGACAGCATACATGCCCTGGCGTTGACAACGCTGACGCCCGGCGAAGATTCTGTGTAATCGCTCGATCGCTAGATTTTTTTACGCATGATTGCTAAAACCAACTTTCACTCAAAAAGAAATTGAACAATAATCACAACTGAAAATGGCAATTTTAGAAATTTTGCCGTATTAGGTTGTGATCGCCGTCATTATCTGCCAAGTCCGGTTTATCTGGCAGGGCCATGAGGGCTGCAGCAATTTTTTTGAGGGAATGGTTTCTTTGGGTTCAACAAAAAGCCGCAACGTCAGGATCGATGGCCGCCGCACCAGCGTGAGGCTTGAGGACGCTGAGTGGGAAGCTCTGGCTGAAATATGCGCCGCCGAGAGTATGACCATGAGGCAAATATGTACGGAAGTTGACCGCAAGCGGCCGCAGGGGGCTTTCACGTCCGGCCTGCGTGTCTTCATCCTGAATTATTTTCGCTTGAAGGCGAAATCGACGAGGCGGAGGTCTGGTCCCATGGGCATCGACCAGATCTGGTCGGTATAGATGAGCCTGCGGGTCTAGAGGACCAAAAGCAGTAGCAGCGGCAAGGTCGCAAATGACAGCGTCGTGGAGACGACGACCATTCCGGCAACGTCCGCGGCCGAATTGTCATAGCGCTGGGCAAACAGGTAGTTGAATACGGCGACGGGCATGGATGATTGCAGGATCATGATGCCGCGTTCCATGCCCTCAAGGCCAAACAGGTCGGCTACGGCCATGCCGACCGCTATGCCCATGCCTAGCCGCAACAGCGAAAACACGACGGCCCGCGTGGCATTGGCGACCTTGAGTTGGGCCAATGACACGCCCAACGTGATCAGAATCAGCGGGATCGTAAGGCCGCCGACCAAGTGTGTCGTATTGCCAAGCCATCTCGGCACCTCGACTTCCCATGTCATGAACGCCAGCGCGGCCAGCACGGCATAGATCAGCGGTGTGCGCAGCAGCAGGCCAGGCGAGCCGCTGCCGGAACTGATCCAAACGCCCAGCGTAAAATTGCTGACGGAGGTTATCGTGAAGTAGGCGATGCCCAGGGCGAGACCGACGTCGCCGAAGGCGAACAGGCAAAGCGGCAGGCCCATGTTCCCCGCGTTGGGAAAAATAAGTGAGGGCAGATATGGCCGGAAGGGCAATCGCGCGACCACCAGGACGATACAGGAAACAATAATGAATCCGACCAAGGCGACCACCGCGGCGCCCGCCATCTGGCTGAATGCAGCGGCCTCGAGGGGCGTTCCGGTCAGGGTTGCGAAAACCAGGCAGGGCGTGCCGATATAGTACGTCAGGGTGGTGACGAATTCGGTATCCCAGGCCCGTTTCGACTTTGCCCAGGCGAAGCCCAACCCGGCGCAAACGAAAATCGGCGCCACGATGGCGAACAACTCGCCGATCACGAGGAAGCGGCTTCCTGCTTGTTTGGGACGGGCGCTTCGCTTTTGGGTCCGGCCGCCGGTGGCGTTACCCGCAATTTCACGATTTGATTGCGCTGGCGGCGCATGACCTCGAAGCGAAAGCCATGGAAAGTGAAGACCTGGCCGACGTCGGGAATGATTTCGGCGGCGTAAATGACCAGTCCGGCGATCGTCGCCGCCTCCTCGTCGGGCAGGGGCCAGTCGAACAGGCGGTTGAGATCGCGGATGGTCATTGTGCCGTCAATGACATACGAGCCGTCGGGTTCGGCCCGCACGCCGGCCGCAACCTCGTCGTGCTCGTCAGCAATGTCGCCGACGATTTCCTCCAGGATGTCCTCCAGCGTGACCAGCCCCATCAGGGCGCCGTATTCGTCGACGACGAGCGCGAAGTGCATGCGGCGCTGACGGAAGGCGTTGAGTTGTTCCCGCAAGGTCGTCGTTTCCGGCACGAACCAGGGTTCGCTGGCGACGCCGACAATGTCGAGCTCGTCCAACGAACCGTCGTGGGAGGACACGGCCCGCAGAACGTCCTTGGCGTGCAGCACGCCGATAATGTCGTCGACCTCGCCGCGGTAGATCGGCAGCCGCGTGTGAGTGCTGCTCAGCACCTGGTCCACGATGACCGACGGCGCGTCGTCTCCGTTGATCAGCTCCATATTCTTGCGGTGGATCATGATTTCTTCGAGATCCACGTCCGCCAGATCGAGGATGGAGCCGATCATGTCGCGCTCATGTTTGACGATGGCGCCTTCCATGCTGTGCAAATTGACCGTGCTGCGGATTTCCTCGGCCGCCGAGGTGAGTTGTTGCGATTTCCCCACGTCGACCCCGAACAATTTCAGGAACAGCCTGAC
The DNA here is from genome assembly GCA_964528595.1 of uncultured Rhodospirillaceae bacterium. Lineage (GTDB taxonomy): Bacteria > Pseudomonadota > Alphaproteobacteria > UBA2966 > UBA2966 > CAYFKJ01. The sequence goes on from CAZGTM010000017.1 coordinate 17,375, forward strand.
GATCGCTTGCAGACTGCGCGTCACCGGCGCCAGCAGCGCCACGACGACGCTCAGCGCTGGCGCTACGAAAAGCGCCGTACGGTCGGCGTTTCGCAGGGCATAGGTCTTGGGCATGATCTCGGCGAAAATCAGCACCAGGGCCGTCATGCCCACGGTGGCGTAGGCGACACCGGGATCGCCGAAGAAGCCGATCAGCAGACTGGTGGCCAGGGCCGAGGCCAAAATGTTGACGAGGTTGTTGCCCAGCAGGATGGCGCCGATCAACCGGTCTTTCTCCTCGCTCAGGATGCCCACCTTGCGCGCGCGTTCATTGCCCTTGCGTTCCAGGTGGTGCAAGCGCGCCCGGCTGGCCGCCGTCAGAGCTGTTTCGGAACCGGAGAAGAATGCCGACAACACCAGTAAACCGACGATGGCGGCGATATATAAAAGCAGACTTAAGTCCACGGTTGGATGGGGTCCCCAAATTGCTGCGGCGCCCACGATGATACGCGGGGTTCATCGTGGATCAGGATTAACGATGCCGACGGCATCTTAAGACGAATCACGCAATTGGCAAAGTAAACCGCTCTAGCCGTCATGGCGCACGGCGCCGGCGATTTCCTGCTTGAGGGCCGACACCAGGTCCGCCTCAGCGACCTCTCTTGTGATAAACGCCTCGCCGATGCCCCGCGCCAAAACGAATGTCAGCTGGCCGCCCGTGACCTTCTTATCCTGACGCATGTGATGCAGCAGGCGCTCGGCCTGCCATTCGCCGCTTTGGGCGTGGCCGGGAATATCCTTCACGGTAGCCGCCATGCCAAACTTCCTGAGGCAGGCGTAGACCCGGTCAGCGTCCGCTTGGGGGCAAAGTCCGAGACGAGCCGAAAGGTCGAAGGCCATACGCATGCCGATACCGACGGCCTCGCCGTGCAGAATGCCGTCGCCGTATCCCATTTCGGCCTCCAGGGCATGACCGAAGGTGTGGCCGAGGTTCAGCAGCGCCCGCACCCCGCCCTCGCGCTCGTCCGCCGCGACAATACGGGATTTCGATCGGCAACTTTCGATTACCGCTTCACGCCGGGTGCCAGTGTCGCCCGACAACAGCGCTTCACCGTTGCTTTCCAGCCAGGCGAAGAAGTCGGCATCGTTGATCAGACCGTACTTCAAGACCTCGGCAAATCCGGCTTTGATATCCCGCATCGGCAATGTCTCGAGAACGCCGATATCGGCCAGCACCAAAGAAGGCTGGTGAAACACGCCGACCAGGTTCTTGCCGCGCGGACTGTTGATCGCCGTTTTGCCGCCGATCGAACTGTCGACCTGCGCGAGCAACGTAGTCGGCGCCTGAACCACGTCGATGCCGCGGCGGACGACCGCGGCCGCGAAGCCCGCAAGATCTCCGACCACGCCGCCGCCGAGCGCGATGACGATGTCGCCGCGTTCGATCCTGGCGGCGAGGATGCCGTCGACCAGATTTTCGAACTGACCAAAGCTCTTGGTCGCCTCGCCGACGGGAACAATCAGCACCTGATGATCGATGCCGGCTGCATCAAGGGCGCCGGTCAAGGTCGGGAGATGCAATTTTGCGACGGTTTCGTCGCTGACGACGGCGGCCCTCAATTTCCGCCCGGCCGTCATCGTCCTGATTTTGTCAGCGGCGGTGGCAAGGACGTTTTCGCCGACGAAGATGTCATAGGCGCGTTCCGCCAACTCGACCCGCACCGTCTCGGTATCGGTTTCAGGGGTCGGACTTGCTTGTGTATCAGCGCTCATGGGCTTTCATTGGACGTTTGCATGGCGTTCGTCAAGACACCGTGTTCCTCAAGGGTGCGGAGGATCCGTTCCACCACGACGTTGTGCGGTGAATCGTCGGTCTCCACCGTGAAGTCCGCCTCGGCATAGACCGGGTAACGTCGCGACATCAGGTCGGACAGGATCTCCCTGGGGTCGCCCTTGTGGAGGAGCGGCCGGGTATTGCGCCGGCTGGTACGGCGGAACAGCACATCGAGGTCGGCCCTGAGCCACAGCGAAAGGGCGCGCTCGCCGATCAGCTTGCGGGTCTCGTCATTCATGAAAGCGCCGCCGCCGGTGGCCAGCACCGTAACGGGTCCCTCCAGTAGGCGTTCGATCACCCGCCGTTCACCGTCGCGGAAGGCGGCTTCCCCGTGCAGCTCGAAGATGTCGTTTATACTGCAGCCTGCCGCTTCTTCGATTTCCTCGTCGGCGTCGACAAAGGGCAAGCCGAGCCGGGCGGCAAGCCGACGCCCAATCGTGCTTTTGCCCGATCCCATGAGGCCGACCAGGACCAACGTTTTGCTCAAGCTCGAACCGCTCACGTTGAGGGTGCCGGCGAACAGATGAAAACCATGTTGTCTCCTTCGGCGGGGCTTCGGCGCGAGGTCATGCGCCGCCGCCCAACGGGAGCCGTTGAATCGCTCCAGCCGTACCGATAAACTGACGCAACTTTGCCACAATCTTGAGTTTAGATCACTTTTCGTTCCCACGAGGCTAATTGATTTATGGTTTGGAATTAGAGGCTCAATGTTCCGCGCATCATTTATTGCCATTGCCGTGCTTTTTGCGATTGTCGTTGGCGGCGGCGTTTTTCTCGCGACTTGGGATATTCCCGCGCCGTCGGAGCGCGTCGAAAAGGTATTGCCAGATGACCGTTTTCCGCGTTGACGCGGCAGTCCCGATAATATTTGCAGCAGTACTATCGGCGCTGACAGTTGCCGGGTGGCCTATTGTCGATTTGAGCGCCCAAACCCAGCTGGGCCCGCCTAAGAAACTGATGCCGGGAGAGACGAATGCCTACAAGGATCCGGCGGCGCCGCAGCCGCTTGCCGATCCCTCGAAGATCCTGCCTTCCCAGCAAGTTCCCACCGCCAAGCCGCCCCAGCCAGTCCAGCCCGTGCTCCCCGTTCAACCTGCTTCCACCACCATGCCGGCAAAGCTCATGCGGCCGGTGGAAACGGAACCCGCTGCCGCGGCGGCCGCGCCGCAACGCGCACCGGCGGCCAATCAGACCGGCATTCAGGTCGGGGCACTCAGGGAAATTGATCCCTCGTCGGTCGGTTTGCTCGACCCCGGGGCCGGCGGCCTGGGGACCGAAATGTGGGCCGGCAGCGATCGGGGGCGGATCGAACGTCTGCTGCCGCGCCTGCCAATGGGGACGCTTTCGCCGGTCATGCAGAAGATGGCCCGGCGTCTGTTGCTCTCCTCGGCCGAGGTGCCGAAAGGCGAGGCCGTCGCACCAAGCTTGCTGGGCTTGCGGGTGGAAAGGCTGGCGGCCGGCGGCCTCACCGACGAAGTCAACCGCCTGCTCAATCTGGCGCCGACCCGGCTCAGCGACCCGGCTTTTGCCCGGGCGGAGATGAACGGACTGCTGCTGACCGGGGACCGTCCGGCGTTTTGCACCCGCATCGAAGATGTCGTTGCGGCGGATTCCGATCCCTATTGGCTGAAGGGATTGGCCTTCTGCAAGGCGTTGGAGGGGGAAACCCAATCCGTCGACCTGGCCGTTTCGATTTTGCGTGACCAGGGAGAAACCGGCGACGAGGCCTTTTTCACCTTGGCGGATGCGCTCTCGGGCAATGGCGAGGCCGTGGTGGACAGTCTGATCGATCCCTCGCCCCTTCAATTGGCGATGTTGCGGGCGGCCCGTCAGCCGTTGCCGTCCGACGCCGTTCCGGGCGCCCGGCCCGGCATCCTGCGGGCCCAGGCCGAAGCGGCGAATGCCGACATCGACCTGCGCCTGGCGGCAGCCGAGAAGGCGGAGGCGGCCGGCGCCCTGTCGACCGAGGCGCTGGCGCAAATCTACGCCGGCATCGAATTTTCGGACGACGAGATGGAACGTTGGGCCGAGCTTGCCGGAGACAGCCATACGCCGCGCACGAATGCCTTACTGTTTCAGGTTGCGACGATTGAAAGCGAGCCTTTCAAGCGGGCGAAAGTTCTGCAGACGGCCTGGCGGCGGGCCCGCGACGAAGGCGGATTTGGCGCCATGGCGCGGGTCACCTATAACGCGGCGCGCAGCCTCGAACCCTCGGACGAAATGATTTGGGCCGCCGCGGATATCGGCCGCGCCCTCTTGATGGCCGGCGACAGCGTCACAGCGCGGCGCTGGTTCGATTTGGCGAGTGAAGTGGCGGCGACGCCGAAACAGCCCAAACCGCCGATTAAGCCGGTCGTCATTACCGCTGAGGAAGCCGCGAAGCGCCTGACGACGGGCATGCTCGGTGCGCCCAAGCCGGACGCGCCGCCGTCGCCGGAGCGTCCCGTCGACGAGGCGGCTCAAGCGGTTCTCGAGCTTTGGCCGTTGATCCTGATCGCGGACCTCAACACCCCGCTGGCCTTCAGACCCGCAATACTTGAAGCCTGGTGGCCGGGTCAGGTCGCGACGGTGGGCGAAACTGCGGCGTCGGAGCGCGCGGCCGTCTACTATTCACTGCTTGATGCCATGGGCTATTTCATGCCGGATACTGTTTGGGCGCCGCTGCTCAACGGCCCGCTGACAGTAACGGCGTACACGCCGGCCCCGGCTTTGACCAGAGGTTTGGAAAGCGCCGTTAAAGCCAAACGGATCGCCGAGACCGTGCTGCTTTGCCTCCTGGCGTTAGGCGATGTCGGTCCGGCGGGTGCGGATCCCTCGACCCTCCATGCCGTTATCCGCGCGCTACGCGCTGTCGGCTTGATCAGGGAATCTCGCGATGTGGCGCTGGAGGCTGCGATTGGCAGGGGCCTTTAGTGAATAGGAACAAATAGGCCGATCGAAATGGGGGCAAGCCGCCACATCGAAACTTTCCTCGAAATGATGGCCGTGGAACGCGGCGCGGCGCGCAGGACGATGGAGGGCTACCGTCGCGATCTCGATGATTTTGCCGAATATGCGCAGTCCCGCGGCTGCACGATCGAGGCGGCGGCAACGGCCGACATCCGGGGCTACGTCGCCGACATGACGAAAGCCGGGCGGGCCGCCTCGACGGTGTCGCGCCGGCTCTCCGCGTTGAGGCAGTATTACCGCTTTCTCTATGGCGAAGGCTTGCGCGAGGACGACCCCTCGACCACCGTCGACGGCCCGAAGCGGCGGCAATCCCTGCCAAAATACCTTTCGGAATTGGAGGTTGAGGATCTTCTGGCCGAAGCCCATCGCCGAAGCGGCGCCGAAGGGCTGCGCCTGGCCGCCATGCTTGAGGTTCTGTACGCGACGGGGCTGAGGGTGTCGGAATTGGTTTCCCTGCCGCTGTCGGCGGCAACCCGGGACGTGCGCTTCATCGGCGTGCGGGGCAAGGGCGGCAAGGAGCGGGTGGTGCCGTTGAGCGACCCCGCCCTGGAGGCTCTGGCGGCTTATTTGGAGGTGCGGGCCGAGTTTTTACCGGCGGACAAGCCGTCGCCCTGGCTCTTCCCGTCGCGGGGCAAATCAGGTCATTTGACGGACCGCCGCTTCGCCCAGCTGCTGAAGGATCTGGCGCATGATGCGAAGTTGCCGCCCGGCCGCGTTTCACCCCATGTTTTAAGGCACGCCTTCGCCAGCCATCTGCTGGCGCATGGCGCCGATCTGCGGGCCGTTCAACAAATGCTGGGTCATGCCGACATATCGACCACGCAGATTTATACCCACGTGCTCGAGGCCAGGCTCAAATCGCTGGTTGAGAGTCATCACCCCCTGAGCGGCAAATGATCGAGCCCGCAAAAGGGATCAGTTTTCCGGGGGTTGCGGGGTGCGGTGCGACATGGTACTTGCCCCGCATTCCTAACTTTGGTTTTTTGGGCCGACAGTCCGCGTTTTTTAGGAGACCCCGATGAGTTTTACCGTTCCCGAGCCCGCCCGGGCACGCCTCAACCGCTCCGAACTGGCGGTGCCGGGCAGCAACCTCAAATTTCTCGACCGGGCTCTGGAGTCTCCCGCCGACGTCGTGTTTCTCGACCTGGAGGATGCCGTCGCACCCGACGACAAACCCCAGGCGCGGAAAAATATCATCAAGTCGCTGGGTGATCCGCGCTGGAAGGACCGCACGGTTAGTTTGCGCATCAACGGTCTGGACACCCACTACATGTACCGCGATGTCGTCGACGTCGTGGAGCAGGCCGGCGAGCACCTTGATTTGATCATGATTCCAAAGATCGGCACGGCCGCTGATGTCTACGCGCTCGATATGCTGATCACCCAGATCGAGGACGCCGTCGGGCTCAAGAAGAAGATCGGCTTCGAACTGATCATCGAAACCGCCTTGGGCATGGCCAACATCGATGAAATCGCGGCCGCCAGCCCGCGTCTGGAAAGCCTGCACTTCGGCGTCGCCGACTACGCCGCGTCGACCAAGGCGCGGACCACCAATATCGGCGGGCCGAACCCGGCCTACCACGTGTTGACCGACGCGGACGCCGAGGGCAATCGCGACATTCACTGGGGCGACATGTGGCATTACGCTATTGCCCGCATGGTCGTAGCAGCCCGGGCCAACGGCCTCAGGCCTATCGACGGGCCGTTCGGCGATTTCTCTGATGCCGACGGTTACCGCGCCCAGGCGGCGCGCGCCGCCGTGTTGGGCTGCGAAGGCAAGTGGGCCATTCACCCGACGCAGATCGGATTGGCCAACGAGGTATTCAGCCCGGCCAAGGAGGAGGTCGCCAAGGCACGGAAGATCCTCAAAGCCATGAAGGAAGCCCAAAAGGCGGGCCGCGGCGCCGTGGCGCTTGACGGCCGGCTGATCGATATCGCCTCGATCAAGCAGGCCGAGGTGATGGTTTCGGCAGCCCGGCAAATTGCCGCGGTCGACCGGCGGGCCAAGCCCGCTGCCAGGAAGAAGCCGGCGAAGAAGGGCTCGGCCCGGAAACCGGCAGCCAAGAAGAAGAAATAGATTCGGAGATCGCCTGGGTGATTGGTAGCTGGACCGCCTCATGAACAGTTTTCTCGACTTCGAAAAACCGCTCGCGGATATCGAGGGCAAGATCAAGGAGCTCCGGCACCTGTCGGAAGGCGGCGACGTCGACGTGGTTGCCGAGATCACCAAGCTGGAAAACCGGGCCGAGCAGTTGCTGCGGGAAACCTACGAGGGCCTGAGCGCCTGGCAGAAAACCCAGGTCGCCCGGCACGCCGATCGGCCTCACTTCCTGGACTACGTCGAACGCCTGATCGAGGACTACACGCCGCTGGCCGGCGATCGGGGATATGGCGACGATTCGGCCATTCTCGGCGGACTGGGCCGCTTCGACGGTCATAGCGTCATGGTTATAGGCCAGGAAAAGGGCAGCGGCACGGACGGCCGCATCAAACACAATTTCGGCATGGCCCTGCCCGAGGGCTACCGCAAGGCGGTCCGCCTGATGGAACTTGCCGAGCGCCAAAAGCTTCCGGTCATCACGTTCGTCGACACCGCGGGCGCCCATCCCGGCGTCGGCGCCGAGGAGCGCGGCCAGGCCGAAGCCATCGCCCGCAGTATCGAGGCCTGCCTGGGACTGAATGTTCCCCTGGTCAGCGTCATCATCGGTGAAGGCGGATCCGGCGGCGCCGTGGCGTTGGCCTCGGGCAATACCGTGTTGATGCTCGAACATGCGATTTATTCGGTGATTACGCCGGAAGGCTGTGCCTCCATCCTGTGGCGCTCGGCCGAACGGGCGCAGGATGCGGCGGAGGCCCTCAAGGTCACGGCCCAGGATCTGCTCGAACTTGGGGTTATCGATCAAATCGTTGCCGAGCCCTTGGGCGGTGCCCAGCGCGATCCCGACGGCGCCATCGGCAATACCGGTGAAGCGATCAAGGCGGCGCTTGAGCCTTTATTGAGCATGGACGGATCGTTGCGCAACCACCGCCGCGAAAAGTTTATCGCCATGGGTCGGCTCGGCATCGCTTAAACGAATACCGAAGCCGGTCACTTACATTTTGCCGGGCAGTTCGATCGTAAATGTTTCCTGGTAATTGACCGGGCCGACCAGCCCGCCGGCGTCGATCCGGCCAACATAATTGCTCCGCAGATGCAGCGGAATTGCCGTGACCAGATCGATGAGCATGGTTGTGCTCACCCCGACATAAAGGCGCGCGCTGCCCTGTTTGAAACGCAGGTTGCCGATCCCTTGGGCGACAACCGCGTTGCGCCCGCGATAGCGCGTCACGCCCTTTAGCCTGAGCAGTGCCGCAGAAGCGCCATGTTCCGCCTGAAGGGCTTGGCGGCGCAGGCGGGCGCCGGCCATGTCGGCGATCGATGCGATGGCGTCACCTTGCGCCGACGGGAGGCGGCGCCGCGTCAGGGCGCCCGATCTCAGTCCGTCGAAAAGCTGGCGCAGCTTTTGCCGATAAACACCGGCCGATATGTTCTGGGGCAGGGGGGCGGGATCATCGAAGCGCAGCGTCGAGTTGAGCTCCCGGCCGCTGAAATCCGTCTTGATTTCCAGACGATCCCGCGCCGCCCAACTCGTCTTCCGACCATTGTCGTGGAATGTGACGCGGTTGATGTCGAAGACCCAGAGAAATCCCGTTGTGGTTTCCGACAACAGGCCGTTTCCGGTGATCTGCGCGCTCGGGACATCGCCAGGCAGCGTCAAACCGGAGTTTTGCGTTGTGTAGACGAACGGGAAGCGCGGCGTTTCCTCCATCTCTAACAAGACCGGGATGGGGAGGTCGGAGACCTCGGGATACTCTGGCGCCTGGGCGCTGGCCGACGCGTGGGCGAGCACCAACACCGCCAAGATGGGTTGCACCAGATACCGATGTTTCAATTCGCTCTCCCTCGTTAGTGCGGCGTTGACGATGGAGCGGGCATGATCGGGCGCGGCGGCGGCCTGTATATGGTCGGCGGCCGGGTCGATCTGAGATTTTTGGTTCTGGTCATCGTGTCCCGAACCCGCTTGCGATCAATCTCTTCATCCGACGGCCCGGGCTTTGCCAGCGGGGCGTCCGGAAAGCGTTTTTCGTATTCCCCCGTAAGGTCGGCGAGACGGCGCTCGGTTTGAGCAATTTTTCGTCTGTCCCCTTCCCGGAGTTTAGCGGTGGTGGAGATGCTGCCGTCATGGGCCCGGGCCAGTTCTCCGGCAACGATCAGGCCGTCGACGGCCTTGCCGATCAGCCAGTTTGAGGTCTTTGTCCGTTCGGCATAGTCGGCCTTCAACCGTTTCAGTTTCGCCTGCTCATCGCCGATCATGCTGCGCAGACGTTTCTTGTCCTGTTGGCGCCTGAAGGTGGCGACGGTTTCGCCTTGCTGTTCGATCAGGCGGCCGTTCTGCGTTGTCGTCGTACCGATTATTTTGCCCGAGCGCGAATAGGCCTTCTCCACCACCATCCCGTTTTCGAACACAGTGGTGGTCACACGGCCGCCGTCGCGGTAGCTGGCTTCACTTTCCGCATCAATGACGCCGTACCGGCCCCGGCGCTCCTCGTTGCAGGCCGTCATGAGGGAGAAGACGAGAACGCACATCGAAAGCAGCAGGAAACGTGACACGCGATATCCTTTCTCCGGTCTGAACCGGACAGGAAAACGGCAAACGCCTACATGTCTTAGATAGGCAAAGTGTCGAATAACTTGCTGCGGCACATGGCCGCACGAGGGTGGGCCCGGATGCGCGAGTGATTTGCAACGCCTGCGCCCGTTAACGACGCCGTGGAAAACGACTTAGGCAGCGACGGTCGGCGGGTTACACTTCATTTTGGATTTGTGGATGGGTTTGGCTTCCAAGGCCAACGGGACCGGGGATGGCCAAACCGTTTAATTTTTCGGGAGCAATGAGTTAGGTGATCTGGAATTCGGTTCCAATCATGACGACCCTCGATCTGGTGATGATCGGTGTGAGCGTATTCGCGGGCTGGTCGTACTTTGTCAACCGCTCGAGATTCCGATTGGTGCCGTTTGGCGCGGGACACATCGTGACCCTGGTTGGCATCGCCGTGCTGGGCGTTTTTTTCGCCGCCGACCTATTCACCATGCATGTCCTGCCCCTGTTCCTCCCGCCCGAAGAAGCTCAGGCGGCGATGATGATGCTCCATCTGGAATACAGCTGGTTCGCCGTGATCGGCGGGGCGACGGCTATTGTCGTTGGCTACGGTTGGGGCGTCGCCGATCTGAAGAAGGTCGAGGACCAACTGCGGCAAAGCGAATATTCTATCCGCCAATCCAGGGTACAGCTGGATAGCGCCGTCCAGAGTTTTTCCGACGGTTTTGCCCTGTTCGACGCCGATGACCGCTTCGTGCTGGCCAATGAGCCTTATCTCACCACCCATCAGGCGGTGCGGGACATTCAGGTTCCGGGAACAAAATTCGAGACGATCGTGCGGAAACTCGCCGAGGTCGGATTCTACGGCAACTCACCCGAGGAAATCGAAGAGTGGGTGCAGATGCGGCTCGAGCGGCACCGCTCGGGTAAATCCTTCGAATATGAAATGGCTGACGGCCGCTGGTTCCAGGTAAACCAGTACACCACCAAGGACGGCGGCACGGCCCTGGTGCGTATCGATATCACCGAACTTAAGAAAGCCGAAGCGCTACGCTTGGAGGCGGAAACCAGATTTCGGGCGGTTGTCGACAATTCGCCGGCGCCCCTGTTCTTCAAGGATGTGGAAGGCCGCTTCCTGATTGCCAACAATGCCTATGAACAGGTCTACGGCGTAAAAATGGAGGACATAGAGGGCCAGACGTCGCGGGCTCTGTTCGACGAGGAAGCCTACGAGTTCATCAGGCGTCACGACCAGGAAATCCTGGACACCCGCCAGGCGGTTTCCAAGGTCGAGGATTTCATCGGACGGGAATTTCTCGTGACGAAATTTCCCGTTGTCGATGCCGAGGGCAAGCTGATCGGGCTTGGCGGCATCGATACCGACATCAGCGGCTTGAAACAGGCGGAGGAAGCGTTGGCCCAAAGCGAGGCGCGTTTCCGCGAGTTCGCTTTGGCGTCCTCGGATTGGTTTTGGGAAACGGACGTCGACGGCAGGATTAACTGGGAATCCGAAGTCAGCCAGTTGGAGGCATGGCATGCCGCCGAATCGGTGATCGGCAGAACACGCGAGGAAATCGCCGGCGATCTAATTGGGGAATCGGATTGGCAAATCTACCAGCAGGCCCTGCGGGAGCATGTGGAGTTCAAGGGTTTCGAATACTGCTACGTCGGCCAGGATGGCGGCAAGCGCTACGCCAGGATCAGTGGCAACCCGATGTTTGCCGCTGACGGATCGTACAAGGGCCATCGCGGCGTCGCCTCAAACATCACGGATCTCAAAGAAGCGGAGGAATCGCTCCGCAGGGCGCAAAAGATGGAGGCCATCGGACAATTGACCGGCGGCATCGCGCATGACTTCAACAATCTATTGGCCGTCATGATCGGCAATGCCGATATTCTCATGGACAAATCCGGGCACGACGACGATCTGCGGCAAAGCATCGACGCTATCGTCCGGGCGGTCGAACGGGGCTCGTCCCTGACCAACCGTCTGCTGGCTTTCTCGCGCCAGCAGGCGCTGCAGCCTGTCGCCGCCGACGTGGCGGCTTTGATCGGCGATCTCGAGGAGTTGTTCCGGCGCTCATTGGGCGAGACGATTGATCTCAGATTTGAAGGGGCGGACGATCTCTGGCCGGCGATGATCGACGCGCACCAATTTGAAAATGCCCTCGTCAATTTGGCGATCAACGCCCGCGACGCCATGACGGGCGGCGGCGTGCTCACCATCGAAGCCGCCAACGCCACCCTGGACGACGAGTACGTCAGGCAGCAGGAGGAGGTGGCGCCCGGCGATTACGTCATGGTGGCGGTGAGCGATACCGGCACCGGCATGGCGCCCGACGTGCTGGAAAAGGCCTTCGACCCGTTCTTCACCACGAAGGATGTCGGCGAAGGCAGCGGTCTCGGTCTCAGCATGGTTTACGGTTTCGCCAAGCAGTCCAGGGGTCATGTCACGATTTACAGCGAAGTCGGCCACGGCTCCTCCATCAAGCTCTACTTACCGAGGTCCCGTCAATCCGGTGGCGAGGAAGAAGACCGGTACACCGCAGCGCCGCCCGAACGGGGGTCGGAGCGCATTCTCGTGGTCGAGGACGAACCGGCGGTCCGGGAGGTGCCGGTCAGCATCCTCCGCAGCCAGGGCTACGACGTGGTCGAGGCGGGTAATGCGGACGAAGCCATCGGCCATCTGGAGGACGGCAGGCGGTTTGATCTTTTGTTCACAGACATCGTCCTGCCGGGCGGCCGCAACGGCGTGGCGATCGCGGAGGCGGCGAAACGGCTGCAACCGCATATCCATGTGCTCTACACGACGGGATATGCCGAGCAGGCCGTCATGCACACGGGCCAGTTGGATGACGAAGCCTCGGTCGTCAACAAGCCCTACCGTCGGGTAGAGCTGTTGGAAAAAGTACGGACAATTTTGGATCAGACCCAGGCCTAACTTCCAGCCCTATACTCGGCCCCCTAGCGGGCTTACAGGTCGAAGAACGTCCGCATGTCGGCCACCAGTTCGACCGGGTTTTCCATGGCGGCGAAGTGGCCGCCGCTGGCCATGTCGGTGCGGTGGACCACGTTGTAGGCCCGCTCCACCCAGCTCTGCGGCGGCGGCGGAAACAGGTCGTGGGGGAAGAAGGCGAAGCCGCTCGGCACCGTGACGCGTTCGCCTTCGGCCAGCGCGGCACCGCTGCCGTCCATCAACGAGGCATAAAGCCAGTTCGACGAATTGATGCAGCCGCTGACCCAGTAAATCATGATGTTGGTGAGCAGGCGGTCCTTGGGGAAGGGCGGCGGCTGGCCGGCGCCGGCGCCGGGCCAGCCGTGAAATTTCTCCGTGATCCAGGCGGCCAAGCCAACAGGTGAATCGGTCAAACCATAGGCCAAGGTCTGCGGTTTGGTGCCCTGGATGGCCTGGTAGCCGCCCTCCCGCTTCATGCGCCGGCGCACCGTTTTGATGTAGCCGAGCTCGTCCTCGCTCAAAGGCTCCGTTCCCGCGCCCGTGTGGGGGATCAGGCCCAGCATGTTGAAGTGGCTGGCGCTAATGGCTTGCGGCTCGAAGACGCCCATCCAGGCCGTGATGACGCTGCCCCAATCGCCGCCCTGGGTGGCGTAGGTGTCATAACCGAGGACATCGGTCATCAATTGATGAAAGGCGCGGGCCATCACTTTCGGCGTGATGGGGGCAGCCGGTCTTGAGGAGAAGCCATAGCCGGGCAGCGAGGGAATAACGACGTCGAATGTCGGTGCGCCCCGCGCCCCGTGCTTTTCCGGATTGGCCAGGGGGCCGGCGATGCCCAGCAGTTCGTAGAACGAACCGGGCCAGCCATGGCTAATCAACAATGGTTTGGGCGACGGGCCCGACCCTTTGAGGTGGACGAAATGGAGCTCGAAGGTTTCACCGCTTTCCGGATCCGTCACCGGCGCCGTGAACTGGGGGAACGCGTTGAGCTGCGCCTCGGCGGTTCGCCAGTCGTATTCGTTGCGCCAATAATCGACCAACTCCCGCATGTAGCCGAGATTGGCGCCCCAGCGCCAGCCGGCGTCCTGAGGTTCGTTGGGAAAACGCGCCAGACCCAGACGGACTTTAAGGTCGTCAAGGACGGCGTCGGGAACGTTGACCTCGAACGGTTTCATGGCAGGTGGTATCGGTTAAACGGCCTTGCCGTGGCAGTGTTTGTACTTCTTGCCCGAGCCGCATGGGCACGAGGCATTGCGCGGCACCTTGCCCCAGGTCGCCGGATCCTCTGGATCGCGTTCCATCACGTCGCCGGGCATGGCTTGTGCGGACGCTGTCGGTTCGGCCGGCGCCGGTTCGGATGCCGTTAGGTCTTCTTCCATCCCGAGAGGTTCGAGATGCTGCTCTTCGAGGTCGGCGGAGGCCGACATCGGGGCCGCCAGTTGCTGGTCTTCCTGATCGAGGTGCAGTTCGACATGGAACAGCATCGTCGTGACGGCCTCGCGCAGGTTGGCCAGCATGGTCTCGAAGAGATTGAAGGCTTCGCGTTTGTATTCATTGAGCGGATCGCGCTGACCGTAGGCCCGAAGACCGATGCCCTGGCGCAGGTGGTCGAGCGCCAGCAGGTGTTCCTTCCAATGCTGGTCCAAAAGCTGCAGCAGCAGGTTCTTTTCCACCATGCGCCACAGTTCGGGGCCGTAATTGGCCGCCTTTTCCGCCATGCGGCGGTTGGCGGCGTCGTGCACGCGCTCCTCGATTTCGGGTTCGGCGACGCCCTCTTCCTTGGCCCATTCGTCGATCGGCAGGTCGAGCCCGAGCACGCGGTGGACTTCGGCCTTCAACACGTCCGTTTCCCACTGCTCGGCATGGGCTTTTTCGGGGATGTGGCGCTGCACCATCTCGGCGGTGATTTCGTGGCGCATGTCGGCCACGGTTTCCGAGACGTCGTCGGTGCGCATCAGGTCCTTGCGCTGCTCGTAGACCACCTTGCGCTGGTCGTTCATGACGTCGTCGAATTTTAGCAGGTTCTTGCGGATGTCGTAGTTGCGCGCCTCGACCTTCTGCTGGGCTTTTTCCAGCGCCTTGTTGATCCAGGGGTGGACGATCGCCTCGCCGTCTTCCAGGCCCAGTTTGCGCAACATGCCGTCCATGCGCTCCGAGCCGAAGATGCGCATCAGGTCGTCTTCCAGGCTGAGGTAGAACTTCGAGGCGCCGGGATCGCCCTGGCGGCCCGAGCGTCCGCGCAACTGGTTGTCGATGCGCCGGCTTTCGTGCCGTTCGGTGCCGACGACGTAAAGTCCGCCGGCGGCCAGCACCTTCTCGCGGTCGGCTTCGATTTCCGCCGTGATTTCCTTGATTTTGGCCTCGCGTTTGGCGTCCGGCAGCCCTTCCGCCTCCCCGGCGACGCGCATGTCGAAATTGCCGCCCAACTGGATGTCGGTGCCGCGGCCGGCCATGTTGGTGGCGATGGTGACGGCGCCGGACTGGCCGGCCTGCGCGATGATGCCCGCTTCCTGATCGTGGAAACGGGCGTTCAACACGTTGTGGGTCACTTTCTTCGCCTTCAACAAGTCGGCGAGATGTTCCGATTTCTCGATCGACACCGTGCCGACCAGAATAGGCTGACCGCGCTTCTGGCAATCCTCGATCAGATCGATGATGGCGTTGTATTTTTCGTTGGCCGTGCGGTAGACCTCGTCGTCCTGGTCCTTGCGGATGACCGGCACGTTGGTCGTGACGTTGACGACTTCCAACTTGTAGATGTCAGCAAACTCCTCGGCCTCGGTCATGGCCGTACCGGTCATGCCGGCGAGTTTTTCATAAAGCCGGAAATAATTCTGGAAGGTAATCGAGGCCAGCGTCTGGTTCTCGTTCTGGATTTCCACCTTTTCCTTGGCTTCCAGGGCCTGGTGCAGGCCCTCGGAATAACGCCGGCCTTCCATCATGCGGCCGGTAAACTCATCGATGATGATGACCTTGTTGTCCTTGACGATGTAATCGGTGTCGCGGGCGAACAATTTGTGCGCCTTCAGCGCCTGGTTGACGTGGTGGACGATGGAGACGTTGGCGATGTCGTAAAGGCTGCCCTCGGTAATGGCGCCGTCTTCGACCAGCATGGCCTCGACGTGCTCGACGCCGGCGTCGGTCAGGGAGGCGGTGCGGGATTTTTCATCGATCTCGAAGTGCTCTTCCTCAAGCTTGGGAATGAGATCGTCGATCTGCAGGTAAAGCTCGGAGCTGTCCTCGGCGGGTCCGGAGATGATCAGCGGCGTGCGCGCTTCGTCGACCAGGATACTGTCGACCTCATCGACGATGGCGTAGGCAAACTCGCGCTGCACCATGGTTTCGAGCGAGAACTTCATATTGTCGCGCAGATAATCGAAGCCGAATTCGTTGTTGGTGCCGTAGGTGACGCCGCAGGCGTACTGCTCGCGCCGCTGGTCGTCATCAAGCCCATGCACGATGCAGCCGACCTTGATGCCGAGGAACTTGTAGATCTGCCCCATCCAGGCGGCGTCGCGCTGGGCCAGGTAGTCGTTGACGGTGACGACGTGAACGCCCTTGTCGGTCAGCGCATTGAGATATACCGCCAAGGTCGCCACCAGGGTTTTGCCTTCGCCCGTGGCCATTTCGGCGATACGGCCTTCGTGCAGCACCATGCCGCCGATCAGCTGGACGTCGTAGTGGCGCTGGCCGAGAGTACGTTTGGCCGCCTCACGCACGGTGGCAAAGGCCTCCACCAAGAGATCGTCGAGGCTCTCCCCGGCCTCCAGGCGGGCCCGGAAGTCGTCTGTGCGGGCGCGCAGTTCGTAGTCCTTGAGCGCTTCCAGCTCGGGTTCGAGCGCGTTGATCGCCGTAACCTGGCCTTCGTATTCCTTCAGCGTCCGTTCGTTGGCCGAACCGAATATTTTCCTGGCGAAAGCGCCAAACATACATTTACCCCAAAAAGAGCGAAATTTCCCGGTCCCGAGGGTCGGGGCCAGACTGAGACATAAGCGGCGGGCGGGGCCATGTCAACGACGGGAAACGCTTTCGTGAATGCGGTAATTCGCCGCTGTTCGCCACGGCTGCGCCCACTGCCTAATTCTCGGCGGTTGTGAGGCCGGGGGGCATGTGTAAAAGTCGCCCAAATCCGAACCGACGAGAGATCACCAAACCAATGCCCAAACGCCGCAAAAAGCAAACCGCAGCCAAGTCCAAGGACCCTGTCTCTCCGTTGGCGCCCAGCCGCTTCCCTCGCATGCCGGAGATCGCCGGCGTGAAGTTTTCCGCCCTCGCCGGCGGATTGCGCTACACCGGCCGCAAGGACCTGTTTTTGGCGGAATTGTGCAAGGGCACCCGGGCCGCCGGCGTGTTGACCCAGTCGAAAACCGCATCGGCGCCGGTGCTCTGGTGCCGCGCCGCCCTGAAATCGGGACGAGGGCGGGCTGTCGTGGTCAACGCCGGCAACGCCAATGCCTTTACCGGGGCGGGCGGCATGGCGGCGGTGGAAACGACGGCCAGGGCGACGGCCAAGGCCGTGGGCTGCCGTCCCGGCGATGTTTACATCGCATCCACCGGCGTGATCGGCGAAACACTGGACGGCGACAAAATCGCCGGACTGGTCGGGCGCTTGCACCGGGGGCTGAAGCCGGGCAACTGGAAAGCGGCGGCCCAGGCCATTTGCACCACCGATACCTTTCCCAAGGCAGTCTCGGTGACAGCGGAAATAGGCGGAAAATCCGTCACCATCGGCGGCATCGCCAAGGGTTCGGGCATGATTGCGCCCGACATGGCGACCATGCTGGCGTTTGTCTTCACGGACGCCAAGATACCGGCGCCGGTTCTTCAATCGTTGCTCAAATCGGCCAACCGCCACGCTTTCAACGCCGTCACCGTCGACAGCGATACCTCGACCTCGGATACCTGCCTGTTGTTCGCCACCGGACAGGTCCGCCATCCGAAGGTGTCCAAGCCCTCGGATCCGCTGCTCACAAGCTTCAAAGCCGCCCTGGAGGAGGTTCTACAGAGCCTCGCCCACCAGATCGTGCGCGACGGCGAAGGCGCGCAGAAGTTCATCACGGTCAATGTCACGGGCGCTGAATCGAACGCTGCCGCCAAGTCCATTGCCCTGTCGATCGCCAATTCACCGCTGGTCAAGACCGCCGTGGCCGGGGAGGATCCCAACTGGGGCCGCGTCGTCATGGCCGTCGGCAAGGCCGGCGAGAAGGCCGACCGGGACAAACTGCGCATCAGCTTCGGCGACCATCTCATCGCCGAGAACGGCGTGATGGTGCCGGGCTATGACGAGACGCCCGTCGCCGCCTACATGAAGGGTGATGAAATCAGCCTGTCGGTCGATGTCGGTATCGGGCGCGGCAGGTTTACCGCTTGGACCTGCGACCTGACCCACGGCTACATCTCCATCAACGCCGATTACCGCAGTTGAGTGATGACCGGTTTCGACCAAAACGGCTGTTGGGGCGCGGGCGATGACGACGCCCAGGCCGTGGCGGCGCTCGGCAAGCTGCCGCGTGTTCTGGTCGCCGCCGCCGCTCTGATCGACGCCGACAACCGGGTCCTGCTGGCCCAGCGGCCGGAAGGAAAATCGATGGCCGGATTGTGGGAATTCCCCGGCGGCAAGGTCGGGCCGGATGAGACGCCCGAAGCGGCCATTATCCGCGAACTGCACGAGGAACTGGGCATCGATACGCGCCAATCCTGCCTGGCGCCGTTCACCTTCGCTTCGCACGCCTACGAAGATTTCTTCTTGCTGATGCCGCTCTACATCATCCGCACCTGGCACGGCACCCCGGCGGCGCGGGAGGGCCAAGCCCTGAAATGGGTGCGCCCGCTGAAACTCGCAGACTACCCGATGCCGCCGGCCGATGTACCGTTGGTGGCCCTGCTGAGGGACTACCTCTAACTCTCCACACATTACGCGCTTCTTCGTATGGGCGGACACGGCGGCCGGCAGTAGCCTTTGGGCATTATCGGTATCAACCGCGCACGCATCGGAGGAACCCGCCATGGCCGACCGGGTCGTCGAATTCATCGCCTGGGGCACTGTGCTGATGTTCGTGGCCGCGCTGATCGGCGTCGGCGCCCTGATCTACGGGGTGATCTGACCCGGCGGGCCTATTTCCCCTCGGCTTTGTCGCCCAGTACCTCCGCCAGGTTCGTTGTGGCCGAACCGGGCGCCAGCGGTTTTGGCTGGCTGGCGTCGGGCGCCCAGGCCGTCAGCGTGACGATTTCGAAGGTCGCCGGTACGCGGCCGTCGTCGCCGGTATAGCGCTCGGCGTAGACCTCGGCCGCCCGCATCAGCGAATCACGCCGCGTAAACGATTTCAGGCCGGCGTTGAGGGCGCTGCTTTCCGCCATGCCGCGCAGGTCGCCGATCAATTTGAGGGGTGATTCGTAGCGCACCGTGATGGTTTCATGATCGGCGACAGGTAGGGCGAAACCGGCGCGCTGCAGCAGATTGCCTAGATCCCGCACGTCGGCGAAGGGCGAGACGCGGGGCGCGGCCCCGCCGGTTGTTTCGCTCTCGGCCGCCAGCAGCGATTGGCGCAGTTCGTGCAGCGTATTGCCGGCGAACATGGCCACCAGCAGAACGCCGTCGGGCCGGAGGCAGCGGTTGGCCTGGATCAACGCGCCGGGCAGGTCATTGACCCAGTGAAAGCCGAGCACGCTGACGATCAGGTCGAACGATTTATCCCGAAAGGGCAGGGCTTCCTCGTCGGCGGCGAGGGCCGGCAAGCCGTTTGCGGCGGCGGCCTCGGCCATGCGCGGCGAAAGATCGGCTTGGACCAGAGACGCGATACCCGCTCGGCTCCCCAGGATTTCCGCCGCCTGGCCGGTGTGGCAGCCCAGGTCGAGAACATCGGCGAAATCCCGGCTGATATCGTCGAGGCGGTCGAGCAACCGCGCCGCAACCTCGCGGACCAGAAAATCGTAACCGCCGAAGCCCGCGGCGGCGCGGTCGCGGCGGCGGCGCAACAGGGCGCGGTCGAAGGGACGGGCGTTATCCATCATCGCAGGATATATGGCACGCCCGGGGCCGAACGGCTAGGATTGTGATATGACGGCATCGGGCGATAACCCTGTCCGCCGGGACACGGCGTGGCCGGCGATAAAGGCGCTGAGGCAGCTTGGCGCCGGCGTCCTCGACGCCCTGCTGCCGCCCCGCTGCCTCGGCTGCGGCACGGGCATCGGCGCGGACGGCGCATTGTGCGCCGACTGCTGGCGCGGCATCGATTTCATCGACGGGCCGGTTTGCAGTTGCTGTGGTCTGCCGTTCGAATTCGACGCCGGCGACGATGCGCTGTGCGGCGCCTGTCTCGGCCACCCGCCGGCATATTCGCGCGCCCGCGCCGTCATGCGCTACGGCGAGGCCAGCCGGGGACTTATTCTCGGTTTCAAGCATGGTGACCGCACCGACGGCACGCCGACCTACGGCGCCTGGTTGGCCCGGGCGGGCGCCGGGATGCTGGAGAGCGGCACGATCATCGCGCCCGTACCCCTGCACCGCCGCCGGTTGTTCCGCCGGCGCTACAACCAATCGGCCCTGCTGGCGCTCGCTCTGGGCCGGACCAGCGGATCGGCGGTGCGGGTCGATCTGCTCAAACGTATCAAACCGACGCCGAGCCTCGGGGGCCTGAGCGCCAAGGCCCGCCATAAAACCGTGCGCGGCGCCTTCGCCGTGCCCGAGGCCGGACGGGCCGCCGTCCGGGACGCACATGTTTTGCTGATCGACGACGTCCTGACGACGGGGGCGACGGTCGATGCTTGCGCGAAGGCGTTGGTGCGCGCCGGCGCCGCCCGCGTTGACGTATTGACCTTGGCCAGGGTGGTGCGGGCCGGGACGGTGTGAACCGGCGGGCCGCTAGTCAGTCCCGTCCGTCGTTGAGGTTGTATTTCATGATGCTGCCGTGACGGCCCGATTTATCACGCTCCAGATCGTAGACATCGCCCTCGGGTCCCTGGCGCCGGTCGATAACTTCCTGGATATCCGACAAATCCCGCTCGCTCAGCTCGATGCCGAAGATATTGACGTTTTCCTCAAGATGCCGGGTCGAGGTGGCGCCGATGACCGCGCCCGCGACCTGCGGGCGTGTGAGGGTCCAGGCCACCGAAATCTGGCCGATGGTGGCGCCGTGGCGGTCCGCAACGGTATCGAGCACGCGCAACAACTCCTGGAACAGCTCCCAGCCGCCGAAATCCTCGATAATAAGTTTGTACTTGGTCAGTGAACGATTGTTGAAGGGCCCCTCCGGTTCCGGCTTACCCAGCCACTCGTCGGACAGGAAACCGCCGGCCAGCGCGCCATAGCAGTATAGGTAGACGTCGTGCTCCCGGCAGAAGTCGATGGTGGCCTTCTCTGCCCGGTTGTCGATCAGGGAATACTGCAATTGGTTTGAGGTCAGCGGGTAGCCGGCATCGACCAGTTCCCGGAGGATTGCCGTGCTGTAGTTGGTGATGGCGAGATGCCCGATCAGGCCCTCCTCCTGGAGCCTGACAAGCGACGCCGCGACGTCCAGATAGCCCGGCACGGAGGTGTCCCACCAGCAGTACTGCACCATGTCCAAACGCTCTAGGCCGAGGCGCTTGAGCGAGCCGTGGATGGTATTCTCGACGTAGGCGTGGTCAACCTCCGCCATGATGTCGTAGTCCGGCACGAACTTGGAATTGACGTTGATCTCTTTGGCCAGCGAGGGGTAAGCCTTGCGGAACGCCCCGACCATGTCCTCGACGCCGGTGTAGATATCGGCGAAGTCGAGGGTCGTTATGCCGGCCTCGACGAAGACCGCCATGTCCTTGACGGCCTGATCCGGATCGATCGCCCCGTGACCGCCCGCCAGATGCCAACCGCCTTTGAGAATGCGCGAAATCGACAGCCCCGGCCTTACCTCAAACGTATCGACATTCGCCATTCGATCCTCCGCATCACAATTTACATGACGGCATATTGAAGTGGGCGCGGGTTGTCCGTCCGGCTGCGGCGCCTATATAGTATCTCGCCAATAAAATGAGCCGGACCGATGTTAACGCAGATATTATCAATCGTCCGAAACCTGAACACCCAACCCGTGCCGAGCGAGCCCAGTATGACGGAAGCCCCGACCAACATCACCGCCGAAGTCGAGATCTATGCCACCCAGTATTGCCCCTTCTGTTGGCGGGCCAAGGATCTGTTGTCGTCCAAGGGCGTCGACTACACCGAGATCGACGTCGGCATGGACAGCGGATTGCGCCGGGAAATGACCGAGCGTTCGGGCGGCGGCCGCACGGTGCCGCAGATCTTCATCAACGGCAGTCCGATCGGCGGCTGTGACGAGCTTTATGCGCTGGAGCACCAGGGCGCGCTTAATCCCCTGCTGGAGGGGGCAACATGACGGGCACCTTCAAGGCGGCCTGCGTCCAGGTCAACGCCAGCGACGACATGGCCGCCAATATCGAGACGGCGGTTGGTTTCATCCGCGAGGCGCGCGACGCCGGCGCGGATTTCGTCGCCATGCCGGAAAACGTTTCCTTCATCGGCGCCCGCCCGACGGAGTCGCGCGACCGCGCCCTGCCCGAAAGCGACCACCCGGCGCTGCCGGCGTTTAGTGATGCCGCGCGCGACGGCGGTATTTGGCTGTTGAGCGGCTCGTTGGGCATCCGCGCCGCCGACGGCCGCGTCCACAACCGCACGTTCCTGATCGATCCCCGTGGCGACATCGCCGCGCGCTACGACAAGATCCACATGTTCGACGTCGATTTGGCCGGCGGTGAAAAGTACCGTGAATCGGATAACTTCCAGCCCGGCGGCCGCGCCGTGACGACGCCGCTGCCCTGGGGAACGCTGGGCATGACGATCTGCTACGACATGCGTTTCCCCTACCTCTACCGGACCCTGGCGCATCACGGCGCGAACATCTTCACCGTGCCGTCGGCCTTCACCAAGGTGACCGGCGAAGCGCACTGGCACCTGCTGCTGCGGGCGCGGGCCGTCGAAAACGGCAGTTTCGTCATTGCACCGGCGCAATGCGGCACGCACGCCGGCGGGCGCAAGACGTTCGGTCATTCGCTGATCGTCGACCCGTGGGGAGAGGTCCTGGCCGACGGCGGCGAGGAACCCGGCATCTCGATGGCCGAGATCGACATGGCGCGGGTAGCCGACGTACGCGGCATGGTGCCGTCGCTCAACCACGACCGGCCGTTCAGCGGCCCCGGCGCCGACAGCGATACCTCAGCCGCCTAGTTCAAACCCGTTTTGCAGCGATCCTTTGCACGACCGCCGGCTGCGGCTTGGCGATTTCACCGTGTTCATAGGCCTTGACTTCGAGGCCCGCGCCGCGCACGGCCTCCAGCAGTTCGCCCGGCTTCAAGAGATGATCGGGATTGCGCGGCCGGCCGAACTTTTCGTTGCCCCGGGCGAAGGTTTCGTAAATCAACAGGCCGCCGGGTGCCACCGCGTCGATCAGGTCGGGCAGCAGGGGACGCCACAGGTAGTTGGTCACCACCACCGCGTCGAAGGTCTCGCCGGCCAGCGGAAACGGTGCATCTGTTTCTAGATCGGCCTCGATTACCGTGACATTCGCCAGGCCGGCAAGGTCCCCCAGACCGGAAATATCACGGTCGAGCGCCGTCACGTCGTGGCCCGCTTCGGCGAACAGCCGGGTGTGCCGGCCGTTGCCGCAGGCGACGTCCAGAATCCGGCCGCCAGGCGCCGGTAAATCGGCGAAACGCCGCACCCACGGCGATGCCGAACCCGTATGGGGCGCAAAAGCACGTGCGTTCTCTTCTTGCCCGGTATTCATTCCGCCCCTTATATTAGCGCCGATTTTGTACCATATATGAAGTTACGATGATTTCGTTCGATCTGAAATGCCGTCAGGACCACGTTTTCGAAGCGTGGTTCAGTGACAGCGCAGGGTTTGAGGAACAGCGCGCCGCTGGCGACGTTGCCTGTCCCGTATGCGGCGACGCCGAGGTGGAAAAATCGCTGATGGCGCCCAATGTGTCGGCAAAAAAGGGCGGCGGATCCGGCGTCCCCGACGAGGCCGCCGCCATGCAGATGCTTTACCAGATGCGCAGCCACGTCGAGGAGAATTGCGAGAACGTCGGTACCGAGTTCGCCGAGGAGGCCCGCAAGATCCATTACGGTGAAACGGAAAAGCGCGACATCTACGGCCAGGCCACCGAGGACGAAGCGACGGCGCTGGCCGAGGAAGACATTGAATTCGGCGTGCTGCCCTGGCCCGACGCCAAGGACGCTTGATGGCGTCCGACGCCGCCGGACCGGACGGTCGCATCACGACCGAGACCCGGAACCACCTTCACCTCATCGGCTTGGATCGGCCCGCCAAGCTGAACGGCTTCACGCCCAAGATGCTGCAGGAATTGGCCGAGGCCTACACGGCGTTCGAGGCCGATCCGCAAGCGCGCGCCGCCGTCTTGTTCGCCCACGGCGATAATTTCACCGCCGGTCTCGATCTGCCCAAGGTCTCGCCGTTGATGAAGGAAAGCGGCGGCGTCTTCCCAGAAGGCCTGATCGATCCCATGGACATGCGCCCGCCGCAGCGCACCAAGCCCATCGTTTCCGCCGTTCGGGGCTATTGCTACACCATCGGCATCGAACTGATGCTGGCCACCGACATCGTGGTTGCCGGCGCCGAGACGCGGTTTCGCCAGCACGAGGGCGCCCGTGGCGTCATGGCCGCCGGCGGCGCCACCATCCGCTTCGTCGAACGGGCAGGCTGGGGCAACGGCATGCGTTATCTGCTGACCGGCGACGAATTCGACACGGTGGAAGCCCGCCGCCTCGGCTTCGTGCAGGAAATGGTCGCGCCCGGCAGGGACGTCGAACGCGCCGTCGAGATTGCCGAAACCATCGCGGCCCAGGCACCCTTGGCCACGCAGGCCATGCGCATCAACGCGCGCCTCGCGCTGCACGAAGGACCGGAGGCCGCCATCGCCGACATGCGCCCCCGCCAAATCGCCCTGATGGACTCCGAGGACGCCGCCGAAGGCCTGGCCTCGTTCGTCGAACGCCGCCCCGGCGACTTCAAGGGCCGCTGAGCGGCTCCCTTAGGCGGGCCAAGGGCCAAAAATGTCCCGAACGTTCCCGTTGTTGAATTTCTGCCCCCATCCCCGAGTGACGTGCGTTATCCCGACAAACTGAGCTTCATGCCTTCGTGGCTCGCCTCGAAGCCCAGGGATTCGTAGAAGCGCAGCGCGTCAGGCCGCGCTTTGTCGGTGGTCAGCTGGACCAGTTCGCAACCGCGCCGGCGGCATTCCCCGATCGCCCACTCGAACAGATTGCGGCCCAGGCCCTGGCCCTGGCGGGATGAGGCGATGCGCACGCTCTCGATCTGGCCGCGCCACATGCCGAGCCTGGAAAGACCGGGAATGAACGAAAGCTGCAGGCAGCCGATAATCTCGCCGCCGTCCTCCACCACCGCGAGATACTGGTTTTGGTCCGCGTCGAGGGCTTCGAAGGCGCTGACGTATTTGGGATTGAGCGGGGCGGAGGCGTCCTCCCGGGTTTGGCCGAGCGGATCGTCCGCCAACATGGCGATGATGGCGGCGAGGTCTTCCGCTTGGGCGCGTCGGTATTTCAGGTCGGCCATGGGTCACGCTTTCGTTTCGTTTGAGACCTTTGCGCTTTATCGGTAACGCCATCGCCCTTATCCTGGCAAGCCAATTCCCCAGCGGCGTGGTGTGCGTATGTTTCATGGATGGCGGGTTGTCGCGGGCGCCTTCGCCATGCTTTTCATGGCGTTCGGCTGCGCCTACACCTTCACGGCCTTTTTCCAGTCCTTGCAGAGCGAATTCAACGCCTCGCGCGGCTCGATCTCGCTGATCTTCTCCATCTCGAGCTTTCTCTATTTTGCCCTGGGCTCGCTCAGCGGCGCGTTGGCCGACCGCGTCGAGACGCGCTGGATCACGGCAACCGGCATGTTTCTGGTCGCCGTCGGCCTGCTCCTGGCCAGCCGGGCGACGGAATTGTGGCATCTCTATGCCGCCTACGGACTGGGTGTCGGCGTTGGTATCGGTCTGGCCT
This sequence comes from uncultured Rhodospirillaceae bacterium, assembly GCA_964528595.1. Taxonomy (GTDB): domain Bacteria; phylum Pseudomonadota; class Alphaproteobacteria; order UBA2966; family UBA2966; genus CAYFKJ01. The sequence continues at coordinate 42,757 of CAZGTM010000017.1, forward strand.
ACGCGCCGGCGCTGGGCGCGGTGCAGCGCTGGTTCGTCCGCCAGCGCGGTTCGGCGACGGGCTGGGCGGTGGCGGGCATCGGTCTCGGCACCACCGCCGTGCCGCCGGTAGCGGCCTGGATGATCGCCGAACTGGGCTGGCGCCAGGCCTATTTCGTCCTCGGCCTGTCGGTCCTGGTGGCCGGCGTGGGCGCGGCCCTGTTCGTCGAGGGGTCGCCGGCCAAGCGGAACCTGTTGCCCGACGGCGACGATGCGCCGGCGATTGACGCGGAGAACGGTGCAGCCCCGTCCCGCCCGGAACTCCTGCTTTCCGTCAGCCTGCGCCAGGCGCTCAGAACCAAGCTGTTCTGGATTTTCTACGGTACCGGCATCCTGGCGACGATCGGCATCGCGCTGCCTTTCGTGCATCTGATCCCGTTTGTCGAGGATCAGGGCCTGCCACGCTCGACCGCCCTCTATCTGCTCGGCTGCATCGGCATCGGCAGCACGCTCGGTCGCTTTATCCTGGGCGCGGCCGCCGACAAATTCGGCCGCCGGCCCACGTTTGTCGGCATCTACGCCGGCCTGACGGTGGCCTATGCCCTCTGGCTGGTGGGCGCCACGGAGTGGCCGCTGATCGGTTTCGCCCTCCTGTTCGGCATCTGCTATGGCGGCTACGTCGCCCTGGCGCCGGCCATCATGGCGGACTATTTCGGCGTCGGCAGCGTTGGCGCCATCATCGGCGGGCAGTTCACGGCGGCGGCCATCGCCATGTTCCTGGCCCCGTATCTGGCCGGTATCGCCTTCGATCAGACCAACAGCTATTTCCTGCCCATCGCCGCCAGCTGCGCCGGCGCCGCCATTTCCGGCGTCGTCACCGCCCGGCTCGAAAATCCAGACGTCTGGTTGAGAAATCATCACGGCTGAAAATTTTTTCTTGAATTGATTTAACGTTAAACTATATATTGGTTTAACGTTAAATCAAATTATGGGAGGCCGGCATGGCCATCAATCGGCGCAAGTTCATGAAAATCGCGGGCTCGACGGCCGTCATTGTGGCGGCGGGCGGGACCGCTTGTAGTTTCGGTGGCCAGGGGACCGCCACGCGCCCCTGGTCCGACGCCGGCAAGCACGCCGGCTCCCCCCTCGAATACGCCATCTCCTACGCCATCCTCGCCCCCAATCCGCACAACCGGCAGCCCTGGATGATCGACCTGAAAAACGCCACGGAGGGCACGCTCTACTGCGATCTCGACCGTACGCTGCCCGAGACCGATCCCTACAGCCGGCAAATCGTCATCGGCCTCGGCTGCTTCCTCGAGGTGTTGCGCATCGCCTCGGCGGAGGCGGGATACCGGGCTGAGATCGAGACCTTTCCCGAAGGCGCCGACGATATGGCGCTGGACGCCCGGCCGGTCGCGCACATCCGGCTTGTCCGGGACGAAGGCATCGCGCCGGACCCGCTGTTCCGCCAGATCCTCAAACGGCGCTCCAACAAGGAGCCCTACGATACCGGGCGTCCCGTCGCCGCCGGCGTATTGACAGCGCTTCTGGACGGTGCCGGACCGGACGCCGCCGTCGAGGTCAGCGCCGACAGCGGTCTGGTGGACAAGGTCCGGGATTTATCCTGGCGCGCCCTCAAGATCGAGATAGAAACGCCGCGCACCTACATGGAGAGCGTCAACCTGATGCGCATCGGCAAGGCCGAAATCGAAGCCAACCCCGACGGCATCGATCTCGGCGGTCCGATGATGGAGACCCTCAAATTGTTCGGCCTGATGAACCGGGAGGCCGTTGCCGATCCCAATTCCATGGCCTTCCGCCAGGGCCTGGAAATGTTCGTGCCGGTGATGAACTCCGCCATGGCTTACGCCTGGATCGCTAGCGAAGGCAACGGCCGGCAACAACAGATCGAGACCGGCGGGGCCTATGTCCGGCTCAACCTCAAAGCGACGGAACTAGGGCTCAGCATGCACCCCATCAGCCAGGCTCTGCAGGAATATCCCGAAATGGCCGCCATCTATGACGAAATTCACGGTTTGCTCGGCGCCCCGTCACCCCGGCGGGTGCAAATGCTGGCGCGCCTGGGCTATGGTCCCGACATCGAAGCGTCGCCGCGCTGGCCGGCGCAAACCAGGATGAGGCGTGCATGAGGGCAGGGGCTAAGGATCGGGGGCCGGAGGCGCTGCCCCCGATGATGCGGTTTTTCAACGAGATCGGCATTATCGAGCAACTGGCCCGCAACCTCTTTGAAAGCAAAATGCAGGGCGGCCTCAAGCTGCCGCATTTCACGGTGCTTAACCACTTCGTCCGCCAGGGCGGGGCCCAGGCCCCGTCGCACCTGGCGCGGGCCTTCCAGGTCACCAAGGGAGCCATGACCAACACCCTGTCGCGGTTGGAGGGCAGAGGGCTGGTCAAGGTCTATCCGGACCCCCGCGACGGCCGGGGCAAGCTGGTGGAAATCACCCCTGCGGGCCGGCGGGCGCACCGTGCGGCCATCGCCTCCCTCGAAGGCGAATTCGCCGAACTTGGGACGGAGTTCGGGGAACGGGAATTCAGCGCTGCGCTCCCCCTGCTCGAACGCGTGCGCGTTTATTTGGACGAACAAAGAAATCCGTAGCTGCCTCGCGTTTATCCCGCCATGATCCTGGCCAAGGAGAAATATTTCATCAGGGAGCGAACGCGTGACCACCTTTAGCTTCGGCGAAACCACCGTGACCCGCATCGAGGAAAGCCTGAAACCGTCATTTGAGGCCTCGATGTTCCTGCCCGACTTCAGCCAGGCGGCAATTGAACCTCACGCCGGCTGGTTCGTTCCCGATCACTACGCCCCCGACACCGGTCAGCTTGTCCTCAGCATGCACAGCTGGCTGATCCGCACGCCGCAATACACCGTCCTGCTGGATACCTGCATCGGCGACGACAAGGACATGCCGCAGCTGCCGGCCTTCCACATGCAGAAATCTCCGTATCTGGCCAATCTTGAAGCCGCGGGGGTCAGTCCGGAAGAGATCGACTTCGTGCTGTGTACCCACCTGCACATGGATCATGTCGGCTGGAATACGCGGCTGGAGGATGGGCGATGGGTACCGACTTTCCCCAATGCCAGATACGTGTTCTCCGAGACCGAGCACGATCACTGGGCCACCGGGCAGGACGGCGGCGGCCCCAGCGGCGTCTTCAAAAGCAGCGTTCTACCCGTCGTCGAGGCGGGTATGACCGAACTGGTGGCTGGAGATCACGCCCTCGGCGATCAGCTCCTGATCACGCCGGCGCCCGGGCATACGCCCGGCCACATCGCCGTGCAATTGGAAGATTCAGGCGAGCGCGGCCTGTTCTCGGGTGACAGTCTCCATTCGCCAATTCAGGGTCCGTACCCCGACTGGAACAGCGCCTTCTGTGAGGATCCGGAAACGGCCCGGTCGACCCGACGGCGGCTTTTAGGTCACTGCTGCGAAACCGGCGCTTTGCTGATGCCCCAGCACTTCGGCCAGCCCTTCGCCACCAAGGTGCGACAGGCCGCCGACGCCTTCGCCTTCGACTTCATGCCATAAAAAAACGGGCCCCGGAAGACCGGAGCCCGTTCTCGTCGCCTGGGTAACTGTGACTAGGCGGCTTTGATGTTCTTGAGGAACTCCTCGACCTCCTGGCGCAGGCCCTGGAAGCGTTCGGCCAATTCCTGCGAGGCGCTGAGGACGTTGCCCGAAGCCTCGCCGGTCTGTTCCGACCCGGCCTTCACCGTGACGATGCTCTCCGAGACGTTCTGGGTGCCGGAGGCGGCTTCCTGAACGTTGCGGCTGATCTCACCGGTGGCCGCACCCTGTTCCTCGACCGCCGAGGCGATCGTGGTGGCGATTTCGTTCATTTCCGAAATCGTCGAGCCGATACCCTCGATGGCGCCGACCGCTTCCTGGGTGGTGTTCTGGATGGAACCGATCTGAGCGCTGATGTCCTCGGTCGCCTGGGCCGTCTGGCTGGCCAGGTTCTTGACCTCGGAGGCCACCACCGCGAAGCCCTTGCCGGCGTCGCCGGCGCGGGCCGCTTCGATCGTGGCGTTGAGGGCCAACAGGTTGGTCTGGTTGGCGATGTCGTTAATCAGATCAACAACCTCGCCGATCTTCTGGGCGCCTTCGGCCAGATCGCGGATGGTCTGGTTGGTGCCTTCCGCGGCCCTGACGGCGTTGCCGGAAATCTCCGCCGAGTGCGAGACCTGACGGCTGATTTCGCTGATCGAGGACGACAGTTCCTCGGCGGCGCTTGCCACCGTCTGGACGCTGGCGGTCGCCTGTTCGGCGGCGGATGCCACGGTGACGCTTTCGTCCTGCGTCTGCTTGGCGATCTCGGACATCGATTGGGCCGAAGATTCCATTTCCGTGGAACTGGCGGCCACGACGCCGAGGATTTCCTCGACTGTGTCGCCGAAGCCGGAGGTCAGACCGTCCATGCGTTCCTGACGGGCCTGGCGTTCGGCATTCTCTTCCGTCTCGCGCTGGCGATCGGCTTCCTCGCGCTGCTTGCGCTCGTCGGCCGCTTTTTTCTCGTCTTCCTCGAGCCGGATCTTCTCGATGGCGTTGTCCTTGAAGACCTGGACGGCTTTGCCCATGTCACCGAGCTCGTCGGATTTGTCCTGATAGAGAACGTCGACTTCGTGGTCGCCGCCTGCCAAGGCATCCATCACACCGGTCAACTTGACGATCGGCGTTGAAATTGTGCGGGCCAGGAAGAAGCCGATGAAGCCGACGACCAGCACGACGACGGCGCCGATGATCAGCGACATGTTGCGGATGGTATCGACCCCGGCAAAGGCTTCCGCCGAATCGATTTCCGTCATGACGGCCCATTGCGTACCATGGAATTCGAACGGCACGTGCGCCGACATCACCTGAACGCCGCGATAGTCTGCCACTTCCGCCACGCCCTGCTTACCGGCCAAACCGGCCTTGGTGGTCGGGCCTTCGACCTTGGTCTTCAGGATGGTCGATTCCTCGGAAAAGCGAGAATCGCTGCGCATCAGGAAATCGGTGCCGACGATGTAGCTTTCGCCGCTTTCACCCAACCCGGCACGCTGCTGCATGATGGCGTTGATGCGCCCGATCGGCATCTGGAAGGCCAAGACGCCCAGCGCCACGCCATCGTCGCCGAACACCGGCGAGGCGATGAAGCTGGCGGCGGCGCCGAAGCTCGGCGCATAGGGCCGGAAATCCGTAAATGTCAGCTTGCCCGACTTGCCCTCTTTGACGGCACCCCGGAAAACGTTGCCGAGATCGCTGTCTTTCCATTTACCGGTGTTGAGGTTGGTCGCGTAGTCCAGCTCCTTGAACACGGTGTAGACGACGTTGCCCTGCATATCGATCAGGAAAATATCGTAATAATCACGCTGCTCCAGCATGGTGCGGAACTTCTCGTGCACCAGACCGTGCTGCATGGTGTATTGCGAATCGTCGTTGGCCGCCGACAGCTTGTGCTTTTCGCCGGTGGGGTGGGGGTTGTTCTCGATGTAGAGACCCTGCAGTTTCTTGGTGACGTCGTTGCCGAATTCGCGGTAAGCGCCGGCGAAGGCGGCCAGGGACTGCTGCACCAGATCGTTGACGACCATGATGCGCATGTCCTGGTCGATGGAACTGAGATAGTTGTCCAGAGCCGATTTGCGGCTTTCGACGATACCGATGAGTTTCTGTTCGGTCTCGTGGTGAATTTCCTGCTGGGCGATCGTATAATTGCCGATACCCACGGCCACGCCGCTCAAGAGCGCGGCGCCGACGATGAACGCCGGCAATTTCTGTGAAATTCTTAAACTGATCTTCATCTCGGTTACTCCCCTCAGGGTTTTCCAATCAAAACGTAACTGGAGGCGCGGCCCTGCATTCCAGTGCATCCAATAGCCGCAGCTCAACTTGACGTAATGAGATCACCCAGGCGTAACTTGGATGTGTCTTTATTCCTAAAATTTGTTTCCTATCAATTTCGAATGTAACGGGAGTGTTTCAATTTCAGATTGATATATGTCAACGCCGACTACCGCGGCATCTTCGGGATGACGAAAAATTGCCTTAATTTCAGAATGTTACGGTTGACGGATCGAGTCTTCGCTACGGATGTCTCGCGAGTGCGCAGAGAAATGTCTGCCGATAACCGAAGTAGCCGACCAGGAACAGAGCGTCCGAGCTCCGGTCCTGGCGCATCCAATACCGCAGGGGAATATAGGAATCGGAGGCGTCGGCATAAGCATGCCCTTGGAACAGCGTCAGCGCGTGCTTTTGGGGAAAGCGAGCGGCCGCGGCCGTGACACTGAGACGATCGTACGGATTGTGCTTCTTGTGAAAGCTGAAGCGGCCGTCAAAGTGAACGCGGCTGCCCGTCCGGCTGATGTAGATGCCGGCGTACTGCGGCGCGTCCGGTTCGACCAAGGGGCTGCTGTAATAACAGGTGCCGGAATAGACCCCCGGGATCCGGTCCTTGTCCAATCCCACCGCATTTTGGAAGCGGCCCCAGATTTCCCGCTGCGGCGGTCCGCAGAACTCACCGCGGCAGACGCTGGTCGGCAAGCCCTCGTCGCGGGCGGAAGCGCCGGCGGATTGGAGAACTGCCGCTGTGAGCAGGCAAAGGCACGCAAGGCCCAACGCGGTCCGTAACGCGAGACCGACCGGGATTGCCGTCATGTGAAGACGCCTTGCCACCCGTCCGGCTTACAGCTTCCAACGAACTCAGGCAAATCACGATACTGCGAACCGCAGGCTCGGCAGAGTTATCCCTTGGCGGCGCACAGCATGTAATTGACGCCGGCGTCGCCGCTGGGCCGCCAGTCGCCGCTGGCCAGGTCGAGCGAGACGCCCGTTACATCCTCCAGGCCGAGCCCGCCTTTTCTCAAGCCGCGCGCCAGTTCCGAGGGTTTGACGAAACGCCGCCAGTCATGCGTACCGCGCGGCACCCAGCGCAGCAGGTATTCGGCCCCGACGATCGCCAAGGCGAAGGCTTTGGGCGTGCGGTTGAGCGTGGCGCCGAAAAACAGGCCGCCAGGCGCGACCAGAGCCGCCGCCGCCGCCAGAAAACCGTCCAGGTCCCCGACATGTTCGATCACCTCCATCGCCAGTACGATGTCAAAGCTCTCGCCGGATTCGGCCAGGGCCTCGGCGGTGGTGTGACGGTAGTCGATCGTCAAACCGACTTCGGCGGCGTGGCTTTTTGCCGCCTTTATCCCGGCGTCGCCCGCATCGATGCCGGTGACCCGGGCGCCCAGCCGCGCCATGGGTTCCGCCAGGATGCCGCCGCCGCAACCGATATCCAGAACGCGCAAGCCCTTGAACGGCGTGAAAGTCTCCCCGTTCAGGCCAAAGCGTTCGCCGGCGCGGTCGCGGATATAGCGGATGCGCACCGGATTAAGCTTGTGTAGCGCGGCGAATTCACCGTCCTCATCCCACCATTTCGAAGCCAGTGCTGCGAAACGCCTGACTTCGCCGGCGTCCACGGAGGATGCTTGGGTTTGCGATGTCATAGGTTCCCTTGCGCGTTGTCAGCCGAGGAACTATATATGCGCCCCATTCGGGGCTCGGTTCAAGCATCCACTCGATTTACAATTCAACCGGCAGGGAAGTTTCGCGATGTCAAAACGCGCGGAAGCCTCCCGGCGATCATTCCGACGGACCGCGGGACCGTCTGGTAAGAAAGGATTCGGGCCATGGCGCGGCTCGTGATGAAATTCGGCGGCACCTCGGTGGCGGATATCGACCGCATCAAGGAAGTCGCCCGCCGGGTCAAGGCGGAGGTCGACGGCGGCAATGAGGTTGCCGTCGTGGTGTCGGCCATGGCCGGCACCACGGACCAATTGGTCCGCTGGTCGGGCGAAGTGGCCGCCGTGCCGGATGAGCGCGAATACGACAGCGTGGTTTCCGCCGGGGAACAGATCACCTCCGGCCTGCTGGCCATGGCGCTGCAGGAACTCGGGACGCCGGCGCGGTCCTGGCTGGGCTGGCAACTGCCGATCAACACCAACGACGTGCACGGCTCGGCCCGCATCGAACAGATCGAGGCCACGGACGTCGAAACCAGCCTGAAGCGCGCCGAGGTCGCCGTCGTGCCGGGATTTCAGGGCGTCAGCCCGCAAAAGCGGGTTACCACGCTGGGCCGGGGCGGTTCGGACACCTCCGCGGTGGCGCTGGCGGCGGCTTTGCAGGCCGACCGCTGCGATATCTATACCGATGTCGAGGGCGTGTTCACCGCCGATCCCAGGATCGTTGCGAAGGCCCGCAAGCTTGATAAGATTACTTACGAGGAAATGCTCGAAATGGCCTCGCAGGGCGCCAAGGTCCTGCAGACCCGGTCGGTCGAAATGGCCATGAACCACGGCGTTCGCGTGCAAGTGCTGTCGAGCTTTGCCAATGCACCCGGAACGCTGGTTGTCGATGAGGAAGAAATCGTGGAACAAGAGGTCGTAAGCGGCATCGCCTATTCGCGCGACGAGGCGAAAATCACCCTGATGGGCATCGACGACCGTCCCGGCGTCGCGGCCGGCATATTCGGTCCCCTGGCCGACAACAACATCAACGTCGATATGATCGTCCAGGACGTCTCAGAAGACGGCGCCCGCACCAACCTGACGTTTACGGTAACGGAAGCCGACTTGGACCGCGCGGTTGACGTGATCGAGAAATCGGCCGCGACCGAGAACGGCGTCGGCTATGAAAAACTTCTGTCGGACAAGGATGTCGTCAAGGTTTCCGTCATCGGCGTCGGTATGCGCAGTCACGCCGGCGTGGCGCAGCGCATGTTCAGGGCGCTGGCCGACAAGGGCATCAACATCATCGTGATTTCGACCTCCGAAATTAAGGTCAGCGTGCTGATCTCCGAGGAATACACCGAACTGGCCTTGCGTTCGCTCCATTCCGCCTACGATCTCGACGCGGCCTGAGGCTATGAACGCGACCCAGGATCATTCGAACGGGCAAGCGCGCCTGGAGGCCCTGTGGGCCCGGGGGCGCGAACTGCTCGGCACGCGCTACGCCATCATGTGCGGCGCCATGAGCTGGGTTTCCGAGCGCCATCTCGTCAGCGCCATCTCCAACGCCGGCGGCTTCGGCGTGATCGCTTGCGGTTCGATGACCCCCGATCTGCTCGATGCCGAAATTGCCGCGACGCAGGATATGACCGACAAGCCCTTCGGCGTCAATCTGATCACCATGCATCCCGATCTGGAAGCCCTGATCGACGTGTGTCTGGCGCAGAACGTCAGCCATGTCGTGCTGGCGGGCGGCTTGCCCAAGGGCGGCGACATCAAGCGCATCAAGGACGGCGGCGCCAAGGTTATCGCCTTTTCGCCCGCCCTGGCCCTGGCCAAGCGGATGATCCGCAACGGCGTCGACGCGCTGGTCATCGAGGGCGCCGAGGCCGGCGGACATATCGGGCCCGTCGCCACCAGCGTTCTGGCGCAGGAAATCTTGCCGGTAATCACCGAGGTGCCGGTCTTTGTCGCCGGCGGCATCGGCCGGGGCGAGGCCATGGGCGTTTACCTTGAGATGGGCGCCTCGGGCTGTCAGCTCGGCACCCGTTTCGTCTGCGCCCATGAATCCATTGCGCACGAAAACTTCAAGAAGGCCTTCATCCGGGCCAACGCCCGCGATGCCGTTCCGACCGTTCAGTTGGATCCGCAGTTTCCCGTCATCCCCGTGCGCGCCCTGGTCAACGAAGGCACGCGGGAATTCATGGATACCCAGCGCCGCGTCGCCGAACGCTACCGCGCCGGTGAGGTCGAACAGCAGGACGCCCAACTGGAGATCGAGCACTTCTGGGCCGGCGCCCTGCGCCGCGCCGTGATCGACGGCGATGTCGAGGGCGGCTCCCTGATGGCTGGCCAGAGCGTCGGCATGGTCACATCCGAACAATCGAGCGCCGAGATTATCGAGGAACTCGTGGCCCAGGCGGCCAATGCCCTGAACGGCGGGCGGCGAGTAGAACAAGCGGAATGAGCGAGGGCTTCGCCAGTGGTCCCCGCGTGCTCCTCCGGCGCTTGCGCGAGATCATGGCGGGCCCCGGAACGGCGCAAGACCGCCTCGATCTCGTGGTTCACGGCATCGCCGGCAACATGGTGGCCGAGGTCTGCTCGGTCTATCTCATGCGGGCCGGTGAAATACTCGAACTGTTCGCCACCGAAGGCCTGAACCCGGAGGCCGTGCACCAGACCCGGCTCAGGGTCGGCGAGGGGCTGGTCGGCGACATCGCGGCGCACGCCCGTCCGCTTAGCCTGGCGGACGCCCAGGCCCATCCCAATTTCGCCTACCGGCCGGAAACCGGTGAAGACGTCTACCACTCGCTGCTGGGCGCGCCCATCATGCGGGCGGGGCGGGTGATCGGCGTTCTCGTGGTGCAGAACCGAACGCAGCGCCACTACACCGAAGAAGAGGTCGAGGCGCTGCAAACCGTCAGCATGGTCCTGGCGGAATTGGTCGGCGGCGGTGAACTGATCCCACAGGGCGAACTGCAGGCGTTGGGCGGCAACGCCACGACGACCCTGACGATCGAGGGCAAAACCCTGGCCGAAGGTCTGGCTCAGGGCGAAGCCGTGCTGCACGAACCGCGCGTCGAAATCCACCGTCTGTTTGCCGAGGACGCCGCCGCCGAACAGGAGCGGCTGGGCGATGCGATCGTGGCTCTGCGCCAGGCGGTCGACGACATGCTGGCCTCGGCGGACGTCAGCGAGGGCGGTGAGCATCGGGACATCCTGGAAGCCTACCGCATGTTCGCCGACGACCGGGGCTGGGTAAAACGCATGGACGAAGCCGTGGCATCCGGGCTGTCGGCCGAAGCGGCGGTGCAGCGCGTTCAGGTGGACACGCGGAACCGCATGATGAAGGTGGCCGACCCCTACCTGCGCGAACGGCTGCACGACCTGGACGATCTGGCCAACCGACTGTTGCGCCTGTTGTCGGGCCGGCCGGCGACGGCGGCCTCGGATTCGCTGCCGCCTGAAGCGGTAGTCATCGCCCGGGCTATGGGGCCGGCCGAACTGCTGGACTACGATCGGGACAAACTGCGGGCCGTCGTGCTCGAGGAGGGCTCGGCGACGGCGCATGTCACGGTGGTCGCGCGCGCCCTGCAAATACCCCTGATCGGGCGTGCCAAAGGGGTGCTGGAACGCATCGAACCGGGTGATCCGCTGATCGTCGACGGCGATCCCGGCGTCATCTACGTGCGGCCGGGCGAGGATGTCGAAGCGACCTATGCCGCCTCGGTTTCGGCGCGGGAGGAAATGCGGGCGGAGTTCGCGGCTTTGAAGGACGTTCCCGCGGTGACCAAGGACGGCGTTAAGATTTCGCTCAACATCAACGCCAACCTGCTGTTCGACCTGGCCCATCTGGATGATGCTGGGGCGGAGGGCGTCGGTTTGTTCCGCACGGAAATCCCCTTTCTGGTCCAGGGTGACGTGCCGCCCGTCGACCAGCAGACCCGGATCTATGCCGAAGTCCTGGCCCGCGCCGCCGGCCGTCCGGTGGTCTTCCGCACCCTGGACATCGGCGGCGATAAGTCACTCCCGGCTTTTGCCGGTGCGGGCGCCGGTGGGTCCGAGGAAATCCGCTACCACGCCGAGGAAAATCCCGCCATGGGCTGGCGCAGCCTGCGGATCGGTTTGGACCGTCCGGCTCTGCTGCGCAACCAACTGCGCGCCTTGTTGCTGGCCGCCACCGGGGGCGAGCTCAACGTTATGTTTCCGATGGTGGCCGAAGCGGCCGAGTTCTCTGCGGCCCGGGCCATCCTCGATCTCGAGATTTCCCGCTTGGCGGAGCGCGGCGCCGCCGTGCCAAAGAAGATTTCGGTTGGCGCGATGATCGAGGTGCCGGCCATTGCCTGGCAGATCGACCCGCTGCTGGCGGTGGCGGACTTCGTCTCCATCGGCAGTAACGATTTGATGCAGTTTCTCTATGCCAGCGACCGCTCCAACCCCGCCCTGGCTGATCGCTACGACGCCCTGGCGCCCGGAATACTGTCGATCCTGCGCCACATCGTGGAGCGCGCCAAAGCCGCCGGGGTACCGGTCAGTCTGTGCGGTGAAATGGCGGGCCGGCCCTTGGAAGCCATGGCGCTGATCGGTCTCGGCCTCACCAGTATTTCCATGCCGGCGGTGGCCGTCGGCCGCGTCAAGCGCATGGTGCTCAGTCTCGATGCCGCACATTGCGGGAATTATTTGAAACAATTTCACGGCGCTGCCGAACACAGCCTCCGGGACAAATTGCGCAACTTCGCGCGGGATCACGGAATAATCATATAAACCATTGCAAAACCTGATGTTTTCTGATTTTATTTGCGATCTGTTCTAGTATTTGGTCGAATCTTATCCACAGCAGGAAATCAATTCCTGGAGAAATGCAACTACCCTCGCTGTGCGCCAGTGGGGGACCGTGGGTCGAGTGGGGAGCCACATGACTGAAAACGCGCCGAAAAAGCAGAACGACAACCGCCAGCAGGGCCGGCGGCTGCACCTGCGCGAAGTCAGCACGGATATCAGCGATTATAACGGCATCGGCGCCGATTTCCGGGCCGCCCGCGTGCGTAACGGCGAATCTCTCGAAGCCGTCGCCGATGGACTGCGCATCCGTCTCGAACACCTCCGGGCGATCGAAGAAGGGCGCTTCAACGAGCTGCCGGCACCGGTGTACGCTGTCGGTTTCGTGCGTTCCTTCGCCGAACACGTCGGCATCGATGGCGCAGACGCCATCGCCAGGTTCAAGGCGGAGGCCGAGGGCCTGTCGGCGCAGACCCGACTGAGCTTCCCGACGCCCGAGGAAGAAAGCCGGGTACCGAAGGGTTGGCTTTTGATCCTGGCGGGCGTGGCGGCGGTGATGATTTACGCCGGCTGGTACTACGTCGAAAACAAGGATCGTTTGGATGTTGCCACGGTTCAGCCGGTGCCCGACCGTCTGGCCGACAGAACGGCGCAGCCGACGGAGAAAGCCGTGATTACCCCTACGGTACGGGAACCGGCCGCGTCGGCAGTCGTCGCGTCATCCGCCGACGAGACCGCGCCGACCCAGCCCGAAACGGCGGTCAGCGCGGAAACGCTGCCGCCGACGGAACCCGTTGCGGTGGCCGCCGCTCCCGTCGTCCTGCCGGTTTATACTCCGGCCCCTTATGTCCCGCCGGCTCAGCCCGAAACCGCCGCTCCGGTCGATGAGGCTGCGGCTGTGGCGCCTGAATCCGCTGCGGATGAAGCGACATCGGCAGTGTCGGCCGTGGAAGACTCTGCTGCCGTGATGGTTGAGGCTGCCGAAACGCCGGGATCGGAGGAAACTTCCACCGTCACTAGTCAGGTAGAACCGGCGGCCGCACCCCAGCCGGCCGAAACAGCGATTGTGGCTGCCGAGCCTCCGGCAACGCGGACGGAACCCACCGATACGCTCGTGCCGACCCCGGCGGAGCGGGCGTTACTGGCGAGTGCCGCAACGCCGTCAAGTCAGGCGGCTACCGCCCCCGAAGCCGAAACGGCCACTGCCGCCAGCGCTCCGCAAGCGCAACCGCCCGCCGCGCCCGAAACCGAGACGGCGGCCGTCGTGCCGGCGGCGCCCGTTATTCCCATCGCGCCGTCTGGATCGGAAGCGTCGTCGCCTTCGGTGCCGTCCCCCGGTACCGAGCGCGTCAACGAGCCCCAGGTATTCGGCGTCGGCAACTGGAATGCACGCGTGGTGTTGACCGCCCGTGCCGATGTCTGGGTCCAGGTTTCCACCGCTGACGGCCGGGCGCTCCTGAGCCGGATTCTGCGCCAGGGTGATAAATACCTGGTACCGTCTCAGGGCGAGGTGCTGTTGACGACCGGCAACGCCGGCGCCTTAGCGATAACCGTCGACGGCAAATCCGTACCGCCGATCGGACCGGCCGGAGCCGTCCGCCGCGAGGTCTTGTTGTCGCCCGACCGCCTGCTGGCCACCGCCGCATCCGGTAATTAGCAGACCGATTGACGATTCCCGTTCGCGGCGCTTGATTTTTGCGCCGTGATCGACGCATGTTAGCGGCATTCGGATGAACTATTTCCCGAAGCCATATCAAACCCTGACCTGAACAGTTGCCTGCATGAGCCTGCGCCCCTATCGCGATATCGTCCGCCGTCCGTCCCGGCAGATCCGGGTCGGATCGGTGCCGGTGGGTGGCGACGCGCCGATCAGCGTGCAGTCGATGACCAATACGCCGACGTCCGACGCCGCCGCGACCCGGGCGCAGGTGGCGGCGCTCGAGGAGGCCGGCGCCGATATCGTCCGGGTCTCCTGCCCCGACGAGGAGAGCACCGCCGCGCTGAAGGAAATCGTCGACGCCGCCAACGTGCCCATCGTGGCCGACATCCACTTTCACTACAAACGGGCCATCGAAGCGGCCGAGGCCGGGGCGGCCTGTCTGCGCATCAATCCCGGCAACATCGGTTCCGCCGCCCGCGTGCGCGAGGTCGTCGAGGCCGCCCGCGACCACGATTGCTCCATGCGCATCGGCGTCAATGCCGGTTCGCTGGAAAAGGAACTGCTGGAGAAGTACGGCGAACCCTGTCCCGAGGCCATGGTCGAGAGCGCCCTGGCGCACGCCCGCATCCTGGAAGACAACGACTTCACCGAATTCAAGATCAGCGTCAAGGCGTCCGATGTCTTCCTGGCCGTCGCCGCCTATCAGCAACTGGCCGACGCGTGCGATTATCCCCTCCACCTCGGCATCACCGAGGCCGGGGCGCTGAGGGGCGGCACCGTCAAGTCGTCCATCGGCATGGGCATGCTGTTGTGGGCAGGTATCGGCGACACCATCCGCGTTTCCTTGTCGGCCGATCCGGTCGAGGAGGTCAAAGCCGGTTTCGAAATCCTCAAATCCCTGGGTCTGCGGCACCGCGGCGTGGCGGTGATTTCCTGTCCTTCGTGCGCCCGCCAGGCTTTCCCCGTAATCGAAACCGTCGAAGTGCTGGAGGCGCGCCTGGCGCACATTACGACGCCCATGACGCTTTCCATCATCGGCTGCGTCGTCAATGGCCCCGGCGAGGCGCGGGAAACCGATATCGGGCTCACCGGCGGCGGCAACGGCACCCACATGGTGTATCTTTCCGGGCTGGCGGATCACAAAATCGACGATGACGGCCTCCTGGATCACATCGTCGAAATAGTCGAAGCCAAGGCCGGCGAAATCGAGGCGGCAGCCGCCAAAAGCAAATTCAAGCAAGCATCCTGAGTTAAGAGAGTTATTCCGTTGTCGAAATTACAGCCGGTCCGCGGCACCCATGACATTCTGCCCGACGAGAGCCGCCGCCACCGCCATGTGGTCGACACTTCGCGGGCCCTGGCCGAACGCTACGGCTTCGGCGAAATCTCCACCCCGATTTTCGAATTCACCGAGGTTTTTCAACGTACTTTGGGCGATACCTCCGACGTCGTGACAAAGGAAATGTACACCTTTACCGACCGCGGCGGCGAAGGGTTGACCTTGAGGCCGGAATATACCGCCGGCATCGCCCGGGCTTTCATGTCGGGCGGCCTGGGCCAGCATGCGCCGCTCAAGTTCTTCGGCCACGGGCCGATGTTCCGCTACGAGCGGCCGCAGAAGGGCCGCCTGCGCCAGTTCCACCAGATCGATGCGGAAATCCTCGGTGTGGCCGGCCCGCAGGCCGATATCGAGGTTGTCGCCCTGGGCGCCGACATTCTGCGCGACCTGGGCGTTCTCGACCGCACCGTTCTCGAGCTCAATACCCTGGGCGATCCGGAAAGCCGCACCGCCTACCGTGAGGCGCTGATCGGTTATTTCGGCGGCCACGTTGACGCGCTCTCGGAAGACAGCCGCATGCGGCTCGAACGCAATCCCATGCGCATCCTCGATTCCAAAGACGAGGGCGACCGGGCCTTGATCGTCGACGCCCCGAACATGGCGGAATTCATGAACGAAGCGTCCGCCGCCTTCTTTGCCGAAGTTTGCGCCGGGCTCGATAATCTCGGCATCGCCTACACCTTGAACGACCGGCTGGTGCGCGGATTGGACTATTACACCCACACGGCCTTCGAATTCACCACGACGGACCTGGGCAGCCAGGGCGCTGTGATCGCCGGCGGGCGCTACGACGGCCTGATCGAAACCATGGGCGGCACGCCGACGCCGGGCATCGGCTGGGCCGGCGGGATCGAGCGACTGGCGATGCTCAGCGCCATCGACTTCCCCGCACCCCGTCCCGTCGCCGTTGTCCCCGTCGGCGCCGAGGCCCAAGCCGCCGCCATGAAGATCGCCTACGATCTGCGCGCCGCCGGCTACGTGGTCGACATGGGATTTTCCGGCAACCTCGGCAAACGCATGAAGCGGGCGAACAAGTTCAACGCCAGTGCCGCCGTATTGCTGGGCGAGGACGAACTGGCCAAGGGCGTCGCCACCGTGCGCGACCTGGAATCGGGTGACCAAACCGAAGTTTCCCTCGGCGATTTGACCGGCGCTCTCCAGCGCTACCGGACCTAATCGGTAGAACCGGAGCAATTGCGTGATTCCCGAGGAGAAACTCGAACAGATTCTCGACCGCCACCACGCGCTTGAGGGCCAGCTTGCCGAGAGCGGCGGGGCCGGCGAAGACTATGCGCGGATTTCCAAGGAATATGCCGAACTCGGTCCGGTGGTGGCGTGCATTAACGAATTGCGCGGTATCCAGTCGGAAATGGCCGATCTGGCGGAGCTGGTTGCCGACCCGGAAGGCGACGAGGAGATGCGCGAATTGGCGGAGAGCGAATTCGCCGAGTTGAAGGAACGCCAGCCCAAGCTCGAACGCCGCATGCAGGTGCTGATGCTGCCCAAGGACGCGGCGGACGAGAAGAACGCCATCCTGGAGGTGCGGGCCGGCACCGGCGGCGACGAGGCCGCGCTGTTCGCGGGCGAGCTTTTCCGCATGTACCAGCGCTTCGCCGATCTCGAAGGCTGGAAGTTCGAAACCATGCAGGTGTCGGAAACCGATCTCGGCGGCGTCAAGGAAGCCCAGGCCAACATCTCGGGCCGCGGCGTCTTCGCCAAGCTGAAGTTTGAATCCGGCGTGCACCGCGTGCAACGGGTGCCCGACACGGAATCGGGCGGCCGCATTCACACCTCGGCGGCCACCGTCGCGGTGTTGCCCGAAGCCGAGGAAATCGATCTCGAAATCGAGGATAAGGACCTCCGGGTCGACGTCTTCCGCGCCAGCGGCCCGGGCGGCCAGTCGGTCAACACGACCGATTCGGCGGTGCGCATCACCCACCTGCCGAGCGGCATCGTGGTCTCCCAGCAGGACGAAAAATCCCAGCACAAGAACCGGGCCAAGGCCATGAAGGTCTTGCGCTCGCGGCTGTACGACGCCGAACGCGCCCGGGCGGACGCCGAACGCGCCGCCTCGCGCAAGGGCCAGGTCGGTTCCGGCGACCGCTCTGAACGGGTGCGCACCTACAACTTTCCGCAGGGGCGTGTGACTGACCACCGTATCAACCTGACACTTTACAAGCTCGACAAGGTGATGATCGGCGAGGCCCTGGGCGAGGTGGTCGACGCCCTGACCGCCGAGGATCAGGCCAACCGGCTGGCCGAAATGGGCGTGCGTGATTGACCACCCTAGCCGACCTACTGAAAAGCGCCGCCGCGCGGCTTGACCAGGCCGGCGTCGACGACGCCCGCCGTGACGCCAGGTTGTTGATGGCGGCTGCCATCGGGCGATCCGGCGAGTTCGTTTTCGCTCACCCCGACCATCAGCCGGACGGCGCCGCACAGGCCGAATTCGCGGCCCTGGTTGACCGCCGGCTCAAGCGGGAGCCCGTTTCGCGGATCATCGGCGTGAGGGAATTCTGGAGCCTGCCCTTCAAACTGAACCAGGCCACGCTCGATCCCCGGCCGGACAGCGAAACCCTGATAGAGGCGGTACTGGAACGCCTTTCCGATCGCCGCCGCGATTACCGCCTGCTTGATCTCGGCACCGGTAGCGGTTGTCTTATGGCGGCTTTGCTGACTGAGTATCCCAACGCCACCGGCGTCGCCGTCGATGCCTCCGCCGAAGCGGCCGAGATGGCGACCGAAAATTTCCGCCACCTGGGTCTGGCGGACCGGGTTGAGACGCTGGTCGGCGATTGGGGGGCCGCTGCCGGGCAAATCTTCGACGTCGTGATTTCCAACCCGCCCTACATTGCCGAGGGCGATATCGCCGGATTGGAACCCGAAGTTTCGCAATTTGATCCCCGGCCGGCACTCACGGCGGGTTCCGACGGCCTCGATGCCTACCGTGCCCTGGGACCGGCGCTCCACGGTTATCTCGGCGCCCAGGCCATCGCCGTGGTCGAACTCGGCGCGGGCCAATTTTCCGACGTGAGCGGACTTTTTCGCGCCGCGGGTTTACATGTCGAAGGCTCGAAGTCCGATTTGGCGGGCCGCGAAAGATGCATAATTTGCAGCCGCGCAAAGGACTTATCCGCCAACTGAAAAAAGGGGTTGGAATGCGCCGCCAGTACGGCTAGGGTCTGACTAGGAAACCGCATAGGGCATTGGCCTGGATGTATCCGGCCCATAGGTTTCATTCCAGCATCGACTATATGCCGGCATAAGCAGTCTGGCACACCGCGCAGGGCGTATGTGTGTCCGGGGATCGCCCAAAAAAATAGCGATCAGCATCGAAACCGATACCTGGAATTTGGCGAAGGGAAGCCTTCGATCACAGCGGAGTTGTCTGGGAAGAAACTTCGCGCAAGGTAACTGAGGGAAGCGTTGAACAAACCCATCAATAAGCGTTCGCGGGGCCGCAACAATGGCCGCCGTTCGCAACATCCTGGAAACCGGACCTTCGACAGCAATGGGCCGGAAGTAAAGGTTCGCGGCAGCGCCAGCCAAATCTGCGACAAGTATCTGGCCCTGGCGCGCGATGCCTCCTCATCGGGCGACCGGGTCCGGGCGGAAAGCCTGCTGCAGCATGCCGAGCATTATTTCCGCCTCATCAACGGCGGCGACGATGCCCGCAACGAACGCGGTGGACAGAACCAAAACGCCCGACGCAACCGGGCGCCCGCCGATGCGGCGGTGGCCGGCGAAATGCAGATGGATCAGGAAGCCAAGAAACCTGACGGCCCCTCCCGGCGCGAACGCGCCATGGCGGCCACGGCGGCGGAAAACGCCCAAGCGGCCTCGACCGAAGCTGAGGCCACAAGCACGCCCGCGGCGGACAATACCGCCGCCGCCGCCAGCGCGGAAACGGCGGAACCGGCCGTCGAGGAAGCGATCGTGATCGCCGAAGCCGTGCCCGACGAAGTTGCCCCGGAAGAACCCGCGCCCGAGCCCGAGGTGGCGTAAAGCGGCCTGAAAAGTCGGCCTGCAATCAACAGGAGAAAAGCGTAGGCGGAAATGTGGCTTAATCGCCGCACCCCTTGCGTTGCCGAAATGTCACACTAAATACCCGTAAGGGCATGATTTGCGACCCGTGAGGGGCGATAAATAGTGCCTTAACGGTTAATCTGGTATGCGGAGAGTGGCATGGATTTCGAAAAATATACCGACCGCTCACGCGGGCTGATACAGGCCGCGCAAACACTGGCCGTGGCGGCGGGCCACCAACGTTTTACGCCAGAGCACGTTCTCAAGGCCCTGCTGGACGACCCGGAGGGCATGTGCGCCAATCTGATTCGCCAGGCTGGCGGCCGGCCCGAACAGGCGCTGGACGGCGCCCAGGCGGCCTTGGCCAAAATTCCCAGTGTCGAGGGTAGCGGCGCCGGTCAACTTCATCTCACGCCGGAAACCGCCCGGTTGTTCCAATCCGCCGATGAAATCGCCAAGAAATCGGGCGATTCCTTCGTCACCGTCGAACGTCTCCTGCTGGCTTTGACCCTGGCCGAAGGCACGCCAAGCGCCGCCGCCCTGAAGGACGCGGGCGTGACGGCGCAGGCCCTGAATTCGGCGATCAACGATATCCGCAAGGGCCGCAGCGCCGACAGCGCCGGGGCCGAGGATTCCTACGAGGCATTGGCGAAATATGCCCGCGACCTGACCGAAGCGGCCCGCGACGGCAAGCTCGATCCCGTGATCGGACGCGATGAGGAAATCCGACGCACAATCCAGGTCCTGTCGCGCCGGACCAAGAACAATCCGGTGCTGATCGGCGATCCGGGGGTCGGCAAAACCGCCATCATCGAAGGCTTGGCGTTGCGCATCGTCAATGGCGACGTGCCGGAAAGCCTGCGCGACAAAAAGCTGATGGCGCTCGATCTCGGCGCCATGATCGCCGGCGCCAAATTCCGCGGTGAGTTCGAGGAGCGCCTGAAGGCGCTGCTGAGCGAAGTACAGAACGCCGGCGGCGAGGTTGTGCTGTTCATCGACGAATTGCACACCCTGATCGGCGCGGGTGCCGCCGAAGGGGCCATGGACGCCTCCAACCTGCTCAAGCCGGCCTTGGCGCGCGGCGAGCTTCACTGCGTCGGCGCCACGACCTTGGACGAATACCGCAAGCATGTCGAAAAGGATGCCGCCCTGGCGCGCCGCTTCCAGTCCGTCTTCGTCTCCGAACCGACGGTGGAGGACACGGTCTCGATCCTGCGCGGCCTCAAGGAAAAATACGAGCTGCACCACGGCGTCCGCATCGCCGATTCGGCCATCGTCTCGGCGGCGACGCTGTCGAACCGCTACATCACCGACCGCTTCCTGCCCGACAAGGCCATCGATCTGGTCGACGAGGCGGCCAGCCGCCAACGCATGGAGGTCGACTCCAAGCCCGAGGATCTCGACGAACTGGACCGTCGCATCATCCAGCTCAAAATCGAGCGCGAGGCACTGAAGAAGGAAGAGGACAACGCCTCGAAGGACCGTCTGGAAAAACTCGAGGCGGAATTGGCCGAGTTTGAACAGCAGTCGGCGGAAATCACGGCCAAGTGGCAATCGGAAAAGGACGAGCTTGCCGGCGCGCAGAAGCTGAAGGAGCAACTGGATACGGCGCGGCTGGAACTGGAAAAGGTTCAGCGCGAGGGCGATCTCGGCCGCGCCGGAGAGTTGAGCTACGGCGTCATCCCCGACCTCGAAGGCAAACTGGCGTCCGCCGAAGCCAAAGGCGATGGGCACTTGGTGCGCGAAGCCGTGACCGACGAGGATATCGCCTCCGTCGTTTCGCGCTGGACCGGCATCCCCATCGACAAGATGCTGGCGGGCGAGCGCGAAAAGCTATTGGCCATGGAAGAGGCGCTGGGCGCCCGTGTGATCGGCCAGAAGGAAGCCGTCGAAGCCGTTTCCAATGCGGTCCGACGCGCCCGTGCCGGTCTCCAGGATCCCAACCGGCCCGTCGGCTCGTTCCTCTTCCTGGGCCCCACCGGTGTCGGCAAGACAGAGCTTTGCAAGGCCTTGGCCGCCTTCCTGTTCGATGACGAGCACGCCATGATCCGCATCGACATGTCCGAGTACATGGAAAAGCACACCGTGGCGCGGCTGATCGGCGCACCGCCGGGCTACGTCGGCTATGACGAAGGCGGCGCTTTGACCGAAGCCGTGCGCCGCCGGCCCTACCAGGTGATCCTGTTCGACGAGGTTGAAAAAGCCCATCCGGACGTCTTCAACGTGCTCTTGCAGGTGCTGGACGACGGCCGCTTGACCGACAGCCAGGGACACACCGTCGATTTCAGCAATACCCTGATCGTGCTGACCTCGAACCTGGGCTCGGACATCATCGCCGCCCAGCCCGAGGGCGAGGACACCGACGCCGTGCGCGAGCCCGTGATGGCCGTGGTGCGGGCGGCCTTCCGGCCCGAATTCCTCAACCGCATCGACGAAATCACGCTGTTCCACCATCTCGAGCGCGGCCACATGGACGGCATCGTCGCCATCCAGCTTAAATACCTCGAAGCGCTGTTGGCAGACCGCAAGATCGTCCTGCAACTGGACGAGGCGGCCATGGCCTGGCTGGCCGACAAGGGTTACGATCCGGCCTATGGTGCGCGGCCGCTGAAACGCACGATCCAGCGGCACGTGCAAAACCCGCTGGCCAACCTGATCCTCGACGGCACGATTGCGGACGGTGAAACGGTTGTCGTGACGGCCGGCAACGATGGCCTCACGATCAACGGCCAGGTCGTCGCGGCGGCCTGATGCGAAAAATTTACCAATCTACTCAAGGAGTTTACCGACGATGATGACCCGTTTTTCTCTATGGGGCGCGACTTTGATTATTGCCGTGGCGGCAGCCGCTGGACCTGCGCGCGCGATTGACCTCAACCCCTTGAACATGATCAAGGGGGTGGTGGAGGCCGCGGTCGAGGACCGCAGTTCCGAGGACATCGCCAACGACCTGGCGATCAAGGGGAAACTGACCGCCGAAGTGATCGACAAGATGGGCAGCGACGTGATCTCGATCTCGGCGGATGTCTACGAACAGGTCGTCATGCTGACCGGTACCGTCGAGAGCTCGAAGCAGAAGGCGACCGCCGCCAAGCTCGCGCGCGGCGTCGAGGACGTCAAAAAGGTCATCAACGAAATCATCGTGATCAAGGACGTCGACAAGGAGAAGGGCGCTGTCGAGGGGTTCGTCGACGACACCGTGATAGAGACCAAGATCAACGCGCTGCTGCTGGAAGCCGAGGGCGTCAACGTGACGAACTTCCGCTACCGGTCGGTGGCCGGCCGCGTCTTCCTGTTCGGCCGGGCGCTGTCCAACAAGGAACTGAAGAAGGCCATCGGCATCGTCAAGGACATCAAGGGCGTGGCATCGGTTAAAAGCCGTGTGACGGTCCGGCCGAAGGGCTAAGTGACGACCACTGAATGAACCGTGTAGACGCCGAGGATTTCTTCGGCGCGGCGGCGGGCATCCGCGTCCGCTAAGGTAACCTCGGCCGCGCTGCCGTGGACGGGATCGGACCCGACCGTGACCGTCGCTTCGATATCGGCCTCTCCCAAGGCATTCTCAAGGACCTTGCGGGCCGCGTCGTAGCGCAATGTCGGCTTGAAGATCTTGCCCACCGCCGTGACCGGCATTTGCTCGACGATGTTGATCTCGGCCGGTATGGCGGCGCGTTCCGTGATGTGGGCACGGGCGTGATCC
>CAZGTM010000018.1:0-63623 GCA_964528595.1 uncultured Rhodospirillaceae bacterium
GTCTTTAGAACATAGGGTCGAATTAAATGTCAGAACAAATAGAAACAAACGAACTTCTTGCATTGACCACCGATATTGTTGCTTCGCACGTCTCCAACAATGACGTCCCCGTCGCCGAATTGCCGCAACTTATTCAACAGGTATTCGACGCCTTGGCGAAACTCGGTGGTGTCGCCCCCGCCGTTCAGGAAAAACCCACACCCGCCGTTTCCGTGAAGAAATCGGTGACACCAGACTATATTGTCTGTCTTGAGGACGGAAAAAAGCTCAAAATGCTGAAACGTCATATCAAGACGCGCTATAACCTGAGCCCGGACGAGTATCGCGAGCGCTGGGGATTGCCGGCCGATTACCCCATGGTGGCGCCCAATTACGCCGCTCAGCGCAGTGATTTGGCCAAGAAAATCGGTCTTGGCACCAAACGCCGGCGTAGCGCATAGTCTTGATGAACGCCGCGCGCCGACCATCGGCGCAAAAGGTGGGCAGGGAGAAGAAGTTTGAGTGAGTTGTCGCGCCTTGAACGGCTGTGCGTCGAAAAAGGCATGAAGATGACCGGCCAGCGCCGGGTTATCGCCCAGGTCCTGTCGGAATCGGAAGACCACCCCGATGTGGAAGAGGTCTATGCCCGGGCCAGCCGGATCGATCCGAAAATCAGCATCGCCACGGTCTACCGCACGGTTCGACTGTTCGAGGAAGCCGAAATACTCGACCGTCATGATTTCGGTGACGGCCGGGCGAGATACGAAGAAGTTTCGGAAGAACACCACGATCACCTGATCGACGTGCGCACGCGTCAGGTGCTGGAATTTCAGGATCCCGAAATTGAACGCCTGCAGAGCGAAATCGCCCGCCGCATGGGCTATCGCCTCATTGATCACCGCCTCGAACTCTACGGCGTGCCGATCGACGAGGACGAGTCCTAGCGCCGACGACCGCCCCAATTGAAGATGTCCGTGCTGCCGGGTGCCTGTCGCGCCGCCTTGGCGCTGTTGTGGACCGGCGCGCTGCTGCCGGTGCAGCTGCTGGCGCTGCGTTTGAGCCCGCGAACGGCTCAGTTGGTGCCGCAGCTCTACCACAAGGGCGCGGCCCGGATTCTCGGCCTCTCGCTGGAAATTGACGGCATGCCCGCGCCTGGGGCGCCCGTCCTGTTCGTCGTGAACCATGTTTCCTGGCTCGATATCGTCGTGCTCGGCAGCGTGCTCAAGGCGGGGTTTGTCGCCAAGAGCGAAGTCAAGGGCTGGCCCGGCGTGGGCTTGCTGGCCCGGCTGCAGGGCACCGTGTTCGTCGAACGCCGCCGGCACAAGATCCAAAGCCAGGCCGATCAGGTCACCCAGGCCCTGCAAGCGGGCCGCCGGCTCATTCTGTTTCCCGAGGGCACCAGCAACGACGGCAATCGCGTATTACCGTTCAGAAGCGGCTTTTTTTCCGTCGCCGAGCGCTGGGACGGGGCGGCGGACCTGCCGGTTCAGCCCGTCAGCTTGAAATATGTCCGCGACGGGGGCTTGCCGCTGGTGCGCGCCCGCCGCCCGGACGTCGCCTGGTACGGCGACATGGAACTGGCCCCGCATCTTTGGGCGATGCTGTGCCGCGGCGGCGGATTGGCGGCCCGCCTGGAATTCCATCCCACTGTGACGGCAGCGGCCTTTCCCAGCCGTAAAGCGATGGCCGAACACTGCCGGAAAGTGGTCATGAACGGCGTGTCAGGCGCGGATTCCGGTCGTTCCGAGGCGCTTGCGGAGCTTGACATAGGCATGTCGAGTGCGCATGTTTCTAAGGCGTAACTGTTGTGGCGCATACGCGAATCGCGGCGCCGGCATTGGGACTAAAGCAACCGACCTTGACTAAGCAGGCTCTGAGCCCAAAGAAGCTGCACATCCGGACATACGGGTGTCAGATGAACGTGTACGATTCCGGGCGGATGGCGGATTTGCTCAAACCGCTGGGATTCGTCGCCTCGGACGATGCCGCGGACGCCGACATGGTGATCCTCAACACCTGTCACATCCGCGAAAAAGCGGCGGAAAAGATTTATTCCGAGCTCGGCCGGCTGAAAACCATCAAAAAAAATCTGGCGGACGAGGGCCGGCACATGGTCATTGCCGTGGCCGGTTGCGTCGCGCAAGCCGAAGGCGAGGAGGTGACGCGCCGGGCGCCCTGGGTCGACATGGTGTTCGGCCCCCAGGCCTATCACCATTTGCCCGACATGGTGCAGGCGGCGGCGCGCCAGGGCGGCATCATCGATACGGAGTTTCCGGCAAAGCCGAAGTTTGACGGCCTGCCCGAAGCCGTCGAGGTGACCGGCTCCAGCGCCTTTTTGACGGTCCAGGAGGGTTGCGACAAATTCTGCACCTTCTGCGTCGTGCCCTATACCAGAGGCGCCGAGTATTCCCGGCCCGCCCCGGACGTGATCGACGAGGCCAGCCGTCTGGTCGACGCCGGTGCGCTGGAAATCACGCTGCTGGGCCAGAACGTCAACGCTTACCACGGTACCGCCGCCGACGGCAGCGCCTGGTCGCTGGGCCGGCTCATGGCCGCGCTGGCGGAGGTACCCGGCCTGCGCCGTTTGCGCTACACGACCTCCCATCCGCTCGACATGGACGGTGAACTGGTGGCGGCCCACCGCGACAACGAAGCGCTGATGCCCTATCTGCATCTGCCGGTGCAGTCCGGCTCCGACCGGATCTTGGCCGGCATGAACCGGCGGCACAAAGCGGCGGATTACTTAAAGGTCATCGAAGCCCTGCGCCGGGCCCGGCCGGATATCGCCATTTCCGGTGATTTCATCGTCGGGTTCCCTGGTGAGACGGAGGCGGATTTCGAGGCGACGCTTGGTCTGGTCCGCGCGGTCGGTTACGCCAGCGCCTATTCCTTCAAGTACAGCCCAAGGCCCGGAACGCCGGCGTCGGCGCTTGACGATCAGGTGCCGGAAGCGGCCAAGGCGGAGCGCCTGGCCATCCTGCAGGACCTGCTCGACGCCCAACAGCTCGCCTTCAACCGGTCGACGGTGGGCCTTCAGACGGAGGTTCTGCTGGAACGTGCAGGCAAGCGGGCCGGCCAGCTTGTCGGCCGCAGTCCCTACATGCAGGCGGTGCACGTCGATGGCGCGGAATCGGCGGGACTTGAGGCGGGCGCGGTTGCGGCGGTCAGCATCGAGGAAGCCCACCCCAACAGCGTCCGCGCCGTGCCCGCGAGGGCCAAGGCGGACGCCGCATAAACCGGATATGGAGGGACGGAAGACAGTTTGAAAGCAGCACAGAACGCAGGGTCCGGCGATCAGGGCAACCCGCCAATGGTGATGGATTTCGACGACAATCGTTTGCTCCTGGAGCTTTTCGGCGAACATGATCGCAACCTTGCACGCATCGAGCAACGCTTGAACGTATCACTGTCTTCGCGCGGCAACCGAGTTTCCATTCAAGGCAGCCCGAGCTCCCGGGCGGCCACGAAAACGGTGCTCGAAGATCTATACGCCCGCCTCAAGAAAGGCCTCAACCTGGATAAGGGCGAGGTCGACGGCGCCATCCGCATGGCCGAGGCCGCGGCGCTCGGCAACGGACCCAATCTCTCCATCGCCTCCGAGGAAATCATGATCCGCACGCCCAAGCGGGTGATCACGCCGCGCACGCCGGTACAGGCCGAATACGTCGCCCAGTTGCGCAAACGGGAACTGGCCTTCGGCATCGGCCCGGCCGGCACCGGTAAAACCTTCTTGGCCGTGGCGATCGCGGTGGAAATGCTGATGGACGGCACGGTCGAGCGCATCGTGCTCTCGCGCCCGGCGGTTGAGGCCGGCGAGCGCCTGGGTTTCCTGCCCGGCGACATGCGGGAGAAAATCGATCCCTACCTGCGCCCGCTCTACGATGCCCTGCACTACATGATGCCCGGCGACCAGGTGATGCGGCGGCTGGAAAACGACGAAATCGAGGTTGCGCCGGTGGCCTTTATGCGCGGCCGCACCCTGACCAACGCCTATATCATCGTCGACGAGGCGCAAAACACCACGCCGGTGCAGATGAAGATGCTGCTGACGCGGCTCGGCGAAGGCAGCCGGATGGTGGTGAACGGCGACCTCAGCCAAGTCGATTTGCCGCGCGGCACGCGGTCCGGCCTGGCGGACGCCGCCGAGGCCTTGGCCGATGTCGACGAAGTCAACATCGTGCGCTTTTCCGATGTCGATGTCGTGCGCCACGACCTGGTAACCCGCATCGTCAGGGCCTATGACAAGCATGAGCGGAACGACAACAAGGGGAAGGGGGACAAAGGCTAGGGTATGCCGGCTAATTCCAACGGCGAGAAAGCCATTCGTCCGACGATTGACGTCACGGTCACCTGTCCGGACTGGGAAGGCGCTATGCCCGAAGCCGCACCGGCCTGTTCCCGGGCAGCGGCGGCGGCGCTTGAGGCGGCGGTCCGCGAAGCGCCGGACGGTGCGGAAATATCCCTCCTGCTGACCGACGACGCCATGATGAGGACGCTCAACCGCGACTACCGGGGCCAGGACAAGGCCACCAACGTGCTGTCGTTTGCCCTGGTGGAGGATGCGCCGCAAGGGCAGGGCGAGGCGGATGCCATGCTGGGCGACGTCGTGTTGGCGTTCGAGACGATTTCACGAGAGGCCACGGAGCAAGGTAAATCGCTATCCGACCATACGGCGCACATGATCGTCCACGGGGTGCTACACCTGCTTGGTTTCGACCACGAAACGGATGACGAGGCGGCTGACATGGAAGCGCTGGAAAAATCGATCCTGGCCGACCTCGGGATAGCGGACCCGTATCAGGCGGCGGCGCAAGAGATGAAGCAGGGCGCAGGATGAGCAACCAAACGGGCAGTCTCGGTACAGGACCGGACAATCTCGACGGCGACAGGGGCCAGCGCGGCGCCCTGGACTGGCTGCGAAGTCTGATCAGAG
Source organism: uncultured Rhodospirillaceae bacterium (assembly GCA_964528595.1). Taxonomy (GTDB): domain Bacteria; phylum Pseudomonadota; class Alphaproteobacteria; order UBA2966; family UBA2966; genus CAYFKJ01. Next base: position 4,913 of record CAZGTM010000018.1, read on the forward strand.
GCCGCAACGGCGACGCCAACCTGCGCGAAACCCTGGAAGAACTGATCGAGGAAAGCGATCTCGACGCCAAGTCGGCGGAGCCGATCAACGCCGAAGAACGCCTCATGCTCATGAACATCCTGGACCTCGCCGAGCTGAGGGTCGACGACGTCATGGTGCCGCGCGCCGATATAATCGCGCTGGAAGCCTCGACGGGACTGGATGCCATGGTTGAGGTCTTCCACGCCGAATTGCACTCCCGCATGCCGGTCTACCGCGAGAATCTCGATGACGTGTTCGGCATGGTTCATATCAAGGACCTGTTGAGCTTTTGGGACCGCCGGCAGGACTTCAGCCTGCGCCGCATGGCGCGCGACGTCCTGTTCGTGCCGCCGACCATGCCGGTTCTGGACCTTTTGCTGAAAATGCGGGCGACGCGGATCCATATGGCGGTCGTGGTCGACGAATACGGCGGCACGGACGGCCTGGTGACGATCGAGGATCTGGTTGAGGAAATCGTCGGTGAGATCGAGGACGAGCACGACCAGATCGAAGGCCCGTTGATGGTCGCCGGTCCCGACGGCGCCATCGACGCCGACGCCCGGGCCCCGATCGACGAGTTTGAAAACGAAGTCGAGCTGGACCTGCTGCCCGACGAGCGCGACGAGGATGTCGACACCCTCGGCGGTCTGATATTTTCACTGCTGGGGCGTGTCCCCCAGCGCGGCGAACTGGTGACGCATCCCGCCGGGTTGGAGTTCGAAATTCTCGATGCTGATCCGCGGCGGGTAAAGCGCGTGCGCGTCCGCCGCCTGCCCTCGGTCGATAACGACCCGGAAACGGTGCGATCCGGCAAATGACGGCTTGGGCCGTCGCCTTGGGCCGCTTGTCCGGTTGGCGGCGCCTAGCCGTCTCGTTCGTGTTGGGCGCCGCCGCGACCCTGGCGATGGCGCCGCTGCATATCGTACCGGCCCTGGTGGTGTCGTTCACCAGCCTGGTTTGGCTGCTGGCGGCGGCCGGGCGTCAGCGGACGGCGTTTGCCCTCGGCTGGTGGTTCGGCTTCGGTTATTTCGTCACCGGGCTTTACTGGATGGGCTCGGCGTTTCTGGTGGAAGCCGACAAGTTCGCCTGGATGCTACCGTTCGCAGTGATGGGATTACCGGCCATCCTGGGTTTCTTCACGGGCGCTGCGACGGCGGCCGCCCGTTACCTCACGAGATTTGGCGTCGGCGAGGTCGCCGCCCTAGCCCTGGCGTGGACGGCGTTCGAATGGATCCGCGGGCATGTCTTCACCGGCTTCCCCTGGAATTTGACCGGTTACGCCTGGGCCGGCTCCGATGCGGTCCTGCAAAGCGCCGCCTATATCGGCATTTACGGCTTGAGTCTGCTCACCGTTGCCGCCGCGGCGGCCCCGGCCACGCTGCGGTTGCGGAAAGAAGCATCGGCCGGGTCCGGCAGATCCTGGCTGCCGAGCGCGCTGGCGGTCTTGTGTTTTGCGGTTCTGTGGGGAGCTGGCAGCCTGAGGCTTTCCGGCGCTCCGAACGGCGATGTCGAAGGCGTTCGGCTGCGTCTGGTGCAGGCGGCCATTCCCCAGCATCTAAAATGGCTGCCGGAGCTGCGCCGGAGCCACCTGGAGCGTCAGTTGCAAATGACCTCCGAACCCGGCATCGAGGCCGTCAGCCACGTCATCTGGCCGGAAACGGCGACGCCGTTCTTTGTTGGCCGTGATGCTGCATTGAGAGACATGCTCGGCGGCGCCGTCAGGTCCGGGGGACTTTTGATAACCGGCGCGCCCCGAACCACGGCGCAACGCGAAACGCCGTTCCGGGTTTGGAACAGCGTCGTGGCCGTTGATGCAACGGGCCGGCTTCAAGCGAGTTACGATAAGTTTCATCTCGTGCCGTTCGGTGAGTACGTGCCGTTCCGGGGCATATTGGCGAAACTCGGCGTCGAACGCCTGGCCGCCGGGCGCGGTGATTTTCAGTCCGGCCCTGGTCCGACCACGCTGCGATGGCCGGGGCTGCCGCCGGTCAGCCCGTTGATCTGCTATGAGGTTATATTTCCGGGCGACGTGGCGGACCGCGGCAATCGGCCGGCATGGTTGTTAAATCTGACCAATGACGGCTGGTTCGGCCGGACCGCCGGACCCTACCAACATTTCGCCGCGGCGCGAACGCGGGCGGTCGAGGAAGGCCTCGCCCTGGTCAGGTCCGCCAATACCGGCATTTCAGCCATCGTCGGGCCCCTGGGGCGGGTCCGCGCATCGCTCGGTCTCGGTGAGGCGGGAACGTTGGACGGCGCGTTGCCCAAGTCCTTGAGCGGGAAAACGGTCTATGTTCGATTTGGCGATTGGTCATTGATCGCCCTCGGTCTGCTGATGACGCTGTTTTCGGCGCGGTTCAATCGCCGCCGCGCCAACGCTGCCGTTTAGCCGCTTAGGAGACTATCCCTCGCCCTTGCACCGGCTTCGGTTCTCACATACACATGTATGTATTGAGATGACCGGGACTATTGTATTGGGGAGGTCCGCTTGGCCAAAAAGCCTAATCCCGTCGACGTTCACGTCGGCGGCCGTATGCGTTTGCGTCGCACCCTTTTGGGATATAGCCAGGATAAGCTCGGCAAGGCCGTTGGCCTGACGTTTCAGCAGATTCAAAAGTATGAACGGGGCGCCAACCGCATCGGCGCAAGCCGCCTTTATCAATTTTCGAAGATTCTCGATGTTCCGGTTGCCTTTTTTTACGACGACATGCCGGCGGAAGTGGACGACGCCCAGCCCGGGCTCGCCGAGGACGACGGCGTGCCCTTCGATCAGCAACAGTTCACGCGGCGCGAAACGCTCAAGCTGGTCCGCGCCTACTACGCCATCGCCGATCCCGCCATCCGCCACCGCATCTACGAGCTGACACGCTCCGTCGCCTTGATGGATGAAAGCGCCGAGTTGGACTTGGACGAAGACTAGGCCGGCGCAGTCGGCGACCGAAAGCGGCGCCTAGATGTCCGATGACGGCCATTGATCGATCAAAAAGCTCAGCATCGCCCCGCGAACCTTGGCGGTTAGCGAATGTTCCGGACGGGCGGGGTCGTTGGCCACGTTCGAGCAGTATTCATCGAACGTCAGGTCCTCGCTCTCGCAGATCCGGCACAATGCTTCCCGCTCGATGCCGAACAGCCGGAGAGATGTGCGCCGGTTGTTGACGTATACCGACAACGGCTTGTTGGACCTGAGTAACGGCCTAATTTGATCGATCTTGTTCATGCCGTTGCGGGCCGCGGCGCGGTTTGTTCAGGGTCGGATTTCAGCACGGGCTCGTCGGCACTCATGCGGCGGATGTCTTGGCGCCGCCGGCGTCCAGTCGGAGGATCTCCCTCTGCACGAGAGCCATGATCTCCTCGGGCCCCATCCAGAGAAGATGAAAGTGCATGGTGGTTTCAAAGCCCGCCGGCTTCCAGTAGTAGCCGAGGTAATCGACGTTTTGCTTGGCCTCGTAGGCGAAGCAGGACACCTCCCTGCCATGCTCGAGATGTTGCGCCGTCGTGCCCCCCAGATGCCAATCGATGAGCCAGCGTGACAGACATTCCGCGCGCGCCATTACCACCAAATCCCGGATCAAGCCGCGCCGGCGGTAGTCGGACCGGGTCCAGCCCCGTCCGGTGATGGAAATTGTGCCCTCTAAGCCGTCGGGAAACTTGGTATCGACGATCATTTGGTCCGCCGGCAGGGTTTTGCTCTCATCGTCGTAGTGCATGCGCAGAGAGGCCCAGCGGCTGCCCAGGTCATAAAGCATGTCGAATTTTTTAGCGGCCACGGTGGATACCGGCTCACCGCTTTCGGTTTCCAATCCGAGCCAGAAACAACGATCCGGCGTCATGCGGTTGTACTTGGGCGAGAACATCGGATTGGGACCGGGCGGAAAATCCGCCGCCGCATGATCGGTCAACAACGCATCCATGCGCTCGAAGTCCTGATCCAGGATCAGCCGCAGGCCCAGACCCTGGAATTTCCGCTCGAGCGAAACCTGATAGTCCGAAATCAACTGCTTAATCAATCCGTTGCTCCAATAGGAAATTTCCTCAAACAGCTGGCCAAATTGCCCCGGGGAGTGGCAAGCTTCGATCTGTGTCTTTTGGACACGCATGGAGTTTGGGGAGAGTCGCAGGTGGCTGACCGGCAGCGGCAAATACTGGTTTCCGACCTGGATCGTCGGTTGCAGGAAATCATGCCCGCGGAACTCAGCGAACGGGCGCTGAAGCTGTTCAAGTTTATCTGGCGTTCAGAACTGGCCGAGCGGCAAACCGACGTGACCGCCGCAATCGTTTTTTTGGCTACCAGCCGGCGGCCGGCCTACAACGCCATTTACGAACTCGAAGGCTGCGGATTTGTCCGACGCGTCACCGATGCACAGCTTCGCCGCCGCAAATTGCTACGCGTGACGCGGTTTGGCTGGGACACGCTGGCAAAGGCCTCCGCCAGATACTCGGATGTCATTGCCGATCACGCCCGCCAGCTTGCAGAATTGCGCACGAACTGGATTGATTTTCACGAGACCCGGGCAATCGGGGAAAATCAATTGTCGCCGATGGTTCGCGCCATGCACCGCTGGTCCGGGCAACGCAGCAACGAGCCGATCCCGACCCAGTTTCTGGATCGTGTCTTTGTTCTCGACGTCGCGGACGCCAATCCGGAGGCCTTCAAGGTGACCTATTGGGGGCGGAGTTTACAATTGATGGCCGGTCACGATTTTGCCGGTCAGCAATTGGTGGATTTGCGCAAGTTCTCGTCAAAAGCTTACTGGCGGCAAGGCGCCGGCGCCATCGTCGAGGGCCTCAAAGGCAGCGGAAAACCGGTCACCCATGAAGTCCGGTTGAATTTCGGTGACGAGGACCGCTGTCTCCAGCGCATCGTGATCCCCGACCGGTCGAATTGCCGGGCGATCGTCGGCACCTGGTTTGTCGATCCATGCCTTCCAGCCGGGCGTCAGGCCGCCAATTCCAGGCCATTGTCGAAAACTGGGAACAAGGACTAATTCGGCCTCACACCCTTGTGCGGCCTAGTTCGCAGGAGCGACGCGGAGGCACATTTGACCGCCAGTATCCACTGGCATTCTTGAGATGAACTATCTAGCATACCTCTGTATTCGACGGGTTGTATAAGGGGAGGTTTGTTTGACAAAAACGCCTAATCCGGTCGACGTTCACGTCGGCGGCCGTATGCGATTGCGCCGGACCTTGCTGGGATATAGTCAGGAAAAACTCGGCAATGCCGTCGGTCTAACCTTTCAGCAAATCCAAAAATACGAACGCGGCGCCAATCGCATAAGCGCCAGCCGGCTCTATCAGTTTTCGAAAATCTTGAACGTCCCCGTGGCCTTTTTTTTCGACGCCATGCCGCCGGACGTTGATGCCGACCAGTCGGGCGCTGCCGCCGGCGGTGAGGAAGCTTTCGACCAACAACAGCTGGCGCAGCGCGAAACAGCCAAACTGGTGCGCGCTTACTACGCCATCGCGGACCCCGCCGTTCGCCATCGCATCTATCAGCTGACGCGCTCTGTCGCCCTGATGTATGAAAACGCCGGTCTTGATCTGGATGAAGACTGAAGTGCGGCCCGGCCGATAGATTTTGTGCGTCGACCGGTTCGGGCAGTTTCCGGCTTGAATTGACTTGACCGCGCCGTCAAAGCTTGTCAAAAGGTCTGCGCCGTCAAATTTCGGCCGTGGATGATTTGGATCGCTTGCCGCCACGTAAAATATTGTCGCTAAGTGGTGCGGACCGGCGTTCTGCCGCAGACGCTCCTGATCCATCAGTTTTGACCATGTTGATCGGAGGAGTTTCCCGTGCCGAGATCCGAATATTTGTTCACCAGCGAATCCGTTTCCGAAGGGCATCCCGACAAGGTGTGCGACCGTATATCGGACGCTGTCGTCGATACCTTTCTGGCCGCCGAGGCGCAGGCCCGCGTCGCCGTTGAAACGCTGGTCACGACCAACCGCATCGTGCTGGCCGGTGAAGTACGGGGTCCCGATTCCATCACCAACGATCACCTTGAGGAGGTCGCCCGCGCCGCCGTCAAGGATATCGGCTACGAGCAGGACGGCTTCCATTGGAAAAACTCGGAAGTCGCGGTGCACGTCCACTCTCAATCTTCGGATATCGCCCAGGGCGTCGATGCCGCCGGCAACAAGGACGAGGGCGCCGGCGACCAGGGCATCATGTTCGGCTATGCCTGTCGTGAAACCGAAGTGCTGATGCCGGCGCCGATCCATCTTTCGCACAGCATCCTGCAATCCCTGGCGGAGGCCCGCCATTCGGGCGCCCAACCGGGACTGCTGCCGGATTCGAAAAGCCAGGTGACGTTGAAATACGAGAACGGCAAGCCGGTGGGCGCGACTTCGGTCGTGGTTTCGACCCAGCATACCGCCGACCTCGATCAGGCCCAGGTCAAGGAAATCGTCCGGCCCTACGTTGAAGAAGTTCTGCCGAGCGGCTGGATGTGCGGCGAGGACGAGTTTTACGTCAATCCTACCGGCCGCTTCGTAATCGGCGGGCCCGACGGCGACGCCGGGCTGACCGGGCGCAAGATTATTGTCGATACCTACGGCGGCGCCGCGCCCCACGGCGGCGGTGCGTTTTCGGGCAAGGATCCGACCAAGGTCGACCGCTCGGCGGCTTACGCCGCGCGCTACCTCGCCAAGAACGTGGTCGGCGCGGACCTTGCGGAGCGCTGCACCATTCAGCTGGCCTACGCCATCGGCGTTTCCAAGCCGCTGTCGGTCTATGTCGACACCCACGGTACCGGCAAGGTCGACGAGGCCAAGCTCGAGGGCGCGCTGGGCGAGGCCTTCGACCTCAGCCCGCGCGGCATTCGCGAACACCTGCAGCTCAGCCGGCCGATCTACGCCCGCACCAGCGCTTACGGACATTTCGGCCGTTCGCCTGATCCGGATGGCGGCTTCTCCTGGGAGAAACTCGATCTCGTCGATGCCCTCCATGGAGCGCTGTCCTAGTCGCCACTGTATCCGCGCCGGGTCGGCATGACGGCTGACCCCGGTCGGGACAAGCGCATTCTCTACGGCCGGCGCCGCGGGCACAAACTGCGGCCTGGCCGGCAGGAGCTCGTCGACCAGCTGCTGCCTCATCTCGCCATCGCGCTGCCGGAAACCGGCAGGCTCGACCCCGGCGAACTGTTTGCCGCCATGCCTCTGGGCGACGAGGCGCCGCTCTGGCTGGAAATCGGCTTCGGCGGCGGCGAGCACCTGGCGGCCCAGGCGGAGGCCCATCCTGACATCGCCCTCATCGGCTGCGAGCCGTTCATCAACGGCATTGCCAGCCTGCTCAGCCTGATTGAAAAGGCAAACCTCGGGAACGTGCGGATTTGGGATGACGATGCGCGCAGCCTCATCGAACATCTCCCCGACGCCAGCGTGGACCGGGCGTTTCTGCTCTACCCCGATCCCTGGCCCAAGGCGCGCCACGCCAAACGCCGGTTTGTCGCGACCGGCAGCCTCGACCAGCTGGCGCGGGTGCTGAAGGACGGTGCGGAGCTGCGCATCGCCAGCGATCACCCGGTCTACCAGCGTTGGACGCTTTGCCGCATGCACGGGCGGGCTGATTTCGCCTGGTCGGCGGAACGGGCGGACGACTGGCGGCGGCGGCCGGACGACGGGCCCGCCACCCGCTATGAACAAAAAGCCGTCCGCGAAGGCCGCACCCCGATGTACCTTAATTTCACGCGCCGGGCGCGGGCGGCGGGCTAATCCGATTCATCACTTGAAATTCCCGGGCGATCGGCGCATATTCCCCCCCGTTAGCGTTTGCTGTATCCACAGTAACCCGGTCTTGAGGTGATCGGGACCAGGAAAACCCGACAACAAGACAATAGGTGGGTCGCGACCCGCCTTTTTTATTGTCGCCGAAAGCTGTCGTGGAATTCGCGGTGATCTGGGGCTGAAGGGCAAACGATAATCCGAACCTTGCGATGATCCGGGATGGCCATGGAGCCGACTGCTCGAATAGAAGAATTGCTGGCGCCGACGCTTGAGGCCATGGGCTTCGCGGTCGTCCGCGTGCGCTTCAGCGGCGGCGAAAAGCCCACCCTGCAGGTCATGGCGGAGCCCCTGGACGGGGCCGAGATGACGGTCGAGCATTGCGCCGATATCAGCCGGGCGGCATCGGCCATTTTGGATGTCGAAGACCCCATCCCCGGGGCCTATGATTTGGAAGTTTCTTCGCCCGGCATGGATCGGCCGCTGGTCAAGCTACGAGATTTCGAGACCTACGCCGGGCACGTCGCCAAGATCGAACTCAAGAAGCTGCGCGACGGCCGCAAGCGCCATCGCGGCCGCCTGCTCGGCGTTGACGACGGCATGGTCCGGCTGGACCAGGAAAGCGGGGGAGTTGCCGCCCTGCCATTTGACGAGATCGCCGACGCCAAGTTGGTGGTTACGGATGAACTGATCGCCGAGGCCCTGCGCAAGCAGGCGGGCTCGGACGGGAACCAGGAAGAAGAGTTGAGCGAAAACGCATGACTGCCATGGAAACGGATACCGCCACCGGTTGGAACCGGATGGAGCTTTTGCAGATCGCCGATTCGGTGGCCCGCGAAAAAAACATCGATCCCCAGACCGTGTTGGAGGCAATGGAGGAAGCGGTGCAAAAGGCCGCCCGCTCCAAGTACGGCCACGAGAACGACATTCGGGCCGAGATCGATCCCAAAACCGGCCAAATCAGCCTTTACCGCTGTCTCGAGGTCGTCGAGGAGGTCGAGGACGACTACGTTCAAATCGCCTTGTCGTCCGCCCGCCGGCGCAATCCCGACGCCCAAATCGGCGACGTGATCGCCGACAGCTTGCCGCCCATCGACTTCGGCCGCATCGCCGCCCAGACCGCCAAGCAGGTCATCGTGCAAAAGGTCCGCGAGGCCGAGCGCGAGCGCCAGTACGAGGAATACAAGGACCGCATCGGCGAGATCATCAACGGCCTCGTCAAGCGCATGGAATACGGCAACGTCACCGTCGATCTCGGCCGCGGCGAGGCCGTGGTGCGGCGCGATGAACTGCAGCCGCGCGAAAGCTTCCGCCAGGGTGACCGCATCCGGGCCTATATCTACGACGTCCGCCGCGAGCAGCGCGGGCCGCAGATTTTCCTCTCGCGCACCCATCCGCAGTTCATGGCCAAGCTGTTTTCGCAAGAGGTGCCCGAGATCTACGACGGCATCATCGAGATCAAGTCGGTGGCCCGCGATCCCGGCAGCCGGGCCAAGATCGCCGTGCTTTCCAACGATTCGGCCATCGATCCGGTCGGTGCCTGCGTCGGCATGCGCGGCAGCCGCGTCCAAGCCGTGGTCAACGAACTGCAGGGCGAGAAGATCGATATCATTCAGTGGTCGCCTGATCCCGCGACCTTCATCGTCAACGCCCTGGCGCCCGCCGAGGTGGCCAAGGTCGTGCTGGATGAAGACGCCATGCGCATCGAGGTTGTGGTGCCGGACGACCAGCTCAGCCTGGCCATCGGACGGCGCGGTCAGAACGTGCGCCTGGCCTCGCAATTGACGGGCTGGGATATCGATATCATGACGGAGGCCGAGGAATCGGAGCGCCGCCAGGAAGAGTTCCGCGCCCGCAGCCAGATGTTCATGGACTGCCTCGACGTCGACGAGGTGATCGCCCAGCTGCTGGTGACCGAAGGATTTTCGTCCGTCGAGGATGTGGCCTTCGTGCCCATCGAGGAGCTTTGCGAAATCGAGGGCTTCGATGAGGAAATCGCCGAGGAACTGCGCAACCGGGCAAACGAATACCTCTCGGTCCTGGAAGCCGCGCAGATCGAGCGCCGCAAGGAGCTTGGCGTGGCCGACGACGTGGCCGAAATCAAGGGCCTCAACGCGGCCATGCTGGTCGTGCTGGGTGAGGCCGAGGTCAAGACGCTGGACGATCTCGGCGATCTGGCCAGCGACGAATTAATGGAAACGCTGGCGGACTTCGGCCTGAGCGCCGAAGAAGCCGACGAGATCATCATGGCGGCGCGGGCGCACTGGTTCGATGATCTGGAGGAACCGGAAGCCGCCGCCGACGACGCCGAAGGTGAAGCAGCGGAGGGCGATGCCGAGGAGGCTTAAGAGGGACTGGTTAGCGTCATGAGGCCCGAAGAGGTTCGCCCCCAAGGCCCTGAGAGGCGCTGTATCGTCTCCGGCGAGACCAAGCCCATCGGCAGCCTGATCCGCTTCGCGGTGTCGCCCGATGGCCAGGTGTTGCCGGATCTGGCGCAGGATCTGCCGGGCCGCGGTTTGTGGGTGACGGCGAGGCGCGAGGATTTGGATGCGGCGGTAAAGGCGCGAAAATTCGCCCGGGCCGCCAAAGCCCGGGTCACGGCGGATGCGGGGTTGAGTGATCTGGTCGAGCGGTCATTGAGTGAACGGTGCCTTAATTTGCTTGGTTTGGCGCGGCGGGCCGGAGAATTAACGGCCGGATTCGAGAAGGTTAAGGCCCTTGCCAAGGGCGGCGAAATTGCCGTTCTGATTGGCGCCGCGGACGCTGCGGCTGACGGAAGACAGAAGTTGGCGCGCCTCGCACCCGGCGTGCCGCTGGTGACGATTTTTCGGGGTGCGGAATTGAGTTTGGCGTTGGGACGGGAAAATGTGGTACATGCAGCCCTGACGTCCGGTGGATTGGCATTGCGTTTTACCGCTGAGGCGGCTCGTCTCGCCGGGTTTCGGCCCGCGAACCAGGCGCCCGGACCCTGAGAAATCGGGGGCTCGAGTAAAACCGGCCGATGGGATTTGACGGCTTTGCCGTTGTTTGGCGCAACTGTGCGCAAGGAAGCTGAAAGCAAGCGTTGGAATGAGTGAAACCGAAGAGCCCAAAGACACGAAGAAGAAGTCTCTGAGCCTGTCCAAGCCGAGACGGTTGGAACTGAAGAAAACCGTCGAGTCGGGACAGGTGCGCCAGAGCTTCTCGCATGGCCGTTCCAAGGCCGTGACGGTCGAGGTCAAGAAAAAGCGGACATTCACGCGCGACGGCGCCAAATTCAAGGAAAGCGCCGACAAGGCCGCCCCGGCCGAGGCTCCTGCGGCGCCCGCCGCCGAACCGGCGCCTGCGGCGGAAGCCCCGCCCGCCCCGGCCGACGTCGATAGCGCCGCCACGCCGCCGCCAGACGGTGATGCCGATGATCACGGTGGCCGTGGACGCGTCGTTCTTAAATCCCTGACGGCCGACGAAAAGGAAGCCCGCGCGAAGGCCCTGGAAGGCGCCAAGAAAGCCGACGAGGAAGCCCGCCGTCGGGCAGATGAACTGGCCGACCGCCGGGCCCAGGAAGAAGGCCGCCGCGCCCGCGAACGCGAGGAAGCGGAAGTCAGGGCGCGCGAAGAAGAAGAACGCAAAGCCACCGAGGAAGACGCCCGCAAGAAGGCCGAGGAAGCCGCGGCCAAGCGTTTGGAGGAGGAAGCGGCCCAGGCCGAAGGTCCGGACGCTCAGGAGGATTCCAAGGCTGCCAAACCAGCGGCCCGTCTGGCCAAGCCCAAACGGCCCCGCGCCGCACCGCCGCGTTCCGGCGCCGGCGGCCAGCGCCGCCGCGGCGGCAAACTGACGATTACCGATGCGCTGTCCGACCGCGATCCCAGGACCCGCAGTCTGGCGGCCGTCAAACGCGCCCGGGAAAAGGAAAAGCGGGCGCTGGAAGGCGAGGAGCGGCAGAAGATCGTCCGCGAAGTCGTCGTCCCGGAAATGATCTCCGTCCAGGAGCTTGCCAACCGCATGGCCGAACGCGGCGTCGACGTCATCAAGTCGCTGATGGGCATGGGCGTCATGGCGACGATCAACGAATCGATCGACGCCGATACCGCGGAACTGGTGGTCAGCGAGTTTGGCCACACGCTCAAGCGGGTATCCGAAGCGGATGTCGAGGTCGGCGTTGTCGGTGACGACGACGAAGAGGCCGATCTCTCGCCGCGCGCGCCTGTCGTTACCGTCATGGGTCACGTCGATCACGGCAAAACCTCCCTGCTGGACGCCCTGCGCGCCACCGATGTGGCGGCCGGCGAGGCGGGCGGCATTACCCAGCACATCGGCGCCTACCAGGTGCACCTCGAATCCGGCAACGCCATCACCTTCCTGGATACGCCGGGCCACGAGGCCTTCAGCGCCATGCGCGCGCGCGGCGCCGAGGCGACGGACATCGTCGTGCTCGTCGTGGCCGCCGATGACGGCATCATGCCGCAGACGGTCGAAGCCATCCGCCACGCCAAGGCGGCCGAAGTGCCGATCATCGTGGCGATCAACAAGATGGACAAGCCCGACGCCAATCCGGACCGCGTGCGCCAGGAACTGCTGAACCACGAGATCTTGCTCGAATCGGTCGGCGGCGACGTCCTTTCGGTCGAGGTTTCGGCCAAGGAACGCACTAACCTCGACAAACTGGAAGAAGCCATTCTACTGCAGTCCGAGGTCCTGGAACTGCAAGCCAATCCCGACCGTACCGCCGAGGGTATCGTGGTCGAAGCCAAAATCGATCAAGGCCGCGGACCGGTGGCGACGATTATCGTCCAACGCGGTACCTTGGCCGTCGGCGACATATTCGTGACCGGCCAGGAGTGGGGCCGCGTCCGCGCGCTGGTGGACGACCACGGCCACAAGATCAAGGAAGCCGGGCCGGCCATGCCGGTCGAGGTTCTCGGCCTCAACGGCGCGCCTGAGGCCGGTGATGATTTCGCCGTGGTCGACTCCGAGGCCAAGGCTCGCGAGGTGTCGGAATTCCGCACCCGCCGCAGCCGGGCGCAATCGGTCTCGGCATCGGCCCATGGCTCGTTGGAGGAACTGTTCTCCGAGATCAAGCAGGGTAAGGCCAGCGAGTTCCCCGTCGTGGTCAAGGCCGACGTCCAGGGTTCGCTCGAGGCCATCCTGGGTTCGCTGGGCAAGATGTCGACCGAGGAGGTCGCCATCCGCGTGCTCCATGGCGCCGTTGGCGGCATCAACGAATCGGACGTTACCCTGGCCCAGGCCTCGAAGGCCATGATCATCGGCTTTAACGTTCGCGCCAACGTCCAGGCCCGCGAACTGGCCCGGCAGGAAAAAACCGAAATCCGCTATTATTCGGTCATTTACGACGTCACCGACGACATGAAGGACGTCTTGTCCGGCATGCTGGAGCCCACCCGTCAGGAGACCTTCATCGGCAACGCCACGGTCAAGGAAGTCTTCGGCGTTTCCAAGGTCGGCAAGGTGGCCGGTTGTCTGGTGACCGACGGCGTGGTCAAGCGCGGCGCCGGCGTGCGCCTGTTGCGCGACGACGTGGTCGTGCACGAAGGCACGCTCGGCACCCTCAAGCGCTTCAAGGATGACGTCAACGAAGTTCGGGCCGGCACCGAATGCGGTATGAGCTTCGAGAATTACCAGGATATCCAGGCCGGCGACGTGATTGAGGCCTTTGAGGTCGAAATCGTCGCCCGCACGCTGGAATAATAGCCGCCCGGCGCGGCTGAGGCCGCCGGGACGGCGAGGAACATATCATGGCAGGACGCCAAAAGCGGGCGGGGCGCGACCGCGCCCCCAGTCAACGCCAGTTGCGTGTCGGTGAGGAGTTGCGCCACGCTATCTCTGAGGTGTTGTCGCGCGATGAAATCCGCGACCCCGCCGTGGAGGGCGAGGTGATCAGCGTCACCGAAGTGCGGGCCAGCCCGGATCTCAAGCAGGCCACCGTCTTCGTCTTTCCCTTAGGCTTGCACGAGGCCGAGGATGCGGCGGCGGCGGATGCGGTAGTCGAGGGCCTGAAGCGCTCGGCGGCCTTTGTCCGCGGCCGGGTGGCGCGCAAGGTTCACCTGCGCCATACGCCCCAGCTCGGTTTCGAACTCGACACCTCGTTCAACAACGCCAGCCACATCGACGACCTGCTGCACCGTCCCGACGTCGCCCGAGATATCGACCGGGCGGCAAGCGACGCCGCGGACGACGGCTAACCTCGGGCGATGGCGCGGCAGCGCAAGGGCAAGGCCATTCACGGCTGGCTCAATATCGACAAACCCCTGGGGCTGTCCTCGGCCAAAGCGGTGGCGGAGGTCAAGCGCCTCACCGGCGCCGCCAAGGCCGGCCACGGCGGCACGCTGGACCCCCTGGCCACCGGCGTTTTACCGATTGCGCTGGGCGAGGCGACCAAAACCGCCGCCTGGTCGATGGACGGCCGCAAGGCCTACCGTTTCGTCGTGCGCTGGGGCGTCGAAACGACCACCGACGACCGCGAGGGTGAGGAACTGCGGACCAGCGAGCTCCGTCCCGACGAGAGCGCCATAAAAAAAGTCCTGCCGGACTTCAGCGGTGAAATCGAACAAATCCCGCCCGCCTATTCCGCGATCAAGGTCGACGGCCGGCGGGCGTACCGGCGCGCGCGCGACGGCGAAATCGTCGAACTGGCACCGCGCGTCGTGCAAGTCTTTGATTTACAACTGATTTCCATGCCCGACAGGGACCACGCCGAGTTCGAGGTGGTCTGCGGCAAGGGAACATACGTGCGTTCTTTGGGCCGCGATATCGCGGTCCGGTTGGGCACCGCCGGACATATTGCCGGTCTGCGCCGAACGGCTGTCGGGCCATTTGAAATCGAGCAGTCGATTTCGCTGGATAAATTGGCGGACATGGGGCATAACTCGCCGCTTAATTCGTACCTATTACCGGTCGAGACCGCGCTGGACGACATCCCGGCGTTGGCTTTGACCCTCCCGCAGGCTGAAAGATTACGTCACGGGCAAATGGTCCGGGTGCTCAACGCGCCGCCGGGACCCTGCGTTGCGATGGCGGACGGAAAGCCGGTGGCTCTTGCCGAAGTCGAAGACGATGAGGTGCGGCCCGTGCGGGTGTTCAACATCCAAACGTCATAGGAGAGACGATGTCGATTACTGCTGAGCGTAAGCAGGATTTGCTGAGCGAGTTCGCCACCAAGTCCGCCGATACCGGTTCCCCCGAGGTTCAAGTCGCGATTCTCACCGAACGCATCGTCAACCTCACGGAACACTTCAAAACCCATAAGAAAGACGTGCATTCGCGCCGTGGCCTGATCCGCATGATCAACCGCCGCCGCAGTCTGCTCGACTACCTCAAGCGCAAGGATCAGGACCGCTACGAGGCCGTGATCAAGGCGCTCGGCATACGTAAGTAAGCCGCGCATCAGCCGCAGCCAAGGGCTGCGGCTTTGCCGTTCCGGACCAGGGTGAACATGAAGAATTTCAGGCAGCAGGGGCGAAGGCCCGGCCGGCCGGATTCTCGTGGTTCAATTCCCTTCCCGAACGGCGCCTTCCGTCAAATCTGACGGAGGACCACCGCCCGGCGCATAGAGGCGTCACGGCGGCGACCGGCGGCAAGTTGAGAAAAGGAATTGCCGCGTCGGAGGAGCCATTGGGGCTCCGTCTAAAGCAGGGGCCGTTCGGGCCCCAGGAAGATCGGCCGCCATGGGGGCGGTCCGGTCTCAGAGGTAAGGAAATACAGATGTTCAAAAATCATCGCAAAGAAATCATGTGGGGCGGCCGCAAGCTGGTCATGGAGACCGGCAAGATCGCCCGCCAGGCCAACGGCGCCGTCATGGTGACTTACGGCGACACCGTCGTTTTGGCCACCGCCGTCGCGGAAAGCTCCCCCCGTCCGGGTCTCGACTTTTTCCCGCTGACGGTCAACTACCAGGAAAAAACCTTCGCCGCCGGTAAAATCCCCGGTGGCTTTTTCAAGCGCGAAGGCCGTCCCTCGGAGAAGGAGACGCTGACCTCGCGCCTGATCGACCGGCCCATCCGGCCGCTGTTCGTAAAGGGTTTCAAGAACGAAACCCAGGTCATTCTCACTGTTCTCAGCCACGATCTGGAAAATGATCCCGACATCGTCGCCCTGGTCGGCGCTTCCGCCGCCCTGACGATCTCGGGCCTGCCCTTCATGGGTCCGATCGGCGCCGCGCGCGTCGGCATGATCGACGGCGAATACGTGCTTAACCCGGTGCAGGACGATATGCCGAACACCGATCTCGACCTGGTGGTCGCCGGCACGCGCGATCACGTCATGATGGTCGAATCGGAAGCCAATGAGCTTTCCGAGGAACAGATGCTGGGCGCCGTCAACTTCGGCCATGAGCATTTCCGCCCGGTCATCGACGCCATCGTCGAACTGGCCGAGCAGGCCGCGGCCGAGCCTTGGGAGCTGCCCGAGGAGGAGGATTTCTCCGAACTGGCGGCCGCGCTGGCTGACGGTTACGAGGCTGATCTCCGCGAGGCTTATGCCGAAAGCGACAAGACCGAGCGCCAGGCCAAAGTCAGCGCCGTGCGCAAGGCGGCCGTCGAGGCGCTGGCCACCGAAGAGCTTGACGGCGGTGTTGTCGGCGGACAGTTCAAGAACCTTGAGAAGAAGATCGTGCGCGGCCAGATCCTCGATACCGGTACGCGTATCGACGGCCGCGATACCAGCACGGTCCGCCAGATCGAGGCGGAGGTCAATCTTCTGCCGCGTTCGCACGGGTCGGCCCTGTTCACCCGCGGCGAGACCCAGGCCATGGTGGTGACCACGCTGGGCACCGGCCGGGACGAGCAGATCATCGACGCCCTGGAGGGCGAGTACCGCGAACCCTTCATGCTGCACTACAACTTCCCGCCCTACTCGGTCGGCGAAACCTCCTTCCGCCTTGGCCCGGGCCGGCGTGAAATCGGCCACGGCAAGCTCGCCTGGCGGGCCATCAAGGCCTTGCTGCCGTCGGCGGAGGATTTCCCCTACACCGTCCGCGTGGTGTCGGAAATCACCGAATCGAACGGCTCTTCCTCCATGGCCACCGTCTGTGGCACCTCGTTGTCGCTGATGGACGCCGGCGTGCCGCTCAAGCGGCCCTGCGCCGGTATCGCCATGGGCCTGATCCTGGAGGGCGACAAATACGCCGTGCTCTCGGACATCCTGGGCGATGAGGACCATCTCGGCGACATGGACTTCAAGGTTGCCGGAACCGAAGAAGGCGTTACCTCACTACAGATGGACATCAAGATCGCCGGCATCACGGCCGAGATCATGGAAATCGCGCTGGCCCAGGCCAAAGGCGGCCGTGAACATATCCTCGGTGAAATGTCGAAGGCCCTGACCTCGGCGCGTGACGAAGTGGGCGAGCACGCTCCCCGCATCACCACGACCTCGGTGCCCAAGGACAAGATCCGCGATGTCATCGGCACCGGCGGTAAGGTGATCCGCGAGATTTGCGAGGTGACCGGCGCCAAGATCGATATCGAGGACGACGGCACCATCAAGGTCGCCGCCACCTCGACCGAATCGGCCGACGCCGCGCTCAAGTGGATCAAGGACATCGTGGCCGAGCCCGAGGTTGGCGTGATCTACCAGGGCAAGGTCGTGAAGGTCGTCGACTTCGGCGCTTTCGTGAACTTCATCGGCACCCGTGACGGTCTCGTGCATATCAGCGAGCTGGCCGACCACCGCGTCGGACAGGTCACCGATATCGTCAACGAAGGCGACGAGATCTACGTCAAGGTTCTGGCCGTCGACGACCGGGGCAAGGTTCGCCTCAGCATGCGCGTCGTCGACCAGGAAAGCGGCGAAGAGCGCAAGGAAACGGCGGCTGCCGACTAGGTGATAACCGGACCGGCGTCCGCGGCGGTCGTGCCGCGGGCGCCGGACGGACGGCTAATTTGGAATTGGAGCGGTAAGTGAAGGCACTCAATCCGGTTAAGGTTTCGGGGCGTGAACTGTTACCGCTGTTGGAGGCGGGCAAGGGTGTTGCCGTGTCAGACGGCGAAAGCTCGGGGGCTTGGGCCAAGGCCGGCGGGATCGGTACGATCTCCGGCGTCAACCCGGACTACGAGGATGACGACGGCAACATCGTCGCGCCCACCTACAAAGGCAAAACCCGGGGCGAGCGTCACGAGGAACTGGTCGCGCAGGGCATTCGCGGCGGCATTACCCAGGTGAAGATCGCCCACGACGTGGCCGGCGGCGAAGGCCGGCTGCATCTCAACGTGCTGTGGGAAATGGGCGGCGCCCAGCGCGTCCTCGAAGGCGTCCTGGAGGGCGCCAAGGGGCTGGTGCACGGCATTACCTGCGGCGCCGGCATGCCCTATCAGGTGGCGGAGATCGCCGCCAAGCATGGTGTTCACTACTATCCCATCATCTCTTCGATGCGCGCCTTCCGGGCCTTGTGGAAACGCGCCTATCACAAAAATTCGGAGTTGCTGGGCGGCGTGGTTTACGAAGACCCCTGGCTGGCCGGCGGCCATAACGGCCTCTCCAACGCCGAGGACCCGCGAGAGCCCCAACCGCCCTACGAACGTGTTCTGGCCGTGCGCAAGTTCATGCGGGAAGTCGGTCTCGACGACACACCCATCGTCATGGCGGGCGGGGTTTGGTATTTGCGCGACTGGGAGGACTGGATCGACAATCCGGAATTGGGCCCCATCGTCTTCCAGTACGGCACGCGTCCGCTGTTGACCAAGGAAAGCCCGATCCCGGAAACCTGGAAGCGACGGCTGATGACCTTGAAGGAGGGCGATATTCTGCTGCAGCAGTTCAGCCCGACGGGATTTTGGTCGTCCGCCATGCACAACGATTTCATTCGCGAACTGGAAGCCCGCAACGCCCGCCAGGCGGACTACCGGCGCAAGCCGGAAAACGGCTTCGATGCCGGCTTCGCCTTCGGCGCCCGGGGCCGCGAGGTCTTCCTCTCCGCCGACGACAAGGTCAAGGCGGAGGCCTGGGTGGGCGAGGGCTATACCGAACCCATGCGCACGCCGGACGATTCGCTGATTTTCGTCACGCCCGAAAAAGCGGCGGAACTGCGCAAGGATCAGGTCGACTGCATGGGCTGCCTCAGCCAGTGCCGATTTTCCAACTGGGCGGAGACCGAGGACGGCACCAACGGTCGCAAGGCCGACCCCCGCAGCTTCTGCATCCAGAAGACGCTGCAGAGCATCGCGCACGAGGGGGATGTCGACAACAACCTCGTTTTCGGTGGCCACAACGCCTTCAATTTTGCCACTGATCCCTTCTATTCCAACGGCTTCATACCGACCGTAAAAGAGCTGTTCGAGCGCCTCCAAACCGGCGATTGACCAAGGTCAATTACTATAATTGTTCAAATTAGTAATGTAGCGCCTTGATGTAATGCTTTTAAATTTATCCTTATTTTGATAGGGTTAAATCATGAACGAAATGACCTCCGTGGCCAACCGGCCCTTCACCGGTGTGATTGACCGTCTCAAGATCGCCGGCCTCCGCCCGACGCGCCAACGTCTGGCGCTTGCCCGCCTGCTGTTCGAGAACGGTGACCGCCACGTTACCGCCGAAGCCTTGCATGGCGAAGTGCTCGAATCGAACATCCGCGTGTCCCTGGCGACCGTTTACAACACCCTCCACCAGTTCACCAAATCCGGGCTGTTGCGGGAAGTCGTGGTCGATTCCGGGCGCGCCTATTTCGACACCAACACCACCGAGCATCACCACTATTTTGACGAACAGACCGGCGCACTGAGCGATATTCCGGATTCCGGACTGGTCTTGTCCGGCACGCCGACGGCCCCTGAAGGCCGTGAGGTCAGCGGCATCGAGGTCGTTGTCCGGCTGCGTCCCAAGAGAGACTAAGCGCCGGCATCTTTCTCTACGACCGAAGAGCCCTATTCAATTTATTGGATAGGGCTCTCGTCGTTGGTGCGCCGTTTGCCGGCAATCTTTCTAGAACTGTTCTAATTTATTGACTTCCACTTTGCCTCGGGGCATATAGGTAGGACGACGAGTTAGTCGCCGCGGACGCATATTTCAGCGCACGCGTGTTAATGACGGTATTCGTTTGATTATCACTTGTTCGAGTAACCAGGGAGAACTCGATGTCGCTTGCAGGTTCCAAGACCGAACAAAATCTGAAGGATGCGTTTGCCGGTGAAAGCCAGGCCAACCGCCGCTATCTCTATTTCGCGCAAAAGGCCGATGTCGAAGGCTACAACGACGTCGCCGCCGTCTTCCGTTCAACCGCCGAGGGTGAGACGGGCCATGCTCACGGCCATCTCGAATACCTTGAAGAAACCGGCGATCCCGCAACGGGCAAGCCGATCGGCGGCACCTCGGACAACCTGGCGGCCGCGGTCGCCGGCGAAACGCACGAATACACCGACATGTATCCGGGCATGGCGCGCACCGCCCGCGACGAAGGCTTCGACGAAATCGCCGAATGGTTCGAGACCTTGGCGAAGGCCGAGAAATCGCATGCCGGGCGCTTCCAGAAGGCGCTGGATACGCTCGACGACTAGAGCGCTGAAAGCATAACGAGGCAAATCCGATCGGCCGGGCCGGGGGGGCTAGGCGGATCGGGTCTGATGAAAGGGGGAGATGCGTTCGCGCTTCTTCCCCCTTCTATTTTTCGGCGGAGCGGTATTTTGACAGCGGCCCGGTTTCGGGATTCGCTCACAGTACGGGCATGATTTCCACATGACGACAAAAGAAGGCAGCACGGAAGCCCCCATCCGCCGGCCGATCAACTGGCAGGACGAGTCATATTATGACGTCGCGGCCATTGAGGCCGAACTGACGCGGGTTTTCGATATCTGCCACGGCTGCCGGCGCTGCTTCAACTTGTGCGACAGCTTCCCCAAGCTGTTCGATCTCATCGACGAATCGGAAAGCGGCGAACTCGACAGCGTCTCGCCGGCCGATTACAAACCGATCGTCGATGCCTGCACGCTCTGCGACATGTGCTTCATGACGAAGTGTCCCTACGTGCCGCCGCACGAGTTTGATCTCGATTTCCCCCACCTCATGCTGCGCTACCGGGCCGCCGAGCATCGGGCCGGCAAGGTCGGATTTTTCGCCCGGCAGATCACCGCGACCGACCGAAACGGCAAACTCGCCGGCAAGGTGGCGCCACTGGCCAACTGGACGACGAAACGCGGCAACGCCCTGACGCGGGCGCCGATGGAGGCCGTGGCCGGCATCCACCGCGATGCGGACCTGCCGGAATTCCACAGCCAAACGTTTATCCAGCAGGCCGCGGCCTCGCCGCCGGCAAAGGCGGCCGGTGGGGCCCGCCAGGCCGTGCTCTACGCCACCTGTTTCGTCAATTACAACAACCCGGCCATCGGCATGGCGGCACAGCGCGTCCTGGCGCACAACGGCGTCGATGTCGTGGCCGACTATCCCGGCTGCTGCGGCATGCCGCAGTTGGAGCAGGGCGACCTGGCCGATGTGGCGGCCAAGGCCAAAGGGGTGGCCGCGGCCCTGGAGAGCCATATCGACGCCGGCCGTACGGTCGTCGCCCTGACGCCGAGCTGCGCGCTTATGCTGAAATTCGAATGGCCCCTGATGCTGCCGGACGATGCCTTGGTCGCCAAGCTTGCCGGGGCGACCATGGACATTACCGAGTATGTCGTCGACATCGCCCGCAACGAGGGCCTGGCCGACGGCCTGCAGCCGTTGGACACAGGCGTTGCGCTGCATTTCGCCTGCCACGCCCGGGCCCAGAACATGGGTCCCAAGGCGGCCGACATGCTGCGCCTGATCCCCGACATCGATTTGCAGATCGTCGAACGCTGCTCGGGCCACGGCGGCTCCTGGGGCATCATGAAGGAGAACTTCGACACCGCGGTTAAGGTCGGCACGCCGGCGGCGCGGCAGGTGGTGAAATCGGCCAAGACGACGGTGGCCTCGGAATGCCCCCTGGCCGGACAGCATCTGCTGCAGGTGATGGAAAAACTGGACGGCGCGACGCCGCCGGCGCACGCGCCGCACCCCATCGAACTGCTGGCCAAGGCCTACGGCCTCGGCGCTTAGACCATACGGATTGTGAATATGACGGCTCAAAAACTGGAAATCGCCGAAGCGGACATACTCGACCCGGAAGCCTACCAGGCGGTCCGGGCGGAACGCCGGGCGGTCCTGATCGCGGCCAAGCGGGACCGCCGCCTAGCCGTCGGCCCGGACGCCACGATCTATTTCGAAAACTGGGACACCATGTGGCTGCAGATCCAGGAAATGCTGCGCATCGAAAAAGGCGGGCGCGAGCAACTGGCCGATGAGCTTGCCGCCTATAACCCCATGGTGCCGAAGGGGCGCAACCTCTCGGCCACCTTCATGATCGAAATCGCCGACGAGGCGCGCCGGGACAAGGTGCTCTCCGGCCTCGGCAACATCGATCAGACGATAACACTGCAATTTGCCGGCGAAACGGTGGCGGCGACGGCCGACGACGACGTGGAGCGCACCGCCGAAGACGGCAAGGCGTCATCGGTTCACTTCCTGCTCTTCCATTTCAGTGACCGGCAGGTGGAAAAATTCCGTGCTCCGGGGGCTGAAATCGTGCTCTCCGTGGGCCATGAAAACTACCGCCACATGGCCGTTCTGCCGGCGCCGATGCGGCTTTCCCTGGCCGCCGATTTCACCTGATATTTCAGCTAATTAGTCGAAATTTTCCGCGTCGTAGGCGCCCCAGATGTGGCCCCGGCGCAGCCAGCCGTCGGTGCCGGAAATGCGCATGCGGCACCATTTGTCCCGGCAGGCCAGCAGGCCGCCCTGGACGCCCGCCTCGGCGCGCAGCACCGGCACCGAGCCGTTGAGCCGGCGGTAAAGGGTGCGGACCTTGCCGGTAACGATGGCGGAGCGGTGTCCCGACAACAGGCTTTTGTGGACCCAGCCTTCGGTGCCTTCGATGTCGCGCACTTTGCGCCACAATTCGAACTCGGCGATGATTTCGACCGGCAGGCCCTTGCGCACGAAAATCCAGCTGATGGGATAGCGCACGCCCGGCCCCGCCCGCACGTTGACCTTGTCGGCGCGCAGGCTGGCGAAGCGCGGCAATTTGCCCGCCGCCTCCGTCACCGGCGCGGTCCAGCAAAACAACAGTACGAAAAGGATGGAAAAATACGCCGTCCGTCGGAATGCAAGCATGACCTAACTTACGTCAATCGCGAGCCGGATGCCAAGTCGCGCCTAGCGGCATTTTTTCGCAGCGTCTCTGCCGATCAAATGGTTCCATATGAGTGAAATATGTTCTAGACAAGTGCGTGCGCCCGCCGGCGCAACGTATCGTCCCTGAGGAGCCTCCATGACTCAACAAAAGCCCGTCGTCGTCGTCACCCGCAAGCTGCCAGAAGCGATCGAAACGCGGATGATGGAACTCTTCGACGCCCGCCTCAATCATGACGACCAGCCGATGGATCAGGGCGCCCTGATCGAGGCCGTCAAGAACGCCGATATTCTGGTGCCGACGGTGACGGACCGCATCGATTCGCGCATTCTCGCCCAGGCCAATCCGGAACTTCGCCTGATCGCCAACTTCGGCACCGGCGTCGATCACATCGACCTGGCCAGCGCGCGCGAACGCGGCATTACCGTGACCAACACGCCGGGCGTGCTGACCGAGGACACCGCCGACATGACCATGGCGCTGATCCTCTGCGTACCGCGCCGCCTGGCCGAGGGCGAACGCCTGATGCGCTCGACCGAATGGTCCGGCTGGTCGCCGACCTCGATGCTGGGTCACCGCATCTGGGGCAAGCGCCTCGGCATTATCGGCATGGGCCGTATCGGCCAGGCCGTGGCGCGCCGCGCCCGCGGTTTCGGCGTCTCGGTGCACTACCACAACCGCAACCGCGTGCACGAGGAAATCGAACAGGAGTTGGAGGCGACCTACTGGGAAAGCCTCGATCAGATGCTGGCCCGCATGGACATTATTTCGGTGAACTGCCCGCACACGCCGGCGACCTATCACCTGTTGTCGGCGCGGCGGCTCAAGCTGCTGCAGCCCCAGGCCTTTATCGTCAACACGGCGCGCGGCGAGGTGATCGACGAAAACGCCCTGACCCGGATGTTGCGCGGCAGCGAGATCGCCGGCGCCGGTCTCGACGTCTTCGAACACGAACCCGCCGTCAATCCGAAGCTTTTGGAACTCGACAACGTCGTATTGCTGCCGCACATGGCGTCGGCCACCCTGGAGGGCCGGGCCGAGATGGGCGAAAAGGTCATCATCAACATTAAGACCTTCGTCGACGGCCACGTCCCACCCGACCGCGTGCTGCCGGGCGAATACGTCTGAGCCTAATCCCCGGCCGCGTTCCCGAACGAAGGCCGCCGGAAGCTGAGTTCCGGGCCCCGGCGACTGTCACCGCTTATTCTTAGGCGTCACGGGGACATTCATCGCTTTGCTCAACGCCGCGACGGACCGTTTGGTGATGTAGCAATCGCCGTCAATGATCTTGACGCCACCGGCATCCCACTTGGTCGTCTCATAATCCCAGCCCATCAGGTGCAGTCTTTTCTCGGGGTCGCGTATCAGGCGGCGAACCTTCCGGCTCAGGGCGCCCTGAAAATAGGACAAAATCCGGACGTCCCGATCGCCGGTCACGTCGAGTAGGGCGACCATGCTGGCGCGCCCGCCGTTACGGACCAACACCTCAAGCCTAAGACGGTGGTTCTCGGCCAAACCGTGAACCAGACGTTTGGCAAGCGAAGGCGTCAGATCCATTGGCTGGCGCCAAAGGTGCGATGATTTCGCTTTCTTTACATGAGTTTGAAGCTGGATGACTGGCATTGTGATTTGAGGCTGTTCATATTTGTTGGCAACTCGATTGCCGCACGATTTCGCTTCCGCACCGTCAACAAA
Source organism: uncultured Rhodospirillaceae bacterium (assembly GCA_964528595.1). GTDB lineage: Bacteria > Pseudomonadota > Alphaproteobacteria > UBA2966 > UBA2966 > CAYFKJ01. The sequence continues at coordinate 29,481 of CAZGTM010000018.1, forward strand.
TACCCCTGATCCCCGTCTGCCTCGATGCCTGCTGGTTCAGGCAACCTAACATGCTCTTTCGCTCCTCTTCAAATTCTATCCCGATTGCGACCACGGAATGGCGATCTTCGGCTAGTGCTCTTTTCGATACTCACGCGCAACGATGTTTTTTTCGGCGTCGTCTGGTTCTTCCGGGATCCCGCTTGTCACTGGGAGAGCTCCGATAATACCCGGTTCTCGAGATTGTCGAGACAGGCCAGCCAGCCTTCGCCGTGTTGGGCCCGGACCTCCTCTGAGGGAAACAGGCTGTGGGTCAGCGTGAAATCGGTCCGGTTGGCGGATCGCTCCCTGAACGCCAGGTCGACGCGGGAATTGCTGATCACCGGGGATGACCAGGTAAAGGCGATCCGGCTGTAGCGGTCAATCGCCGTGTATTCACCGAACAGATCCACGTCACTGTTCGGCAGGTGCATGGTGATCGAGTATTTGCCGCCGACGGTAAAACTGCTGGTCACCGTGCTCCGGCAAAAATCCTCGCGCTGGGCAAACAGCCATTTGGCCATGATCGGCGGCTGAGACCAGGCGTCGAACAGCGTCCGCTTGGGGCAATTGAAGGTGCGTTTGATTACCAGATCGTCGAATTCAGCGGCCATTGCTCTCTCCAAGCGCCTGCGTATCGATATAGGATTCCAGTTCGTTGAGGCGGCGTTCCCAGAATTTAGTCTGCATGGCGATGAACTGCGCCACTTTGCGCCAGACGTCAAAATTCATGTGACAGTAAACCTGCCGGCCCCGTTTGCTTTTATGGATCAAACCCGCCTTTTCGAGAATCGTGATGTTTTTGGACACCGCCCCCATGGTCAAATCAAAGCTGCCGGCCAGCTCGCCCACTGATTTCGACTCCTCGGATAATTCAGTCAGGATCGACCGCCGTTTTGAATCCGACAGCGCGAAAAAAATCGAATCCAATAAATTTTCATTTTCCATCTATGGAAAATAATATAAGAAAATGTTGATTGCAACGAAAAATTATTCATATTTTGCAATAGTTTATTTATTTTCCAAATTTATTGAATAACTGTTCCGATTCCGTGGGGGTTCTCTAAAATCCGGGTTGGTGATTTAAACAGCTATGCCAAGAAGGAAACCAACAATGGCGAACATTACCCACACGATCAGCACTTCCGTCAAAATCAATGAGGCCATGGCGGCGTTTACCTCGCTGGAGGGCCTCAACAACTGGTGGACGACGGAGACCACCGGCGATCCCGGTCAGGGCGGCCGCCTGGCCTTTCGCTTCGGCGATCATGGCGGACCGGACATGGCGGTCGAGAAGGTGACGGAAAGCGAGGTCATCTGGCGCTGCGTTGCCGGCCCCGGGGAATGGCTCGGCACGACGATCGAGTTTGACCTTCGGGCGACCGAAGGCGGCGATAGCGCACTTTACTTCACGCACCGGGGTTGGGCCGAAGAAACCCCGTTCCATTATCATTGCTCGATGAAATGGGCCGCGTTCCTGCTCAGTCTCAAAGAATACTTTGATCTCGGTCAGGGCCGGCCGTTCCCCAACGATATCCAGATCGACGGTCCGACGGTCAAACAAGCCGCCTGATTTATCCGCATCGGGAGCCCGGCGATCCGATTTCCCGATCGCCGGGCAGCGGAATTCCAGCGCACGAAAAGGCCGGAGGCAATCTTGAAAAACCCTATGGAAGTGGCGGTATGACGTAGAGGACACCAAGGACCAAGATCACCAACAAAACGGTCTCAGCGACTATCATGACAATGGCCTGACCCCCCACGTCTCGCAACGATTTCAAGGAGGTCTTAATGCCGAGCGCGGATATGGCGATGACCAAACACCAGCGCGAAACCTCGAGAAGCACTTGCCGCAATTCTTCCGGGAAGGATTGGTGACTGCCGATAAAGACCAGCGCCGCAAAACCAATAACAAACAAAGGCAGGGGCAACGCCCTTTTGGTCCCGACAGTCGGATCGTTTCGGAATGCCAGCGAGAGAACAAGCACAAGCGGTACCAGCATGGCAACGCGGAGCAACTTAACGAACGTCGCCATGTCGCCGGATTCCTTGGAAATGCTGTAACCGGCGCCGACGACCTGCGCAACGTCATGGATCGTCGCACCCAGAAACACCCCGGCGGAAGAATGGTCCATCTCAAGAAACGTCGCCAGGATCGGGTATATGACCATGGCGACGGTGCTGAAAACGGTTACCGATATGACGGTAAAAATCGTATTGCGTTCGGAGTGTTCGTTTTTTGGCAGGACCGAATTAATGGCAAGGGCGGCCGACGCGCCGCAAATGGCAACCGCGCCGCCTGTAAGAAGTCCAAAGCGCCAGTTACGATTTAACAGCGGCGCTATTACAAGGCCGCTGCAAATCGTAAAGAACACGGCGCCGAAAACCAGTCCCAATACGCCGAAGCCCGCCGAAACGATTTGATCAATGGAAATCCCCAGTCCGAGAAGCGCGACGCCAAAACGCAGCATGTTTTTGGAAGCAAATTCGATCCCGGGTTCACAAGGTCCGTCTTCCGTCAGGAAATGGAATCCGATTCCCAGCAACAAAGCGAATAGCATGACGGGTGCGTCGTAGTGTTCGGCGAGGAACCTGGCGGCGATGGCAATAGTCGTCGCGGCAAGCAGACCAGGAAACATCTGATGCAGCCATTTTGAGTAACGGCCTCGTTTGTCGTCTTGGGCATCAGATTCCTGTTTTTCCATGCGTGATGCAGTCATGTGTATTTTCCCGATCTAACAATAGGGTTTCACCGCCGCCCATAATCCACCGATGTTTCGTCGTGCCATCGCCCCGAACACACATCGACGGTGGTGGTCTTGGTCATTGGCCTCAAAACCTTTTCCTGCGAAACTATGGAGCATACTGAATTTCGAATAATGGGGGTGCTGTAGGGTGTTTGGAAATATTCTAGTCGCAACGGACGGTTCCGAACATGGAACGAAAGCCGTTAATGCAGCCTCGGACCTCGCCACCAAGTATGGTTCAAGGCTGATCGTCGGCCACGTGCTGTTACACGGCGAGCCACCCTCCGCGTTTAAGCGGATGACCGAGATTGAACATCTGGTCCGGGAGCCAAAAGTTCCAAAGCCGGATACAAAAAATATTCAGGGTGGTTTGATTTCCATGATCAGTCAGGCGGAGCAAAACAGGGTCTCCCACGACGTCATGGAGGCACTCGCCAGCAGAGTAATCGATCACGCCGTCAGCTTGGCCAAGAAAAAGGGTGTGAAAGAAATCGCCACCAGAGTTTCGGAAGGTGACGCGGCAAATCGAATATTGAAAATGGCGGAAGAAGTAGAGGCCGACATGATTGTCATCGGTACGCGGGGTTACGGCCCCCTCAAAGCGCTGTTGTTGGGGAGTGTCTCACAAAAGATCAGTCAATTGGCTCAATGCGCTTGCCTGACCATCAAATAGATCAAGCTAAGCGGTGAATATCGCCTCCGGTTGACCGGCTTCGCGCGGCCGGCCCCCATCTTTAGATGAAGGCGATCTCGCCGTCGCGGCCAGTGCCCTGGTAGAGGGCCACCGGCCGCCATCGACGAATTCACGCCCGCCAGAACGGTTTGGCTGTCTCGACAGCTACCTCGTACTTGCTGATGCCGATATCTTGGAGCTCTCGCGGAGTCAGGTCGGATAGCTGACGGCGTTGCTTCGACCGCTCATTCCATTGCCCGATGATCTGCGCCACGCGGGCGATGTTGGACAGGCCGGCACCAATCGCGGTGGGCTTGGTCTGACTGCTGTCACCATGGATGAGGTCTTGCGTTGCGGCGTTCATTGTCGGATCTCCTTAATTTCATCGTTTCCCTGGCAATGAATATTGAGCAAAATATATTGACTATCAAACGGATAAAACTAGGCTATAGAGTTAGAAAAATTTAGTCATCGAAATCGAGGCGAGGATGCGACTGCCGCCGCTCAATGCTATCCGGGCCTTCGAGGCGGCGGCCAGACTGGGGGGATTTACGAGGGCCGCGCACGAGCTCAACGTCACCCCGGCCGCCGTGAGCCACCAAGTCAAATCGTTGGAGGCTCACCTCAAAATCGATCTCTTCAACCGCCTGCCAAGAGGCCTGGAGCTGACCAGCGCAGGTCAGGAACTCTTGCCGGAAATTTCCCGGGGTTTTGCCCATTTCGAACGGGCCGTCGGTGCGCTGAGCGGCGGGGAATTGGCCGGTTGGCTTACCGTGAATTCGGCGCCGTCCTTCGCCACCCTGTGGCTCGTTCCACGTCTTGAGAACTTTATTCAGGCTTATCCGGACATTCAGGTTCGACTGACGGCCGCCGATGAAGCGCCGGATTTGAACCTTGGCAAAGTGGACATTCGCATACCCTATGGGTCGGGAAAGTTTCCTGGTCTGAAGTCGCGGCTTTTGATGTCTGATACGATTTTTCCCGTCTGCGCGCCGTCACTTTTGAACCACAGGCCGCTCAGGCGGTTCTCCGACCTGCGCGATCACACTCTGTTGCACGACATTGATATCGGCTCCGATGAGCCGATGATGACCTGGGCGCGTTGGCTGCGGGATGCAGGACTGGACGGGGGCGTGGCGGCCGGGCATGTCGAGTTCGGAAATTCGATCCTCCTGACGGAAGCCGCCGTTCGGGGCCAGGGCGTGGCGCTGGGTCGCATGTCGCTGGTCAGAAACCACCTGGAAACGGGACGCCTCGTTCGGCCGCTCAAGATTGCCCGGCCCGGGGATTACGCCTACTACTTCGTAACCACGGAAGCCGGCGCCGAGCGGCCCCGCGTCAAAGTTTTTCTCGATTGGATTGAGAGGCAAGTGCAGGACGAGACCATCGACTAGGCTTCGGTGGAAAGCGGTGTTCCGGTCTTTTCCGATTTAAGCGGAAATTTGGAGGCTCCTCGACCGGGGGGCAAAGCTGCACGAGCCCACCTTTTGGCGGTGCGACTTTGTCGCTAAACTTTCAAGAGTGCAATATCCAAACGGTGGCATAGAGACGTTCGCAGAGTTGTTTGTGTAGAATCTCCGGCGTCGGGAGGGGGCTGATGACCGAAAGCACAGCATTGACGAAGCCGCAGGAGCCTTGGATTGGTAAACGCGGCCGCATCGGGGTCGTCATTCCATCCACCAACATTGGCGTCGAGTACGATTGCCAACGCTTCATCCCGGAGGGCGTGACCTGGCACTTCGCCCGCTTCTTTATCGAATTGAAAGACCTTACGAGCGACGACGCGTTCATGGACTTTATTGAGGCCATTCGGCATACGATCCCCGACGCCATGCGCGACATAATGACGGCCGAAGTTGATCACGTCATGATGGGCATGTCGGCGGAAACATTTTGGGGCGGTCTTGCCGGCAACGACGAATTCTCCGACCGGCTGCGCGAACATATGGATGACGGCATGGGGCTGACGACCGGCGCCGCAGCCGCCGCGGACGCCCTGGCACAGTTCGATGTTAAAAATATTTCCGTGGTTTCACCCTACCAGCCCATCGGCGACGAGCAGGTTTTGAAATTTTTTACGGAGATCGGCTACACGGTGAAACGCAACATCGGCCTCAGATGCGACACCGCAAATTCGATCGCCCACACGCCGCAAAAGGAAGTCCTCGATCTGGTGCTCAACGAACTTGATGGCGATGACGTTGACGCCATCGTTCAGGTCGGCACCAACATGAGCAACTCCGACCTCTTTCCCACCCTCGAAAAGATGCTGGCCAAGCCGGTCATTCCAATCAACGTCGCCATCATCTGGCATGCCTTGCGGGCCATCGGTGTCGAAGACAAATTCGTTGGCAAGGGTTGGCTGATGGAGCGGTTTTGAAAACGTCGTGCCATTGCCTGAGTTTTCCCATACAGGCTGATCGACTTTCCGGCAGGGAATTATGGCGAGCGAAAACCAGGTATTGATTGCCGGCGCCGGCCCGGTCGGATGCACGGCTGCTCTAATTCTTGCGCAACGGGGCGTCAACGTGACGTTGCTCGAATCCGAACCGATGTTGGTGGAAGATCTCAGGGCGTCGACTTTTCATCCCCCGAGCCTCGACCTGCTGGATGATATCGGGTTGACGGAGCAATTGATCCCTCAAGGACTGATCGCCGCCAAGTATCAATACCGCGATCGCAAAAGCGGCGTTTACGCCGAATTCGACCTCGGTGCTCTGGCGGATCACACCCGTCATCCTTATAGGCTTCAGTGTGAACAGTACAAATTGACACGAACCATCCAGCCGATGCTTGAAGCCAGCGGAAACGTCGACATCCGGTTTTCGACAACCCTGAAATCCCTGGACGCCCATGAGGACACCGTTGCCGTGACAATCGAAGAGCCCACGGGCACAAGCATCCTTCAAGGCCGCTATTTGATCGCTGCCGACGGCGCCCACAGCCGGGTGCGAAGCCAGTTGGGCATCAATTTCGAAGGTTTCACGTATCCGGAGCTGTTCCTCATCGTATCCACGGATTTTCCTTTCGAGGATCATCTGAGCGGGCTGTCGTACGTCAATTACCTGTCGGATCCGGATGAATGGTGCACCATCCTCCGCGTGCCGGGACTGTGGCGGGTGTTGTTTCCCACCAAAGCCAGTGTTACCGAAGCGGAACTGACCGATCCGGAAAATGTCGAACAGCGACTGCAGCGTCTGGTACGGTCGGACCGACCCTACAACCTCCGCCACGTTACCCTCTATCCCGTTCACCAGCGCGTGGCGGAACGCTACCGGCTGGGCAATGTTCTGCTAGCCGGTGACGCCGCCCATATCAACAATCCCTTGGGCGGCATGGGCATGAACGGTGGATTGCATGACGTATTCAATTTGTGCCCCCGGCTTGCCGATATCGTTCTGGAAGGGGCCGGCGAAGAGCAATTGGATATCTATGAACGCCAGCGCCGCGGGGTAACCATCGAGTTCATTCAAAATCAGACGATTCAGAATAAGAAGAACATCGAACAAATGCAGGACGACAAGCGGTTGGCGCACATTCGGACGCTGCAGGACATGATCGCCGACCGGGATCAGGCCATCGCCTTTCTGCGGCGCAATAATATGATCGATGCGCTGGAGCGCTCTCATGCGATTAGTTGAGCCGAGCCGATGAATGAGCCGACATACGGTCGCCGGGCCAAGCTCGGCCTTATCGTGCCGCCGACCAATACGGTCAATGAGGCGGAGTGGAATCTGGCAGCGCCCGAGGGCGTGTCCATCCATGCCACGCGCATGCCTTTGCACACGAACACGGCATCGGATGAGGCCAAGGCGGCATTGCATCGTGACCTCGTTTCGGCGCTGAATAGTCTTGAGCCTGCGGGCGTTGCCGTTATCGCTTATGGCTGCACAGCCGGCTCTATGATTTCACCGCGGCATGCACTGGCGGAGTACATGACGTCGGTTGTAGAACTGCCTTGCGTGACGACGGCCGCCGCCATCGTTGATGCCTTGGAGGCCCTTGGCGCAAAGAAGGTTTCCGTCGCGACGCCCTACGACCCGGAATTGAACGATCACGAGGCCGAGTTTCTGAGCGGACAAGGTTTGGATGTCCTGAAAATAGATGGTTTGGGTTATGGGGCGAATGGTCCCTCGGACTATCCCTTGATCCACCGCGTGCCCAAGGAACAAATTCTCGACTTGGCGCACGATGTCAACGTTACCGAGGCCCGGGCACTGGTCATCAGTTGCACGGATTTTCCCACGTTTGGCCTCATCGACCAGCTTGAACGGGAGCTTGGGAAACCGGTGGTCACCAGCAATCAGGCGACCCTGTGGGCGGCAATGAGGGCGGCGGGGATTGACGATGGGCTGCCAAACCTCGGGTCGTTATTCCGAGTCTCGTAATGCCGGCTCCTCATATGGAAGAGAGTTGATGGAATCCCGGTGTCTTCTGGCCGGGGTGACCGCAGGAATGGTGTTGGAAGAGAACGATGCCCCACGGTGCAAAAAACTGCTTTCACAATTCGGCATCGCGGCCGTAAGACCCTGAGGCGCCCAACACATTGAGGCAAACGTGACCCCGGCGGGAGGTCGGTGGGTGCGCTCCTTGCCAGAAGCGGAACCAAGACGACATCGGGCTTTGACCCGCTTCGCGCCGGCCGGCCCCTATTTTCAGATGAAGACGATCTCGCCGTCGCGGCCGGCGCCCTGGTAGAAGGTCACCAGGCCGCCGTCGACGATCTCGATGTCGTCGCGCACCTCGTCGCGGCTCCGGCCGATGGCGCGCAGGCCCATTTCGCAGACCATGAACTCGGCGCCCAGCGTGCTGCAGGCCTCCAGCAATTCGGCGAACGAGGCGGCGCCGCGTTCGATGTTGTCGCTTTCGGCCTCGATGCCCGAACGCCCGTCCGTGGAGATGAGACCGTGCCAGGCCGGCGGCTCGCCGTCCGCTGATTTCAACAGGGCGTCGATGCCGCGCATGGTGAAAAAGAGTGTCACCGGAATGTTGATGGCCAAGGCGGCGCTGGCCATGGCCAGGGCGTAATGGACCTTGTCGAATTCGCCGGAAAAGACGATCAGGTTGAGCTTGGTCGGTTTGCCGGCCACAGCCATGGCGTCAGGCCGCGTGCGCCGAAAGATCGCTGATCGTGGGCGCGGCGCCGCACAACGGGCAGTCGGCATCGGGCTTCAGCCGGATCTTGCGCCAGTTGCCGCCCAGCGCGTCGTAGATCGTCAGCCAGCCCGACATGCTGTCGCCGATCTCGAGCAATTCCTTGATGACCTCGACGCCCTGCAGCGATCCCATGGTGCCGGCCAGGGCGCCGAAGACGCCGCCTTCGGCGCAGCTCGGCACCATGCCAGGCGGCGGCGGGTCGCGGTAGAGACAGCGGTAGCAAGGATTGTCGCCGCCTTTATGGGCGCGAAAAGTCGAAAGCTGGCCGTCGAATTTCAACAACGACGCCGAAACCAGGGTTTTGCCGCCGAGATAGCAGGCGTCGTTAACCAGAAAGCGCGTGTCGAAGTTGTCGGAGCCGTCGGCCACGATGTCATAATCGGCGATCAGGGCCGCGACGTTGGAGGGATCGAGGCGGAAGTGGTGTTTGACGACCTCGACATCGGGATTGAGCCCGGCGATGGTCTCGGCGGCGCTGTCGGTCTTGGCCGCGCCGACCCGTGCCGTGGAGTGGAGGATCTGGCGCTGCAGGTTGGAGAGCGACACGGCGTCGTCATCGATGATGCCGATGGTGCCGACGCCGGCGGCGGCCAGATACATGGCCAGCGGCGAGCCCAGACCGCCCGCGCCGACCACCAGGACGCGCGATTGCAACAGCTTCGCCTGGCCCGTGCCGCCGACCTCCGACAAAACGATGTGCCGGGCGTAGCGTTCGATCTGGTCGTCGCTGAACTCCATTTGCGCCGTCGGTCTCCTAGACGTCGTCGAATAGGGCGGTCGTCAGGTAGCGCTCGGCGAACGAGGGCAGGATGACGACGATCTGCTTGCCCGCCATGTCGGGCCGGGCGGCGACTTCCAGCGCCGCCGCCAGGGCCGCGCCCGAGGAAATGCCGACCGGCACGCCGTCGGTGCGGGCCACCAGGCGCGACAACTCGAAGGCCGTTTCATTGGCGATGGTGACGATCTCGTCGATCACGCCGGTATTGAGGATGTCCGGCACGAAGCCCGCGCCGATGCCCTGGATCTTGTGCGGGCCGGGGTTGCCGCCCGACAGGACGGGGCTGTCCTCGGGCTCCACCGCGATCATGCGGATGTCGGGATTGCGGCCCTTGAGCACCTCGCCGACGCCGGTGATGGTGCCGCCGGTGCCGATGCCCGAGACCACGGCGTCGACCTTGCCGCCGGTATCGTTCCAGATCTCCTCGGCCGTCGAAATCCGGTGGATTTGGGGGTTGGCCGGGTTCTGGAATTGTTGCGGCATGATGGCATTGGGATTTTCCGCGATGATTTCCTCGGCCCGCGCGATGGCGCCTTTCATGCCTTTGGAAGCGTCGGTAAGCTCCAGTTCGGCGCCCAGGAAAGCCAGCATCTTGCGCCGTTCGATGGACATGCTTTCGGGCATCGTCAGCACCAGCCGATACCCCTTGGCGGCGCAGACGAAGGCCAGGGCGATGCCGGTGTTGCCCGACGTCGGTTCGACCAGCACTGTGTCCGGCCCGATCAGGCCGTCGGCTTCCATGGCGGCGATCATCGAGGAGCCGATGCGGTCCTTGACCGAGGCCAGCGGATTGAAAAACTCGAGCTTGCCCAGCAGGTCCGCCTGACAGTTCTTTTCGGCCATCAGGCCCGACAACCGCACCAGCGGCGTGTTGCCGATGGTCTCGACGATGTTTTCGTGAATTCGCCCGAGACCTTCGGTCGCCCCGGCTGTCGTTGCTGCGCTCTCATTCATGTCGTTTGGTTCCCTGCTCCATGGGCGTCTTCATCCGCCCCAATTTACGTTGTCAGATCGAATAGTCGGCCTCATCCATGACCTGGCTGGTGATGCCCTGAGCCTGAGCCTGCTTGCACAGATCCTCGATGGTCACGACCTGGAGTTTTTCCATCAGGTCGAGGCGCAGGTCACGCCACACCGGGCGCACGACCTTTTCCGCCAGTTGCGAGGCCGCGCCGTTTTCCATGATGTCGTCGCCCTGTTCCAGATCGTAGACCACGTTGGCGACGTCGGCGACGGAAATGCGGCGGCGTTCGCGGGCCAGCCGGTAGCCGCCCTTGGGCCCCCGCACGCCTTTGAGGATGCCGGCGTGCACCAGGCGCTGCATGACCTGTTCGAGGTAGCGCTGGGGGATGTTCTGGCGCTTGGTGATCTCGCGCGATTGCACCGGTTCGGGGCCGGCGTGGTAGGCGATGTCGACCACCGCCTCCAGCGCATAGACCATCTTTTTCGAAAGCTTCAGCATGACTCAGGCGGGGTCCGTGCCGGTCGAGCCGAAGCCGCCGTCGCCGCGCGAGGTCGGGCGCAGCGTTTCGGTTTCCATCCAGCGGGCGTGGGCGTGCGGCGCGATGACCATCTGGGCGATGCGCATGCCGCGCGTCACGGTGAAGGGCTTGCGGCCGTGGTTTATCAAGATCACGCCGACTTCGCCGCGGTAATCGGCGTCGATGGTGCCGGGGCTGTTGAGCAACGTCACACCGTGTTTGAGCGCCAGACCTGAACGCGGCCGGATCTGGGCCTCATAGCCCTGCGGCAGTTCGAGGCTGAAACCGCTGGGGATCAGGGCATGGGCGCCGGGCGCCAGCACGACGTCCGCCTCGACCGCCGCGGGCAGATCGACGCCCGCTGACATTTCTGTGGCGTAACGCGGCAGCTCCAGCCCCTCGCCGTGCGGCAGGCGGCAGATCGAGACGTCGATGCCGATCATGTCGCCTCGCCCGTCCCGTTGGCCAGGTGCCCGGCGATTTTTTCGGCCAGGCGCTCGGCGACGCCGGCCTTAGAAAGCCGCGGCCAGTCCTCGACGTCGTCCGCCGTCACCAGGTGAACGGTGTTTTCGTCGCCGCCGAAGGTGCCGCTGCCGGTCGAGACGTCATTGGCGACGATCCAGTCGCAGTTCTTGCGGGCCAGCTTCTTGGCGGCGTTGTCCAGGAGGTTCTCGGTTTCGGCGGCGAAGCCGACCACCAGCCGGGGCCGCTGGTTGCCCTCGGCGCTCAAGCTCGCCAGGATGTCGGGGTTTTCCGTCAACTCCAGCTTGGGCGGGCCGCCGCCGTTCTTCTTGGTCTTGTTGGCCGCTTCCTCGGCCACGCGCCAGTCCGCCACGGCGGCGGCGCAGACCGCCACGTCCGCCGGCAGCGCCGCCTGGCAGGCCGCCAGCATGTCGCGCGCCGATTCGATGCACACCGTGTTGACGCCCGCGGGCGCGGGTTCGGCAGTCGGGCCGGTGACCAGGGTGGTGTCGGCGCCCTGGGCCGCCAGGGCCGCGGCGATGGCGTGGCCCTGCTTGCCCGAGGAGTGATTGGAAAGATATCGCACCGGATCGATGGCCTCCCGCGTCGGCCCGGAGGTGACGATGGCGCGCTTGCCGGTCAAGGGCCGGGCCCCGCCGCCGGCCAGTTGGGCCTCGATTGCCTCAATGATATCAACGACTTCCGACATGCGGCCCGCGCCGACCTCACCGCAGGCCAGGTCCCCTTCGGCCGGTCCGACGAAGGCGATGCCGTCGGCGCGTAGGGTTTCGGCGTTGCGCCGGGTGGCGGGATGGCCCCACATCTCGACGTTCATGGCCGGGGCCACCAGGACCGGCTTGTCGGTCGCCAGCAGCGCCGTCGAGGCCAGATCGTTGGCCAGGCCCGAGGCCATCTTGGCCATGATATCGGCGGTAGCGGGGGCGACGACCACCAGGTCGGCGGCGCGCGAAAGCTGGATGTGGCCCATCTCGGCCTCGTCGTCGAGGTCGAAGAGGTCGCTGTAGACCTTGTCGCCGCTGAGCGCCGAGACCGACAGCGGCGTGACGAACTCGGCCCCTGCGCGGGTCAGGATGCAGCGCACGGCGGCGCCCTTATCCTGCAGCCGTCGGATCAGATCGAGGCTTTTGTAGGCGGCGATGCCGCCCGCGATTACCAGCAGTACGCGTTTCCCCGTAAGCACCATGTTCCCTGCCACTGTAAAAGGTTCGAATTTACGTCGGTTCTGTGTGGATAATCCGAAAGACCTTAACGCCTGGTATCAATTCAGCCAAACTAATTCGGAATTTCCTTGGACCGATACGAAAGCGACTATTCCATGATCATGTATTCCCGCGAATTGACCGTCTCATGGGGCGAATCCGATCCCTTCGGCCTGGTTTACTATCCGATGATGTTCACCTGGTTCAACGAGACCGAACACGAACTGCTGCGGGCGCTGGGTTTTCCCACCAACCGGCTGATCAAGGATACCCGCACGGCCTTCGTCATGGGCGACGTGCATTTCCGCTTCATCGGCCCGGCCGCCTACGGCGACAAGGTGCGCACCACCATCCACATGCACAAGATGGGCGAAAGCACGGTGCACTGGGACTGCAAGGCGGTGCAGGCGGGCTCGGGCGACGTCATCACCGAGGGCCGCGCCATCCGCATCTACGCCCGCATCAAGGAAGACGGCAACCTCGAAGCCCACCCCATCCCCGATTACATCCGCGAGGCCCTGACCAAGCCCGGCGGGCTGATCAACCTGCCGGAACAGGAGGAGTGAGCAAGGAAATCGAATTCTAAAATTCGCAATTGGAATTGCTCAATCGCAGGCTGAAATACTAGGCCGCATAATCTACAATAGGCGCTTCGCGGACTCGGCACAGGAAGCGAGAAAATGGTTTCGGGTGATTCCCAATCCTGGAAACAGAAGTCGGTCGATTACGGCCTAGATGGTAAATTCATACGACCCATTTACTTGGGCCTAGGCGATCTTTTTGCGCGGCACCGTTTCGAACACGACGACCTCTTGGTTCATGTCTACAACAAAATTAAAATGATGGATCAGGTGTTGGAAAGGAATTTCAGCCTGATCGGCAAGCTGATTAACAAATTTCACGGAGAAGACGTTGAGCGCATCGAATTGTATGGCATGGTCTTAAAGCAATTGTATGAAATAATTGGAGAAGAACCCCCCATCCCCTTTGACATAGCTTATAGCTATCAAATACCCCATTTGGGTGTTAGGGAATTGTATAACCGTGCGGCGGAAGTTGATTCGACCGAACTTACCGACGGCAGAAATCAGATTGACATGTGGCGGGCACCTAGAGGCGTTTTTCCGTGGTCGAAAGATCCTATGTGACACCATTTTCCACTTCATCCACCACAGCACGCTGCCCCCCATCCTGTCCTTCCCCCGCTAAGGGGGGAAGGAACTCAAGTTGAGATTTCACCCTGACCCTAAGATGCCCTCCCCCTTGAGGGGGGAGGGTTGGGTGGGGGTGGAGCAACAAGATCGGACATCCGATACCCGATAGAAGTTACATCTTCGCCGGCATCACCGTGATCACGCCGACCAGCGGAATAATGACCAGCGTCGACGGCATGCCTTGCGGCGGCCCGAGACCTCGCCGGTGGCGCGTTCGCTGCCGGGATGGGGTTTGATACCGCCGGCGGTGAGCCAGTCCGTTTTTCCAATGAGGACGAGGATGAACGAAAACGGCGCTCCGCGTCGGGAGCGCCGCTCAGGTACTTGACGAGTAAACCGGCTAAGGCTTGATGTAGGTGTAGCCCATCTGTTGCAGGCGCGAGAGCTCGGCGACGCCGCTCGGGATGATGTCTTCCTTAAAGACGTCGTAAAGATCGTCCTCGTAGGAAATCTTGCGGCCCTTGAGCGTGTTGGCGCAGACCTGGAAATCGACATCCTGCGATTTCAGGCTGTTGACGGCGCCCTGGAGTTGTTCGTTGCCTTTTTGCGCGCTCAACAGCAGGCCGAGGCCGTTGCCGTGCATGACAACCTTGATTTCCATCTTGTCGGCGCCGACGGCGTTGATGTGGTTCTGGATGTTGCGCATGGCGCCGCGGTATTTCTTGTCCTTGTCGCCGCCCGTGTAGTTGATGTGGTAGACGATCTTCTGCTTGCCGTAGCGCTCATCCGCCGACGCGCCGCCCGCGACCAGCGTCAGGGCCGCCAGTGCGGCGAACAAAATTCCGAAAATACGCATGTTTCCCTCCCCTAATGAATAACCGGTGTCGGTTTTTCCGGGCGGGCCCCCCAGCCCATGACATTTTCGTCGCCGGCTGAGCGCTTGTTCATCGCCCCACCCGAGGTGGCAGTATGTCAGCCAAGTGCCGTATATTCAATTATTATAATATTCGTTCGCAACCGACTGAGCGGCTGGAGGCTCCGCCTACATCTTGGCCAGCAGCACCGCGATGACGCCGACGAGCAGGATGATGATCAGCATCGACGGCATGCCCTTGCGCCGGCCCGAGGCTTCGCCGATGGCGCGTTCGCTGTCGGGGTGAAGCTTGATGCCGGCGGCGGTGAGCTGGTCGCTGGCCTGTTCGGCGCGCTCGATGATGGCCGGGATGCGCCGGGCGGCCAGCGCGGTTTCCTTGACGGCGTCGGCCATGCGCGCTTCGGGGCCCAGGTTGTCGCGCACCCACTCGGCGAGGAAGGGTTTGGCGGCCTCGAAAAAGTTGGTGTCGGGGCTCAAATCGCGGCAGACGCCCTCGACCACCACCAAGGTTTTCTGCAGCAGCAGCAATTGCGGCTGGGTCTGCATGGCGAAGGTCTCGGTGATCTGGAAGAGCTGGGCCAGCAAACGCCCGATGGAAATATCGGAGGCCGCCAGCCCCATGATCGGTTCGCCGATGCTGCGGCAGGCCTGGGCGAAGACGTCGACGGATTTGTCGCGCGGCACGTAACCCGCCTCGAAATGGATCTCGGCGGCGCGGTGCCAGTCGCCGGTGACGAAGGCCAGCAACAGTTCCGCCACGAAACAGCGGGTCTGGCGGTCCAAGCGGCCCATGATGCCGAAGTCGACGGCCAGCACGCGGCCGTCGTCGCGCACAAAGAGGTTGCCGGGGTGCAGGTCGGCGTGGAAGAAGCCGTCACGGAAGACTTGGCGCAGGAACGCCACCAGGAGGCCGGCGGCGATGGCCTCGGTGTCGTGGCCGGCGGCGATCAGGGCGTCGCGGTCGGCGATGGGGATACCGTGGATGCGCTCGACCGTCATGACGCGGCGCTGGGTGCTGCTCCAGTCGATCTCCGGCACGCCGAATTCGGCGTCGGTTTCGAAGGCGTCCGCCAGTTCCGAGGCCGCCGCCGCCTCCAGCCTCAGGTCCATCTCGAGATCGACGGTTTCCTTGAACGTCCTTACCACTTCGATGGGCCTGAGACGGCGGAACCCGGGTTGCAGCGTCTCGATGGCTTCGGC
This sequence comes from uncultured Rhodospirillaceae bacterium, assembly GCA_964528595.1. GTDB lineage: Bacteria > Pseudomonadota > Alphaproteobacteria > UBA2966 > UBA2966 > CAYFKJ01. The sequence continues at coordinate 45,245 of CAZGTM010000018.1, forward strand.
CAGCCAGTAGAACAGCCGCAGGTCGCGGGCGAAGGCGTCCTCGATGCCGGGCCGCAGCACCTTGACGGCAACCTCCGCGCCCTCCGCCGTCTTGGCGAAATGGACCTGGGCGATGGAGGCGGCGGCCACAGGTTCGTCGTCGAACTCGGCAAACATGGCGTCGATCGGCAAGTCGAACTCGGCTTCGATGGTGGCCTTGGCCTCGGCTGCCGAGAAGGGCGGCAGGCGGTCGCGCAGGTCCGCCAGGTCGGCGGCCACGTCCTCGCCGATCAGATCGGCGCGGGTCGACAGCGACTGGCCGAACTTGATGAAGCTCGGCCCCATTTCCTGCAGGGCGGCGGCCAGGCGCTGGCCCGGGCGCAGGCCGGCATGCGACTTGTGGGGCCGGCCGGCGAAGAAACGCAGAACGCTGACAGCCCAGTCCGGCAGGTCGAGGCGTTCCAGGGGAAACAGCGCATCATAGCGCGCCAGGGTGCGGACGATGCCCAACAGGCGCAGCAGGCTTTGAATGGCGCGGAACATCGTGGTCAGATACGCCAGGCGGAATGCAGCGCCGCGATGCCGCCCGACAGGTTGCGGATTTTGACCTGATCCAACCCGGCCTCGGCGATCATGGCGGCAAAAGTGTCCTGATCGGGAAATTTCCGGATGCTCTCGGCAAGGTACTGATAGGCCTCCCGGTCGCCGGCCACGATTTCACCCAGGGCCGGTAGGATCTGGAATGAATAGGCGTCGTAGGCGGCCTTCAGGCCGGGCAGGATGACCTGGCTGAATTCGAGGCAGAGGAAACGCCCGCCCGGCTTCAGCACCCGCCGCGCCTCACGCAATGCGGCCGGAATGTCGGTGACGTTGCGGATGCCGAAGGCGATGGTGTAGGCGTCGACGCTGGCCGACGCCACCGGCAGGGCTTCGGCGTTGCCGCAGAGCCAGTCGATGCCCTGCAGCCGCCCCCGGTCGATGGCCCGGTCGCGCCCCACCACGATCATCGCTTCGTTGATGTCGCAGACCGACACCCGGGCGCCGCCGCCGCGTTCGGCGGTGCGCTCGAGATAACGCTCGGCGATGTCGCCGGTGCCGCCGGCCACGTCGAGCAGGTGATCGCCCGGCCGGGGATTGAGCCAGTCGAGCAGGGCCGACTTCCACAGCCGGTGGATGCCGACGCTCATCAGGTCGTTCATCAGGTCGTAGTTTTCTGCCACGCCGTCGAAAACCGCGCGCACCATCCCTGCCTTCTGCTCCCGCTCCACCGTGCGGAAGCCGAAGTGGGTACGGTCTTCGGCGGAAGATTGCGGGCCGTTTCTGTCGTTGCTGGCGTTCATCAGGCGAAGATAGCGCAGGCCCCTGATCCGCGCTACCTTGCCACGCCAAAATAGCAGGGTGCCGATCAGATGCCTGAATTGCCGGAAGTCGAGACCGTCCGCCGCGGCCTGATCCCCTTTATGGAGGGCCGCACCTTCGCGCGCGTCGAGCAACGCCGGCCCAAGCTGCGCATCCCCTTTCCCGAGAGCTTCGCCGACCGGCTGACCGGCCGCTCCGTTGTGCGCCTGGCGCGGCGGGCGAAATACCTGCTGGCCCATCTCGACGACGGCTGGGTGCTGATCATCCACCTCGGCATGTCGGGGCGCATGATGACGGCGCCCGGCCCCGCCGCCCCGCCGGGCAAACACGACCACGTGGTTTTTGAAATGGACGGCGGCGGCGTCATCACCTTCAACGACATCCGCCGTTTCGGCCTGATGACCCTGGCCGAGGAAGCGGACCTGGAAAGCCACAAACTGCTGCGTGACCTGGGGCCGGAACCGCTCGGCAACGAGTTTTCCGGGGCCTACCTCTCTGAGGTGCTTCGCGGCCGGCAGACGCCGATCAAGGCCGCCCTGCTGGACCAGAAAGTGGTGTCCGGCGTCGGCAACATCTATGCCTGCGAGGCGCTGTTCCGGGCCGGCATTTCGCCCAAGCGCCTGGCCGCCAGCGTCGCCGGCAGGCGGGCGGAACGGCTGGCGCCGGCGGTGCGCCAGGTGCTGGAGGACGCCATCGCGGCCGGCGGCTCGACGCTCAGGGACTATGTTCAGGCGGACGGCGAATTGGGCTATTTCCAGCATGACTTCGCGGTTTATGGCCGCGAAGGCGAACCCTGTTCCGGCTGCGACTGCGGCGGCACGGTCAAACGCATCGCCCAGGCCGGCCGCTCCACCTTCTATTGCGCCAGGCGCCAGCGCTAGGGCGGTTGTGCTAGGTTGAGCGCCATGCCGATCATAACGTCTCTCGCCCGTTCCCTCGCGCTGGCCGGCCTGTTGTGGGCCGGGGCGGCGGCCGCCCAAGATTTTTTCGCCAGCGTCGACGACCTGCCGCTGATGGCCGGCCTGGCTGAAATCCCCGAAGCCGCCCTGATGTACGACAAGCCCGGCGGGCGCATCGCCGAAGTGATGGCGCGCGGGCCGGTCTCGCGCGATGCCGTAAAACGGTTTTACGCCCAGTCCCTGCCGCAACTGGGCTGGCAAGTGACGAATGAGGGTTTCGAGCGCGACGGCGAAATGCTAACCATCACCTATCAGACCGACCAGAGCGACACCGTCGTGCGCCTGCGCCTCAATCCGAAATAACCCCCCCTCCTTGGAACCTGGAGATCGCATTCATGTCTTACGAAAACATATTGGTTGAAACCCACGATGCGGTGGGCCTGATCACCCTGAACCGCCCGGACGCCCTCAATGCCCTGAGTTCGCCGCTGATGGCCGATCTCACCGCGGCGTTGGACGAATTCGAAGCCGATGACGCCATCGGCGCCATCGTCATCACGGGCAGCGAAAAAGCCTTTGCCGCCGGCGCCGATATTAAGGAAATGCAGTCCAAGGACTTTATTACCGCCTACAGCGAAGACTTCGTCACCGCGGGCTGGCAGCGCATCACCCGGTGCCGCAAGCCGGTCATCGCGGCGGTCGCCGGGTTCGCCCTGGGCGGCGGCTGCGAGACCGCCCTGATGTGCGATTTCGTCATCGCCGCCGACAACGCCAAATTCGGCCAGCCCGAGATCAAGCTCGGCATCCTGCCCGGCGCCGGTGGCACCCAGCGCCTGACGCGCCAGGTCGGCAAGTCGAAGGCCATGGAAATGTGCCTGACTAGCCGCATGATGGATGCCGAGGAGGCCGAGCGTTCGGGCTTGGCCAGCCGCATCGTCCCGGTGGCCGATTTGATCGACGAGGCATTGAAAGTCGCCGCCGAAATCGCCGCCATGTCGCGGCCCACCGTGATGATGACCAAGGAGTGCATCAACCGGGCCTACGAAACCTCGCTGGCGGAAGGCGTCCTGTTCGAACGCCGGACCTTCCACTCGGCGTTCGCCCTGGAGGACCAGACCGAGGGCATGGCCGCGTTCGTCGAAAAACGCAAACCCGAGTTCAAGAACCGCTGATCGGGTCGCGACTGTTCGGGGCTCGCATCGAGCGAATTGTGCGGCCCCGGGGAGAAATCTGAAAAAGCGCGGAAATCCAAGGTTGACGCGGCCCGGCGGCGGGACTATAAGCCTGCGTTCGCGATGCGGTAACGCTGCCGCCCGCACCCTTATTTTTTGCAACGAGAGAGTCATTCATGGCGCATCATAAATCAGCGCTGAAGCGCATCCGGCGCACCGAGCGGGCCACCAATGTCAACCGTGACCGGCGCGGCCGCATCCGCAGTTCCATCCGCACCGTTGAGGAAGCCATCGCCGGCGGCGATCAGGCGGCGGCGCGGGCGGCCTTGCAGGCGGCGCAGCCGGAAATCATGCGCGGCGTCTCGCGCGGCGTGATGAAACAGAACACGGCCTCGCGGAAAATTTCCCGCCTCGCCCACCGCATCAAGGGCATGGCCGGCTGAACGGCTTCGGACATACGGTCATGTGACGACCGTTCTGACCGCGTCCCTTTGGGGCGCGGTTTTTTATTGGCGGGCGCTCGTCGGGGTCCGTTCGGATGGCCGGTCGAGCAAATTCCGCCCGGTGGTGTACGAGGCTCGTCATTAACCAACATTAAATTTGGGCCGGTCGGAATCGGCCATCAACATGTTGTGGAATTGATCGAGGCGAGACCGATTCAGGCCGTTTTTTTTCGGCGTTCTTCTTTCGGACCCATTGCGATTCTCCCAAGGTCGAATTACTGTATTGGGACATCGGCGCGGCACGCCGGTATAAAGTTGTAAAATCGATATTTCGAAGCTTTTTCTAGCCGAATACTTGCTGATTTGGTGAATTTGTCGGACGTTTTGCTAAAGCTTTAAGAAAAATCGAAGTATAAAAAAACGAGGCCGTTAGGCTTGGTGGTCACGAGTAACGACGGGAATTCAATTCGGTCCAAGTTGAATTACCGTTTTCGGGGAGCGCTTCTTTAAATGTCTGGGGATTCATCTACAGCCGGCGCGACGAAGGTCGATGGAGACTATGCCGGCGATGTATCGGTCGAGGAAGCTTGGTCGATGCTCCAGGATGATCCGGCGGCGACGTTGGTGGATGTGCGCTCGGCGGCCGAATGGGCGTTCGTCGGAACGCCCGACCTTGGGTCGCTGGAAAAATCGCCGGTCACGATCGCCTGGCAGAACTTCCCCGGAATGATCACGAACCCGTTTTTTGTGGCCGAGATCAAGGCCCGCAGCGTGCCGCAGGATGCGCCGCTTTTACTGCTGTGCCGGTCCGGCGTGCGGTCGAAAGCGGCGGCGATCGCCTTGACGTCGGCGGGTTACGGCCCTTGCTACAACGTGGCCGGCGGCTTCGAGGGTGACCGCGACGATAAAAAACACAGAGGAAGCGTAGGCGGCTGGCAGGCTGCCGGTCTTCCCTGGATACAGAGTTGAAGATGGGTTCAGGTGTGACGGGAATAAGCGAGAGCGGGGTTCTGACGCCGGAAATGGAGGCCCAATGGGGTCAGGTTCGAGGCACGCTTCGGACCGAAGTCGGGGATGCCGCCTACAATAGCTGGCTGAAGCCCTTGGTTCTGGCCAAGGTGCGCGAGGGACAGGCCGTCATGACGGTTCCCACCCGCTTTATGCGCGATTGGGTGGTCTCGCATTACGGCGACCGCATTCGCGAATTGTGGGCCGACGTCAATCCGGACGTCCAGTCGGTCGACATTCACGTTAAGACCTCGGACAAGCCGCGGGCCGAAAGCACCGCCCAGCCGGAAGCCGCCGCCCTTGAGACGGCGCCCCAGCGCCGCGCCTCCGACCGCGAGAGCCAGGGCGACATTTTCGATGTCGGCGCTTCGCTCGATCCGCGCTTCACGTTCGAAAACTTTGTCGTCGGCAAGCCTAACGAACTGGCGTATGCCGCCGCCCGCCGTGTTGCCGACGCCGCCCAGGTGCCGTTCAATCCGCTGTTCCTCTATGGCGGCGTGGGCTTGGGCAAGACCCATTTGATGCACGCCATCGCGGCCCAGATCCGCCTGCGCTATCCGGAGCGCAAGGTGCTCTACCTGTCGGCCGAAAAATTCATGTACCAGTTCATCCGGGCCTTGCGCTTCAAGAACGTCATGGCGTTCAAGCAGCAGTTCCGCTCAGTCGACGTGCTGATGATCGACGACGTGCAGTTCATCGCCGGCAAGGACACCACCCAGGAAGAGTTCTTCCACACCTTCAATGCCCTGGTCGACCAAAACCGCCAGATTATTATTTCCGGTGACCGCTCGCCCAGCGATCTCGACGGCATCGAGGAACGCATGCGCTCGCGGCTGGGCTGGGGACTGGTGGCCGATATCCACGCCACCGACTACGAATTGCGCCTCGGCATCCTGCAGAGCAAGGCCGAACAGGCCGGCGCCAATGAGGTTCCGGCCCGCGTTCTCGAATTCCTGGCCCACCGCATTACCTCCAACGTGCGGGAACTGGAAGGTGCGCTCAACCGGGTGCTGGCCTATTCCAACCTAATCGGCCGCCCCATCACGCTGGAGACCACCCAGGAGGTGCTTAAGGACCTCCTCCGGGCCAACGACCGCCGGGTGACCATTGAGGACATCCAGAAGCGCGTAGCGGAGCACTACAACATCCGCCTGGCCGACATGTATTCCGCCCGCCGGGCGCGTGCGGTGGCCCGGCCGCGCCAGGTCGCCATGTACCTGGCCAAGCAGCTGACGTCGCGCAGCCTGCCGGAAATCGGGCGCAAATTCGGCGGCCGCGACCACACCACGGTGATGCACGCGGTGCGCAAAATCGACGAGTTGCGCCAGAACGACAACACGCTTTCGGAAGACATCGACCTGCTGCGCCGCATGCTCGAAGCCTGAGGCCGGATCGGGCTTGAATCGAACCTCCGATTCCGCCGTTTTTCGGGCGATTTTCCGGCCCGATTTTATGTGAAAAAAACTGCTTTCCCGGGGCCTTTCTGGTATAGTCCTTAACCGGTCGGAGGGTTCGGCCGGACGTCCATTTGCGGCGGCTTGCCGGCCTGATTCCGGAGGGGATTCCAGGGCGGCGGCAACCGCTGCCAACCGGGGTGGTAAATTCTGCGAGTTTCGACCTTATTTCAATCATCCGCCGGCGTGTCATGCAGTCAATTGCTGCGCCACGGCCGGTTCCCGAACGTTATTGATTTGATCTCGAAATATTGTCATCGCGATGGCCGTCGCCCCGGCGTGGATAGGGCTTGCGCCCACGACCGCGCCGGAAATTAGTCGGCAATGGGATAAATCGACCGCAGACAGATCATTAGAAAACCAGAACAAAATCATGAAACTGACCATTGAACGCGCAACCTTGCTGACTTCCCTCGCCCACGTCCAGAGCGTGGTCGAGCGCCGCAACACCATTCCCATCCTGTCGAACGTGCTGATCGACGCCCATGACGGCGCGCTCAGCCTGACGGCGACGGATATGGAACTGGCGATCGTCGAATCGACCACCGCCGACGTAGCCCAGAACGGCGCGACGACGACGCCGGCGCATACGCTTTACGACATCGTGCGCAAGCTGCCCGATGGGGCCCAGGTGGAATTGAGCCTGGGCGGCGAGGACGGCCGCCTGGCGCTGACGGCGGGCCGCTCGGAATTCGCCCTGCCCTGCCTGCCGCGCGACGATTTCCCGGTGATGGCCGATGACGACCTGCCGACCCGCTTCACCTTGGCGGCCGATGCGCTGAGACGGTTGATCGACAAGACCCGGTTCGCGGTTTCGACGGAGGAAACGCGGTATTACCTCAACGGCGTCTATCTGCATGCGGCGGAGACCGGCGGCGTGGCCATGCTGCGCGCCGTGGCGACCGACGGTCACCGGCTGGCGTTGCTGGAAACGCCGCTGCCGGAGGGCGCGGCGGGTATGCCGGGTGTGATCATCCCCCGCAAGGCGGTCGGTGAACTGCGCAAACTGATCGACGAAACCGACGCCGAAGTGGCGGTCAGCCTGTCGGATACCAAAATCCGCTTCGAGTTTGATGACGCCGTGCTGTCGTCGAAGTTGATCGACGGCACCTTCCCGGAATACCAGCGCGTCATTCCGGAAGGCAACGACAAGGTCATGGAGGTTGACGCCAAGACCTTCGCCGACGCGGTCGACCGCGTGTCGACCATCTCGACGGAAAAGTCGCGCTCGGTGAAGCTCAGCCTGAGCCGGGGCCAGGCTGTTCTCACGGCGACCAGCCCCGACAACGGCAGCGCTTCCGAAGAACTCGCCGTGGTGTACGACGCCGAGGATATGGATATCGGTTTCAATTCCCGCTATCTGCTTGAAATGACGTCGCAAATCGAAGGCGACGAGGCGCGCTTCGCGCTTTCCGACGCGGTCTCGCCAACCTTGGTGCGCGACGCCAGTGACGAAGCGGCGATTTACGTCCTCATGCCCATGCGGGTGTGAGGGTACGGCTGGAGCCGGTGAACGACATACGGAACCTAAGCCCTGACGATGCCAGCAGTGCGGCGACGGCGATAAGCCGCCTCGTCCTGACTGATTTTCGCAACTACGAAGCCTTGCGTCTTGAGGTCGAGACGGCGCCGGTGGTCCTCACGGGCGCCAACGGCGCCGGCAAGACCAACCTGCTCGAAGCGCTGAGCTTTCTCTCGCCGGGGCGCGGCCTGCGCCGGGCCAAGCTGACCGAACCGACCCGCCGGGGCGGGCGGGCCTGGGCGGTGGCGGCCAAGCTCTCGGGGGCCGAAGGGCCAGTTGATGTCGGGACCGGTTTGGAGGCTGCCGATGACGCGCCGGAGGAGGAAACCAGCCCGCGGCGCCTGGTGCGGCTGGACGGCGTGCCGGCACGCAGCGCCAACGCCCTGGCGGAGATTGCCGTTGTGAGTTGGCTGACGCCGCAGATGGACCGCCTCTTCATCGAGGGTGCGGCAGCCCGGCGGCGGTTTTTGGACCGGCTGGTCTACGGCTTCGACGCGGGTCACGCCCGGCGCGTATCGGCCTACGACAAAACGCTGCGCGAGCGGGCGCGGCTGTTGCGCGAGGGCCGGGACGATGCGGCCTGGCTCGATGCCCTGGAGGAAACCCTGGCGGGGCACGGCATCGCCGTCGCGGCCGCCCGCCGCGATGCCGTCAGCCGGCTCAGCGGCGCATTGAGCAGCGGTTTCGGCGGCCGTGGCCAGATCGACGCGGTTTTTCCGCGCGCCGAGGTGGCGGTCGAAGGCACGGTGGAGGATTGGCTGGCGGAGCATCCCGCGATCGAGGCGGAAACCCGCTTCCGCGACGCCCTGGCTCAGTCGCGTCCCCAGGATGCGCTGGCGGGCGGCGCCCGGGTCGGGCCGCACCGCAGCGACCTCGCCGTCGTCCATGCCGTCAAGGCGATGCCGGCGGCGCAATGCTCGACGGGCGAGCAGAAGGCCCTATTGGTGGCCATCGTGCTGGCCGACGCCCGGCTGCAGGCTGCCCGCGTGGGCTGCCCGCCGCTGCTGTTGCTGGACGAAATCGCGGCCCATCTCGACGCCGCGCGGCGCGAGGCCCTGTTCCGCGACTTGACCGGCTTGGGCGTGCAGGCCTGGTTGACGGGCACCGACGCCGACCTCTTCGCCGGCTTGCGCGGGACGGCGCAGTTTTTCACCGTCGCCGACGGCGTGATCACGCCGGACACCGCGTGAAGCAACCGTAACTATTTGATATCGTTTTAGGAATACGACCATGACCGATCAAGCCCCGAAGACCGACAACGCCGCGGACGGCGCCGGCGACAACGGCGAGGACTACGGTGCCGATGCGATCAAGGTGTTGAAGGGCCTGGACGCGGTGCGCAAACGCCCGGGCATGTACATCGGCGACACCGATGACGGTTCGGGCCTCCACCACATGGTTTACGAGGTGGTCGACAACGCCATCGACGAGGCGCTGGCCGGGCATTGCGACGCGGTCGAGGTGACGCTCAATCCCGACGGTTCGGTGACGGTGCGCGACAACGGACGCGGCATTCCCACCGACATTCACGAAGAAGAAGGCGTGTCCGCGGCGGAGGTCATCATGACCCAGCTGCACGCCGGCGGAAAATTCGACCAGAACTCCTACAAGGTGTCGGGCGGGCTGCACGGCGTGGGCGTCTCGGTGGTGAATGCGCTCTCGGTGCACCTGGAACTGCGCATTTGGCGCAACGGCGAGGAACACGTCATGGAGTTCGCCGATGGCGACGCCACCGGCCCGCTGGCGGTGGTGGGTCCCTCGGACGGCAAGACGGGCACGGAAATCACTTTCCTGCCCTCGCCCGAAACCTTTTCCAATATCGAGTTTGAACAGTCGACCCTGGAACATCGCCTGCGCGAGCTGGCCTTCCTCAATTCCGGCGTCAAAATCGTGCTGGAGGACAGCCGGCACGTCGAATCGAAATTGGTGGAATTCGTTTACGAAGGCGGAATTTCAGCTTTTGTCGAATATCTCGACCGCAATAAATCGGCCCAGCACCCCGGGCCCATCACAATCCTCGGCGAACGCGACGACATCGTCATCGAGGCGGCGCTTGAATGGAACGACAGCTACCACGAGAACGTTCTCTGCTTCACCAACAACATCCCGCAGCGTGACGGCGGCACGCATCTGGCGGGGTTCCGCGGAGCCCTGACCCGGACGGTCAACGCCTACGCCGCCCAATCGGGCATCTCCAAGAAGGAAAAAGTCAGCCTGAGCGGCGATGACGCCCGCGAGGGCTTGACCTGTGTGCTGTCGGTCAAGGTACCGGACCCTAAGTTTTCTTCCCAAACCAAGGACAAGCTGGTGTCGTCTGAAGTCCGCCCGGCCGTCGAGAGTTTTCTCGGCGAGCACCTGGCCCAGTGGTTCGAGGAACACCCCAATGAGGCCAAGGCCATCATTTCCAAGGTCGTCGAGGCCGCCGCCGCCCGCGAGGCGGCGCGTAAGGCGCGCGAACTGACGCGGCGCAAAGGGGCGCTGGACATCTCCAGCCTGCCCGGCAAGCTGTCCGATTGCCAGGAGCGGGACCCGGCCAAGTCGGAACTCTTCCTGGTCGAGGGCGATTCGGCCGGCGGCTCGGCCAAGCAGGGCCGCAACCGGGCGACCCAGGCGGTGCTGCCGCTGCGCGGTAAGATCCTCAACGTCGAACGCGCCCGCTTCGACAAGATGCTGTCGTCGGCGGAAATCGGCACCTTGATCACGGCGCTCGGCACCGGCATCGGGCGCGAGGACTTCGACATTGAAAAATTGCGCTACCACAAGATCATCATCATGACCGACGCCGACGTCGACGGCGCCCACATCCGCACGCTGCTGCTGACGTTCTTCTACCGCCAAATGCGCGAGATCATCGAAGGCGGCTTCCTCTACATCGCCCAGCCGCCGCTCTACAAGGTGTCGCGCGGCAAGTCGGAGCGTTACCTCAAGGACGAACCCTCGCTGGAGGATTTTCTCATCGACGGCGGCCTGGAAGATGCCGTGCTGACGATGCACACCGGCGAACAGCGCGCCGGAGACGACCTGCGCGCGCTGGTCGGTCACGCGGTCCACTGCCGGCGCCTGCTGGAAGCCGTCAGCCAAAAGTATGACCGTTCGGTCGTGGAGCAAACCGCCATCGCGGGCGCCTTGAATCCGGTCGTCCTGTCAAACGCCGACCAGGCCGTGGCGGCGGCAGCTTATGTCGCCAACCGGCTCGATCAGCTGAGCCCGCCCATCGAGCGCGGCTGGCAGGGTGAACCGACGCCGGACGGCGGGCTTAAATTTACTCGCATGCTGCGCGGCATCACGCAGGTCCACGTCATCGACGGTCCCCTGATCCGCTCGGCCGAGGCGCGCAAACTCGACGAACAGGCGGTGGAACTGCAACAGGCCTACGTCAAACGCGCGATCCTGACCCGCAAGGACGACGAATTGGAAATCCGCTCGCCGACCGAACTGTTGAACGCCGTCTTCGGCTTCGGCCGTAAGGGGTTGTCGATCCAGCGCTACAAGGGGCTCGGTGAGATGAACCCGGACCAGCTTTGGGAGACCACGCTGGACGCGGACGTCAGAACCCTGTTGCAGGTCAAGGTCAGCCACGCCGATGAAGCCGATGAAATGTTCTCCACCCTGATGGGCGACGTGGTGGAGCCGCGGCGCGAATTCATTCAGGAAAACGCGCTTAGCGTGGCCAATTTGGATATCTAGAGCGTTTCATGTCTCGCTTAAAACGCCCGCGCGCCGATATTTCAGGAATTGCCGGGAGGCAAATTCATCGGCTGATTCCATCACGATGGAGTTCGCTCTAGCATGCCGCTCCTCAGAGGTCTGGTTGTCGCTATCGCGCTCGCGTTGGCGGGATGCACCGCGATACCGGATGATGGATCGGTGGCACCCGTCAATGTTTTGGTGTCCACGTTCGATCGCCTGGGCCTCGGCTTCGGCAAGGATGACAACGAAAAGGGCTGGGCGCTCAAATGGGTGTCGCCGGTTCGGGTCGACTTTAAAGGCAAACACGACGAAAGCGACGTCGACGCGGTCCGGCAGGCATTTTCGACGATGCGCAAGCTGACCGGCATTCCGGTCGAAATTCCACCTAAAACGGGACGCGCCAACTTCACGGTCCGCTTCATCGAACGGGGGACGTTGCACGAGGAGGCCGCCAAAGTCATCAAACAGAAAGACTGGGCCTTCAGCATACCCATTCATGCCGTTTGCCTGGCCATTCCCAACGCCGCAGCGAACATTCTGAAGGCCGATATCTTCGTGGTGCAGGACGGCGGTGAACGATTGCGGGAAATCTGCGTCCAGCACGAACTGATGCACGCTTACGGACTGCTCGGCCATCATCAAAAGTTCAAACCGTCGATCCTCTACTTCCGCGATGCAAAACAAAACGTTATGTCGGTCAACGACATGATCCTGCTGCGCACGCTGTATGATCCGCGTATTTCGGCCGGCATGAAACGGGCTGAAGCGTTGCCGTTGAGCCGGAAAATCATTAGCGAAATGGCGGACAAACTGTCCGGCGATGTCGTACCGTTGCAAGCGCTGGCGATGGAGCTGCAGTGGTAGAAGCCGGCGCTACGGATGACCCCGGAAAAAAGAACGGGCGTTCTGGCCGGGTCATTAGGTTTCTGGCCTACTGGGGCGCGGTGGCTGGAATTTGGTTGACGGTCGGTCTGATCGGGCTGGTGGCCTGGTACGCCTATGAGCTGCCGAGCGTCGCTGCGCCCGGGCGGGCGCTGCCGGTGCGCGGTCCACAGGTCAAGTTGACCTACGCCGACGGCCGCGAGGTAACCACCCTCGGCGGCGCCTGGGGTGAGGAAGTGGCCTTCGCCAGCCTGCCCAAGTCCCTTGTCGAGGCCGTGGTGGCGACCGAGGACCGGCGTTTTTTCGACCATGTCGGCATGGACGTGATCGGCTTGGCCCGCGCCGCCGTGGCCAACCTGATGGCGGGCCGCGTCGTGCAGGGTGGCAGCACCATCACCCAACAGCTGGCGAAAAACGTCTTTCTCACGCCCGAACGAACGTTGAGACGAAAACTGCTGGAGGCGATGATGGCCTTCTGGCTCGAAGCCAAGTTCAGCAAACCCGAAATATTCGCGCTTTACGTCAACCGCGTCTACCTCGGCAGCGGCGCCTATGGTGTGGACGCCGCGGCCCGGCGCTATTTCGGCGTGCCGGTGTCGCGCCTGAGCCTGACCCAATCGGCCATTCTGGCGGGTCTTCTGAAGGCGCCGTCGCGCTACGCGCCCGACCGCAACGCCAAGGCGGCCGAAAAACGCACCCGCGTCGTTATCGCCAACATGCTGGCGGCGGGATATCTCGACGCGGCGGGCGCGGCCAAGGCGGGGCGCGAACTCAACGGGACGCTGGCCCGTATTAAAATCTCGAAACGCCGTCGCCGCGCCGGCGGGGCGCGTTATTTTGCCGACTGGGTGTACGAACAGCTGGCCGATTACGTCAGCCAGTCGGGCCGGGAGATCGTCGTGCGCACGACCCTCGACGCCGACCTGCAACGGGCGGCCGAGGCGGCCGTCGCCAAGGGGTTGGACGGCGAAGGAAAGAAGCGCGGCGCCAGCCAGGCGGCTCTCGTGGCGATGACGCCCGGCGGTGCGGTCAAAGCCATGGTGGGCGGGCGTTCCTACGTCCAAAGCCAGTTCAACCGCGCCGTCCTGGCCCTGCGCCAGCCGGGTTCCACCTTCAAGCTGTTCGTTTACTTGGCGGCCCTGGAGAACGGTTACAAGCCGGACACCCGGGTGCTCGACGGCCCGGTCACCGTGGCGGGCTGGTCGCCCCGGAACTTCAGCGATTACCGCGGCCAGGTGAGCCTAAACGAGGCGTTCGCTTATTCGCTCAACTCGGTTCCGGTCAAGATTACGGAGAAGATCGGCCGCGACAAGGTGGTGGAAGTGGCCCGGCGCCTCGGCCTGACCGGTAAACTGGAACCCCATCCCTCAATGGCGTTGGGGGCGGCGGAGGTGACGCCGCTGGAACTGACGGCGGCGTATGCGGTAATCGCCGGCGGCGGCAGCGGCGTCTGGCCCCACGCCATTGTCGAAATCAGCGACACGGCCGGCGAAATCCTCTACCGCCGCTCGGGATCCGGTCCCGGCCGGGTGGCCGGTGGGGCGCCGGTGCAAGCCCTGACGGGCATGCTGCAGGAAGCCGTCAATCGCGGCACCGGCCGAGCGGCCCGTCTTAAGCGGCCGGCGGCCGGCAAGACGGGTACCAGCCAGGATTACCGCGACGCCTGGTTTATGGGCTTCACGTCGGATCTGGTGACCGGCGTGTGGGTCGGCAACGACAACGCGGCGCCGATGAAGAAAGTTACCGGCGGCGGCTTGCCGGCGCGCATCTGGGCCGCGTTCATGCGCGATGCCCACCGCGGCCGGAAAGCCATGCCGTTAACGGCGGCCCGTTCCGAACCAGACGAATCTCCAAGCTGGCTGGAAAAAATATTCAGCGGCGGCGACGGCTCCTATTCGGACCAAAAGCCCTCGCTGATGAAGCCGGAGCGCTAGGGCGTTTCAAACCTCCCATGAAACACCGGGGGTTTGAACAAATTGCGGTGTCGGGAAGTTGGAGACGAAGCTTTTCCGCTAAAACGGAAACCGCCTTAGGCGCCGTAGCGGTGAAGGCCGGCGCCGTGTAGCCGCAGCCAATCCTTCGGCGTATCGGCATCCTCCACCAGCCTTCCGACCAGGGCCCAGAAGCGGGGCCCGTGGTTCATTTCCGCCAGATGCGCGACCTCGTGGGCGACGACGTAATCGAACACGCTTTCGGGCGCCAAAACCAGCCGCCAGGAGAACGATAACGTGCCCCGGGCCGAGCAACTGCCCCACCGGCTGCGGGGATCGCGCAAGGTTATGCCCTTGACCGTGACGCCCAGGATTTCGGCGGCCGCGCCGGCTTTTTCCGAAAACCGGCGGCGCGCTTCGGCTTTCAGCCAATCGCGCACCCGGCGCTCGACGTGGGGCGCGTCACCGACGACGTAAACCGTATCGTCCTCGCGCCAGACCGGACCTGGGCGGACACCGCTGCCCAGGACGAGACCCTTGGCGACCCGGCGGCCGATATGCCGGACCGTGCAGGGCAGGCCGAGGATCGGGATGGCGGCGCCGTCCAAGAAAGGGATGGAGGGCGGCAGGGCGGCGAGATGATCGCGCAGCCAGTCCGACTTGCTGGCGGCGAACGAAAGACCGCGTTTGGTCGAAACGCCCTTGGGCAGGACCAGTTCGGCGCCGCCCAGGCGGGGGTCGACGCGCAAACCGATGCGCCGCGCCCGGGCGCTGACCCGGACCGTCAGCGCGATCTCGCCGTCGTTGGTCTGCAACAGGGCGATGGTGCGGGTCATTCGGGCCACACCACGACGTGGTCCTCCAGATCTCCCGCGTCCCGTTCGGATATGACGCGTCCCGCCACCGAAATGCCGGCCCGCTTGACGCTCTCCGGATCGCCCGACACCAAGGGGTGCCAATCGGCCAGGTCGCCGCCTTTGGCCAAAACGCGGTAGGCGCAGGTCGAGGGCAGCCAGCTGAGAAGTTTGGCGTTTTCCGGCGTCAAATTCACGCAATCGGGGACGTAACGGGTGCGGTGGGCGTAATCGGTGCAGCGGCAGGTCTTGAGATCGAGCAGCCGGCAGGCGACGCTGGTATAGGCGATGTCGCCGCTGTCGATGTCTTCCAGCTTGTTGAGACAGCAGCGGGCGCAGCCGTCGCACAGACTTTCCCACTCCTCGGCCGACATGTCGCCGAGTGCTTTTTCCCGCCAGAACGGGACGCTGGTCACCGGGTCAGCTGTTGGCGCGGATGAAACTTGCGATTCTGGGGGCAATTTCCTCGCGCCAGCGCCGACCGTTGAAGACACCGTAATGGCCGACCCCTTTCTGTTCATAGTGCTCGCGGCGGTTCTTGGCCACGCCGGTGCATATTTCATGCGCCGCGCGGGTTTGGCCAAGGCCCGAAATATCGTCCAGTTCGCCCTCGACGGTCATCAGCGCGGTCTTGGTGATGGCCGCCGGTTCGACCGGTTGGTCCCGCCACATCATGGTGCCGCGGGGCAGCGCGTGCTCCTGGAACACCGTTTTGATGGTCTGAATATAGTACTCCGCCGGCAGGTCCATGACCGCCATATATTCGTCATAAAAGGTACGGTGCTGATCGGCGCTGTCGCCGTCACCCTCGATCAGGTGCTGGAACATTTTGACGTGGGCGTCGATGTGGCGGTCGAGGTTCATGGACATGAAGCCCGACAGCTGCAGGAAGCCCGGATAGACCCGGCGCAGGACGCCGGGATAAATCATCGGCACATGGGTGATGACGTTGCGCTCGAACCATTCGATGGGGCGGTCCTCGGCCAGCTTGTTGACCTCGGTGGGGTTCTTGCGGGTGTCGATGGGCCCGCCCATCAAGGTCATGGTCGGCGGCGCGCAGTCGTCGTTGTCGGCATTGAGCACCGAGGCCGCCGCCAGCATCGGCACGGACGGCTGGCACACCGCGATGACGTGGGTGCCGGGGCCGAGATGGTGCAGGTAGGCGATCAGAAGGTCGATGTAGTCGTCGAGGTCGAAGCGCCCTTCGGTCAGCGGCACGTCCCGCGCATCGTTCCAGTCAGTGATGTAGACGTCATGGCTTTTCGCCATCTGCCGCACGGTACCGCGCAGCAAGGTGGCGAAGTGGCCCGAGAGCGGGGCGACAATCAGGAGTTTGGGATCGTCGCGGGTCCCGTCGCGGCGGAACCGTTTCAGATTGCAAAACGGGCCGTGGACGACGATCTCCTCGGTGATGTTGACGAGGTCGCCGTCGATTTCAACGGCATCGATGCCGAACGCCGGTTTGCCGCGGCGCTTGGTGGTGTCCTCGAAAATCTCGGAAGCGGCAGCCATGACCCGCCCGGCCTGGGTGTACGATGCCGGATTATAGGGGGACTGGAAGAATTTCTTGTTGGCGGCGGCGGCGAGACGCCAGGGCTTGAGCACAGCCTGTTGCATCTCGTGAAAATGATAAAGCATACCGACTCCCGTCAGGCGCCGAAGGGGCGCGGGGTTTACTGTTTACCGGTGCAAACCCGTTGGAGGCCCCAACCCAGGATCCGATACCGCAAGAAGCGCCGATTATAGCCGTTCGGCTAGCGATTCCACCGGGTGATTTTGCACTGCGGAAGAGATTAACACCAGATTTTGTGGTCGATAAAGCTTAAACACCAATTGACCACTGCACTGCGGCATCAGCTCCGCCGCTTTGCCAGCGCCTAATTCAGCGTCTCGGCAAGCTTTTCGGCCATCTTTTCCGGCGTCACGGTGTGGCCGAAATGGCCGACGTAGCCGCCGTCCGGGCCCATCAGATAGGTGATCGCGGTGTGGTCCATGAGATAATCGGCGGAACTGTCCTCGTCCTTCACCTTGGCGTAGTAGACCCGGTAGGCCTTGGCCACCTGGGTGATCTGATCGACGCTGCCGGTCAGTCCCTGCATGGCGGGATGGAAATTCTCGACGTAGCCCTTCATGACCTCGACGGTGTCGCGTTCCGGATCGACGGTGATGAACAGCGGCACGACCTTTGAGGTGTCGCCGCCCTTTTCGCCATAAATGTCGAGCGCCTCGCCGATCACCTGCAGACCCAGCGGACAGACGTCGGGGCAGTAGGTGTAGCCGAAATAAACCAGCGTGTGGCGGCCGGCGTAGGTCTTCTCGGAGACGGCCTGGCCGTTTTGGTCGGTCAGCGTGAAGGGGCCGCCGACCAGGGCTTTGCCGGCGACGGGACGGGCGGGCTGTTGGGCGTCGCCCAGCAACAGGTAGCGGCCGCCGAAACCCAGCACGAGCGCGGCGACCACGGTGATGATAATCAAGGTCAATCTGTTCATAGCCGCGGGAATATACAGGGACGGCGCGGCGAACGCAGCATCTTCTTTGGCGGCACATTGACGCACGCCGACGGGCAGCCGATGCTGTGGCATGTCCGGTTTGGATTTCCGCTTTGAATACGCCACCTTGGCCTACGGTCCGGGCGCCGAAGTCCTGTTGCTGGCGGCGCTGGCGCTGGACGCCCTGTTCGGCGCCTGGCCCGGCCTGCGCCGCATCGTCCCCCATCCCGCCCTGGTGCTCGCCGGACTGGTCGGCGAACTGACGCGGCGCCTGAACAAGGCCGAACGCGGCGGGGCGGCGCGTCTCGCGCGGGGCGCCATCGTGCTGATCGCCGTCGCGGCGGTCGCCTACGTGGCCGGGCGCGGGGTCGAAATCCTGGCCGGCGACATACCCTTCGTGTGGATCATCGCTCTTCTGTTCGTCTCCTCGCTCATGGTGATGCGTGGGCCGTTCGACGAGGCGGGCCAGATCACGGCGGGCTTTTCCGAGGGCGCCTTGGCCGGCGCGCGCCGGTCCGCCTCGGCGGTTCTGGGACCGCGGGCGGAGCAGCTGACGGCGGCCGATCTGATTCGGGCGGTCCTCGAACACCTGGCGGGCCGTTTGGGGGACGGCCTGACAGGCGGCATTTTCTGGTTCCTGCTGGCGGGGCTGCCGGGACTGGCGGTCTACCGGGCGGTCAATATCGCCGGCCGCCTC
>CAZGTM010000018.1:63723-65557 GCA_964528595.1 uncultured Rhodospirillaceae bacterium
CCGGCCGCCTCGGCGAAGGCCCCGTGATCGCCGTTTTCGCCGGCGCTTTCGGCATTTCCCTGGGCGGCCACGGCGGCGGCGCGCAACCCGGCGGCAAGACCCTGGCTGAGATCGTGCGGGGCCAATACCTCTATGCCGTCACGGCGTTGCTGTTGTTCGCGCTGGTGATCGTGGTCGGCCTGGGCCGCCACGCGGTGTAGCGTCCCGCTTACTCCCGGCCCTCGCTGTCGACGCTGTATTTCTCCAGGCGGCCCCGGAGATCGTCATCGATGGGCTGGGGGCGGCCGTCGTCCAGGCTGGTGACGACCAGGGCCGATTTGGCCACCAGGCGTTGTTCGCCCCTGACCCGGCCGACGAAGCGCACGCGCATGGAGGAGTTGCCGATGTGCTCGAGATAGAGAGTGATCTCCAGGGGATCGCCGAGACGGCAGGGCGCTTGGAAGGTGCATTCGGTCTGGGCCGTCGGCAGACCGAGGCGCTTGCCCAGGACGAAATCCGAATACTTGAGTTTCAGCGCCTGGGTAAACCATTCCTCCACCACCGCCTGCAGCATTTCGAAATAGCGCGGGAAAAAGACGTATCCCGCCGGGTCGGTGTGGGTGAAGCGCACGGGCAGACCGAGCGTGAACGGCGCCAGCCGGACGGATGTCTGATCGGTGGTCATGGAGGCTCCTCCCCGGGTCGTTCGTCGTGACCGTCAGTTTAACGGATTTGACGCGGCTTAGCGCGCCCGCTGATTGACGAAGGCGACGCGCCAGTTGCCGCCCCGGCCGGGCCCGTCCAGGTGGTCGAGCCGCGTCGTCGATAGGTTCTCCGTCTGCAGCACCAGGGCCTTGTCCGGGTCGAGGTTCAAGGCCAGGGCGATGGCGGCCCGGATCACGCCGCCGTGGGCCACGGCGACGATATCGCGGCCCTTGTGTTCCTCCGTCAGCCGCTCGATCACGCTGCCCACACGTTCGATGACGTCGACGAAGCTCTCACCGTTGGGCGGTTGGTGGGCCGCCGGGGCGTACCAGAAACGGTGCAGCGCCTCCTCGCCGAGGGATTCCCTCATGCGCTCGTTCAGCTCTTCGTACGTCATGCCCTGCCAGTCGCCGAAGTTCTGCTCGCCGAAATCGTTCTCGACCAGGCGGTCGCCGTGTTCCAGGCCGGCTTCGCCGATGGCGTCCGCCGTCACGTGGGTGCGCGAGAGATGGCTGGTCACCCAGACCGCGTCGCGCGGCAGGCGGTTGGCCAGATTGCCGTAGCTTTCGGGATCGTCGGTATGGGCGGGGACGTCGTTCGAGCCGTAGACCCGGCCCTCGTGGCCGACGACGGGGGCGTGGCGGATCCACCACCAGCGGGTGACGGTGAGTTGCGGCATGTCGTGCATGGAGTGATGTCTCGCTTCATTTCCGGGGCGCTTGTTATATCGCTTTGCACCGGGGCGGCATAGCCCGCATTGGCCATGCCTACCGCGATTATCGCGGTCGGCGGGCTTTGCGCGGTGGGCTTGGCTGTCCACTCCTGTAACGCATGAACATCGGGGATCCGTAATCGGTAATGTCAGAGCATCACAAGCTAGTATGGTCATTGGACATCTGGCGCCAACCAAGCCAAATTATATAGTTACAAACGAAATAAATTCATTTGCTTGACTTTGTGAATTCCAAAATGGCTTCAAATGGTGACGGGCAATGACGAATTACCCTCAGCGCGTCAGAGATAATATTCTTCCATTGTCCGTGGGAAGTTCGCTTCCCGAAGCATTTGAAGAATGGTCATTTACTGAGAACGTGATTGATCACGAACTTTCAGATGAAACTTGCGAATTGTGTGACCACGAGCAACTTAG
>CAZGTM010000019.1:0-19285 GCA_964528595.1 uncultured Rhodospirillaceae bacterium
CCTTGAGAATTGCTTGTTTGTTGGGTGCATCGAATTTGTTCGCCCTGATCAACCTCGCCAAATCATAGATGTCTTGGCGTCTCCTCCTGTTGCGTTTTGACTGCTGAAGAAACGCACGTGTTTTTTCAGCGATGAGATCGAATAGCGAGTATCCTAGAACGAAATTTCCATGCTCGTCTAATGATAGCACCTGAAGTTCTCCCACGACTTCATTGAGAGAAATTTCGAGCTTTACGACATTAGAAGCGTTGCCGTTTCGTAGCATGTCTTCCTGATGCGAACCTCGCTCCGCAATGCCAATGTTAATCTGGTATGTTGGAAATTTTGCATCCGGCTTGTTTGGGTTCCTTTTGTTTGACTGCACTTTTAGTTTTAGTCTGGGATATCCAATCTCGCGGGCTACGTCCTCGAAGCTTGCATCCAACCTTTGAAAGGCGGCATTGAACGCTTTTTCGCTAATTTTTGAATCTACGGTAAAGTCCACGTCTGTGGTCTCTCTTGGGCTCTGATAAGCAAGTGCCATCAGGGTTCCGCCCTTCAAGAACAGCTTTTTCCGAAGAGTCGAATTTCGAGAAATTGCGTGGATAGCAACCTCGACGCCTTGGCGACGAAGATACTCGACGGGGTCTCTTCGTGATGCGTCGACCCATTCTGCGAGGTCAATGTCCGCATGTGCCGGCGCGATTTCTTTTTCTAGTTGTTTAGGGATATTTGCCATTTTTCCGACCAACTTGGTCGATAGGGTTTTGATGGATCAAGCACACGCGAGCCGCCACGTTGGGCAAGAATCACCCAGTTGTCGATTCGTTTGTCAGCTATTCCAAGCAAATCATCCAAGATGTATCCTGCCCTTACTTTCGCAATTTTGGTTTTGCACGCATCCACACTTATCAGAATGTCTTCCAAATAGTCTTTCGCGTGTTCGCGCCAAACATCGAGCACGTGCGGCATCCCTCCGCAATCCTGCGGGTCCGTGAGCATGTCCAAAAAAGACTGACCGATTGTCGCAATCCTGGCGTTCGGCGACCGTAGATTTGTTGTTTCGAACAAGTGCTTGGTTTTGTGCAGCACTACTGCTCTGCCTCGTACTTTGTTGGGTAGTACATATTGCTCTAGTTGAACAGCGTCGGAAATGGGCATGTCCTCGGAGATACTTTGTGCTTCACCGAGCATTTTTTCCATTGCCCGCCGTTTCCATTCTGCGGGCGCATACGTCGTTAGATGTAGTGCGCTTGGATGACGGTTAGTCAGGCCCCAATGCTGCATGGCGGAGATACGTGAGATGCAAGCGAACGGATCTACATAACAACAAAGCTCTTCAGCTGATTGGTCAGTAGTGTCGATTATCCGGAATACATTCTCAGAAAAATCTCGATCACGATCTAAGTCACGCGCCGCCAATGTACGCTTGATGAATTGTGCTACATCATTTTCGTTCGGGTATGGTCGGCGAATTCTGGCCTGAGGATTTGATGCACTTCCTTCGGCAAACGTACTCCAAAAGGCGACCCATATATCGTATTTGGTGATCACCGGATTTTGGCGAACTAATATTTTATCCAGTGTTTGTCTATATAAGCTCACTAAATCAGCTTCCGAGGCACTATACGATATGTTGTCCTTAGGACAACATATCGTATAGTGCTTCATATGTCAATAGGTTTGTTTTTTTGGAGGTTGACATTCTCCATCATCTACATTACGTCCTGAGGACGTAATGTAGATGATGGAGATCGGTGCCAAAAATTCATGGCGTATATTCGTCATAATGATATTTGCAGTTTTGACAGCGCCGCTACCTTACCCCACCCGCACGCTATCCCTCAGCTTGAATTTCTGAATTTTCCCCGTCGAGGTCTTGGGCAGGTCGCCGAAGACGATGTGGCGGGGGCATTTGTAGTGGGCGAGGTTGTCGCGGCAGTAGGCGATGATGTCCGCCTCGCTCGGGGCCTCGACGCCGGCTTTGAGCTCGATGAAGGCGCAGGGTGTTTCGCCCCATTTGTCGTCCGGTTTGGCGACCACGGCGACGGCGTCGACGGCGGGGTGGCCGTAGAGCGTGTCCTCGACCTCGATGGAGGAGATGTTTTCGCCGCCCGAAATGATGATGTCCTTGGAGCGGTCGCGGAGTTGTAGGTAGCCGTCGGGCTGGATGACGCCGAGATCGCCCGAGTGAAACCAGCCGCCGCCGAGCTCCTGTTCGGTGGCCTGCGGGTTCTTGAGGTAGCCCTTCATGACGATGTTGCCCTGGAACATCACCTCGCCCATGGTCTCGCCGTCGTGGGGCACGGGCTCCATAGTTTCGGGGTCCATCACCGTCAGGCCCTGCAGGACGTGATAGCGCACGCCCTGGCGGGACTTGAGCTGGGCCTGTTCCTCGTCGGAGCGTTCGTTCCATTCGTCGTGCCAGGCGCAGACCACTGCGGGGCCGTAGGTTTCGGTCAGGCCGTAGACGTGCGTGACGTCGAAACCTTCCCGCTTCATGCCGGCCAGCACGGCGGCGGGCGGCGGGGCGGCGGCGGTCATGACGTGGACATCGTGGTCGAAGGGGCGTTTCTCTTCCTCCGTGGCGTTGACGACGAACGACAGCACGATGGGCGCGCCGCAGAAGTGCGTCACCTTGTGTTCGGCGATGGCGGCGTAGATGTTGGCGGCGTTGACCTTGCGGCAGCAGACGCTGACCCCGGCCAGGGCCGCCAGCGTCCAGGAGAAGCACCAGCCGTTGCAATGGAACATCGGCAGGGTCCAGAGGTAGACCGGATGGTGCGGCATGCTCCACGACACCACGTTGCCCATGGCGTTGAGGTAGGCGCCGCGGTGGTGGTAGACGACGCCCTTGGGGTTGCCGGTGGTGCCGGAGGTGTAGTTCAAGCTGATGGCCTGCCATTCGTCAGCCGGCAGGGTCCAGGGATAATCCTCGTCGCCTTCGGCGAGGAACGCTTCGTAATCCATTTCGCCCAGCAGCTTGCCGCTGTCGGCGGTGTGCTCGGCCATCGGATCGTCGATATCGATGACGATGGGCTTGGCGTCGCATAGTTGCAGCGCCTTTTCGACAGTCGGGGAGAATTCCGTGTCGGTGATCAGCACCTTGGCCTCGCCGTGATCGAGGATGAAGGCGATGTTTTCGGCATCGAGCCGCACGTTGAGGGTATTGAGCACCGCACCCGTCACCGGCACGCCGAAATGACATTCGAAGGTTTCTGGCGTATTGGCGCCCATCACCGCGACGGTGTCGCCCAACCCGATGCCGCGCTTGGTCAAGGCCGAGGCCAGCCGGCGGGCGCGGGCATAGCTTTCGGCCCAGGTGCGGCGCAAATCGCCGTGAATGACAGCGGGCGCGTCCGGGTGGACGGCGGCGGCTCGTTCGATGAACGTCAGGGGGGAGAGTTGCTGATAGTTGGCCGCGGACTGGTCCAGTCCGGTGTCGTAGATAGACGGCATTGCCTGCTCCTGCGCGTGGTCGGCGTGAGGTCGCTCCTCCTCCCCCGAGGAAGAGGCGAAAATAGTCGTCTCCGCCGCCCGGTTCAAGCGCCCATGTTTTTCAACCCATCAAGGCGCTGATGCCGTCCCAGGAAAGCTTGAGGCCGGCGATGGACAGCAGGCCGTAGCAGGTCTCGTAAAACACCACGGGCGAGATCTTGTCGCGCAGCCGAATGCCTAGGATGACCCCAATGGGCGCCAGCGGCATCAACACCAGCGAGGTCGCCAAATTGCCCGGCGCCAGCTGTCCCAACCACCAGTAGGGCAGCAGCTTGGCGTAGTTGACGGCGGTGAAGAAAATGACGGTGGTGCCGACGAACAGCGCCCGGTCGAGGCGCTGGGGGATGAGGTAGACCGACAACGGCGGCCCGCCGGCATGCGCCACGAAACTGGTGAAGCCCGCGACCGTGGCCCAGAAACCGCCCTTGACGGCGCTGCGGCCCGCAGGCTCCTTCGCACGTCGGCCGATCCAGTGATCGGCGGCGAAGCTCAGCGCGATACCGCCGATGATCAGCCGGATGGTGCTTTCGTCCATGACATCGAAGGTCAGCATGCCGATGACGATGCCGACCCCGGCGGCGGGCACGATGATCTTCATGTTGGCCGGATCCCACTGGCGGCGGTAGGACCAGACGCCCACCAGGTCCATCAGGCAAAGGATCGGCAGCATGATGCCCGCCGCCTGCACCGGCGAAACCACCAACGCCATCGACGGCACAGCCAGGATGCCGAGGCCCGAACCGAAGCCGCCTTTGGAGATGCCGACGACCAGCACGGCGGGCACGGCGATCAGGTAGAACAGCGGGATATCGATCATGCGGTATGGGCGCTCGCGGCGGGTTGGGCTAAAGTCCGGGTGATTGAATACAGGTCCGCCCCCAAACACAAGCATCCCCCGCCATGGCAGTAAATTCGGCCAATTTGGAAATCCGCCCGGCTCGCCATCAGGAGGCGGAGGCGATCACAAAGCTGGTGCTCGCCTCGAAAGCTCATTGGGGCTATGACGACGCGTTCATGGAAATGGCGCGGCCCGAATTGACGGTGACGCCGCAATGGCTGGAGGCGGTCCCGACCTGGGTGGCCGAGGCGGACGCTGAACTTCTCGGCATGTTCGGCCTCGGCGTCGACGGGGAAAAGGCCGATGTGGAACACTTCTTCGTGGCGCCGTCAGCCATCGGCAGCGGTGTCGGGCGACTGCTCTGGGACCGCCTGGTGGCGGAGGCCGAAAAGACGACGGCCAGCCACATCATGATCGACGCCGATCCCAACGCCGAAGGCTTCTACCTGGCGATGGGGGCGCGGCGAATCGGCGCAGTTCCTTCCGCCACGGTGCCTGGGCGGTTGCTGCCGCTGCTGAGATATGATTTTGTCAGCGCTCGGGCATAATGTTTTTATTGAGACGTTTGATTTATCGATTTTCGCAATTGACGAAACGCAGGGAGACTTATGATGAGCCGGTATGACGAAGTCTACGGCGCCTGGCAGGCCGATCCGGAGGGGTTCTGGGCCGAGGCGGCCGAAGACGTGCGCTGGATCAAGAAGTGGGACACGGTCCTCGATAATCCCAAGGAGAACTTCTACACCTGGTTCGAGGGCGGGGAGATGAACACCTGCTTCAACGCCGTCGACCGCCACATCGAGGAAGGCCGCGGCGACCAGCTGGCGCTGATCTACGACAGCCCCATTACCGGCAAGCAGAAGAAATTCACCTACTCGGAGCTCAAGGCCAAGGTCGCCAAATTCGCCGGCGTGCTGCGCGGCCTCGGCGTCGAAAAAGGCGACCGCGTCATCATCTACATGCCGATGGTGCCGCAGGCCGTGATCGCCATCCTGGCGACCAGCCGCATCGGCGCCGTGCATTCGGTCGTGTTCGGCGGCTTCGCTTCTGCCGAACTGGCGACCCGTATCGAGGACGCCAAGCCCAAGGTCATGGTGTCCGGCAGTTGCGGTATCGAACCGGGCCGCATCGTCGAATACAAACCGTTGCTGGACGCCGCCATCGACATGTCCGAGCACAAGCCGGAAAAGGTGGTCATGCTGCAGCGCGAACAGGCCGAGGCCACCATGATCGAAGGCCGCGACATCGACTGGAAGGACGCCATGGACGGCGCCGAACCGGTCGAGGAATGCGTGCCCGTCAAGGCAACAGACCCGCTCTACATCCTCTATACCTCCGGCACGACGGGCGAGCCCAAGGGCGTGGTGCACGACAACGGCGGCCACCTGGTGGCGCTGAGGTGGACGATGTCGAACATCTACGGCGTCGAACCGGGCGAGGTCTATTGGGCGGCCTCCGATCTCGGTTGGGCCGTCGGCCATAGCTACATCGTCTATGCGCCGCTGTTCCAGGGCTGCACCACCATCCTGTTCGAAGGCAAACCGGTGGGCACGCCCGATGCCGGCGTGTTCTGGCGCATCATTTCCGAACACAAGGTCAAGGTGCTTTTCACCGCGCCCACCGCCTTCCGGGCCATCAAGAAGGAAGACCCCAAGGGCGAGTTCATCGGCAAGTACGATCTCTCCAACTTCGAAACCCTGTTCCTGGCCGGCGAGCGCGCCGATCCCGACACCCTGAAATGGGCCGAGGACATGCTGGGCGTGCCGGTGGTCGACCACTGGTGGCAGACCGAAACGTCGTGGCCCATCGCCACGAACTTCGTCGGTCTCGGCCTGTTGCCGATCAAGCACGGCTCGCCGACCAAGGCCGTGCCGGGCTACGACGTGCAGATCGTCGATGAAAACGCCAATGAGGTGCCGGACGGCGACAGCGGCGCCATCGTCGTCAAGCTGCCGCTGCCGCCGGGCTGCCTGCCCACGCTGTGGCAGAAGGACCAGCGCTACGTCGAAAGCTACCTCACCGAGTTCCCCGGCTATTACCAGACCGGCGATGCAGGCTACAAGGACGAGGACGGTTACCTCTACATCATGAGCCGCACCGACGACATCATCAACGTCGCCGGCCACCGCCTGTCGACGGGTCAGATGGAGGAAATCCTCTCAGCCCACCGCGACGTGGCGGAATGCGCCGTGATCGGCGTGGCCGACCAGCTCAAGGGCCAGCTGCCGGTGGGTTTCGTGGTGCTGAAATCGGGCGTCAACCGGCCGGAGGAGGAAATACCGGCCGAACTGGCCAAGATGGTACGCGACACCATCGGCCCCGTGGCGGCCTACAAGCTGACGATGATCGTCGAGCGGTTGCCCAAGACGCGCTCGGGCAAGATCCTGCGCGGCACCATGCGGCGCATCGCCGATTGCGTGGACTACAAGATGCCGGCGACGATCGACGACCCGGCCATCCTCGGCGAAATCACCGAAGCGCTGAAAAAGACTGGCTACGCCGCCACCTCGGTGGTGCCGGAGCCTTAGGGAGCGTCGCCGTCTTCTCACCCCCCCCGTCATTCCGGACAAGGCCGAAGGCCGCGATCCGGAATCTAGGTTTTCTTTGTTTCTGGAGCCGTCGAATTTCGACAAGGAAATAGAGAAAACAAACTGGACCCCGGATCAAGTCCGGGGTGACGCAGAGGAGGGCGGTTAGTCCCCGCTCCTAAATCCCGCCGGGCGTTTCGTCTTCGCTGGTTTTTTCCGGCTCGGGTGAGGCGCCGAAGACGTCTTCGGCGGTCAGGGCCGGCGTCTCCTCGTAGGAGCCGGGGTCTTGCACCTCGGCCTGTTCCTCTTCCGCTTTCGGCGCGTCGCGTTCGGCGCGCGGGATCAGGTGGGCGAAGGGCGATTCCATATCGGTGGCGGGCTTGGCCTCGCGCTGCTTCGGCGGCAGGCCCTGCTTGGCGCGTTCCTTGTCCTCGCGCTTTTCCTTGGCGGCCTGGCGGCGCCGCGCCTTGGTCACGGCCTCGTCCAGTTCAGCCTGCGCGCACATGCCGAGCGTCACCGGATCATTGGGTTTGATGTTGGAGATGTTCCAGTGCGTGCGTTCGCGCACCGAGGTGATGGTCGGCTTGGTCGTGCCGACCAGACGGCCGATCTGCGCGTCCGACAGTTCCGGGTGGTAACGCAGCAGCCACATGATGGCCGCCGGGCGCTCCTGGCGCTTGGTGACGGGGGTGTATTTCGGTCCCTTGGTGCGGGTGCGCGGCTTCGGCACGTCGGTTTCGGCCAGCGTCAGGCTGGTCGAGGGATCGGCGGCGCAGCGCTCCAGTTCTTCGTGGGTCAGTTGGCCGTTGGTCGTGGGATCGACGCCCTGGATGCCGATGGCAACTTCTTCGTCGGCGATACCCTTCACCTCCAGCGGGTGCAATCCGCAGAATTCGCCGATCTGATCGAATGTCAGAACGGTATTTTCAACCAGCCACACGGCGGTGGCCTTGGGCATCAATGGCAACGGCATAAGTTTTCTCCTTGCGCGGGCGGAACCCCGCGGCTGGTTCAAGGACCGGGTTCAAATGAACGAACCAATTTGGTTTCTTGGAAAAGCCGATGCGGCATTACCAGCCGCATCCTGTGGGGGCATATAATCAATTTTCACGCCGAGGTCAAAGGTTCTGGCCGCGCCGTCACACTTCCAGCACGATTTTTCCGATGTGGTCGCCATCTTCCATGGCGCGGTGGGCGGCGGCGGCGTCGGTCAGCGGGAAGGTGGCGTGGATGACGGGCTTGATGCGGCCCGCCTCGACGTGGGGCCAGACGGTGCGCCTGAGGCCCTCGGCGATGGCGGCCTTGGCCTCGATCGTCTGGGGCCGAAGGGTTGAACCTGTGATGGTCAGGCGGTTGCGCATGATGGGCATGAGATCGACTTCGCCTTTCGGTCCGCCGAGGAAGGCGATCTGCACGAGGCGCCCCTCTGGCGCCAGGATCGACAGGTTTTTACGGAAATAGTCTCCCGCGACCATGTCGAGGATGACGTCGACGCCCTCGCCGTCCGTCAGGTCGCGGATCACGGCGACGTAGTCCTTTTCCCGGTAGTTGATCGCGCGCTCAGCGCCCAGTTCCTCACAGGCGGCGCATTTTTCCTGTGTGCCGGCGGTGGTGAAGACCCGTGCGCCCAGCACGTCGGCGATCTGGATGGCCGTGGTGCCGATGCCGGACGAGCCGCCGTGCACCAGGAAGCGTTCGCCGGCCTGCAGACGCCCGCGGTCGAAGACATTGGTCCAGACCGTAAAAAAGGTCTCCGGCATGGCGCCGGCCTCAATCATGCTCAGGCCCTTGGGCACGGACAGGGCGTGGGCTGCCGGGGTGGTGCAGAACTCGGCATACGAACCGCCGGGCGTCAGGGCGCAAACCTCGTCGCCGACGCTCCACAGATCGACGCCGGGGCCGACCGCGGCGACAGAACCCGCAACCTCGAGGCCGGGAAGATCGGAGGCGCCGGGCGGCACTGGATAGCTGCCCTGGCGCTGCATCACGTCGGGCCGGTTGATGCCGACGGTGGCGGCCTTGATGAGGATTTCGCCGTGGCCGGGTTCGGGAACGCTGCGTTTGGCGGGGACCAGCATTTCCGGGCCGCCGGGTTCGGATATCTCGATGACGGTCATATCGGCGGGCAGGGCGTCGGGCATTGCTGTACTCCTCGGGCAAACTTGAGGCTTGAAGGTCTAATCCCTTTCACCCACATTGATCAAGTGCAGGAGGGCAACTGCCATGGATACGGACGATCTGGAACCGCCGGAAAAAAAGGCGGAACGCCTCGAACTGGAGACTATGTCAATCGAGGCCTTGGGCGAACGCATTGAGGAACTGGAGGCGCAAATTGCCCATATCCGGGAGGTGATCGCCGCCAAGGAAGGCGCTCGAAGTACGGCGGATAGCTTCTTCAAAAGCTGAAAATCCCAGCGATTCCTGGCGTTTATGGTTAAGACTTTATTTACCCGCTTAAGACAGGATGTAAGGACGCATCAGCAGGTTGCGTGAATTTCGATGCGCGACTCTCCGATGCGCCTCCCTGTTGACTATTGGGCCGCCCTTAATTGGACGGCCCATTTTTTGTGCAGCGAGATCCGATAATTGGTGACAGGTACGATTTAATTGGCTTAGGCAAGTTCTGGTATTGCCGGGCAGTCCAATTAATTCGTACCTGTCACCAATTATCGGTTTATCGGACTTCCCGATCGTTCATTTTCGACTACCGCGCCATTCCGGCGGCGTGTACGGTGCGGCGTTCGATCAACAGACGTCGGAAAGCCGTTCCATGGCCATACCCAATTATCCCCGCTTCAACACCTTGAGCCTGCATGCCGGGCAGGCGCCGGATCCCACGACGGGCAGCCGCGCCGTACCACTTTACCAGACCACGAGCTACGTCTTCAACGACACCGAACACGCGGCCTCGCTGTTCAATCTGGAAACGCCGGGGCACATCTACTCGCGCATTTCGAACCCCACGGTCGGTGTTTTGGAGGAACGGCTGGCGGCGCTGGAAGGCGGTGTCGGTTCGGTCTGCACGGCCAGCGGCCAGGCCGCTCTGCATTTGGCGGTCGTCACCCTGATGGACGCGGGCTCCCACATCGTTTCGTCGGCCTCCATCTACGGCGGTTCGCACAATATGTTCACCCACACCTTGCCGCGTTTCGGCATCGAAGCGAGTTTCGTCGATCCGCGCGATCCCGCTGCCTATGCCGCCGCCATCCGGCCCGAAACCCGCCTGATATTCGGCGAAACCCTGGGCAACCCCGGTCTTGAGGTGATGGACATTCCCGCCGTCAGCGCCGTGGCGCACGAGGCGGGCATCCCCCTGATGGTCGACAACACCTTCGCGTCGCCTTTCCTCTGCCAGCCGCTGTCGCTGGGCGCCGACATCGTGATGCACTCGGCCACCAAGTTCCTCGGCGGCCACGGCGTCGCCATCGGCGGCGCCATCATCGACGGCGGCGAATTCGACTGGGAGGGCAGCGGCAAGTTCCCGACCCTGACGGAGCCCTACGAGGGCTACCACGGGCTCGATTTCGCCGAGGAATTCGGTCCCTCCGCCTTCGTCATGCGGGCCCGCGCCGAGGGCCTGCGCGATTTCGGCGCCTGCATGAGCCCGGCCAACGCCTTTCAGATCATCCAGGGCGTTGAGACCCTGCCGCTGCGCATGACGCGTCACGTCGAGAACGCGCGCAAGGTCGTTGCCCACCTGGACCAATCCGATGCCGTGGAATGGGTCGGCTATCCCGACCTGCCGGACCATCCCGACCACGACTTGGCGAAGAAAATCCTGCCCCACGGCGCCGGCGCCATCTTCAGCTTCGGCATCAAGGGCGGACGCGATGCCGGCCGCCGTTTCATCGAGGCGCTGGAGCTCTTTTCCCACCTCGCCAATGTCGGCGACGCCAAGTCGCTGGTCATTCATCCCGGCAGCACGACCCACCAGCAGATGGATGCTGAGGCGCTCAAGGCCGCCGGTATCTCCGAGGGCCTGATCCGGCTGTCGGTCGGGCTGGAAGACGTCGAGGATCTGATTGATGACCTCAACCGCGGCCTGCGGGCCTCCCAGAAAAGCTGAGCGGGAGTTCCCGGCATGGAAATCTCGGTTCAAGGAAAGACGGTTTTTTATGGCACTGGCGGGCGCGCCCACGACCCAGCGCTGCCCTGGGTGATTTTCATTCACGGCGCCGCCATGGATCACACGGCCTGGGCGCTCCAGGCCCGCTTCTTCGCCCATCACGACCGTAATGTCGTGGCCCTCGACCTGCCGGGCCACGGGCGGTCGGAAGGGCCGGCCAAAGCCAGCGTCGGCGACCTGGCCGACTGGATCGGCGAATTGATCGACGCTTTGGGCGCCGAACAGGCGGCTTTGGTGGGGCACAGCCTGGGTTCGTTGGCCTCCCTCGAACTGGCAGCCCGCCGTTCGGACAAAGTCCGGGCATTGGCCATGTTGGGCACCGCCAGTCCGATGCCCGTGGGTCAGCCGCTGCTGGATGCCGCCGAAGCCAACGATCATTCCGCCTTCGACATGATCACCATCTACGGACACGCCAAGCGTTCCCTGGTGGGCGGCAATCCGACGCCCGGCATGTGGATGTCCGGCGGTGCGTTGCGCCTCTTGGAACGCGTCCCGCCCGGCGTCCTCTACACCGACTTCTGCGCCTGCAACGACTATGAAGGCGGGCTGGAGGCGGCGGACAAGGTCTCCTGTCCGACGCTGCTGCTGCTGGGGGCTCAGGACAAGATGACGCCGCCGCGCGCCGCCAAGGCGCTGGCCGATGCCATCGAAGGCTCCGAGACCGTGATCCTCAAGAGCTGCGGCCACATGATGATGGTCGAAGGTCCCGACGAGGTGGTGGCGGCGCTGCGCGCCCACGTCTAAGAAAAACCCCCTCCCGGCGGAACCGGAAGGGGGCTGGTTCAGGCGAACTGGAGGCCGTTTAATGCGCTTTCCGTTTAAACGGACACGCCTCGTTTCATATTTGCGAGGCAACGCAACGTGTTAACGGCCCTCAGTGTTTCAAGCAAAACTTGAAACACCCTAGGCGGCGTTTTTGTGCTCCAGTACGTTGCCGCTCTGGATCTCGATGCGGCGGGGTTTCAGTTCCTCCGGCACCTCACGCGCCAGGTCGACGTATAGCAGCCCGTTTTCAAGGCGGGCACCGGCGACGCGGATGTAATCGGCGAGGTCGAAGCGCCGCTGGAAGCCGCGGCGCGCGATGCCCTGATGGAGCATCTTGGCGCTTTCGGCTTCAGCCTCGGCCTTCGGCGCCTTGGCGGTAATGGTGAGCGCGTTTTCGTGCTGGCTGAGCTCGATATCGCCTTCGGAGAAACCGGCCACCGCCATGGTGATGCGGTAGGCGGCGTCACTGACTTTTTCGATATCGTAGGGCGGATAACTCGGTGCGCGTTCATCGACGCGGCCGACGCTGTCGAGCATCCGGTTCAAGCGATCGAAGCCAACGGTGGTGTGAAAGAGGGGAGAGAGGTCAAAAGTACGCATGTGTCCGTTCCTCCTTTGAAGCAAATGGACATTTCAATCGACCCGCCGTTGTTGCCGCTGTTTCGCGGCATGGCCGGGCCATTCGGTTTAGCGCCGGACCCTCTTGGAGGCACCCGGCAACCCTTATTTAGGTATCGAATTTGTTTGTTCAAGGCCTGGAAACGGCCAGGCGCGGGCATAAAAAAACGCGCCGGAAAGCGCGTTTTTTACCGAATACCGTCGAGTTCGAAGCTACTTGAGGCCGAAACCCTCGAAGCGCTTGTTGAACTTCGCAACCTGACCCGCGGTATCGACCAAGTGGCCGCCCTGGCCGGTCCAGGCCGGGTGGGTCTTGACGTCGATGTCGAGCTTCAACACGTCGCCCTCCGCGCCATAAGTTGAGCGCGTCTCGAACTGGGTGCCGTCCGTCATTTCGACGGTGATGGTGTGGTATTCTGGGTGTATATCTTTTTTCATCGTTCTGCTCCGGGGCGGGAAGCGGCCTATATAGCGAAACCCGGCTCCGCTTGCAAGCACCTGTTGCACCTTTAGGCCGGGCGGATTAGGTTGCGCCGCGCATGAGGCCGGAGTTCCCTCAAGTTCATTGCCGGGACGGCCCGAAGTGGAGTGTAATATGGACGAGCAGGCATTCGAAGCCCTGGCGGGAGCGACGCTGGAACGTTGGGCCGAAGTGATCGAGGACGGTTGCGATGATGTGGACGTCGATTGCGACGGCTCCGTTCTGACGGTCGAACTGGAGGACGGGCGCATATTTATCGTCAACCGCCATCGTCCGCTGAAGCAGATTTGGCTGTCGTCACCGATTTCCGGCGCCAGCCACTACGATTGGAACGAGAGCGAAAAGGCCTGGGCGGCGACGCGAAGCGATGACCGGCTGCATCACCTGCTGGCGCGTGAGGTCAGCGACGTCACCGGCGCTTCCATCGCACTCGATTAGAGGATGA
The DNA here is from genome assembly GCA_964528595.1 of uncultured Rhodospirillaceae bacterium. GTDB lineage: Bacteria > Pseudomonadota > Alphaproteobacteria > UBA2966 > UBA2966 > CAYFKJ01. The sequence continues at coordinate 13,279 of CAZGTM010000019.1, forward strand.
CGAGGATTGACTGATACCCGCACAGCCACCCGTGCCGCCCTGAACGGCGAAGAGGAACGCACGGCCAGCCGCGATATTTCCAAATTGCGCGGCATCGTGCGCTTCCTCTCCCCCTACAAGTTGTGGGTGGCGGGGGCGATGGTTGCGCTCGTCATCGCCGCCGGTTCCGTGCTGGCCATCGGTCAGGCCTTGCGGCGCGTCGTGGATCTGGGTTTCAGCGTCGAGAACGCTGAATTCCTCGACCAGTACTTTCTCGCGTTGTTGGGTATCGTCGCCGTTTTGGCGTTTGCCACCTTCGCCCGCTTTTTCATGGTTTCGTGGATCGGCGAACGGGTCGTCGCCGACGTCCGGCGCGAGGTTTACAACCACGTCATCAAGCTCAGCCCGACGTTCTTCGAGATTACGCCGACGGGCGAAATACTCTCGCGACTGACGACCGATACGACGCTCATCCAGACCGTCATCGGCTCCTCCGCCTCGATCGCGCTGCGTAACTTTCTGATTTTCCTCGGTGGCGGCGCCATGCTCATCGTCACCAGCCCGAAACTGGCGGGCATGGTGGCCATCGTCATCCCGGTCGTCGTCCTTCCGATCGTCGTGTTCGGACGAAAGGTACGGCTGCTTAGCCGGGAAAGCCAGGACCGGGTGGCCGACGTCGGCGCGATGGCCGGCGAAAGCATCGACGCCGTCCGCACGGTTCAAGCCTTCACCCACGAGGACGAAGACCGCCGCGCCTTCGGTGACGCCGCGGAAAACGCCTTCACCGTCGCCATCAAACGCATTCGCGCCCGTGGCTGGCTGACGGCGGTGGTCATTCTGCTGGTCTTCGGCGCCGTCGATATGGTGCTGTGGATCGGCGCCAAGGACGTCACGACAGGCACCATGAGCGGCGGTGAACTTGCCGCCTTCGTTTATTACGCCATCATGACCGCCGGCGCCGTCGGCGCCCTGAGCGAGGTCTGGGGCGAATTGCAACGGGCGGCCGGCGCCACGGGCCGTCTCAGCGAATTGCTGGCGACGGATCCCATCATCACGGCACCCGCCAATCCGAAAACCATGCCCGAGCCGCACCAGGGTACGATCCGCTTCGAAGACGTGACGTTCCATTATCCGGCTCGCCCGAACGTTTCGGCGATGGAAGATTTCTCCCTGGATATCGCGTCGGGAGAAACGGTCGCCATTGTCGGACCTTCCGGCGCCGGCAAATCGACGGTCTTTCAGTTGCTGCTGCGCTTCTACGATCCCGAATCGGGCCGGGTTTCGATTGACGGCGTCACATTGCCCGACGCCGATCCGGCCGAGGTCCGCGCCCGCATTGGACTGGTCGCCCAGGATCCCGTGATATTCGCCGGCGACGTCTGGTCCAATATCCGCTACGGCCGGCCGGACGCCAGCGACGAGGACGTCCGGGCGGCGGCCGATGCCGCCCAGGTCACGGAGTTCGCCGAACGGTTGCCGGAAGGCTTCTCCACGCCTCTGGGAGAGCGCGGCGTGCGCCTCTCGGGCGGCCAGCGCCAACGCCTCGCCATCGCCCGCGCGATATTGCGCAACCCCGCCATTTTGCTGCTGGACGAGGCGACCAGTGCGCTCGACGCCGAAAGCGAGCGTTTGGTGCAGGGCGCCCTGGACGGTCTGATGGAAGGGCGCACGACGCTCATTATCGCCCACCGCCTGTCGACGGTTCAGAAGGCGGGACGTATCGTGGTCATGGATGAAGGCCGGATTGTCGCCATCGGCCGTCACGAGGAACTGATGGCTGAGGGCGGCATGTACGCTCACCTCGCCGAATTGCAGTTCGGGGCGGCGGCGGCCAGCGCCGCGCAGTAACCACTGCGCCAACCCCGGGGGCGGGTTAATGAAAAGGCTGTGGATTTTTCTCTTCGTCATTTTGGCCGTGATCGGCGGATTTGCCGGTCATACCGTCTGGCTCGCCGGCGAGTTCAAGTCGCTCGATCCGCACTTCGCCGGGACGTGTAAACCGGTGGAAGGCGTGGCTGGCGCCGAAGACATCGTCATCCATGGCGAAACCGGCATGGCCTACATTTCCTCCGACGACCGACGGCGCATTGCCGCCGGGGAAGATGTCCAGGGCGCCATATGGGGATATAACCTCGCCGACCCGGATGCCGTCCCCGTCAACCTGACGCCCGACCTCAAGTTCCCCTTCCATCCCCATGGCTTGGGATTGTTCGCCCAGGGCGACGACGCCGAGATCATGGTGGTCAACCACCGCGACGGCGGCGTGTTCGAGGCGACCGACGATACGGTTGAGGTATTCGCCATAGAGGGCGCCGGCCTCCGGCATCTTCGCACCATCAAGGGCGACATGCTGCTCTCCGCCAACGATGTGGCGCCGGTCGGCAAGGGCCGGTTTTACGCCACCATCGATCACGGCAATCCAACCGGCCTGTTGCGGACGATTGAGGACTATGGGCGGCTGCCGCTGTCCCGCGTGGTCTATTTCGACGGCACGCTGTTGCGCCAGGTGGCGGACGGTTTCCGCTACGCCAACGGCATCAACACCAGCCGCGACGGCGACACGGTGTTCGTTGCGGCGACGACGGACCTCGCGGTTTTCGCGTTTGGGCGTGACGAGGGCAGCGGCGATCTCTGGGCCAAAGGAAAGTTCGAGACTGGAACGGGTGTCGACAACATTGACGTCGACGCGGACGGCGCGCTCTGGATCGGTGCGCACCCAAAAATGCTGACTTTTGTCGGTCACTCGAAGGATGCCACCAAGCTATCGCCCTCACAGGTGCTGCGCATCGATCCCGCCAGTGGCAGGGTCAGCGAGATTTACCTGAACAACGGCGAGGAACTTTCCGGCTCCTCCGTGGCGGCCCGTTTCGGTAAAAGGATGCTGATCGGACCGGTGCTGGATCCGAAGTTCCTGGACTGCACGCTGCCTTGAAGGGACGGCCGATTAGCGCTGGGTCAGCTTGATCTCGATCCGGCGGTTGCGGCGGTGGGCGATTTCGTCGTCGCGATCGTCGAGCGGTTGGAACTCGCCGAAACCGGTGGCGGCCAGACGGTTCGGCGGCACGTCCTGTTCGATAAGAAAATTCACCACCGAAAGAGCGCGGGCGGTCGACAGCGACCAGTTGGATGGATAGCGAGCCGTCGCGATGGGGACGCGGTCGGTGTGGCCGTCGACCCGCAATACCCAGGGCAGTTCCTTGGGGATCTTGCGCGCCACGTCCAAAATCGTCGCCGCCAGCTTTGCCAGCTGGGTTTGTCCGGCGCCGCCCAATTCGGCCGACCCCGAGGTGAAGAGAACTTCCGACTGGAAAACGAAGCGGTCGCCGACAACCTGAACGTCACGCCGGCTGCCTAGCGCTTCCTTCAGGCGGCCGAAAAATTCGGAGCGGTACTTGGCCAATTCCTCGACTTTCTTGGCCAAGGCGATATTCAGCCTTTTTCCCAGGTCGGCGATGACGGCCTTTTGTTCCCGATCCAGTGCCTCCGACGCTTCGAGTGCCGCCTCGATGCGGGAAAGTTGCGATCTGAGGGCCGCGATCTGTTGATTTAGCAAAGCGACCTGCGCCAGGGCGCGTTCGGAAATCTCCCGTTCCGATTCCAGCTGCCTGGAGGTATTTTCCCGGTCGCTCTCCGCCGCCGCCAGTTTTTCCTGCGTCAGCGTAAGGTCCTCTTCCGCTGCGGAAAGGTTCGCCTCCGATTCCTCCAGCTTTTCGGCCGAGCTCGCCTCTAGCGCCGCCAGCCTGTCACGCAGTTCACGGGCTCTGGCGCGGAAGGCGGCCGCTTCGTTGAGCGACTTGGAGAGCGCCGATTCCAACCGGGCGACGCGGGTGGCCAGTGCGTCTTTGTCCTCGCTGCTCGACGAGATCGTCTCCTCGCGGTCGGCAAGCGCGAGTTCGGCATCCGACAAACTGGCTTTCAGGGCTTCGATCTCCAGGCCCAAGGCATCCCGCGCCTTGGTTGAATCCTGCAAGGATGCCGAAAGCTGCGTGACGTTGTCGCGCAATTCGGTGTTGGTGTCCCGCTCCAGCGCCAGCAGGTTGGCGAGCTCGCTGATTTGGTTATTGAGGCGGATCAGCGCCTCGTCCCGGCCGGAAATAGCCTGGGACAGGAACACATGGGCCAGAACGAACACCACCAGAAGGAAGATAATGACCAGCAGCAGGGTCGCCAGTGCGTCGACAAACCCCGGCCAGATGTTGTCCGAGCGCTGGCTGCGGAGGCGGCTCGCCATGACGGCCTACGTTCTCTCCCCTGTCATTCCCGCAATGGTGCGGGCCAGGAGTTTGATCTCGCTGCGGATATCCTGAATGAGTTGATCCCGGGCCTGGCTCGAATCGACCAGCAAGCGCGCCGCGGAAATGTCGATGTTGCGCAGATGGCTGCGGCTCACCTCGTCCAACGTTATGGCGTGATCGCGTTCCGCTTGAGCCGCCAACCGCTCCAACACGGGTTTCATCTCGACCTGGGCCTCGCCGAGGCGAACCATGAGGTTTTGTTCGGCCTTCATCTGGTCGCCCAGTATGGCGAGTTTGTCGCCGAGTTCCCGGATTGCGGCGTTGGTCTGGCCGCGCTCCTCCTCGCCGCGCGAGACTGTGCGTTGAAGGGTGCTCAGGGTCTCCGCGGTTTGCTCCAGCAGGGCGCCAACATAAGCCGGGATCGACTGATCGCCGTCGTCGCCGCCGACCCCGATACCGGAGCTGAGGCGGGCCATGCCGGACAGCCACTCCTCAAGATCGTTGAAGAACCGGTTTTGCGCCTGGCCCGCCTGAAGGTCGAGAAATCCCAGGACGAGCGATCCCGCCAGGCCGAAAAGCGAAGACGAAAAGGCCGTGCTCATACCGGTCAGCGGCGCTTCCAAACCGGATTGCAGGGTGCCGAACAGACTGGCGAAATCACCGCCCGCGATGCCCAGGTTCTTGATCGTGTCGCCGACCGAACTGATGGTGCCGAGCAGGCCCCAAAAGGTCCCCAACAGGCCGAGAAAGATCAACAAACCGATGAGATAGCGCGATATTTCGCGCGATTCATCCAATCGTGACGCGATGCCGTCCAGCAGGGAGCGCATCCCCAGCGCCGAGATGGATCGTTGGCCGGCACTGTCGCCCAGCATGGTCGCCATCGGTGCCAGTAAATTCGGTGTCCTGGGGATCGTCAGGCGCGTGCCTTCCTGCATCGTTGATTCGATCCAGTCCACCTCGGGCCGCAACAGCAGGACCTGGCGGAATACGTAAATAATGCCGAGGATGAGGACACCGGCGATGAGACCGTTGAGGGCCGGATTCGCCAAAAATGCCCGATAGAGAGGGCCGACCAAAACACCCGCTATGACAATGACCGCCAGGACAAAAGCGATCATCCGGCTGATGTATCTTTGTGGGCGGGTCATCCGCGCGCTCCCCACTCAACTAGGTATCTTGTGATCCACGTCACCTGACGAGAAGAACGACGTCAACCCGGTCGGGTGGCCCTGCATCAGAAGCCCGTCCCAATGCGCGAACGTCAATTCGCGTAGACCGGACACCGGATTCGATCAGAAACGAGCGCACGGCCAATGCCCTTGAGAGGCTCAAACGGCGGGCTGAACTCGGCGTTTCACTCGTGCCCCCGGCGTAGGCTTTGAGCTGCAGACGATCACCCGCGACGGTAATTTGCTCCGCCAGGCCCCTGAGGCGGGCTTTGGCATCCGGTGACAGACGGGTACTGGCGCCAGTGAAATCGACCCGCATGACATGGCCGCCCCCGGTGGGCAATTGCGCGGCCGGCAAAGAAGCGATCTGCTTTTTCGGCTGCGGTGCAACGCTCGGCGTCGGGGGTGGTGGGGCTTTTTTCACAACCACCGGCTTGACCGGTGCGGGTTTCATCACCGGTGGCGGCGGCGGTGGGGCTTTTTTGGCAACCACCGGCTTGGCAGGCGCCGGTTTTATTGCAGGCGGCGCCACAACCGATTTTGCCGCTTTCTTGACCACCGGTTTGGGCGGTGGCGGCGTCACGCGGACAACTTTTTTCGGTACTGGTTTGGCTGCGACCA
>CAZGTM010000019.1:19385-54150 GCA_964528595.1 uncultured Rhodospirillaceae bacterium
GGCGGTGGCGGCGTCACGCGGACAACTTTTTTCGGTACTGGTTTGGCTGCGACCACCGGTGCTGCGGCCCTGGGTTGGATAGCTCGTTTGGGCGCCGCGGGTGCCGGTTTGGCGACCTGCACCCGGATCGCCGGCTGCGGTGCGCGTGGCCGTTTCAACGACGATACGGGCGCCCGCAACTTAAGCTTCGGCATCGGCGTAGGATGCTTCGGTGATCCGGGCATGCGGAGCACGACCGGGGCGTCTCCGTTTGCGCCGGGCATTTTCAAGTTCCGTTCATCGCCATATGGTCCAGTGCCGGGTGACAAAATGTCCAAGTTTACCTCGACACTCGATCTGCCGCTGCCGCCGATGACTACCGTCGATTGTGCGGCTGCGGAGGTGGCAAGAAAACCCATGCATAATGCTGCACAGCCCAGCGGCAAGGAAGCGGCGCGCCAATGCGCGTCTCTGCGATGACGCAAAGCACCAGAGCCCGATTTGGGCGAAGCGAACTTGGTCGAACCGATTGGCATCAGCGTACAAAAACCTCCCAAAGCGTGGCCGTACAGCCCCGCTGCAGCGTTGGCACCTTACCCCAGCCGATTCGGCGCGACAACCGCTTTGGCCTTGAGATTGCGCTATTTTTTGGCCGCCAGCGGGGTGGTTATGTTTCCCGGCGCGCCTTGCGCAAAAGACCGGCGACGGTGTCATGAAGACGCTCGTTCGTGGCCAAAACACTACCGCTCGTCATCATGCGCTCGCCCAAATCGATTTCACTCACAATGCCGCCCGCTTCGCGCACGATGACCAGGCCCGCCGCAATATCCCAGGGATCCAATCCCCAGTGCCAGAAACCTTCGTAGCGGCCCGCTGCGACGTAAGCCAAGTCGAGTGCGGCAGCGCCCTGGCGGCGGATACCGGCTACTTTGGGCATCAGTTCCATGAGATCACGGCAAAATTGAGGCGCGTCGCTCTCTGCCAGGCGACCTCTGGTGGGATATCCCGTCGCCAAAACGGAGTCACTCAGGGAATTGCGGGCCGAAACCCGGCAGCGCTTGTCATTGACGTAAGCCCCTTGACCGCGCTCCGCATAGAACATTTCGTCGCGCGCCGGGTCGTAGATGACGCCGGCAAATATCTGGCTGTCACGCTCAAGGGCAATGGAGATGGCGAAATGCGGAATGCCGTGGAGAAAATTCAACGTGCCGTCCAGCGGATCGATCAACCATCGGTTGGATTTATCCTTGCCTTCGATCACGCCGCCTTCTTCGAGCACGAAACCGTAGTCGGGCCGAACCTTCTCAAGCTCCTCGCGCAGCGTTTTTTCCGCCTTGAGATCGGCTGACGTGACGAAGTCGGAGGGGCCTTTTTTTGAAACTTGAAGTTGCTCGACTTCGCCGAAGTCGCGGATCAAGCGCCGCGCCGCCTTACGGGCGGCTGCGTCCATGACGTTGATGAGGGCGGACTTATGGGCCATCCGTCACAATCCCGGATCGAACAAAGGACACACGGGCCTAACTGTCGGCCCGTTTGACATAGGTTGCGTCGGCGGTGTTGACGATCACTTTGTCGTCGATATCGACGAACGGCGGCACCATGATGCGCACGCCGTTTTCAAGCACGGCCGGCTTGTTCGACGAGGCGGCGGTTTGGCCTTTGACGGTGGGTTCCGTTTCGGTGACCGCCAGGGTCACGGTTTCAGGCAGTTCGACGCGCAACGGTGATCCTTCGTAACTCTCGATCATCACGGCCATGCCGTCCTGGAGAAACGGCAGTTGCTCGGCGACGATGTCGGCGTTGAGCAGGACCTGCTCATAGCTTTCGGCATCCATGAACGTCAGCATCTCGCCGTCGGCGAAGAGAAACTGATGCTCTTTCTGGTCAAGCCGGACCCGGTCCACGGTTTCGGACGACCGGAAACGTTCGTTCAGCTTGCTGCCGTCGCGCAGATTCTTGAGCTCGACCTGCAAATACGCGCCGCCCTTTCCCGGCTGGGTGTGCTGGATTTTGACCGCGACCCAGAGACCCTCCTTGTGCTCGATAACGTTGCCGGGGCGAATGGCGTTGCCGTTGATCTTCATGGCTTGAACCTTGTGACGATAAATTTAGACAATTCTCGAATTGATGGATTTAGGGGCGAGCCCGCCGGGAATGGCGTCAACGTCGCCGCGCGGCGCGGAACCTATCAGGTCGGCAGGGCTGCCGCAATGGCTGCGTTCAGGGCCGCCACGCCGGCTCCGGGACCGTCTGGGTGATGCCAGACCTGATCGCCTGCGGCGACAAAATCGGCGCCGGCGCCGACCACCTCGGCAAGGCTTTCCGGGCCGCGTTCACCTAGGGCGACGCAAGGCACCTCCATAAGCCCGTTCCACCACGAGATGAGGTCTGGCGAGGCATCGAGGGCAACATAGTCGGCGCCGGCCTCCGCCGCCTCCATGGCGAGATGGCGCGACGAGCCGCCGGTCACGCCCAATATCAGGTCGTCACCCAATAACGTTCTGATGGCCGCGGCGTCGATATCTTCCTGGTTCAGGTGGACGCCGTCCGCGCCGATTTCCATGGCAAGCCGGGGTTGATCTGCCAGCAGCAGGGCGACGTCGCGCGCGTGGCAGATCGGCAGCAGCGCTTGTGCGGCGGCCTCGACATCGGCTTTTGCGTCCTGCAGGTCGAGTTGGACGCAGGCCACGTCGCCGCCCGCCAGCGCGGCGCTCAATTCAACTTCGAATGATGGAACATCCAAATTCGCCGGGGTTACGATATAAAGTCGGCAAGCCGGTTGATCTGACATATATCGCCATTTGCAAGAGCGTCATTAACCCGGCGCCATAAAAATTGCGCCGGAATCGGGTGTGCAGGCACCATGGCTGTTGCCGCGGCCATCGTCAATAATCCTCGGCAGCTGTTGACGTCGGCTGGCGCGGTGACGTATGCTCTACCCTAAGACTTTACGTTAAGTCTTTGTTATCAAAAATAAAAATGCGTTTTCAGCTCACCTTCCATGGGCTCCAGACGCTGAATTGACGCCTGCAGGGAATGGACGCTATGTCGGATGTGGATGCGGCCAAGGGCCGTCTAAATGATGCATTGGAGCGCCTTGACAAGGTCACAGCGGATAAGGCCCAGGCACTGGGCGCGGTTGCCCAGGCACGGGTTTCCGAAATTGAGACCGAGCTCAGCGCCTTAAAAGATCAACTCAGCGAACTGCAAAGCGAAAACACCAAATTAAAAGCCGATTTGGCAATCGCGCAGTCCGACTATGCGGCGTTGGAAGAGGTTGCGGACGCCGTCGGCAATCGGCTCGACGCGGCGATCGGCAACATCCGTACGACCATCGAACACTAAACTTTCTTTCACCCGATCAGAGATTCAAAATGGCGCAAGTACAAGTCACCGTAAACGGCCGCAATTATTCGATCGCCTGTGATGACGGCGAGGAGGCCCATCTGGCGGGACTGGCCGAGCATGTCGACAGCCGCGTCTCGGAACTGGCGTCGTCATTGGGGCAAATCGGCGAAGGCCGGTTGCTGCTGATGGCCTGCCTGCTGATTTCCGACGATTTGGCGGAAACCAGGGAGCGCTTGGGTGAGATGGAGGCGGCCTCCGAAAACGCCCAAAAGGCCGCGACGGACGCCAGCGATAACCTGAGCCAGTCGGCCACCGAGGCCATGACCGCCGCGGCCGGCCGCATAGAAGATATTGCCGCGCGGCTCGAGAACGCCTAATTATGGGTTTGGGCGGGTACTGACCGGTTTGTTAGGAGAACGTATCCCTGGGGCCAATACCGATCAAGAAGGGAGCTGTCCCTACCGAAACCGTGGTTTCGGAAATACGGCGCCCACCTGCGTTAGCAGGCCACAGAGGATCGGACACGCCGACGGCCGGTTGGTCCCGCCCAACCTTTCAAACGCCCGGTCTCGACGGCGTTTCTCCTGATAACGCAGCCATGCGAACTTGATGTCAGCCGGGCAATCAGAAGACAAGGCCGAATTGCGGCGCCGTGTCCTGGCGGCTCGTCACGATGTCGCCCACGAGGCCGGATCTGACGCCGCTAACCTTGCGGCCGCCAATTTCTTCCGGCTTCCGGGCTCGGCTGAACCGCGCGCCGTTTCGCTCTATCACGCGATGAGGGACGAGCTTGATACCGCACCTCTGCTGGCGCGCCTGAACGAGATCGGTTGTACGACCGCGCTGCCCGTGATCGAGGCGCGGGACCAGGCCCTAAGGTTCCGCCGCTGGTCGCCGGGTGATGTGTTGGTCGAGGCCTCGTTCGGCACGCTCGAGCCCGCGGCAAGCGCCGACATCGTGGTGCCCGAAACCGTTGTCGTGCCGCTGGCGGCGTTCGACGGCACCGGCAACCGGCTGGGCTATGGCGGCGGTTACTACGACCGCACTTTGGCGGACCTGAGAAAAGCGGGAAATGTTCTGGCGGTCGGCTATGCTTACGCCGGGCAGGAAGTGGCGGTGTTACCGGCCGACAGCTTCGATCAACGGCTCGACTGGATTGTCACGGAACAGGGCGTGAGGGCGTTTGCATGAATTTGTTGTTTCTCGGAGACGTGGTCGGCCGCGCCGGGCGCGACGCCGTCGCCAAGTACCTGCCTGATCTCCGCCGCGACCTCGATCTGGATTTCGTCGTCCTCAACGGGGAAAATGCGGCGGCCGGCTTCGGCATCACGCAGAAGATCTGCAATCAATTCTTCGACCTGGGCGTCGACGTCATCACGACCGGCAATCATGTCTGGGACCAGAAGGAAACCGCGGGCTTTATCGATGCGGAAAAGCGCCTGCAGCGGCCGCTCAACTTTCCCGTCGGCACGCCGGGCGCCGGCGCCGGCGTCTATGCGGCGCGTGACGGCCGCAAGGTTTTGGTGCTGGGGGTGATGGGCCGAGTCTTCATGGATCCGCTGGACGATCCGTTTGCGGCGCTGGAGAAGGAGCTTTCAAAGCATCGCCTGGGCGGTACTGTCGCGGCCACCGTCGTCGACCTTCACGGTGAGGCCACCAGCGAAAAAATGGCGCTTGGTCATTTCACCGACGGCCGCGCCACCCTGGCCGTGGGCAGCCACTCGCACGTGCCCACTGCGGACACCCAAATCCTCGACGGCGGGACGGCCTATCAGACCGATGCCGGGATGTGCGGCGATTACAATTCGGTCATCGGCATGAAAAAGGAAGAACCGATGCGCCGCTTCACGCGGAAAATGTCGGGCGGTCGCTTCGAGGCCTCCGACGGCGAGGGCACGTTGTGCGGCGTCTTCGTGGTCAGCGACGATGCCACCGGCCTGGCAAACACGGTCGAGCCTCTCCGGCTCGGACCCCGTCTCCAGCAGGTTGGCCCTCAACTTGGCTAACGCCTTCGGCTCACCGGCAATCCGGGTCGCCCTTTGGATGTCGCTCAGCGCCGTGTCGTTCGGCTGTTTGATGGGGCTGGCTCGCCACCTCGGGCAGGACATGCATATTTTTGTCTTTTCGTTCTGGCGTTTCGTTTTTGGCCTGATGTTCTTTGCCCCCTGGTTTTTGCGGATGGGAACGGCCCGTCTGAAAACCCGCCGGTTGGGCATGCATGTCGTGCGCGCTGTATTCCTTATCGTCTCAAGCGTCAGCATCATGCTAGCGATCATGCTGATGCCGCTCGACGAAGCCACGGCCTTGAGTTTCACGACGCCGCTCTTCGCCGTGATAGCCGCGGTCGTCTTTCTCAAGGAAAAAGCCGGACCGCGGCGCTGGGCGGCGCTGGTCATCGGATTTCTCGGCATGCTGATCATCCTGAGGCCCGGCGCCGAGATGATTAACGAGGGCGCCCTGCTGGTGCTGCTCTCGGCCGTCACCTTTGCCGGCGTGGTGATTTGCGGCAAGCTTCTGACGCGGACGGAAAATCCTGAGCTGATTGTCGCCTATCTGGCGATGATCTCGGTCCCCCTGTCGCTCCCCCTGGCGCTGATTTATTGGCAGTGGCCGACGCCGGAGCAATATTTCTGGCTCGTTCTCGCCGGCATCTGCTTCAACCTGAATATGTACGGCATCGTTAAAGCCCTGCAAAACGGCGATGCCTCCGCCACCCAGCCCTATGACTTCCTGCGCCTGCCTACCACGGCGGGCGTCGGCTGGCTGGCTTTCGGCGAAACCAGCGACGTCCTCACCTGGATCGGCGCCGCCGTGATATTCGCCAGCAGCGTCTTCATCACCCACCGCGAGGCCCTGGCGCGGAAGCGCGAGGAACTCTCGAACGCGTCTTAAAATTCAGATGTCGGCGCCTGCTGCCCAAAATTTGCCACATTGGCGGGTAGAATTCGAATTGATCGGCATGGTTCGTGAAATTTAGGGCTGCAATTCAAACCGAATCGTCCCATATTCCGCGCTCGCGGCTGTCATACAGCACTATATCTGGTATATAATCAGTAGATTCAGACTAGAAGAGGGACGGCGACTGCTATGGCGGGCCATTCACAATTCAAGAACATCATGTACCGCAAGGGCGCGCAGGACAAAAAGCGCGCCAAAATATTCGCCAAGCACACACGCGAAATCATGGTTGCCGCCAAGGCGGGCTTGCCCGATCCGGACAAGAACCCGAGACTCCGCTCCGCCCTGATCGCGGCCCGCAGCGACAACATGCCCAAGGACAATATCGAGCGCGCCATCAAGCGCGCTACCGGCGGCGACGACGGTGAGGTCTACGAGGAAATCCGCTACGAGGGCTATGGCGCCGGCGGCGTTGCCGTGATCGTCGAGGCCCTGACGGACAACCGCAACCGCACGGCGGCCGAGGTCCGCTCCGCCTTTACCAAATACGGCGGCAGCCTGGGTGAGACCGGATCCGTCGCCTTCATGTTCGACCGCGTCGGCGAAATACATTATCCGGCTGCGGCGGCCAGCGGCGATGACATGCTGGAGGCGGCCATAGAGGCTGGGGCGGATGACTGCGTTTCGGACGATGCCGGCCACGACGTGGTGTGCGAGCCCGACGATTTTGCCCATGTCCGCGATGCGCTGGAAAACGCGCTGGGCGAGCCTGAACGGGCGGCGCTGACGTGGCGGCCGCAAAACACCGTCGAACTGGACGAAGACAAGGCCGGCACTCTGCTGAAAATGATCGACATCCTGGAAGATTCGGATGACGTCCAGCGGGTCTCCGCCAATTTCGAGGTATCGGACGAGGTCCTGGAGAAACTGAGTGCTTGACCGGTGCCGGCGCGATGGGATGAACGTGGGGGAATTTTGAGATGAAACTCCTGGGCCTTGATCCCGGCCTGCGTTGTACGGGATGGGGCGTCATTGAAGCCGAGGGCAACCGCATCGTCCATGTCGCGAACGGCGTCGTGAAGAGCGACGGCGCGCTTTCGCTGGCAGACCGCCTGGTTCAGTTGTTCGACGGTGTGACCGCCGTTATCGACCAATGGTCCCCCAGGGCGGCGGCCGTCGAGGAAACCTTCGTCAACCGCAATCCGAAATCGACCCTCAAGCTTGGGCAAGCACGCGGCGTCGTCCTGTTGGCGCCCGCCAGGCGCGGCCTGGCGGTAGCCGAGTATGCTGCCCGCCGCGTCAAGCAATCCGTCGTTGGCACTGGCGGCGCCGACAAGACCCAGGTCGAGGCCATGGTCGGCGTTCTATTGGGCGGTGCCGACATCGCGGGTTCGGATGCCGCGGATGCGCTGGCGGTGGCCATTTGCCATGCCCATTACATCGGTTCGCGCCAGGTCCGAGCGCAAGAGGAACTTGCCGCCGCCGCGCCGGGAGGTCCGGCTTGATTGCCCGCCTCAAAGGATTGATCGATGAGATCGCCGAAGACACCGTGGTGATCGACGTCGGCGGCGTCGGCTATCTTGTTTACTGCTCGGCCCGGACCTTGAGAAATTTACCGGCGCAAGGCGAAGCCGCCGTCCTGGAAATCGAAACCCATGTGCGCGAGGACCACATCCATCTCTTCGGCTTCATGGACACGGCGGAGCGCGACTGGTTCAAGTTGCTGCAGACCGTCCAGGGCGTCGGCGCGCGGGTGGCGCTGGGAATTCAATCCGCTTTGTCCGCCGCGGATATCGGCGCCGCCATTGCGGTCCAGGATCCCGCTCCGCTGACACAGGCCAGCGGCGTCGGTCCCAAGCTGGCCAAACGACTGGTGGCCGAATTAAAGGACAAGGCGCCGGTACCGCACATCGGCGCCGTGCTGACCGGCGCGACGCCCGTCGAGGCGAAAGCGGCCGGCGTCCAGGCGGACGCGGTTTCCGCCTTGGTAAACTTAGGCTACGGCCGTACCGAAGCGTTCGGCGCTGTGGCCCAGGCGATGCGCCAGATCGGTGACGATGCCAACGTCGAAGCCCTGATCACGGCGGGCCTGAAGGAGCTGGCGGCATGAGCGACGCCGACACGCAAGGCCGGGTCATCTCGGCCGATTTCACCGGCGGCGACGCCGACGATGCGTCGCTGCGTCCGCAGGCTCTGGACGACTTCATCGGCCAGCCCCAGGTGCGCGACAACCTGCGCGTCTTTATCGACGCGGCGCGCTCGCGGACCGAGGCTCTGGATCACGTGCTGTTCGTCGGCCCGCCTGGCCTGGGCAAGACCACCTTGGCGCAAATCGTGGCGCGTGAACTAGGCGTCGGCTTTCGCGCCACCTCGGGACCGGTCATCGCCAAGGCTGGCGATTTGGCGGCCATCCTCACCAACCTGCAGCCCCGTGACGTCTTGTTTATCGATGAAATCCACCGCCTTAACCCCGCCGTGGAGGAAACGCTCTACCCGGCGATGGAGGATTTTCAGCTCGATCTCATTATCGGCGAAGGCCCGGCGGCGCGCAGCGTGCGCATCGACCTGCCGCCCTTTACCCTGGTCGGCGCGACGACGCGCTCGGGTTTATTGACGACGCCCTTGCGTGACCGCTTCGGCATTCCTTGCCGCCTGGGCTTTTACAACGCCGAGGATCTAAGAACCATCGTCGAAAGCGCCGGGCGCAAATTGGGCGTCAACATGACGCCGGACGGCGCCGACGAGATCGCCAAGCGCTCGCGCGGCACGCCCCGCGTGGCCGGGCGGCTGTTGCGCCGCGTGCGGGATTTTGCCGCCGTCGACGGCGTCGACGCTATCGATTCGGCCGAGGCGGACAAGGCGCTCAAACGTTTGGAAGTCGATGAACGGGGCTTGGATGCCATGGACCGGCGCTACCTCGGCATTATCGCCAGGAACTTCGACGGCGGTCCGGTCGGTGTCGAGACCATCGCGGCGGCTTTGAGCGAACCGCGCGACACCGTCGAGGAGATCGTCGAACCTTATTTGATTCAACAAGGCCTGCTGCAGCGCACGCCTAGGGGTCGGCTGCTGACCCCGGCCGTCTTCGAGCACCTGGGCCTCACCATGACCAAGCGGGCGGCCTCACAGCTTGATCTCCTGGCCGAAGACGGGGAGGGCGGCGATGACTGAGGTTCAAACGCCGCCATCGGGAATGCTGGACAACGGCGTACACACATTGCCGCTCAGGGTTTACTGGGAGGACACCGACGCCGCCGGCATCGTCTATTACGCCAATTACCTCAAATTCATCGAGCGCGGCCGCAGCGACATGCTCCGCCTCGCCGGCATCGACCAGTGGGCGATGAAAAAGACTAGCGGCGCCAATTTCGCCGTGCGCCGTTGCGAAGTCGACTACCTCATTCCCGCCAAGCTGGACGATGAGCTGGAAATCGAAACCCGGATCGAGCGGTTGCGCGGCGCCTCGCTGGAGATGCGCCAAACGGTGCGCCGCGACGGCGCCGACTTGGCCCAGGCGCTGGTGCGTATCGCCTGCCTGAATGCCGACGGGCGGCCCATCCGCCTGCCGCCCGAAATCGGCAGCGCCTTTGCCGGGCAATCCTCAAACCAACAAGACACACGGAAATCGAACGAACATGGGTAATGAAGCCGTAGATGCCGCGCAACTTGCGGGCTCCGTCGCCGCCAGCGACCTGTCGATGATCAGCCTGTTTTTCCGGGCCGACTTCATCGTCAAGCTGGTCATGGTGATCCTCGTGCTGGCCTCGGTCTGGAGTTGGGCGATCATCTTCGACAAGGTTCGCCGCATCCGCAAACTGGGCTCCTCGGCAGACCAATTCGAGGACGAATTCTGGTCCGGCGGCTCGCTGGAGGAGCTCTACGAGCGCGTCGGCAAGGCGCCCGACCATCCCATGGAAGTCCTGTTCTCTTCGGCCATGCGGGAATGGCGGCGCAGCATGTCGGCCGGCCGCGCCGACGGCGACCGGGAATTGCATGCCGGCATCCAGGCCCGGATCGGCCAGGTCATGCACATCACGCTGAACCGGGAGATGGAGCGCCTGGAAAAGTACGTGGGCTTTCTCGCGACGGTGGGGTCGACCGCGCCCTTCGTCGGCTTGTTCGGCACGGTGTGGGGCATCATGAACAGCTTCCAGGCCATCGCGCTGACCAAGAATACGTCCCTGGCCGTGGTGGCGCCCGGCATCGCCGAAGCGCTGTTTGCCACCGCGCTGGGCCTGGTGGCGGCGATCCCCGCCGTGGTTGCCTATAACAAGCTGTCGACCGATATCAGTCGCTACGCCAACCGCCTGGAGGGCTTCGCTGGCGAGTTTTCCGCTATTCTTTCGCGCCAGCTTGAGGAGCGCGGCTGATGGCGGCCTCGCTGCAACAGAAGGGTGACAGCCGCTGGCGCACCACCCGCGCCTACAAACCCATGAGCGAGATCAACGTGACGCCCTTCGTCGACGTCATGCTGGTACTGCTGGTGGTGTTTATGATTACGGCGCCGCTGCTTACTGTCGGCGTGCCGGTGGACCTGCCCGAAACCAAGGCCAAGCCACTGGAAGGGCAGGACGAGCCGCTCTCCGTCACCGTCGACAAGGGCGGCAAGGTCTGGCTGCAGGAAACCGAAATCGAGCTGGCAACGCTGGTACCGCGCCTCAACGCCATTACCGCCAACAAGCCCGATACCCGGATATTCGTGCGCGGCGACCGCGAGATCAATTACGGCCGGGTGCTCGAGGTCATGGGCATTCTTAATTCCGCCGGCTTCAGCCGGGTCGGGCTGGTGGCCGACCGCCCCGCGACAGAGCGGAAGTAGTGCAGGGCCGTGCGGACAGCGCTTGCCATATCCCTGGCGCTGCATGCCGTGGCGATCGTCATTACCTATGTCGGCTTTCCGCACCTGTTCGAAGCGCCGGAAATCATCGACCAGCCGATGATCGTGGAACTGGTCGAGGTCGCGGAAGAGACCAAGGCAACGCGGGCCGAGGCCAAGAAGAAGCCGAAGCCCAAACCAAAGCCCGAAGCCGAAAAGAAACCGCCGCCGCCGCCACCACCACCGCCTCAGATGGCGTCCGTGGAACCGGAACCCACTTTACCGCCGCCGCCGAAGCCGGAACCCGAACCGTTGTCCGAACCCATCGCGAAACCGGCGCCCAAACCCAAGGCGAAGCCCGAACCCAAGCCGAAGCCAAAGCCGGTTGTCAAAGCCCCGCCCAAGCCGCGCTGGAAACCCAAACCGCCGCCGAAACCGGTCGTGGAAAAACCCAAGCCAAAGCCCAAGATCGTGGCGAAAGCCAAACCGAAGAAAGTGGAGAAGCCGAAAAAGAAGAAGACACAGTTCGATCCCACGCGCATCGCGGCGCTGCTGGACAAGAAGCCCAAGGAGGCAAAGCAGCCGCAGCCGGAGCAAAAGCCGCAGCCCGCCAAGCAGCCGGCCGTGGTCGCGCGTACCGTCGAGCGCGTGGCGGAAGGCCAGCCGCTGACGATGTCCGAGGTCGATGCCGTGCGCGCCAAGATCGAGCGCTGCTGGATTGTGCCGGCCGGCGCGCGGGATGCCGAGAACCTCATCGTGCGCATCCGCATACACCTAAATCCCGACGGTAGTATCCGGGGCGCGCCGGAAATACTCGACCGGTCGCGCATGGGCGAGAGCGGTCAGCAGTTCTTCAAAATCGCGGCGGAGGGCGCGCGCCGCGCCGTGCTGAAGTGCCAACCGTATGACATGTTGCCGGGAAACAAGTACAAACGTTGGCGGGAAATCGAACTAACTTTCAATCCCAAGGAAATGTTGGGCGGATGACGAACAAATTAAAACTGTTTCGCCGGTTTGGAACCACCGTGGCCCGATGGCTCGGCGCTGTGATGCTGATCACGGCGGCGCTAGCGGCGACGCCGGCGTACGCCGTATTGGAAATCGACATTACGCGCGGCAATGTCGATCCGTTGCCCATTGCACTGAGCCCGTTTTATGCGCCCGGCGGCTTGGCGTCGCGGCTGGGCCAGCAAATCCCGGAAGTCGTATCGGCGGACCTCACGCGGTCGGGCTTGTTCCAGCCCATCGACCCGTCGGCCTTCATCCAGACGCCCGAGGCCATGCGGGCGCGACCGCGCTTTGCCGACTGGCGGGCGATCAACGCCCAGGCGCTGGTGACCGGCCGGGCCGATGTCGAGGCCGGCGGCCAGCTACGGGTGGAATTCCGGCTCTGGGACGTTTTCGCCGGCCAACAGATGACGGGATTGGTCTATACCTCGCAAACCGCGAACTGGCGGCGCGTGGCCCACTTGATCGCCGATGCCATCTACAAGCGGCTGTCGGGAGAGGACGGCTACTTCGACACCCGCGTCGTCTACGTCGCCGAAACCGGACCGGCGGATAAAAGAGTGAAGCGCCTCGCCATCATGGATCAGGACGGCGCCAATCACCGCTACCTCACCAACGGCGCCGAGCTCGTTCTGACGCCGCGCTTTTCACCCACCTTGCAGGAAATCACCTATCTCTCATACTTCCGCGGCAAGCCCCGGGTGTACATCTACAACATCGATACCGGCCAACAGGAAATTTTGGGCGACTTCCCGGGCATGACGTATGCCCCCCGTTTTTCGCCGGACGGCAACACCGTGATCATGAGCTTGGCGGCGGGCGGCAACTCGGATGTCTATACGATGGATTTGCGCACCCGCCGTGTGCTGCGGCTTACCAAACATTCCGCCATCGATACCTCGCCTTCGTTCGAGCCGGGCGGTAAGCGCGTGACCTTCAATTCCGACCGGGGCGGCTCGCAGCAGCTTTACGTGATGAACGCGGACGGCAGCAACATCAAGCGGATCAGCTTCGGCAAAGGCCGTTATGCCACGCCGGTGTGGTCGCCGCGCGGCGACCTGATCGCCTTTACCAAGTTTACCGGCGGTCGTTTCTATATCGGCGTCATGCGGCCCGACGGTTCAGGCGAGCGCCTGTTGTCGGAAAGTTACCTGGATGAAGGGCCGACCTGGTCGCCGAACGGACGCGTTATCATGTATTTCCGGCAGGCGCCGCGCAACAAGGACGGTTCCGGCGGGCGTACCAGATTGATGTCGGTTGATTTGACCGGTTACAACGAACGTGAATTGATCACGCCGACGGATGCGTCCGATCCGGCCTGGTCGCCCCTGGCCTCGCTGCCGCCGCCGACGCAGTAGCGGCTTTGGATCGCTTGCTTCGCTTGAATATCAACTCTATAGTGCCCCCGAACGGTAGTGACGACTTGCCATTACCGAAGAACAACCATATATGTCAGTTGCTTATGCGGTTTTCGCGGGGACTGGCCGATGCGGGGGAAACGTAGCGGACCAAGCGTCGAGGGGCATAATGCACGAACGGCGGAAACGCGGTTCGTTTTTTGTGTGCCTCATTTGATCCGGGGCCGCTGCGATCTGGTCCGGTTTTTCCGCGCCGCATGACTATCGACTGGGTAATTCATTTTTTTGAGAATTGCTCGAAACTGAAATTAAAAGACCCTATGAACAGGGAGTTTTCGATGCGCCTAAAGGTTTTAAGCACCATTGCCGCCCTTCTTCTCGTGGCCGCTTGCGAGACGCCGGTTGAAGAAACGCAAGATTCGTCCGGCAGCGGCGCCACCACGCAAAAGTCGGCTTCCGACACCACTTCTCAGTCGACCACGGGCAGCTCGTCGACTTCCAGTACGACAGCCAGCACTCAGACCATGGCGGGACCGAAAGCCGGCTCGCAAGCGGATTTGGTTGCCAGCGTCGGTGACCGGGTTTTCTTCGACTTTGACAAATTCTCCATCAAGCCGAAGTCGCGCGGCACGCTCGAACGCCAGGCGGCCTGGTTGAAGCGCAATCCCAACGTCACCATCACCGTGGAAGGTCACTGTGATGAACGCGGCACGCGCGAATACAACCTCGGTCTTGGCCAGCGTAGGGCTAACGCCGTCAAGAAATACCTGATGGCCTTGGGTATCGCGGAAAACCGCATTGCCACCATCTCATACGGCAAGGAGCGCCCGGTAGCGCTCGCTTCGACCGAAGCCGCATGGGCGCAAAACCGCCGCGGCGTTTCGACCGTCAACTAAACGGTCCAACGACATCCCGATGTATCGGGTAACAAGGCCCCGCCGGTAATACGGCGGGGTTTTGTTTTTTGATGCTCTTGCCTTGTTCTCGCCGAATTTTTCGTATTTGCTTGGCGCCTGTCGAAATACCCGGTCCCGTCGCCCCTATTTCATGATACCGAAGATGCACCCCACGACGACGTTTTTGCGAATTTCCCTGCCGAGTTGTCTGGCGCTGCTCGTTCTCGGTTTACACCTTTTCGCGGCGTTGCCGGTGAAGGCCCAGGCAACGAACGATTTATCGCCCCTGCTCAACCGGCTGCGCTTGATCGAAAATGATCTCAGGGACCTGCAGTTGCAGGTCTTCCGCGGCAAGGGCGCGCCAACCCAGACCGGCGCCAGCGGTCAACAGATTAGCCAGGGTTCATCCGGTGCGGCGCATGCCGAGGTTCGGTTCACCGAGTTGGAAGAGCAAATTCGCGGCCTTACCGGCACGTTTGAACGCATGGCCCATGACGTGACCAAGACACGGTCGCGCCTGGACAAGCTGATCGAGGATATCGATTTCCGCCTGACCGCCCTTGAGGAAAAACTTGAAGCGGCGGAGGCGGCCCGGGTTGCCGCCGCCGAGGTTGCCGAACCTTCGAGCGATGCCGCCACTCCGGCCAATGACGACGGCGCCGCCGCGCCGGATACGGCGCCGACGGGTGGCGAGGCGGCGAATGGCGGCCAAACCGTGGTCAGCGACAATGCGCCGGGTACGCAGGTACTGGGAACCATTCCGGCGGAAGACGTTAAGGATGGCGCACAAACGGCGGCGGTGGCGCCAGCCGAGCCGGTCAAACCGAAAACCATCCTGCCGGAAGGTTCCGTTCGCGACCGCTACAACTTCGCCTTCGGCTTGCTCCGTCGGCTGAAAACCGACAAAGCGGAAACCGCATTCAAGGAATTCCTGGGAGCGCATGAAGCCGACCCCCTGGCGCACAATGCGCGCTACTGGCTGGGCGAGACCTACTATGCCAGGCGCGATTACCGTCAGGCCGCCACCGCCTTCGTCACGGGCTACAGCAAGTCGCCGACCGGCCCGAAGGCGCGGGACAATCTGCTGAAATTGGGCATGTCGCTGGTGCGGCTGGAGCAGAACGAGGACGCGTGTGCCAGTTTCGAGGAGCTCCTGGCCAAATTCACGACGCCAAAGGACGCCAAGGCGCGCAAGATCGCCACTGCGGAGATGGACCGCGCGGGCTGTTAGGCTGGCCGAAGGTGTCGACGGAGCAGCTGAATTCCGGAGGCGCCAAAGCCATCGGCGTTGGCGAATTCGCAGCACTTCTGAAATCCGCACTCACCGCTGATCCCAAACGGCTGCGCGCCGGCTTCGCCGTCGCCGTTTCGGGTGGCGCCGATTCCCTGGCGCTGGCCCTGCTGGCGGACCGCTGGGCTCGGAAACGCGGCCTCGAGTGCGTGACGCTGACGGTCGACCATGGTTTGCGGCCGGGATCGAGGGCGGAGGCGAAACAAGTTGGCGGCTGGCTGGCGACGCGCGGTATCGAGCATCACGTGCTGCCGTGGCGGGGCGAAAAACCGCAAGCCAACATTCAAGCCCTGGCGCGGCAGGTGCGCTACGCGTTGATGGCGAAATGGTGTAAAGGGCGCGGCCTGAAAACACTCATGCTTGCGCACCACCTCGACGATCAGGCCGAAACGTTCGTGCTGCGTTTGTTACGCGGCAGCGGCGTCGATGGCCTGGCGTCCATGGCGCCGGTATCGACGCAGGCCGGAGTGACGCTGTTGCGGCCGCTGCTGACCGTGCCGGGCGCCCGCCTGAAGGCGACCTGCCGGAAATTCCGTCAGGATTGGATCGAGGATCCGAGCAACCAGAACGCCGAGTTCGCCCGCATCGGGGTCCGCCGGTTTCTCGAAGAACTGGCGCCGGGCGACAGGTTCACCGAGCGCTTGGCGGCGACGGCCTCGAACATGGCGCGGGCGCGGTCGGCCTTGGAATGGGCGACCGGCGACCTGCTGCGGCGGTCGATCAGGCAATATGAGGCGGGCTACTGCCTGCTCGATGCCTCACCCTATGCCGAGGCCCCGGCAGAGCTTGGCCTCCGTGCGCTGGCCCGGATTACCCGCAGTATTGGCGGCAAAACCTACCCGCCCAGATTTGCTGGGTTGATCCGGCTTCACGGAGCCCTCGTCGGCGGCGCTTTGGGCCGCGGCCGGACTTTGGGCGGCTGCCGGTTCTTGGCCTGGGATGATGGCGTCTTGATCGTGCGGGAAAACAGGGGCGTCGAGGAATTGGGTATCCGGCCCGGCGGTCCGGCGCAAATCTGGGACGGCAGGTTTTCAGTCCAGTTGAAGCGAGCAAAGGGGCTGCCCGACAAAGGGCTTACTGTCGACGTTCTGGGGGCGGCCGGCTGGGCTCAGGTAAAAGCAGGTCATGCCGTTGCGGCGCCGGATGGCGACATTAGGGCTATTCCCGGCCCCGCCCGGCTCACACTGCCGGCGCTGTGGCGTGGAACCGAGTTAATCGCGGCGCCACAGCTCGGATTTGCCTTGAACGATGTCGGAAAACGCTTCACGGCCCGGTTTGAACCGGTTACAACCCTCGCCTACACATAAAATTCAGTTGTTTCGTGTGAGAATCCGCTTATCTATAACGGTGTAGGCGTGGTCAAAAGGCGCGGATTTGATGTCTACCGGCAGGAAACGGGGCTAAGCCGCTCCGCAGAAGGCCGAAATAAGCCACGCGATTGTATCAAGATTTTGCGAATACGATTTCGCTGGAGCGAGTGACAACGTGAACAATTTCGGCAAGAACCTAGCACTTTGGGTAATCATCGGTCTTTTGGTGATTGCCGTATTTAATTTATTCCAGGGCCCCTCTTCGCGCGGCCCGGTCAATAATCTGGCCTTTTCCGATTTCCTGGCCGAAGTGGACAGCGGCCAGATTTCAGACGTCACCATCCAGGGCAACAACCTCAGCGGTCACTACTCCGACGGCCGCGCCTTCTCGACCTATACGCCCAACGATCCTAACCTCGTGACGCGCCTGTCGGAACGCGGCGTGCGGATTTCGGCGGCCCCGGCCGACGACAACGTCCCGACGCTGCTGGGCATCTTCATTTCCTGGTTCCCGATGCTGTTGCTGATCGGCGTCTGGATTTTCTTTATGCGTCAGATGCAGGGCGGCGGCGGCAAGGCCATGGGCTTCGGCAAGTCCAAAGCCCGTTTGCTGACGGAACGTCAGGGCCGGGTCACCTTCGACGACGTGGCGGGCATCGACGAGGCCAAGGAAGAGCTTGAGGAAATCGTCGAGTATTTGAAGGAACCGCAGAAATTCCAACGCCTTGGCGGCAAGATTCCCAAGGGCGCGTTGCTGGTCGGCCCCCCGGGCACCGGTAAGACGCTGCTGGCCCGCGCCATCGCCGGCGAGGCCAACGTGCCGTTCTTCACCATATCGGGCTCCGATTTCGTTGAAATGTTCGTCGGCGTCGGGGCCAGCCGCGTGCGCGACATGTTCGAACAGGGCAAAAAGAATGCGCCCTGCATTATCTTCATCGATGAAATTGACGCGGTCGGCCGCCATCGCGGCGCCGGTCTCGGCGGCGGCAACGACGAGCGCGAGCAGACCCTCAACCAGCTGCTGGTCGAAATGGACGGCTTCGAGGCCAACGAGGGCGTTATTCTGGTGGCGGCGACAAACCGTCCCGACGTTTTGGACCCGGCCCTGCTGCGGCCCGGTCGCTTCGACCGCCAGGTCGTCGTCCCCAATCCCGACATCATCGGTCGGGAGAAAATCCTCAAGGTTCACATGCGCAAGGTGGCTTTGGGCCCCGGTGTCGACGCCCGCGTCATCGCTCGCGGCACACCCGGTTTCTCCGGCGCCGACCTCGCCAACCTGGTCAACGAAGCGGCCCTGCTGGCGGCCCGCAAGGGCAAACGTGTAGTCACAATGGCCGAGTTCGAGGAAGCCAAGGACAAGGTCATGATGGGGGCCGAGCGGCGCTCCATGGTGATGTCCGAGGACGAAAAGAAACTGACGGCCTACCACGAGGGCGGCCATGCCCTGGTGGCGGTCCGTTGCCCGGCTTCCGATCCGGTGCACAAGGCGACCATCATTCCGCGCGGCCGGGCGCTCGGCATGGTCCAGCGCCTGCCCGAACGCGACCGCATTTCCGTGAGCAAGGAAAAGCTCTTGACCGATATCACCGTCGCCATGGGCGGCCGCATCGCCGAGGAGCTGATTTTCGGCGAGGAACAGGTGACCTCCGGCGCTTCCCAGGACATCGAACAGGCGACCAAGATGGCGCGTGCCATGGTCACCCGTTTCGGCATGTCCGAGGAGCTGGGTCCGCTGGCCTATGGCGAAAACGAGGAAGAGGTCTTCCTCGGTCATTCCGTTGCCCGGACGCAGAACATTTCGGAAGCCACGTCGGAGAAGATCGACGCTGAAGTCCGGCGCTTTGTTGATAGCTGCTATAAGCGGGCGGAAAAAATTCTCAAGGACGGCATCGACGACCTGCACACGATCTCCAAGGCGTTGTTGGAATACGAAACGCTGACGGGCGACGACATCGACGCCCTGCTGAAGGGCCAACCCTTGAACCGTACGCCCCCGCCGGACGACGAGCCTTCCGGCGATGCGCCGGCGCAATCGGCGGTGCCGAATTCCGGCGGCAAGGATCCCTCCGGCGGCATGGAGCCTGAACCACAGCCCGGTTCGTGATCACCGGGAAGCGCGTCCCGTGAGCAAGAGTTTGAAGAACCCCGCTTTGCCGCGGGGTTTTTCTCCTGCCGCCCGTATCTATCTGAGACCGACGGCCATCGCCCGGACCGCCCATGCGGCGGACGCGCGGGTTCTGGCCGGTGGAGATCTGACGTTTTCCGGCCTTGAGGTCGCCGTCCGCGACGGCAGCGAGATCCACCGGGGGGATGCACCGGTTTCAGCCGTTATGGCATGGGCGGACGATGAGGGTTGCGCCGCCCCGGTTCAATCGATCCTCGAGCGGATAACCGGTCCCCGGCCGGCCCTCGCCGGCCTTTCATTCCATGCGCCGGTCGTCATGGGCATTCTCAACGTAACGCCGGACAGTTTCCATGACGGCGGCCTGGACGAGGATGCCGCCGGCGCAATCGAACGTGGTTTCGGCTTGGCTGCGGCGGGGGCGGACATTATCGACATTGGCGGTGAATCGACCCGCCCCGGCGCGGAAGCGGTGGCGCAGGCGGACGAACTCGCCCGAGCCATTCCCGTGTTTGAAGGCTTGAGCGGAGCGGACGTACCTTTGTCCATCGACAGCCGCCGGGCCGGCGTCATGGCGGCGGCGCTGGAGAAAGGTGCGTCTCTGGTCAACGACGTCCATGCCCTCACCGGCGAAGGCTGTGAAGATGTTGTCGCAACTACCGGCGTTTCCGCCGTGCTCATGCACGGCCCCGCCGATCCCACCGTCATGCAAAATCGGACGGATTACGAGGACGTCGTACTCGATACCTACGATTGGCTTGAAGCGCGAATTGAGGCCTGCGTCGCCGCCGGCATTCCGCGCGCGCACCTGGTGGTCGATCCGGGCATCGGGTTCGCCAAGACGGCCCGGCAAAGCGCCGAGGTCCAGGGCGCGATAGCCATTCTGCACGGGCTCGGCTGTCCGATCATGCTGGGGGCGTCGCGCAAGAGTTTCATCGCCGGCGTTTCCGCCGATGAACCCAGTTCGGACCGCTTGGCGGGCTCCATCGCCGCCGTCACCTGGGGGCTGTCACAAGGCGTGCAGATGTTCCGCGTGCACGATGTGCCGGAGACCCGCCAGGCCATCAATGTTTGGCGGGCCATCGGCGGTTAACCCATTTGTATCAATTTGTAGGCAAAAGTGATCCAACGCAACGGCTTAAAGCAGTAAAACTAGCCACTTCAGATTTCCGGAAAGACGACCAAGATGACGCGTAAATACTTCGGCACCGACGGCATCCGCGGCACAGCCAACGCCGGTGCCATGACGGCGGAGGTGGCCACCAAGGTGGGCATGGCGGCCGGCCTACAATTCGTCCGCGGCGATCACCGGCACCGCGTGGTGATCGGCAAGGACACGCGCCTTTCGGGCTATCTGCTCGAACCGGCATTGACGGCGGGCTTTGTCTCCGTCGGCATGGACGTCGTGCTGGTCGGACCGATGCCGACGCCGGCCGTGGCGATGCTGACCCGCAGCCTGCGGGCCGATCTCGGCGTGGTGATTTCAGCCTCGCACAATCCCTACCAGGACAACGGCATCAAACTATTCGGTCCCGACGGCTACAAGCTTTCGGACGAGACGGAGCTGGAGATCGAACGGCGCATGGATGCCGATCTGTCGGCGGCGCGGGCGGCGCCGGACGCATTGGGCCGGGCCTGGCGGCTGGATGACGCCGAAGGCCGCTATATCGAGTTTGCCAAGAACACCTTTCCGCGTGAGAGCACCCTGGACGGCTTCAAGATCGCCATCGATTGCGCCAACGGCGCCGCCTACAAAGTGGCGCCGACGGTGCTGTGGGAATTGGGCGCCGAGGTGATCCCCATCGGCACCGAACCCGACGGTTTCAACATCAATGTCAACTGCGGATCGACCAGCCCGCAAACCTTGTCGGAACAAGTCGTCGCCCATGGCGCGGACGTGGGCATCGCCCTCGACGGTGACGCCGACCGGCTGGTGATGGCCGACGAACACGGCGAGCTGGTTGACGGCGATCAACTGATGGCCCTGATCGCAACCTCCTGGCACCAGAGCGGCCGGCTGCAGGGTGGCGGTGTTGTCGCCACGTCCATGTCCAATCTTGGTCTGCAACGTTATCTGGAAGGATTGGGCTTGGAACTGGTGCGCACTCAGGTCGGGGACCGCTACGTCGTGGAGCAAATGCGCCGTGCCGGCTACAACATGGGCGGCGAACAATCCGGCCACATCGTGCTTGGTGATTTCAACACGACGGGTGACGGCCTGATCGCCGCGCTCCAGGCGCTGGCCGTCATTACCCAAAAGGGCGAACCTGTCAGCAAGATCGCCCGCCTGTTCGAGCCCTTGCCCCAACTGCTCAAGAACGTGCGCTTTTCCGACGGTAACCCGCTGGAGGACCCGACGGTCCGCAAGGCCATCGACGACGGCGGCGCACGGCTTGGCGATGCCGGACGTGTCCTGATCCGCGCCTCCGGCACCGAGCCGCTCATCCGCGTCATGGCGGAGGGCGACGACGAAAAACTCGTCGGCACGGTCGTCAACGATATCGTGGAAGCCGTCGAGCGCGCTGCCGGTTAACCGGTCAATTTGAATTCGTTAAATAACCGTCCGTCGCGGCGAGGGAGCCGCGCGCACCATATCGTTCAGTGTCTCAAGGGATTGGCGCAGGATGTCGCGGCTTGCCGGGCCGGTTAGCGACAGACGCACAGCGTGAGGCACGGGCGTGCGGTCGACGGCGAAGTCTTCCGCCGGCACCACCATGATGCCCTGATCGCGCGCCGCGGTTTCGAACTCGCGGGTGCGCCAGGGTTCCGGCAATTCCAGGAAGGCGTGGAAGGAAGCCGGGTGGCTGCGCAGGTTCAGGCCGGCAAAGACTTCCCGGGCGATCGCTTCCCGGGCTGCCGTTTCTTTCCGCTGCCAGTGCCGTAGACGGTCGGCCGTGCCGTCTTCAATCCAGGTTTTGGCGATTTCCGCCATTAGGGGGGGCTGGGATACCCGCAGGCCGTACAGGGTGTGGCCCAGCTTGGTCATGATATCGGGCGGACCGAAAGCCCAGGCGACACGCAGGCCCGGCCCGACGGATTTAGACAGGCTGGTCATATAAAGGGTTCGTTCCGGCGCCAGTTGGGCGATCGACGGAGGCCGGTTTTCCGTGATGTAGCCGTAGACGTCGTCTTCGATGATGATGAGGTCGTGTTTCCGCGCCACCTCGACAATTGCCCGGCGGCGGTCTTCGCCCATGAAGGCGGTGGTGGGGTTTTGCGCCATCGGAACGGTAATCAGCACCTTGGCGTCGGAGCTTCGACAGGCGGCGTCCAAGGCTTCCGGCAGCAGACCCTCGTTATCCATGGCCACACCCACCAGGTCTGTATTGAACAACGCCGCCGCGTGGCAGATGCCGTTGAAAGTGAGGCATTCCGCCAGGATAGTGCCGCCGACGCCCACCAGGCTGGCGATGGCCGCCGTGAAGACTTCCTGGGCGCCGTTGAACATCAGGACGTTTTCCGCGTCGGCTTCCAGGCCGACGCGCGACATCCAGTCGGCGCCGGCCTGCCGATAGACCATGTGACCGCTCGAGGGCATATAGCCCAGCAGTTTTTCGCGGCCGGGGCTCTCGGCAATCTTGTGGAGTACATCGGTCAGGGGGTCGACGTGCAGGTCGCGGGCCGGGACGTTGCGGGCCAGATTGACGACCGGCTGCTCGATATCGGGGAGGATTTGTTCATGGCGCGGCGGACCATCGAGAACGTAGGTACCGCGGCCGACCTCGCCGCCCACCAGGCCGCGCTCGTGAGCCAGTTTGTAGGCGCGGCTGATGGTGCCGACCGTAACACCCAGCCGCCAGGCCAGATCACGCTGCGGCGGCAGCTTGGCGCCGACCGGAAGGTCGTCTTCGGCGATGGCGTCGGAAATGGCGTCGGCGATCACGGCGTAGCGGGGGCCGGACCGGTCTTCGATATCGGGAGTCCAAATTGTCATGGTGACAATAT
Source organism: uncultured Rhodospirillaceae bacterium (assembly GCA_964528595.1). Classification (GTDB taxonomy): domain Bacteria; phylum Pseudomonadota; class Alphaproteobacteria; order UBA2966; family UBA2966; genus CAYFKJ01. Next base: position 42,357 of record CAZGTM010000019.1, read on the forward strand.
TAGCATTGACGCCCACATTGTGTCAATTATATATCAGCATATCAACGCAATTTCGTTTATTGTCACTCAAACAACGGAGAAATACCATGCATTGGAGCGATACAATATCAAGTTCAGGCTTCCTGAGTAGTCGGCGTCGCGTTGTTCGGGAAGTTCTGGTGAACCTGCCCATCCGCCTGGTGGCGGCAGCGTGGCGCTTCGTCTACAACAAGCAAAGCGCCCACATTGAACGCCAGGCGCTGCTCGATCTCGACGACCGCATGTTGGCCGATATCGGCATGACCCGCGGTCAGGTCAACAAGATCGTAGCCGATGGCCGCAGCTGGAGGCGCTCCCGTACCCATCGGACGGGACGCGCAGCCTAACAATTAGAGGAAAAGTCTCGTGAAACTTCCACTTTACCAAATCGATGCTTTCACCGACCGGGCATTTGGCGGCAACCCGGCTGCCATCTGCCCCCTTGGTGAGTGGTTGGACGACGACACCATGCAGAAGATGGCGTTGGAGAACAATCTCTCCGAAACCGCCTTTTTCGTCGGCGGCGAGGGACGCTACGATCTCCGCTGGTTCACGCCGGCACACGAAGTCGACCTGTGCGGCCATGCCACCCTGGCTTCGGCCCACGTCGTCTTCAACCGCCTGGAGCCCGGATCGGACAAGGTCGTTTTTTCGACCAAGAGCGGCGACCTTATGGTGACGCGCCAGGGCGATCTGATGGAAATGAATTTCCCCTCGCGCCCGCCTTCTCCGGTGGCCTCCTACGGCGGCCTTCTGGAAGCCCTTGGCGGCAATCCAGGCGAGGTTATGGCGGCCCGCGATTACATGGTTACCTACGAGACGGCGGACGACGTCCGCGCCCTGGCGCCCGACATGGCCGGCCTGGCAAGTCTCGACAAATTCGCGATCATCGTGACCGCGCCCGGCGACGGCACGGCGGAGGCGCCCGACTTCGTGTCGCGCTTTTTCGCGCCGGCCGGCGGTATTCCCGAAGACCCGGTCACCGGGTCGGCGCATTGCACGCTGATCCCCTACTGGTCGAAGCGCTTGGGCAAGTCCGAACTGACGGCGCACCAGATATCGCCGCGCGGCGGCGTGCTGCACTGCCGGGACGAGGGCGACCGGGTGACGATCGCCGGTAACGCGGTGGAGGTCCTGGCCGGCGAATTCTTCCTTTAGACGCTGCCCGGCCGGGCTATTCCTGCTAAGACAGGGTATGGAAACAGAGCAGGCACAGTCAAAAGCAGGGCAACGCCCAGCCGTGGAAATCTGCTTCGCCGTTGAACCGGGGGATATCGCCGAGGTCAAGGCGCTCTTCATCGAATATGCCGAATCGCTGCATTTCAATCTCTGTTTCCAGGATTTCGACACGGAATTGGAGACGTTTCCCGGCGCTTATTCGGCGCCGCAAGGGACATTGCTGTTGGCCCGCGTCGGTGCTGCCGCGGCTGGCGGTGTCGGCCTGCGGGCGCTCCCCAATGATCCTGAACTGGGCCGCGTTTGCGAGATGAAGCGCCTCTATGTCAGACCTGATTTTCGCGCTTACGGTCTGGGGCGAAAACTGACGACGGTCCTGATCGACACCGCCCGCGATCTGGGCTACGCCGCCATGCGGCTCGATACCATCGACACCATGGTGGAGGCGGGCGCGCTGTATCGTTCCCTCGGCTTCGTCGAAATCCCGCCCTACTACGACAGCCCCATCGACGGCGTGAAATATTACCAATTGGCGCTTGGGTAACCGCCCCGTTAAACTCGGCGATCCCGCCGCCGAAACGGAGCACCCGACCGCATGAGCACGCCCGCCAATTCGCTAAAACACCGCATAGCCGTCATCCCTGGTGACGGCATCGGCCGCGAGGTCGTGCCGGAAGGTATCCGCGTTCTCGATGCCGTGGCGGCGAAGTTCGGCATCGATTTTGAATGGGCCGAATTGGATTGGTCTTGCGAGAAATACCTGAAAACCGGCAGCATGATGCCCGACGACGCCTTCGATATTCTGCGCGAACACGACCAGATTTTCCTCGGTGCGGTCGGCTATCCGGGCGTTCCCGACCACGTCTCGCTGTGGGGTCTGCTGATACCCATCCGCCGGGCGTTCTCGCAGTACGCCAACGTTCGGCCCGTCAAACTTTTCGCGGGCGTCGACTGCCCCCTTAAGGGTTACGGGCCCGGCGACATCGACATGGTGATCGTGCGGGAAAACGTCGAGGGCGAGTATTCCGAGATCGGCGGGCGGCTTTATACCGGCACCGAGCAGGAAGTCGCCGTGCAGGAAAGCATGTTCACCAAACAGGGCCTCGACCGCATCATGCGTTATGCCTTCGAATTGGCCTGCACGCGCGATGCCCGGCACGTCACGTCGGCGACGAAATCGAACGGCATCATCCACACCATGCCCTATTGGGACGAACGCTTCGAAGCCATCCGGGCGGAGTACCCCGAGATAAAGACCGACAGGTTCCACATCGATATCCTGACGGCGCATTTCGTCGGCAAACCCGACCATTTCGACGTCGTCGTGGGCTCCAACCTGTTCGGCGATATCCTCTCCGATCTCGGGCCGGCGGTCGTTGGCGGCATCGGTATCGCGCCCAGCGCCAACATCAACCCGGCCGGTGATGCGCCGTCGATGTTCGAACCGGTGCACGGCTCCGCCCCCGACATCGCGGGACAGGGCATCGCCAACCCGGTGGCGCAGATCTGGTCGGGCGCCATGATGCTCGACCACCTGGGGCATTCGGAAGCCGCCCGCGCCGTCGAAGGCGCCATCGCGCACATCCTGGCCGAAGGCGCGGCACTGACGCCGGACCTCGGCGGCAAAGCCAGTACAGAGGAAATGGGAAAGGCCATCGCAGATGCAATCTGACGCCATCAAGCAAGCCGCCGCCTTCGTCGGCGAACACCGCCTCGCCGTCGAACCCTTCCGCGACCTGCCCGAGGGAACCCAACCCGCCGACCCGGCCGAGGCCTACGACATCCAGTGGGCGCTGCACGACTGGTTCGCGGACCAAGGTGAGGACTACGCCGGTTGGAAAGTGGGCGTGACGTCAACCGCCATGCAGGAATACATGAAGATGACGACACCCTGCATGGGCCGGGTGCGCAGCCGTCTGGTGGCGCGTAATCACGCCGACCTGCCGCGCGAGGCATATTGTGCCCCCGGCATCGAGTGCGAAATCGTCGTGCGCATGGGCCGGGACCTGACGCCCGCCGACGCGCCGCATACGCGGGACTCGGTTGCCGATGCCGTGGCGGCCCTGATGCCCGGATTCGAGGTCGTCGACGACCGCTACAACGACATTCTCAGCATGCCGGCCATCACCTTGATCACGGACGATTTCTGCAATGCCGGCTGCGTGCTGGGCGACGAAGTCACGGACTGGCGGAGCCTCGATCTCGAAGCCATCGAAGGCCGCATGTCGGTCAACGGCGAAGAGCCCAGCGTCGGCCACGGCCGCGACGTCCTGGGCCACCCCCTCGAGGCGCTGGCCTTCGTCGCCAACCACCTGGCCGCCAATGGCCTGACCCTGAAGGCCGGCGAATTCGTCATGCTGGGATCGTTGGTCAAGACGCGCTGGCTCGACAAAGGCGACAGCGCCACGGCCGAGATCGACGGGCTGGGTTCGGTGAGTTTGAGCTTTGTTTGAGTGTCAGAATTAGCCTTCTTCGTCACTCCCGCGAAAGCGGGAGTCCATGTTTCGTTTTTTGTTATGACAACATGAAGAATGGATTCCCGCTTTCGCGGGAATGACGGTGGATATTGTCAGATCCCCTCCAACGCCCCGCAGAAACGGTCGATTTCCTCGTCGGAGTTGTAGTAGTGCACGCTGGCGCGGACGATGGTGCCGAGGTCACGGGCGCTGAAGTCGAGGCGGGTGCTGGCGGGGCTGGAGGTTTCGACGTTGATGGCTTGCTCGCTGAGCGCTTCGAAAACAGCTTCCGGTTCGTGGCCTTCCATCGTGAAGCTGACGATGCCGCATTGCTCGACGCCGAGGTCCCACACATTGACGTCCGGCAGCGCGTTCAGTTTGGCGCGCAGGTTCGCGGCCAGGTCGAGAACGCGACCGTAGATGATCTCCAGGCCCCAGCCTTTGGCGTACTCGATGGCGGCGCAAAGTCCGGCGCGGCCGGCGACATAGCATTCCCAGTTCTCAAAACGCCGCGCATCGTCGCGGATGCGGTAGCTTTGCTCGCCCGTCCATTCCGCCGCATGCAGGTCGAGGAAGGGCGGTTCCAAGATTTCGATCAGTTCCTTGCGCACCCAGAGGAAGCCGGTGCCGCGCGGACCGCGCAGATACTTGCGCCCCGTCGCCGAGAGCATGTCGCAGCCGATGGCGGCGACATCGATGGGCATCTGTCCGACCGACTGGCAGGCGTCGAGGAGGTAGGGGATGTTGGCCGCCTTGGCGACGCGGCCCACCTCCGCCGCCGGATTGACCAGGCCGCCGTTGGTCGGCACGTGGGTGATCGAGATCAGCTTGACGCGGTCGTCGATCATGCTTTCCAGCGCCGCCACGTCGATCTGGCCGCTTTCGTCGGCGGGCACGGCTTCGATCACCGCGCCGGTCTTTTTGGCGACCTGAAGGTAGGCAATGTAGTTCGAGGCGTATTCCGAGGTACAGGTGAGGATGCGGTCGCCCTCCGCGAACGTCATGGCGTAGAAGGCCATGTCCCAGGCCCGCGTGGCGTTCTCGACGATGGCGATTTCATCCGTCGACGCATTGATCAGGCCCGCCGTCGCGTCATAGACCCGGTTTAGCGGCCGTTCGGCGCGCGCCGCCGCCTCATAACCGCCGATCTCCGATTCCAGTTGCAGATGGCGGATGACGGCTTCCGTGACGCACTCCGGCATCAGCGCGGCGCCGGCGTTGTTGAAATGCAGCACGTTCTCGCAGCCCGGCGTATCGCGCCGCGCCTTGGTCAGGTCGAAGGCGGGCAGACCGGTGCCCTCGTAAAGTGATTGCGGTCCATCGCCGAATTCCAGACTGCTCATCAGGGCTATCCCAACGCTGATCCCAAAACGTCGAACAGTTTATCGACATCGGCGTCGGTATTGTAGACATGCGGTGTGATGCGCATGGAGGAGCCCCGGACGCTGACGAATACCTTGTTTTCAGCCAGCCTCTCGGGCAGGCCATCCGGCACGCCGTCTTCAAACCGAAGTCCCAGGAAATGCCCCGCACGCAAGCCCTGGGGCGCACTGGCTAGGCCCAAACCGCGGGCGCGTTCGGCAATGTCGTTGGTGCGGGCTGACAACGTCGCCTGAATTTCATCCACGCCCCAGGCGAGGATCTGGTCGAGGGCGGCCTGGGCGCCCGGCATCAGGGCGAAATTCGGTGTTTCGCCGACGTCGTAGCGGCGGGCGCCTGATTGATACTCATCGACGTATTGAACCAATCCGGAGAAATTGTCGGCATCTTCGCGTTGAATCCAGCTGTGCTCCATCGGCTGGCCGTCCTGGCGGTGCGGGGCGGCGTAGGCGAAACCGATAGAGTAGGGGCCGAGCAGCCATTTGTAGCTGGCGGCGACGAGGAAGTCGGGCTGTACCTCCCGGACGTCGAGGGGCAGGGCCCCCAGCGATTGGGTGGCGTCAATGGCGAGGGCGGCGCCGATGGCGCGGCAGCGTTCACCCACCGCGACGAGGTCGATCAGGCCGCCGTCCGTCCAGTGGCAGTGGGGCAGCGTCACGATGTCCACGCCCTCATTGATGGCGGTAAGGATGGTTGCCGTCCAGTCGTCGTCCTCCGGCCTTGGCAGAACCTCGATGACGCCACCGTTGCGCTTCGCCAACTCGCGCCAGGGATAGACGTGCGAGGGAAACTGCTCTTCCAGCATGAGAATTCGCCTGCCCTCACCCAGGGGCAGATTAAGAGCCGCCGTGGACAGGCCGTAGCTGGCCGCCGGGATGACGAAAATACCGTCGGCCCCGGCGCCGATCAGCTCGGCGAACGACCGCCTGGCGGCTTCGGTGCCCGAGAAGAAATCGGACGGCGTCACCGTCCAAGGCACCGCCTTGCGTCGCAGGCCTTCTTCCGAGGCGGCCAGCACGGCGTGGCTCAACGGGGAGAGATAGGCGCAATTGAAATAGGCGACATCGTCGGGAATATCGAAAAGGTGCCGTTGACTGGCGATCATGGAATACCTGCCGCTTGTTGGCTGCAAAATGTGGCTGAAACCAAGCCACGCACGGCTTCGCTAGTCAACCTTTCGGGCAGCAACCCGGCGGAAAAATGAAGGCCGCTTATTTTCAACTTCACGGGAAATCGCGTTGACATTCGCCTCGCCATCCTTAAAGTCCCCGGCGGGCCACGATCCCCCAACGGGTCGCTGCCCTTCTGGAAGGAAGGGAGACACCATGAAACCAGAATTGCGTCCTCAGAATCCCCGTTTTTCCTCGGGGCCATGTTCCAAACGGCCGGGCTGGACGCCGGCAGCTCTCAACGACATAAGCGACGGCCGCTCGCACCGCGCCGCCGAATGCAAGGCGAAGATCAACGACGTCTGCGACCGCATGCGGCGTATTCTCGGCCTGCCCGATGATTATCTCATCGGCATCGTGCCGGCGTCGGATACCGGCGCCATCGAGATGGCCATGTGGTCTCTGTTGGGCCCGCGCGGCGTTGACCTCCTGGCCTGGGAGAATTTCGGCGCGCAATGGCAGATCGACGTCACCAAACAGCTCAAGATCGAAGACACCCGGGTCATCGACGCGCCCTACGGTGAAATTCCCGATCTTGGCCAGGTCGATTGCGACCGCGACGTCATCTTCACCTGGAACGGTACCGCCGGCGGCGCCTGCGTGCCCAACGGCGACTGGATTGATGCCGACCGTCAGGGCCTGACGATTTGCGACGCCACCAGCGCCGTCTTCGCCATGGACCTCGACTGGAGCAAGCTCGACGCCACCACGTTCTCCTGGCAGAAGGTGCTGGGCGGCGAAGCGGCTCATGGCGTGCTGGTCCTCAGCCCGCGTGCCGTCGAACGCCTGGAAAGCTACACGCCACCCTGGCCGATGCCGAAGATCTTCCGCCTGACCAAGGGCGGCAAGCTCAACGCCGACATTTTCAAGGGCGCCACCATCAACACGGTTTCGATGATGGTCATCGAAGACGCGCTGGACGCCCTGACCTGGGCCGAGACCCAAGGGCTCGACGGCCTGCTCGACCGCTCGAGGACCAACCTCGCGGCGATATCAGCCTGGGTCGAACAGACGCCCTGGGTCGAATTTCTCGTGACGGACGCCTCTGCGCGGTCGTCGACCTCGATCTGCCTCTCGGTCGTCGATCCCTGGTTCCAGGGTTTACCGGAAGCCGAGCAGCGGGCGCTGATCAAGCAGTTGATGGCGACGCTGGAGGCGGAAAACGTCGCCCTCGACATCGGCGCCTATCCGGCGGCGCCGCCGGGTCTGCGCATCTGGGGCGGCGCCACCGTCGAAACCTCGGATATCCAGGCCTTGTTGCCGTGGCTCGATTGGGCGTTTGCCGACATCAAGTCATCCCAGGCCGCTTAACCCCCCCAACCCGTTTCCAAAGGCAAGACCATGGTCAAAGTTCTAATTTCGGACAAAATGAGTCCGCTGGCGGCGGAAGTGTTCAGCTCCCGCGGCATCGAGGTCGACGAAAAGACCGGCATGAGCCCGGAGGAATTGGCGGCCTGCATCGGCGAGTACGACGGTCTCGCCGTCCGCTCCGCCACCAAGGCAACCAACGATATTCTGGCGTCGGCCGACAACCTGAAGGTCATCGGCCGGGCCGGCATCGGCGTCGACAACATCGATATCCCGGGCGCGACCCAACGCGGCATCGTCGTCATGAACACGCCGTTCGGCAATTCCATCACAACTGCCGAACATTCGATCGCCATGCTGTTGTCGCTGGCCCGGGAAATTCCCCAGGCCAACGCATCGACGCATCAGGGCAAGTGGGAGAAATCCCGCTTCATGGGCGTCGAGGTCGCCGGCAAGACGCTGGGCCTGATCGGCTGCGGCAACATCGGCTCGGTGGTCGCCGATCTGGCCCAAGGCCTCAAGATGAAGGTCCTGGCCTACGATCCCTTCTTGTCGCCGGAACGGGCCGAGACCATCGGCGTCGAAAAAGTCGAGTTGGACGCCCTCTTTCCCCGCGCCGACTTTATTACCCTGCACACACCGCTGACGGATCAGACCCGCAACGTCATCGATGCCGAGGCCATCACCAAGATGCGCTCGGGCGTGCGTATCGTGAACTGCGCACGCGGCGGCCTGATCGACGAGGCGGCCTTGAAGGAGGCTGTCGAGAGCGGCAGCGTCGCGGGCGCGGCGCTTGACGTGTTCGCCGAGGAACCGGCAACGGATAATCCGCTGTTTGGTGTCGACGGCATCGTCGTCACGCCTCATCTCGGCGCTTCCACCACGGAAGCCCAGGAAAAGGTCGCGCTTCAGATCGCCGAACAAATGTCCGACTTTCTGCTTGATGGAGCGATCACGAACGCCCTCAACATGCCGTCGGTATCGGCGGAGGACGCACCGCGTCTCAGGCCGTACATGCGGATGGTCGAACAGATCGGCCGTTTCGCCGGGCAGATCACCGAGACCGGCCTGAAGACCGTGACCATCGAATATGCCGGTCACGCCGCAACCCTGAACACCAGTCCCTTGACGGCGATTGTGCTGGAGGGGCTGCTGTCGCCGTTGATGGAATCGGTCAACATGGTCAACGCGCCGCTGGTTGCCAAGGAACGCGGCGTCGCGGTCATCGAAACCAAGCAGGAAAGCATCAGCGACCACCAGACCCTGGTCCGGCTGACGGTCGAAACCGAGCGCCGCAGCCGCGTCGTGGCGGGATCGCTGTTCGGCGATTCAAAACCGCGCGTGGTGCAGATCAACGACATGGCGGTTGAGGCCGAGCTGGCGCCGCACATGATCTACCTCAACAACGAGGATAAACCCGGCCTGATCGGCGCCGTCGGCACCGTGCTCGGCGACGCCAATCTCAATATCGCGACGTTCCACCTGGGCCGATCGAATGCCGGCGGCGACGCCCTAGCGTTGATCGAGATCGACGGTGAAATCGACGACGACGTTCTGACAAAGTTGCAGGACCTGCCGCACGTCAAGCAGGTCAAGGCGCTGGATTTCGTCTAATCGGGAAAATGCTCTAAACTCCGGCCCGCCATGAACTCATCAGCCCACAAAGGACTGCTGCCCAACGGTCTCGCCGACACTCTGCCGCTCGAGGCGGAGCTGGAGGCGGCGACCATCGAACGCCTGTTGGCGGCGTTCCGCGCCCGCGGTTATCAACGCATCAAGCCGCCGCTGGTGGAGTTCGAGGAAAGCTTCCTCGACGGTCTGGGCCAGGCCGTGGCGGCCGACATGTTCCGCCTGATGGATCCCGTTTCGCAGCGCATGATGGGCGTACGGCCCGATATCACACCGCAGGTCGCGCGTGTCGCCGTCACCCGTCTGGTCAACGAACCGCGGCCGTTGAGGCTCTCCTACGGCGGTCAGGTTTTGCGCGTGAAGGGCTCCCAGCTGCGGCCGGAGCGCCAGTTTGCCCAGGTCGGCGCGGAGCTGATCGGGGCGCCGGATCTGGCGGCGGATGCCGAAGTCGTTTCGCTGGCCGGGGAAGCGTTGACCGATTTGGGCGTCGATGGTTTGTCGATCGATCTCAGTCTGCCGACGCTTGTCCCCGTGGTTTGCCAGGGCCTCGGGCTGTCCAGCGAAGACAGCGAACGGGCGCGCCTGGCGCTGGACCGCAAGGACGCGACGGCGCTGGCGGAGTTCGGCGACGGCATCAGCGGTTTGTTGTCCGACCTCTTGGGTTCTTCCGGTCCGGTGGACAGCGCCGTGGCGAAGCTTAAATCGATCGATCTGCCCGACCGCGCGGCGGCGGAAATCCAAAGCCTTGTCGAGTGTGCGCAGCTGATCGGCGCGGCATCACCGGACCTCTCGCTAACGGTCGATGTCACGGAATTCAGAGGCCTCGAATACCAGACCGGTATCTGTTTCACCATCTTCGCCCGCGATGTCCGCGGCGAATTGGGCCGGGGCGGGCGCTATGAATTGGCCTCGGGGGAGACGGCGACGGGATTTTCTTTGTTCGCCGATTCGCTGATGCGGGCCCTGCCCGGCGCGGAACAGCCGCCGCTGGTTTACATCACTGCCGACGCCGGTGCGGGCGAAGGGAAGCGGCTGAGGGCGGAAGGCTGGCTGACGCTGCAGGGCTTCGGAAACGCTGGCGAGGCGCGCACAGAAGCGGCCAGACTGGGCTGCACGCACATTCTCGAAGCCGGCGAGGTTCACCCGCTGGGGTGAAACCGACGGGAATTCAATTCATCCATTTCATTGGTTAGCGGATTTAGGGTCGAAACGTCATGGCGAACGTAACAGTGGTCGGTGCCCAGTGGGGCGATGAGGGCAAGGGCAAGATCGTCGACTGGTTAAGCAGCCGCGCCGATGTCGTGGTGCGCTTCCAGGGCGGACATAATGCCGGCCATACTCTCGTCATCGACGGCGTCGTCTACAAGTTGAGCTCGTTGCCGTCGGGCGTCGTCGGCGGCAAGCTGTCGGTCATCGGCAACGGCGTCGTCATCGATCCCTGGGCCTTGTTGGCCGAGATCGAAAGAATCCGGGAGCAAGGGGTCGAGATCACTCCGGACGTTCTAAAGGTTGCCGAAAATGCCAGCCTGATCTTGCCGCTGCATCAGGAACTGGACACCCTGCGCGAGGAGGCTCGCGGCGCTACGTCCATCGGAACGACACGGCGCGGCATCGGTCCGGCCTACGAGGACAAGGTTGCGCGGCGTGGTTTGAGAGTGGGTGATCTGGCCGATCCCGAAGCCTTGCGGGGCCGGATCGACAACCTGCTGCTGCACCATAACGCCCTGCGCAAAGGCATGGGCGTCGATCCCGTCGACGGCGAAGAACTGCTGGCCGAACTCAATGTTGTTGCTCAGGAAATATTGCCCTTTGCCGACACCGTTTGGTTGACGCTGGATGCGGCGAAACGCGGCGGGAAGCGCGTCTTGTTCGAGGGCGCCCAGGGAGCGCTCTTGGACATCGATCACGGCACCTATCCCTTCGTAACCTCATCCAACACACTGGCGGGTCAGGCGGCCGTGGGTTCGGGACTGGGGCCGGACGCCGTGGGCTATGTGCTGGGAATCGTCAAAGCCTACACGACGCGCGTCGGCGCCGGACCGTTCCCGACGGAGCTGTTTGACGAAATCGGGCAGGGCCTGGGTGAGCGCGGTCACGAATTCGGTACCGTCACGGGCCGCTCGCGCCGCTGCGGCTGGTTCGACGCGGTGCTGGTCCGCCAGACCGCCAAACTCAACGGCATGACAGGTATTGCGTTGACCAAACTCGACGTGCTCGACGGCATGGAGGAGTTGAAGGTGTGCGTCGGCTACCGCCACGAAGGCGACATCATCCAGCACCTGCCGTCGCAGCCCGCCGCACAGGCCGCCGTGGAACCGGTCTATGAGAGCATCGAAGGTTGGTCGGAAAGCACCGAGGGTGCCCGCAGCTGGGCCGACCTGCCGGCGACGGCCGTCAAGTACATTCGCCGCATCGAGGAACTGATCGAGGTGCCGGTGGCCATGGTGTCGACCAGTCCGGAGCGAGAGGACACCATCCTGGTGCGCGACCCCTTCGAGGATTGAGAATCCGTCTTATTCCTCTTCCCTGACCCAGCGGACGAGGGAAACCTGAACCGGTTCTGAAATGCCTTTGAACTCGCGGGGTTCCAGGTTGTCGAACTTGTAGGGTCGGCCCTGGCACATTTCCTTCAGCATGTTGGTGACCATGATGCCGTCG
>CAZGTM010000019.1:54250-62928 GCA_964528595.1 uncultured Rhodospirillaceae bacterium
CCATGATGCCGTCGCCGGTGTGTTTGACTTCCCAGCCGCCCTGGCCCTGAAGGGCGCCGCGCACGATCGAGTTGTGGATGTTGACCAGGCGCTGGCTGGCCTCGTCGCCGTGGGTCTGGGTAATATTGGTGGAGCCGACGATGTCGGTGAATAGTACGGCGGTCATGCCGCCCTTGCGGTCCTTGGGCGAGCGCCAGGCTTCCAGCGCATGGGCCAGGAAAATACCGATATCCTCGTCGCTTTCCCAATCGTCGTCGAAATCATCATCCGCCGGGCTTTTCGGCTTGGCGTTGGCCGGCGCCTTGGCCGCTTCCTCCGCCGCCGCCTCGCGTTCGGCCGCCTTCTTTTCGTCCTCAAGCGCCGTTGTCATCGCCTCGCGCCCCGCGCGGAACATGTCGAGGTAGCCCGGTTCCAGAAGGTAACTGTCATATTTGTCGGAAAACTGTTTCAGGCGTCCTTTGTCCACGCCCAGGGCGAGGGCGCAGGGTTCCAGGATTTTGCCGAGGTGCCGGGTATCAATTTTGGCGTTTTGGGCGAGGATTTCCGCGGCCCCTGCAAAAAACAGCTGGCAGCCGAAGGTCGTGACGGCATCCATGCGCCCACCTTTTGCCTCAGGGTCGGATGCCATGACGAAGGTCATGCAGCGTTCGAAAAACTGCATCAGGTTGGCGCGCGCTGCTTCAATACGGTTGGCGGCGCCGGCATCGACCGGTTCCTCCGGTTCCGCCGGTTTTTCCTCTTCGGGCGCTGGCGGGACCTCGGGTTTTTCCTTCTCACTGTCTCCCGTGGACCATTCGTCTTCCGTCTTCTTGTCCTTCTTGCCCTTTTCCGAACCACCTTTTTTACGGTTTTTCTTGTTGCCGGCCGGTTTGCGCCGGGCTTGGGCCGGGCGCGAAGGCGGTCTTGCGGGAGAGCCACGGAAGGCGGCGGCGATATCGGCGCCGCTGATCGTTGTCGGCAACAGGATCATCAATGAAATGACGAAACCGATCCCCATGGTCTTTGCCGCCAGATTGTGCTGGCCCAGGGCGCTGGCCAGCATCGGCGTGCCACCCAGGTGGTTGATCGAGGCCCAAAGGCCCCAGCCCACGCCCAAGGCGATGAAGGCGACCGTGAACAATTTGACCGGCAGTGCGAAGGCGCTGCGCTGCAGGACCGGATCCTCGGCGGCTTCCTTGCGGGCTCGTTTGGCTTGCTTGCCCGCATCCTCGTCTTCGTCGCCGCCACCTTCGAAAAAAGAACCTTGGGTGGCTTTGTGTTCCTGCTTTGCCTTCGGTTTGACTTCGAATTCGTTAAGTGGGGGCACGCCTTCCTTCTTGGCGTCGGCATAGGCAAGGGATTCGTGAAAGCCGCCGGATCGTTTATCGGGGGATTCGCGGATGATGCCGACGGCCTCAACCGCGGCGTCGTTCATGAGCTTTTCCGCGTCCGTCACGGCGCGGCCAAATTCCGCCTTGGAATACTGCTGATATACGGTCCACTTGCCCTTGCGCAGAGCGTACAGATCGTTAACGGTTTCCGTCAATTTCAGCCCCTGGGTATTCGTTTCTTCAAAACCGCAAGAAATCGTTCGCGCCGTCGCGCCACCACGCTCAGGATCACCTCCTAGAGTTTACAATTCCCGGCGCGTGAAACAAGTCTCTCTCGCATGTTAGAAGGTATCGGCACTTGTACCGGAGCGCCTCGCGGGCCATATATAGAAACGTCGAAGTTGAATTGGTGTTGGGAGTGGTGTCCGCAAGGAATTGGAAAATCAATAGCGGCGAAGCGGTTTCGTTTGACGATCGCTATCGGATCGACCTCGGCGTACCGCTAAGCGGCCTGGACTCGCCCAACGCCCAGGCATTTGCCGCCACTGACCGCGATGCGGCGGAAGGTTCGGTTTTCGCCCTGGTTTGCCGGGCCGACATGCCGCAACGGCATCACGCGGCCCAAATGATTGCCGACAAGACCCCCAAGAACACGCTTGAGTTACGGGCTAGCCAGTTCGTGGCGATCGGCAACGAAATCCGCCCTGTCATGATCCTTGAGCGCCCCGTGGGCGGCCGCCTGTCGGATGGTTTGACGGGTAGTAAAGGCTTGGCGGAACCGGTGGTTACCGACCGCATTCTGCCCAGACTGATTGAGGCGTTGGCCGAATTCGACCACCAGGGCATCGCGCATCGCCGAATCCGGCTGGAAAATATCTTCTACGCGGATCAGGACAGACAGCGCGTCGTCCTTGGTGAATGTTTCACCGAACCGCCGGGTTATTCACAGCCCGAATTGTACGAAACACTGGATCGCGGCATGGCGGATCCTATCGGCCGGGGCGAGGGTGGCGCCGGTACCGATCTCTACGCCCTGGGTGTCGCCATTACGCTGCTTCTGAACGGCCGCAATCCCGTCGAAAAGCTCACGCCCGAGGAACTGTGGGAGCAAAAGATGTCCCATGGGTCGTATGTCACTCTGATGGGCGCTCAAAAATATTCCGGTCCGACTGAAAGATTGTTGCGAGGCTTGTTGTGCGATGATTCCGGTGATCGCTGGAAAATGGAGGATGCCGAAGGCTGGGTGTGGGGAAGCGCCCGTCGCCTGCAGCACAAGCCCTCTGGCGTGCGCGCCCGCCGTCCCTTCAGGATCAACGGCAAGGACATCATGTACGACCGCATGGCCGCGTTGGAAATCGGCCGTCTGGATGAGGGCGGCGCGGAAATCGCCAGGGGCGACAAATTGGCCAACTGGGTGCGGGGTGGACTTGACGATTCAGGGCGCCATTCCGCCGTTATGGCGGCCCACGAAGCGGCCAGAAGCGGCGACGGCGTCGCCGCCGGCATCCTGGCGACGCGGGTCTGCGCCATCCTCGACCCGACTGGGCCAGTCCGTTTCCGCGGCCTGTCCATTTGTCTGGACGGGTTTGGCGCGGCGGTGGCGGCTGCCCTGTCATCCGGCGACGTGGAGTTGCAAAACAAGTTGTCGGACCTGTTTGCGAGCAATTATCTGTCCGGATGGGAAGCCTGGGATGAGCGCGAGGGGGAAAATTTATCAACCGGTGCAAATTTCAGCGCCATTCGAAGTTATGTGGAGAACTCAGCGCCAGGTTTCGGACTGGAGCGCTGTCTTTACGAATTGAATACCGCCACGCCGTGCCTCAGCCCCCCCATTGCCGCGGCCGGGGCCTTGGATTTGGGTGACTTGCTGCGGGCAATCGAGGAGGCTCTGGAACAGCCCAAGGACGATTTCGAGATCTTGGACCGGCATATCGCGGCGTTTGTCGCGTCGCGCTCCACCGATGCCGTAAAGGCCATCCCTCGGCTTGCTCTGGAGGGCGGCGACCCGGCGGAGCGGCGGCTGAAGGTGTTGGGATTGTTCGCTATCCTGCAACACGTCACGAAGTGCGGGCCGTTGCCTAACCTGTGCCACTGGATGTCAGCCCGCATGCCGCCCGTGCTCGACCTTTTTCACAGCCGCACCCGGCGGAAAAATTTGGCCCAGGACATCGAATTGGCGGTGGTCAACGGTGACCTTGTCGATATGCACAACAGTGTCGGCGCGCCGCGGATCAGGCATCAGGACCGTGCCGAAATGTTTGCCGCCGCCGAAGAATATGCCGATCTGGAAGCACTACTCGAGGGCTTGGAGAATGGCGGGCCAGTAATGAATGTCGAGGCGCGCACAACCGGCTACCGCATAGCCACCTTGTTGGGCGCCCTTGCCGTCGGGCTGTCCATCTGGTTCACAAGCACGATCGGGTTGCCGTCATGATCGCCGCGCTCTTTGCCACCATTGTGCTGATCGCGTTGGGGCTCTTGCCGAGCGTTATTTCGTTTTTAATCGAACGCCGGCCCGGCAGCAGCGGCTCTACGTGTATCGCCCTATTCAATCTGGCCGGTTTGATCCCGGTCGTCGGCAAGGTCTGGAGCGTACCCGGTGGCGCCGCGGTGGTCGGCGATATCTACTCGTGGTTCGTCATCTACATGGCAGCGGCAATCGGCGCTGCGCTGGCCTGGGTGGCGCCGCACTTTTCCATTGTGTACCTGCAGGCGTTTTCCGGCCGCCGGCGCGCTGCGATCAAGGCGCGGCAAAAGGAACTATTCGACGAGTGGGGCTCGTCGATCCTGAATTAGCCGAAAATTCCCGATTTAGTCGGCGGAGGATTCGACCAGCCGGTTCGCCATGGCGGCGCTGCGCATCGCTTTTTGCAGCTTCTCGAAGGCCCGTACCTCGATCTGGCGGACGCGTTCGCGGCTGATGCCGTATTCCTCGCTGAGCTCCTCCAGGGTCGAAGGATCCTCCTTGAGGCGGCGTTCCGTCAGAATGTGCTGTTCGCGCTCGTTGAGCGATTTCATCGCGTCGGCCATCCAGCCGCGGCGTTGCTCGAGTTCCTGGCTTTCGCCCAGCATGTGTTCCTGGTCCGGCGTGTCGTCGACCAGCCAGTCCATCCATTCGCCGTCACCGTCCATGCGAACGGGCGCGTTGAGCGAGCTGTCGGCGGCCGCCATGCGGCGGTTCATCTGGACCACGTCGTTTTCGGCGACGCCCAGGCGGTCGGCGATCTTGGTCACGGTTTCGGGGTGCAGGTCGCCCTCGTCGATGGCTTTCAACTGGCCCTTGATCTTGCGCAGATTGAAGAACAGCTTCTTCTGCGCCGCCGTCGTGCCCATCTTGACCAGCGACCACGAGTGCAGAATGTATTCCTGGATCGAGGCGCGGATCCACCACATGGCGTAGGTCGCCAGACGGAAACCGCGCTCCGGATCGAAGCGCTTGACGGCCTGCATCATGCCGACGTTGCCTTCGGAAATCAGTTCGGCGACCGGCAGGCCGTAACCCCGGTAACCCATGGCGATCTTGGCGACCAGGCGGAGATGGCTGTTGACCAGCTTTCCGGCGGCGTCCACATCGTCCCGCTCACGCCAGGCCTTGGCGAGCATGTATTCCTCGTCCACCGTCAGCATGGGAAATTCGCGAATCTGCTGGAGATAGCGGCTTAAGCTGCTCTCCGGGGTGATCGCGGGAACGATATTACGAGCCATCTGGTGTTTTCCGCGGCGGTTAAGCACCGCGTCCCTGGTTACCTGTCATTTTATCAAAGAGGCGAACCTCGCCCCTCCGGTGTCTCTGGCACCTGTATCTTATAAAGGGACGATGGGGTCGAATGTCAAGGTATCCGACTAGCCAACTTGGTTAAATATCCAATTGGGATATTAACGCTGTGATATCGGAAGGCAATTCGCTTTCAAACCGGTGGATATCCCCGCTGATCGGGTGTTTGAAGCCGAGAACGCCCGCATGCAGCGCCTGGCGGCCCAGGTTTTCGACGGCCTGGCGGGCGGGGGCGGAGAGTTTCCCGGCGCCGCGTCCCCGGCCGTAGAGCGGATCGCCGACGATGGGATGGCCGATGTGGGTCATGTGGACGCGGATCTGGTGGGTGCGGCCGGTTTCCAGGCGGCATTCGACCAGCGCCGCCTGATCGCCCAGCCGTTTCAGCGTCTTGTAGTGGGTCACGGCGTGCTTGCCGCCCCGCCCCACTACCGCCATTTTCTTGCGGTTGCGCGGGGATCGCCCGATGGCGCCCTCGATGGTGCCAGCGGCCGGCGCCGGCCGGCCCCAGACCACTGCGCGGTAGGCCCGTTCGATGCTGTGGGCGGCGAACTGCGCCGCCAGACCATTGTGGGCCGCATCGGTTTTGGCCGCGATCAGCAGGCCGCTGGTATCCTTGTCCAGGCGATGGACGATGCCGGGCCGCCGGGTGCCGCCGATGCCCGAGAGCGTATCGCCGCAATGATGGATCAGGGCGTTGACCAGGGTGCGGTCGGGATTGCCCGCCGCCGGATGCACCACCAGGCCGGCCGGTTTGTCGATCACGATCAGGTGGGCGTCCTCGAACACCACCGTGAGCGGGATGTCCTGGCCCTCGGGTTCGGCCTCGACCGCTTCAGGCACCTCGATTTCCAGGGTGAGCCCCGGTTTGACCTGGTAGGAGGGGTCCGTTATCGTCGCGCCGTCGGCCCGCACATGGCCGTCCAGGATCAGCGATTTCACCCGCATGCGCGATAAGCCGAGGCCATGATCGGCGATCAGCTTGTCGAGCCGGGCGCCGGCGGCGGCTTCGGCGGCGGTGAATGAATGGTTTTGCCGGTCCGTCATATCGCCGGCAGTATAGAAGCAACGATCCTGAATTGAGACCAAAACTCTGAGGCGGCGCGTGGGCGGCGACAGACGATGAACAAGAACTTCCTCGGGCTTAAGATTCTCGTCGCCGTCATGGGCGTGATGATCATCGTCGGTGTCGGTATCGTCGCCTACACCATCATCAGCCGCATGAACGCGGGCGAACCCATTGCCGGCGCTTCGCCGGATAGCAAGCGCAAACGCCTGCCGCCCGCGGTCTTCGGCGAGGTCGAGGCCAAACTCCCCGCCGGCGCCACGATCGAGGAAATGGAAAGCGGCCGCCGCCGCCTGATGGTGCGGATCCGAACGGCAGACGGCGAACAGCACATCCTGATCTTCGATCTGGCGGATGGCCGTAAGCTGGGGACCATCCGGCTGGCCCCGTGACCACCCGTCTGCTGCTGGCCTCGGCGGTTCGCGACGTGATCGGGCGGGAAGCGCGTGCGGCTTTTCCGGAAGAATGCTGCGGCCTGTTGCTGGGTTTGCCGGCAGCCGAGGTGCTGACCGTCACCCGCGCCCACCCGACGCGCAATCTGGCGGCGGACCGGCGGCGGACCTTCGAGGTCGATTTCGCCGAGCGCCTGAAGTTGCAGCGCGAGCTTGCGGGCGCGCCGGAAGACGTCGTCGGCATGTACCACTCCCACCCCGGCGCGCCGGCCCGGCCCTCCGCCGCCGACCTCGCCCAGGCCTGGGAGCCGGGCTGGCTCTGGCTGATCGCGGCGGTCGATGAGACAGCCGTTACCGATCTGGCAGCTTACCGCTACGACTGGTCCGATGAGGCGGAGGGGCGGTTCACGGCGTTGGCGATTTCCCATATGCCGGATTGAGCCTTCGTGATAGGTAGAACCGAATTCGAACAGCAAGAGACCTCGAAATGACCGCACCCTCCGACTTTCGCAGCGACAACGTCACCGCCGTCTCGCCCGAGATCATGGACGCCCTGGCGGCGGCCAACACCGGTACCATGGCCTCCTATGGCGGCGACGAGATCACCGCCCGCCTGCAGGGTCGCATGAGCGAGCTGTTCGAACGCGACGTGGCGGTCTTTCCGGTGCTGACGGGCACGGCGGCCAACGTGCTGTCGCTGACCACCCTGACGCCGCCGCACGGCTCGGTGTTCTGCCACCGCGAAGCCCATATCGAGGTCGACGAGGCCGGCGGCACGGAGTTTTATACCGGCGGCGCCAAGCTCGTGCTGCTCGACGGTGACGACGCCAAGTTCTCGGCCGAACACTTTGCCGAACGCCTAGCCGAGGCAGGCCGGCGCACACCGCACCAGGTGCCGCCCAAAGCCGTCTCGATCACCCAGGCCAGTGAATTGGGCGGCGTCTACAGCCTCGACGAGCTTGCCGCTATCGTCGAGGTGGCGCAGAGCCGCGACCTCGGCGTCCACATGGACGGCGCCCGCTTCGCCAACGCCATCGCCGGTTTGGACTGTTCCCCCGCCGACATGACCTGGCGGGCCGGCGTCGACGTGCTGTCGTTCGGCTCGACCAAGAACGGCACGATGGGGGCGGAAGCCGTGGTGTTCTTCGATCCCGGCGCGGCCGGCGACTTCGTCTACACCCGCATGCGCGGCGGCCACCTGGCGTCGAAGATGCGCTATCTTTCGGCCCAGCTCGAAGCCTACCTCGCCGACGATGTCTGGCTGCGCAACGCGCGCCACGCCAACGCCGCGGCCAAGCGCCTGTCGGACGGCCTGGCCGCCCTGCCGGGGGCTTATCTCTTCGCCAGCGTCGACGCCAACGAAATCTTCGTCGGTCTGCCGGCGGAAGTGGTGGAAGGGCTCGAAGCCGACGGCCACCTCTTTCACCACTGGACCCGGGAAGGCGACGCCATCGTCATCCGCCTGGTCTGCGCCTGGAACAGCGAGGACGCCGCCATCGACGCCCTACTGGCCGGGGCCAAGGCCCACGCCGAAAAGGTTGCGGCGGAATAGACAGCAGGCCGAGGCCCCTCGGACTCAAAGCTTGATCGTACGCCCAATCGGGGCTATGTAGCGGGACGCCCTCGACGCTCCCTTCGTCTAGTGGCCTAGGACGCTGGCCTCTCACGCCGGAAACAGGGGTTCGAGTCCCCTAGGGAGCGCCAATTCACCTCATGCACTACAGCTAACCCTTTGAGTTTCAACGATATTGTGTTGAACCTTATGAGGCGGTAGACCATGTGGACGACCAAACGAGCACCCTATCTGTATCAAAAGCGGGGGTGGTGGTACTTCAGCCGACGTGTTCCAGCTGATCTGAAAGGGCATTATCGGTGTTCTAGGATCACCTTCTCTCTTAAAACCCGTTCGCTAAAGGCAGCTAAAACTAGAGCTATGTCTCTTGCTGGCTCTCTTGAGCAGGATTGGATGTCACTTAGGTGGCGAAGCGATCGTGATCCCTTCAACCGATACCTTGTGGATCAGGTGGATGTGTCGGGAGCATCGTCTAATGCACCGACATTAAGCGAAGCAAAGAGCTTGTATGTAGAGGCTAAACAAGCAGGCAGGCCAATATCGTTTCAGCAAACCGTTGATCGTG